>JBBQWL010000031.1:0-90237 GCA_038210625.1 Chitinophagales bacterium | reverse complement strand
TATAAAATAATTTTACTGCCAAATCCTCATTTCATGGTAGTAAAAAAAGATGTAACTGTTCAGATGTTTGATAAGATATTACAATGGCAGCAAAGCGGCCTCACTCAAAAAGCATACTGTGAGCAGGAAAATATAGCCTATCATGTTTTTCATTATTACTACAGGCGTTTTCGTGAGAAAGAAAATATTGGATCACCCAAATTCCTACAGCTACAGATTACTCCTGCTCAATCGGCACCTGCCGAATTAGTATTGGCTGATGGCAGACGATTATTGTTCCACCAGGGAGTAAGCGCCGATTTTTTAAAAGCGCTAATCAGTTAAGTCATGTTACATCTGGAAGCTTCGTGCCGGTATTATTTATTTAGTGGTAATACTGATATGCGCAAAGGCTTCGATAGCCTTTGCGGTATTGTGTCGTCACAAATGCAGCTGGAAATTTTGAGCGGAGCTGTTTTTATATTCATCAATAAAAAACGTAACCAGGTAAAGCTGCTGCTCTGGGAAGGCGATGGCCTGTCGATTTATTATAAGCGACTGGAAAAGGGCACTTATGAGCGGCCCAACATGGAAGAAGGAAAATCTTCCTGCATGATTGCGCCTTTACAATTGCAGTTTATTTTACAGGGTGTGGCGCTTCAAAAAATTCAGTATCGCAAGCGATATCAAAAAATTGCCTGAGTTATCCACAGCCTGCAAAAAAGAAGGCTTTATGCTTTGCGTGCAGCGATGCACAGGCGATATAAAAATGCTACAGGTTGCTGTAGGCTCCTTGTTTTTTAAAATCTTTTTTCTGCTGCCATTTATCCTCAATTTGTGCAGCGTCGTTGGTGAATAATGTACGCAGCATAGCTTTGCAGGATGCAGGCAGCCGAAGATAGAAATTACAAAGAACTATACGAAGCATCGCTGCATGCCATCGATGGGTTAAAGCAGGAAATGGCTCAGTTGAAGAAAATGATTTTTGGCAGCAGGCACGAACGCTTTGTAGCAACTGATGTAAATAATCCCAGCCAGCAGTTAAAGCTGGATCTGGATGCAACAACAATAGCTGCGTGCAAAATTACATCGGCTACAAAAATATCCTATACCCGCACCAAAACCGAACTAACTTTCGACAAGCCCAAACCACATCCCGGCCGGATGAAACTGCCCGAAACACTTCGCAGGGAGATAGTGGTATTACTTCCTGATTTTGATATAACAGGGCTTAAAAAAATCGGCGAAGAGATTACTGAGATACTTGACCTGATACCAGGAGAATTATATGTTAAGCAATACATACGCCCCAAATTTGTAAAGCCGTTAAGCCAAACCAATGATACTATTATTAGTGCCTCTCTTCCCGGACGCATGATGGAAAAATGTATGGCTGGTGAAGGCCTGCTGGCACAAATAATCGTCGATAAATATATGGATCACCTTCCACTGCACAGGCAACTACAACGCTTTGCAAGAATAGGGTTGGATATTGCCCAAAGCACCATCAATGGCTGGACCAAAAACTCGCTGGACCTGTTAGTGGGTTTATATGACCTGCACAAACAGTTAATATTAAACAGTGGTTATATCAATGCCGATGAAACAGGTATAAGGGTGATGGATGATGACAAAAAAGGCACTACCCACCGGGGTTTTTACTGGGTCTATCACAGCCAGGAATTAAAAGCTTCCCTGTTTGATTACCGGCCTGGCCGCGGACGGGATGGTCCTGACGATATCTTAGAAAAATACCAGGGCTTTTTGCAAACAGATGGCCTGGAACTATATAATAACTTTGGCACCAGAAAAGGGATTACGCACCTGCTCTGTATGGCACATGCCCGAAGGTATTTTGTAGATGCATTGAATAATAATCAATTGTTAGCAGAACATGCGTTAAAAATGTTCCAGCAACTTTACGACATAGAAGCCCGGATAAAACAGGCCGCATTAAGCGCAGAGGAGGTAATAAAATTACGTCAGCAGGAAGCTGTACCCATACTAAAAACCATGCAGCAGTGGATGACGGAAGAGTACATCAAACTGTTACCTTCCGGTAATATCGCTAAGGCCATTGCGTACAGCCTGCCGCGTTGGGATAAGTTATGCATCTACACTACTGATGCCCGGTTAAGTATTGATAACAACCCTGTAGAAAATGCTATCAGGCCAGTGGCAATCGGAAGAAAAAATTATTTATTTGCCGGCAGCCATGAAGCCGCCCAGCGTGCAGCCATGATCTACTCTTTTTTTAATACCTGCCGCCTGCATAAGATTAATCCATATGAATGGCTCAAAAATATACTGGAGAGAATGCACCTTTACAAATCATCCAATCTCCATGAATTGCTGCCACAAAATTGGGTGAAACTTAGAAATGATGAGGTGGGTTAGCTGATGGCTTACGGTTAGACAAAGGTGTAGAATGGTTCAATAACAAATAACAGTTTTCGTAATAAGGCTGCAGGCAACATTGGGTGCAAGGCTGGCAGGACGTAGTCCTGCCCAAGCAGCAGTAATTTTGCTCATTCTGGCGCAGGACTCCTGTCCTGTTGCCATATGTTACTAATACTGCAAGAATGAAAATGGCAACTTATTAATTTGGCCGGAAAGGGGAGCAAGATTAACTGTTTTACAATAGTTCGCTGACCGTGGTTTTAGTAACGCCAGGCATCAGGACAGGAGTCCTGCGCCAGGTGTGCCATGTTATACAAACGATGGCAACAACTTTATCTCATTCCGGTACAAAATAATTTTCTTACTATTCTCTAATTGTTTCAACAGGCGGGAAATTACTACTCTTGAAGTGGCCAGCTCATCCGCAATCAGGTAGTGTGAAGCCTTGATGACACTGGATCCTGTGAGGCGTTGCTTGTCTTTTAAATACGCCACCAGCCGGTCATCTAATTTATGAAAAGCAATACTTTCAATTGATTTTAGCAATTCAATAAAACGTTCATTAAAGCCCCGCATAATATAATTTCTCCACGAAGTATATTGGCATAGCCAGTCATCCAGTTTTACATGCGGAATCGCAATCAGTTCCACATCATCTTCCGCAATAGCCCTCACTTCACTTTTTTTAGCTTCTACGCAACAACTGTAGGCCATGGAACAACTTTCATTACTGGATAGATAATACAACAAAATTTCATTGCCGTTTTCATCCATGCGGAGTACTTTCACCGTGCCCTTTAATATCACCGGCATCATACGGATATACTTGCCGTAATCCATTATCAAATCACCTTCTTTAAAACTTTGCCAGGTACCAAATTGCTGCATTTCTGTTACCAGCTTTGGCTCAAACACATGCTGTAAATTATCTAAATTCATACTGTAGTTTAAAAGTAAAAATCCAATGCTCCGCAATGTGGTTAGAATCCGCCTTTTAAATAACTCCAGCCTTCTTCCTGTTTTGTTACCACCTCCACCACGCCCGACGGAACAAACCCTGCATCAGCAACAATGGCGTCTTTGGTCAAATTTTTTGCTTTCATGGTATTCATACAGGCGTCAAATACAACACCGGCATTTTTAAGCTCGGTTATTTTTTCCTGCTGTGTTGTTTTGGCTTTTACCAGCAACTCAATGCCCGGGCCATGCGCTACCACTTCTACCTGTACAGTCTTGCCCCAGGTGTCCTGCAAATGTTTAATGTTATTCATCAGGCCATGCCATACCGCCGTGTCATTGCTGCTCAATTGTATTATTACATGGTGTTTAACCTGTGCGGTACTGTCAATACAAATACTGCTGGCGATGATAAAAAGGACGATCATTTTTTTGTACATGAGTGGTATAAATTTTAATGGTGTGCAGATGGTTGTTTATCGTTTTCGCCGAAATATTCTTTACAAACAAAATCGCTAAACGGTCATTTAAAGGTAGGTATTATCCATGTGTCTACAGCACCATTCTTTTAAGGAGGCCATCCATCACAGATAAAAAACGCCGCAATCTAAGGTTTGTAGCAGCACCATTTTGTAACAAAGGTTACAAAGCAAAGTGTTACAAATGTTACCGTGTAATGGCAGTAGCCAGGATAGTTTTGCCATCACAAATTATTAGTATGATAAAAAAGTATTGGGTACCGGTGCATGTAAAAATAAGCGCTGCTATTTTTTTTGTGATATGCTCCATCATGGCGCAGGCACAGGATAGCAGCCGTCAATTGGTGTTGGCAGACGCTATAAAAATGGCCATGGACCAAAACAGGCAAATAGGGCTTGCCAAAAAAGATGAACAAATAGCACAGTCGCAGTTTAAACAAACGGAGGCTATCTTTCTGCCGCAGGTAAATTTTTCTTATAGCGGTTTTACCACCAACCAGCCACTGAGTGCATTTGGTTTTAAACTGCAACAGGCGCAGGTGCAGCAGGCTGATTTTAATCCCACCATTCTAAACAAGCCAGGTGCCACAAACAACGTGCTTACCCAACTGAGTGTGCAGCAGCCTTTGTATAACCCCGACCTGGCCTATATGCGCAAAGCCGCGGCAAAGCAAATCGCCATGTATGGTTTTACCACGCAACGAACAGCAGAAGCCATCACATTGCAGGTGACCAATGCTTACCTGCAACTGGAATTTAGTTACGAAGTAGTGGGCGTATTGGAAGACGCATTAAACACCGTAAAAGATATTTACAGGTTTACAAACGACCGCTACCAGCAGGGCCTGTTGCAGAAGTCAGATGTATTAAATGTAGCCGTACAGGTGAAGGCCGCGGAAACAAGTTTGGCAGAAGCGAAGTCGCAGGTTGTTACCATATCCGACCAGCTTGGATTATTGATGAATGCACCCAAAGGCCTGGTGTATAAAACAGTGCCCGTTGCGATGGATAGCATGGTAGCAGTAACGGATTCAGTTCCTGTTGACAGGGCGGATTTTAAAGCCATGAAAACCGCTGTGGAGGCGTTTGATCTGTCTATAAAAAGCACCAAAATGTCTATGTTGCCAAAAATCAATGGTTTCGCCAATTACCAGTTCAACGATAAAAAATTATTTGGCTTTGGCGCCAACGCCTACATGGCAGGATTGCAACTTTCATGGGATATTTTTAAAGGCAACCAGGCAAAAAACAAAATGGCTACGCAGGTGCTGGAGAAAAATAAATTGCAGCAACAGTTGCAGGATAATATGGAGCAAACAGCTACGGAAATCCGGAAAGTCAACCGGCAGATAGCAGATAATATTTACCGCATTACACAACAATCGCTGGCCGTGGAATCAGCCTCCGAAGCATTGCGCATTGTACAGAACAGGTATACACAAGGTTTGATTAACACTACCGATGTGTTGCAGTCGCAAACGCAGTTATCGCAGCAAAAAATGGCCTATGCCCAGGCTGTATTTATGAAAAAATCGGCCATCAGTTACTTACATTTTTTAACAACCACAAAATGATATTCACTATAAAAAAAGATCGTATGTTATTCTCTTCAACGCAGTTTAAAATGGTTGCTCTATTATTTTCTGTATCGCTGGCGGCTTGTTCCGGCAACGAAACAAAGCAACCCATTCAACAGGAAGCGCCGGTAATGGTGCAGGTAAGCAACGCAGGTGGCACTGCTGCAGCAGGTATGATTGAAGCCAGCGGACAGGTAGAGGCCATCCGTTCTGCCAATATCAGTACCAGGGTAATGGGCTATATCACTTCCATACAGGTAAAAGCAGGTGACAAAGTAAGGGCTGGCCAGGTATTGTTTAGTGTTAACAGCAGTGATGTGCAGGCAAAAAAAGCACAAACAGACGCTATGATTGCACAGGCAGATGCAGCCTTGCAAAGTGCGCAAAAAGACTATGACCGGTACACTGCGTTATTTAAACAGCAGAGCGCTTCGGCGAAAGAACTGGATGCCATGACATTGCAATACCAATCAGCTAAAGCAAGCGCAGCCGCCGCCCGTGCCATGCGCAGCGAGGTAACGGCTCAGCTTGCCTATACTACCGTGGTGGCGCCATTTTCGGGAACCGTTACGCAAAAATTAGCGGAAGCAGGCAGCATGGCTACTCCCGGTATGCCGGTATTAACCATTGAGCAGGAGGGCGGTTTACAGGTGAGCGCCTCCATACCCGAAAGCCAGATTGCATCCGTTAAAACAGGCGACGAAGCCACGATGACTATTGAATCGGCCAATAAAAAGATAACAGGAAAAGTAACCCAGGTAAACCCCTCCTCACAATTTACGGGCGGACAATACATCGTTAAAATAGCCCTGCCCTCAGCAGATAGTAAACAATTGTATGCAGGTATGTATGTACATCTTCAACTGGCGGCTAAAAATAACGGCATTCCCAAAGCAAGTGATTCAGCCAATGTGATGATACCAGTGAAAGCCCTCATCAACAGGGACCAGTTAACCGGCGTATATACTATTAGTTCACAAAACACCGCATTGCTGCGCTGGTTGCGGTTAGGGCCCGTATCAGGCGACCAGGTAGAAGTACTATCGGGCCTTGCAAAAAACGAACCCTTTATTGTATCAGCCGAAGGCAAATTATATAACGGCGTACCGGTAAAAATAAAATAACCAACATGGAAAAAGGATTATCAGGCAATATAGCAAAAGCATTTTTACAATCGAAGCTCACCATACTTTTAATGATTGCCTTTTTAGTAATAGGTGGCTATAGTACATTTTTAATACCAAGAGAAGAGGAGCCACAGATACAGGTTCCGATGGCGGATGTATTCATTGGTTATCCCGGTGCTTCGCCAAAGGAAGTAGAAACAAAACTGGCTGCGCCGATGGAAAAAATTATTTCCAACATTAAAGGGGTGGAGTATGTGTACTCCACTTCTATGAATGGCCAGGCCATGCTGATTGTACAGTTTTATGTGGGGGAAGATGTGGAGCGCTCGCTGGTGAAATTATACACCGAATTAATGAAACACATGGACGTGATGCCGCAGGGTGTTACCATGCCACTGATTAAAACAAGGTCCATTGATGATGTGCCGGTACTGGCCTTTACTTTATGGGGCGAACACTATGATGATTATCGTTTAAAATTACTTAGCCAGGAGCTGGCCAATGAAATAAAGAAAGTGCCTGATGTGGCGGAAGTAACGCTTACCGGTGGCAGGAACAGGGAAGTAAAAGTAGTGTTGAATAAATCTTTGATGGCATTGAATGGCGTGGATTTGCTCAGCATTAGCAAGACCATACAGGCAGGCAATGTACAAATGGATGCGGGTGAATTATTGCAAAAAGATTCCGCGTTCACGATACAAACCGGCGACTTTTTAAATACCGCGGAAGATGTTGCCAACCTGGTAGTGGGCATGAAGGCCAACCAGCCTGTGTATTTAAAACAGGTAGCCACTGTGGAAGAAGCACCGTCAACACCGTCGCAATATGTATTGTATGGTTATGGCAAGGCAGATAGCGGGTACAAAAATTTTACTTCTTCTTATCCTGCGGTTACCATCTCCGTTGGTAAGAAAAAGGGCGCCGATGCCATGAAACTGGCCACCATACTATCTGCCAAAGTAGAACAGCTGAAAAAAGATTTGATTCCTTCAGATGTGCATGTTTCGGAAACAAGAAATTACGGTGAATCCGCTTCTCATAAAGTGTCCGAATTATTGCTACATCTTTTTATAGCCATTGTTGTAGTTACCTTGTTTGTAATGCTGGCCATGGGCTGGCGGGGCGGACTGGTAGTATTTCTTTCCGTACCGGTCACCTTTGCGCTTACACTATTTGCCTATTACTTTATGAATTACACCCTGAACAGGATTACACTGTTTGCACTGGTATTCATAACGGGTATTGTGGTAGATGATTCAATTATCATTGCCGAGAACATGCACCGGCATTTTAAAATGCGCAAACTGCCACCGTTGCAGGCGGCTATTTATGCCATCAATGAAGTTGGAAACCCAACTATATTGGCAACCTTTACCGTAATAGCGGCGGTTTTGCCCATGGCATTTGTATCCGGCCTCATGGGGCCTTATATGAGCCCGATGCCGATTGGCGCCTCCATTGCAATGATGCTATCGCTGATTGTAGCGTTAACGTTAACGCCTTATCTTGGTTATATTTTTCTTAGGGAAAAAGAGCATCCTGGTGCCAAACACGCAGACCATAGTGAGCATGAAATGGAAAGAAGCCGGATTTACAAAATTTACAAAGCATTTATTCACCCGATGCTGGAGACAAGGTGGAAACGTTGGGCATTTATTTTAAGTACCATTGTAGTATTGCTTGGGTCCATGCTGTTATTTTATACCAAATCAGTAGCGGTTAAAATGCTGCCTTTTGATAATAAAAACGAGTTCCAGGTGGTGATAGATATGCCGGAAGGTACCACGCTGGAAAAGACACAAGCTGTGGCGGCCGACCTTGCGAGCTATGTAGCGGCCCAGCCATTGGTAAAAAATTACCAGGAATATATTGGCACCGCCGGCCCCATTAGTTTTAACGGGCTGGTACGTCACTACGATTTGCGCCGCGGAAATAATGTGGCAGACATCCAGGTAAACCTGGTGGATAAAGGCGAACGCAGCAAGCAAAGCCACGATATAGCAAAAGAAATGCGTGGCCCCTTACAAAAAATTGCTGCTAAGTATAATGCCAATGTTAAACTCGTGGAAGTGCCGCCAGGTCCGCCGGTATTGTCAACCCTGGTTGCAGAAGTATATGGACCAAACTACGATCAGCAACGGGCCATCGCAAAGCAGGTAAAACAGTTGTTAATTAATACGGCTGATGTGGTAGATGCCGACTGGATGGTAGAAGACGATGAACGCGAATACCGTGTTTCTGCGGATAAAGAGAAGGCGATGCGCAATGGTGTTGCAACGGCACAGATTGCCGCAACTATCAGGGCCGCTATGTCTGGTATGGATGCTGGTAATCTCAACCTGCCGGCTGCTTACAACCAGGTACCCATCAGGTTGCAACTGAAGGATGCCGATAAAAGCAATATCAGCCAGGTGCTCGACCTGCAGGTAAAAGGCATGCAGGGCAATATGGTGCCCCTGAGAGACCTGGTCACTGTTCAGTCTGTTACCAAAGACAAAAGCATCTATCGTAAAAATCAAAAAGAGGTAGTATATGTATTGGCGGATATGGCAGGCAAACTGGAGAGTCCTTTTTATGCTATTTCAAAAATGAGCGATAGTCTGAAGAATATAAAACTCCCTGCAGGATATAGCAAGATCAATGAAGAGTACACCAAACAGCCCGACAGCCAGGATGAATATACCGTAAAATGGGATGGTGAATGGCAGATCACTTATGAAGTGTTTCGTGATTTGGGTATAGCCTTCGCTGCCGTTATCCTGATCATCTATATGCTGATTGTAGGATGGTTTCAAAACTTTACAGTGCCGCTGGTAATGCTGGCCGCGATACCGCTTTCATTGATTGGTATATTGCTGGGGCATTGGGCATTGGGCGCCTATTTTACGGCTACTTCCATGATTGGGTTTATTGCCCTGGCGGGGGTAATGGTACGCAATTCCATTTTGCTGATCGACTTCATCAACATACGTATTCGTGAAGGCATTCCGTTAAAACAAGCAATCATAGAAGCTGGTGCGGTAAGAACAACCCCCATCTTATTAACAGCAGGTGCGGTGGCATTGGGCGCCGTGATCATACTGTCTGATCCGATATTCCAGGGGCTTGCAATTTCCCTGATTGGCGGAACGATTACATCAACCTTTTTAACCTTGCTGGTAGTACCGCTGCTGTATTATAAAATGATGCGGCGTACAACCAAATAAAATTGATACACATGAAACTATTAATGGTAACATCCTTAAAGGAATACAGCGAACAGGTAGCGGCCATCTTTAAAAGCGCAGGCATCAGCGTGTACAGCGCCACCGATACCGTCGGGTTTAAAGATGATTCAACCCATAGCTTGATGGATAGCTGGTTTGGCATGAGCGAAGCCCGCTTTGATTCTATTTGTATATTCTCTTTTACCGAAGATGCACGGGCTCAAAAAGGCTTGCAACTGGTAAAGGATTTCAACAACCAAAACCCCGGCAATTTCCCCATCAGGGCATTTATAATGCCGGTAGAAGACTCATCTCATTAAAAGAAAAAAAATGAAAGAAAGAATTGTAAGAGCCGTAGCAGGCAGTTTTGTATTGATCAGTATTTTACTGGCACACTATGTTGACATGCGTTGGATTTGGTTATCCGTGTTTGTAGGTGTTAACCTGTTGCAATCCTCGTTTACCAGGTTTTGCCCGCTGGAAATCATCCTGGATAAAATGGGCGTGAAGGAGAAAAAATGTTGCTGATTTAATAGTCAGTTGTAACGAAAAAAAAGTATACGCAAAATGCGTTGCCTGTCTTTTAGAGCAGGGCAATAATTCAGCAGGTATACAGTTGCAATCGGCAGTAAATTAAGATAAGGTAATAAGGTTGGCATCAGATGTTATTGGTCTCCGCCAGGGTTTAAAGCAAACAGTTAACCCTGGTAGAAGATTAAAGTAATAATGAGCACTTTATTACCTTATTTATTAAAAGCTGTGTTGATTGCACATACGCTATTGTTAGTTTATTATTATCGGTATCAGGCCAAATGGGCAATCCCTCAATTAAGAAATTGTCTCGCCCTGTTCTTTAGGGCAAGGCAATAATAATATAAAAACTTAATGGGGAAATGTTGTTAGGCAAATAAATTGCATTGCCCTGGCCTTTAGGGTAGGGTAATCATTTAAATAAAAGAATCCGGGCTTTAGCCCAAATACTGTTTGAGTTAAAGCCCGGATGCATACGATATTATTTTATCAACACCGTTCCCCTAAATAATCAGGCGGCGTATGACTGTAGTGGAACCTTACTATACAAACTGGCCAATATAATCCCAGGTACCACCGTTGATGACATTGCTAAATCCGTGTTGGTTTAGGATGGCTTTCGCCTGGCTGCTACGTGCGCCGCTGCGGCAAAATACAATGATGTTCTTTTTATTTTGAAATGTCGCCAGTTCAGATGCAACCCTGTCAAGCGGAACATTAAAGGAGCCCTTTACATGGCCTTCTGCAAATTCAGCCGGTGTGCGTACGTCTGCTAAAAAGGCGCCTTCCTCAATCATTGTTTTTAAATCGGCTGTTGCGCCGCTACCGTAAGTGTTAGATAAAATTTCCATGGTATTGATTTTTATTTTTATGATGTTGTTGACTTTTGAATATTGACAATTGACTATGTCAACGGCAATTATTTTCTCCCCACTGGCTCAGATTTTTTAAAAAGACTTAACAGCAATGCGCCCATCATGGCACCATATAATGTGCTGTTGAGCGGTTTGGAAGTAATAGGGCAGGTTCCTGAAGAACAGCCTACGAATTTCCAGTACATAAATCCACCAACGGCACCAATTGCTGCACCGATGATATAAAGCAAATTGTTACTACACCACTTCTTCATAGCTGATTTCTTTTTCAGGTTCAGTAGGTTTTTTTGTACCAGTGGAGCAGTTGCCTGTGGCACAGCATCCGATATTAAAAAGGGGCATTGCGGTAAACCAAAGGCCCGCTATTCCAAAAAGAATGTCCCTGGCCAGGATGGCCTGTACCAGTATGGCAATACCGGCAACCAGCCGCAGCACGCGGAAAAAATTCCAGTTTTGTAAGTTCAGTTTTTTCATGATAATTTGTTACATTTTGTTGATATAACAGTGCAATATTACGAAGGGAAAACAGGCAAATTGGTAACAAAGGTTACAAATGCAAAACATCCGCACGGGGCGGATGTTGTACAAAGCCTATGGATACAGCGGCCTGCTTTCATGTTTATTGTAAGGGGTTAAATCTACTGCTTAGCAACGGTAAACCGGGACCTTTTCAATTTAAACGAAGAGCATGTGTGTACCGAGGCCACTGCCTTGTTTATAGAAGTCGCCGACGGTAATTACACCGTCCAGGTCATCAATCATGTCTTCTTTTTTGTAATGGAACATTTCCATGGCCAGTTTGCAGGCCCACAACTTTACGCCGGAAGCTTTCAGGATGTCTAAAAACTCATGTACATCAGGCATATCAACTTTTTCCATTTCTTTTTTCATCATGGTGGTTGCAAGTGCTTCCATTCCGGGTAAGCCGCCCAGCATGGTTGGCATATGCATGGCGGGGTTTCCAACAGTTGCCACATGCAGGTGTTCCAGTTTCTTTTTGTGTACTGCTTCCAGTCCAAAAAAGGTGAAAAACATCTCTGCTTCTATGCCTTCCATTCTTGCGCCATTGGCCAGTACAAATGCGGCGTATACATTTTCCAGTGTGGCCTTGCTCAGAATGATCATCATCTTTTTTATCTCGCCATTAAACTCATTCATGGTAGTTGTTTTATCAGTTTATTATTAAATGCAACTGGCAGGTTTTGGTATACCGGCAATTTTAGTGGCCGTTTTTAAAGGAGCGTTGGGAAACAAGGCGTAAAGTTCCTTGATGTCTACTACGCCGCTTTTACCAATTTTGCGAATGCTCAGCGGAGACTCTTTTTTAAATTCATCCTGGAGGTAATCAATCACCTGCCAGTGACGGGGT
This sequence comes from Chitinophagales bacterium, assembly GCA_038210625.1. Classification (GTDB taxonomy): domain Bacteria; phylum Bacteroidota; class Bacteroidia; order Chitinophagales; family Chitinophagaceae; genus Ferruginibacter. The sequence goes on along the minus strand of JBBQWL010000031.1, from coordinate 77,737 downwards.
GTCAGTGCAATATTTACTTGTTTAGAGATGGCTTCTCCAATATTTTTATCCCATTGAGTGAAGTTGGTGAGATAGCCTTCTTCATTTACACTGATTGTTTTTCCTTCAATAATCTTTTCCATATAATTGTTTTTAAATAGTGCTAAAATGTTTTCCGGATTCCTGCATGGTAGCGGATACAAATGGGATATGCGTTCCTTTTAACAACACATTCCAGTAAATCCATTTAAAAGCCAGCTTGCCCATATGGTTCATCCGGCTTTCTTTTAATAATCTTAAAGGGCCGATACCAGCAAAGGGAAACTCGCCTTCTACCGGCTCGTGGGTATAATTAAAATCTATCAGCAAGGCCTTACCGTTGCCTGTTTCTATAAAGCAGTTGGCATGCCCGTCAAATTCCTCTTTCAGTGGCTCGCCTTTAATAAAATGCTTTATATTTTCTGTCAGTATCTCTGCTTCAAAATGTGCTACCGAACCGGCTTTGGAAGCGGGTATATTGCTTGCATCGCCCAGCACAAAAATATTGGGGTAGGCCTGTGATTGCAGGGTTGCCTTGTTGGTGGGTACATAGTTCAGGTCGTCACCAAGCCCGCTTCTTTCCATCAGCTCATCACCTTTATTGGTGGGTACGGTTACCAGCAGGTCGAATGGAATTTCGCGGCCGCCATAATCAATTATTTTTTTATGGTCATTGTCAACTTCGGCAATAGCAAAATCACTTTCGATGGTAATGTTTTTTTCTTGCAGCAGGTGGTCGAGGGCCGCAGTGGCTTTTGGTTTGGTAAAGGCGCCGCTCAATGGCGTTACATAAGTAATGTCCACTTTTTGGCGCATGTCCTTATGTTTAAAAAACGAGTCGGCTAAAAAAGCGAATTCAAGCGGTGCGACCGGACATTTAATGGGCATTTCGGTAATGTGTACCACCAGGCGGCCACCTTCCCATTCGCGTAATTTATTTCGCAGTGCCAGGGCACCTTCAAAAGTGTAAAAATCGAACACCGATTGCTGCCATTCTTTTCCTTTCATACCTTCTACTTCTTCAGGCGCTATTTTTGCGCCGGTAGCGATGATCAGTATTTCGTAGGGCAACTGGTCGCCATTTTCCATTTGTACCAGGTTGGCTGCCGCATTTACTTTTTCAATTTTACCGCTCAGTAGCTGTACGCCTGTTGGTATAAAGTCTTTTATTTCTTTTACAATCTCTTCCGGCTCATACATATCAAATGGTAGAAACAAATACCCTGGCTGGTAATAATGTTTTTCCCGTTCGTCGATAATGGTAATATCCCATTCTTTTTTATCCAGTTCGTGGCGCAGGTGGTTAGCCATCATGGTTCCGGCGGTTCCTGCTCCTAATATGACGATCTTTTTCATGGCTGTTGTATAAATAGTGTTCGGTTATAGATTGTATTGATGAAGGTTGTTGTGGTGACTTGCTGTATCAATAATGACAGTATAAAATTAGCTGCCGGTAAATGCGGGGTGTGTAACTTTTATTACATAAAGCTCCATAATGATGACACTCATGTAATGGTATGACGGCAGTTAGTGTAGGGATGCCGGCGATTAAAATGCAGCGGTAGGATTTGTCGTGAAATAAAAAAGCCTCAGACCATAAATGATTTTTTGGGGCAAAGGCGCTTCTTGATGGCAGATAATCTTAGGATTGAAGATAATTTACAAAATTCAGGGCTGTATCAAAAGATTTTTTAACCATTGTGAAATTAGGTCGATGAAATATTTGCTTAAGAGATTCAACAGCTGGGGCTTCTTTGGAAGTTGGCTGTAAAGGGAAATCACCATCAAATAATACTTCACTTATTTTATTAAGGGAAGAATTTTGATCAAAGTGCACATATTTATTTCGCAATGTCGCTCAGCCTGTTCTGTGCTGTGCTGTATTATTTATTCCAATTACCAAAACTTCCACCACGGTTTATTAATTTGTTTTGTGTTCTTGTTTATGTCCCAGTATGTTTCGTCAAAGGGTTCATTTTTCCGATCCTTTATAAAATGATGGCCGTAAACATATATTGAATCCTCCTCACCGTTTTTGAAACGCCTGATTGCCCGCTGCATAGGCCAGATTGTCCAACCATCCGGAAATTTAATCTCAGCATTAACCTCTCCTTCAGGGTCAAGGTCGTTTGTGATCCAAATTGTTCCGGGAACAGTTTGGATCATAGTCTCTCCAATATAAGATCCGATAGAAAATAGGATATTTCCCAAATTCTTTTCCAGTCTGCCGCCTTTTACTGCGTTGCCATTTTTTGAATGTTCATTGAAGAATCTGTCAATCTCGATGAAACTGTGAATTGTATAGTCGAGGTTGAAACCATCATCAGAAAATCTTGCAACAATCCATGTTGATTGTTTACTTATGTCCTCAATTAGCGTAGCCAACTTTATTTAATTTTTTGAAGTTTTAAATTGCACATGCATTGTATACAACGCTTCGGGTTGCTGTCAAGGTTAATATTTTTTAATTTTCCCACCTGAACGGCTGCTGAATAAAGATAAAGATTTTGCTGTATTGATTGTTTGGAATGTTGATCTTGTGTTTTTGTATCCCAACGATATAGGTGAAATACTGGCAAAGCAAAATTATACTTTGTATTATTGTCAAGCGTTTATGCCAAAGTTTATTATTTGAGAAAATCAGATAAAGCTGCCGGTTGATTGGCGTTAATAAAGAATTCAAAGGTGCTTAAAAATGACGATTTACCGACGTCATTCTGACCAGGTTAAATAATGATATTATAATGATTTTTTCACCTCAAAGTACCCGAAAATTCTTAATTATTACTTTTATCACATGTAATTAAATCAAAAATGTTCATTTTGAAAGACAATTCGTTACTGGTATCAAAACCCAATTGTCTTTAGGAGCAATCCGGTGTATTAAACTTTAGTTTTGCAGGAAATTAGTTCAACCGCATAAATAAAAGTTCAATAAACAAATGTAGTACAAGAGTGCGACGCCACAAATGCTGCCATAGCTTCTATGCCAGGACAAATAAAAGCTTCATAAATAAAGGACCTTTTGAAAGGCATCCTTCCATGCTGTATTTTTTAAAATAATGCAACTGCTTAACAGGTTGTATATTCACTTGCCAGAATTATATGTCCATGAGTACGACGCTTGTCTTTTGTATTATCCTCTGTTATTTTTCATTGCTGATGATCATTTCACGGATTACTTCCCGGCATAGCAGCGACCATACTTTCTTTGATGGCAACCGGGAATCGCCCTGGTTGCTGGTGGCGTTTGGAATGATAGGGTCGGGCATTTCGGCGGTTTCGCTGGTTTCCATTCCCGGCAATGTGGGCAACAATAACCTGTATTATTTTCAATTTATCCTGGGTACCATTGTGGGGTATCTTTTTATTGCCTTTGTGCTGCTACCCATTTTTTATAAGTTAAAACTGGTATCCATTTATACCTACCTCAACATTCGTTTTGGTAACGTTACTTATAAAACAGGATCGCTCTTTTTCCTGGTGTCACAGTCTTTTGGTGCTGCGCTCAGGTTGTTGCTTTCTATTAAAATTTTGCAGTATGCTTTCTTCGATCGAATGGGCATTCCTTATTTTATATCCATCATTGTTGTGCTGTTCTTGATATGGCTGTACACCAATAAATCCGGCATTAAAACCATTGTGTGGACGGACGCATTGCAATCTTTTTTCCTGGTTACAGTTATTATAATTTCCATCATTACCATTAAAAATTCGCTGGAGTTTTCGGCGGCACAGTTGGTTAGCGCAATCGCACACCATCCTTATTCAAAACTCTTCAACTGGGATGTGCATGCCGGTTCTAATTTCTTTAAACAGTTTATGTCGGGCATGTTGATTACGGTAGCACTTGTAGGGCTGGATCAGAGCATGATGCAGAAAACACTTACTGTAAAACATGTGAAAGACGCCCGTAAAAATGTACTCACTTTTAGTTTTTTTATTGCTTTTGCGCAAACACTTTTTTTAGGGCTGGGTATTCTGCTGTATATCTATGCCAAACAAAAAGGAATACCACTTGCGGTTGAAAATGGGCAGTTTTTAAATACGGATGGCATTTATCCTTTGTTAACACTGAATTATTTTGGGAAGATTGGCACGATTGCTTTTTTTATTGGCGTGATAGCTTCTACCTTTGCCAGTATCGACGCCTGTATCACTGCGCTCACAACGGCTTTTAGCTATGATTTTATGGATTTTGAAAACCGGTCGCATGCGGAAAAAGGTAAAATAAAAAACAGGGTATTGCTGGGTGTAAATGTGGTGATGTTTTTGATTGTATTGCTTTTCTGGAATAGCCAGGGCGCTATCATTAATACTATTTTTACCATTGCAGGGTACACTTATGGCCCCATTTTGGGATTGTATTTAATAGGGTTGTTCTCAACCATTCGTTTAAAAGAAAAATGGGTGCCTGTTGCATGTGTTGCGGCGGCACTGGTAACCTGGCTGCTGAATAATTATTGCATCAGGATGTTACAGTTTGATTTTGGCTTTATGAATATCCTGGTGAATGCCGTACTTACGATGCTGTTTTTAATCATCATTAAAAAGAAAATTGTATGAAGGATTTAAACCAGCTTAATATCGGTCTTACATCCGATAAAAAAGTAATCAGCGCCTGTGCCATGTTGATGGCAACATCAGATCCCTGGATAACATTGGGAATGAAATATGAACAGTGCCTTACCGCTTTTGAAGGGCCTTGCAAAGAAGTTTACATGGCAGAATACAATCATGAACTGGCGGGTTTTATAATCATCCAGGTATGCGGAACATTTAAAGGGTATATTCAAACGGTTTGTATAAGCAAAGATTATAGAGGCCGGGGTTTTGGAAAGCAATTCCTGGCATTTGCAGAGCAGCGTATTCTTACAATTTCGCCCAATGTTTTTATTTGCGTGTCGGCATTTAACAAAGGTGCCATTAAATTATATCATGAGCTGGGCTTTAAACTGATCGGCGAATTAGAACATTTTATAAAAGAAGGATTTACAGAATTGTTTTACCGTAAATCAATTGGGCCGGTGATGGGATACAAAGCGAAAACAGAAGATCAGTAAAACAGCAAGGCGTTTAAGATGAATACAATAAACTATAAAACAATCGTCGCACTGGTATTTTTTTTCGCTGCGTCTTTTGTATGTGCAACCGCTCAGGACACAAGTACAGACTTCAATACATCGGCGCTGGCTAAGAAGGTAACTGCTATTTTACAGGGAAAGGTCGATAGCAATAAAATTCCGGGCGCAGTAGTAGCAATCAAAAAGAACGGTCAAGTAATTTGCAAAACGGCTGTTGGGTATGCACAGCGGTATGGCGACAACAACCAATTGCTAAGCGATCCGGAGGCGATGACGACAGAGCATCTCTTTGATATTGCATCACTCACTAAAGTGATCGGAACAACTACTTCCATCATGCTGCTGGTTGACAGGGGACTTATTAATGTGGATGATGCAGCAGGCAAATATATCCCGGCATTTACTGCACCGGATAAAAAACAGGTTACCATTCGCCAACTGTTAACCCATACTGCTGGCCTGTATGAGTGGTACCCGATGTATTACAGGGCATCCAACAAGCAGCAAACCTATCAACTGATCGGGCAATTGCCTTTGCATTTTGCGGTAGGTAAACAAAGGCGTTACAGCGATTTGGGGTTTACCATTTTGGGGCAAATTGTTGAGACCGTTTCCGGTTTATCGCTGGATGAATTTGTGCGGCAAAATATTTTCATCCCACTTGGGATGCAGCACACAACATACAATCCGCTGAAGCAGGGATTCACAAAAATCGCTGCCACTTCTCACGGCAATCCATACGAAAAGCGCATGGTATATGATACCTCGCTTGGTTTTGTATTTAAAGAAATTGATCCGCATCAATGGAATGGCTGGCGCAATTATACTTTAAGGGGCGAAGTAAATGACGGTAACGCCTGGTATGCCAATGGCGGTGTTAGTGGTGCTGCAGGTTTGTTTTCAACGGCCGATGATTTGCAGCGACTGGTTGATATGTTGATGAACAAAGGCCGCATCAATGGAGCGCAATTCATCAGTGAAAAAACAATAGCGCTTTTTTTGACAAGAGACAGTTTTAAAAACGGGCTTGGCTGGATGATGGATGCAGACAATTCATTTATGAAGCATGCGCCGGAAGGAAGTTTTGGCCATACCGGTTTTACGGGAACCAGTATAGCAGTGGTACCATCTAAAAATATTTCAATCATACTACTCATCAACCGGCAAAATACAGGCTTATCCGCGGCAGGCGAGTATTACAATGTGAATGCCATCCGGCAGCAGATTTTTACTGCCGTGCTGGAATACAATCAGTAAAAACGCTTTAAAATATAAACGGAATAATTCGCTTTGTGTGTTTACAATAAGCGGTATAGGATGGAAATTTCCTTGTCAGCATTGCTTCTTCCCAAAACAGTTTTATAATCAGTACAATCGTTAATGCCAATGCCATAGCGAATCTTGGCCAGGTGAAATCGATAAACAGCAGGCCCGTTGCTGTCATCAAAATGGCGGTGTACATGGGATGCCGCAGGTATTTGTAAGGACCAGTATCAACCAAAATAGCATCGGCAGCAGGTACCGGAGAAATACGTAGTTTACTTTTTTGCATGGTTACAATGGCCCATATCACCAATGTTATTCCAACAATAATAAAGGAGATAGCTATAAATGAGAGTGCCCACCTGGCAGTAGTGAATAGCAGGCAGCCTATCAATATAAATTGCAGCGAAACAAGTGCGGCGGACTTTAAATGATCTTTCAAAATGGCGGTTTTTTAATTTGGTAAATTACGTTGATTAACCTGGTGGTTAAGCCTATCCCGAAACTTAATTTGTTATTATATGCCGGATAAAAATACTACCTGGTCCGTAACTTATGTTACAGTATACGTCCTGCTATTGATCTTCCTTTGCTAGAGCAATTAAAATTACAACAATGCAATACATTATCATTGGCGGAGTAGCTGGAGGTGCCAGTACCGCAGCCCGTCTCAGGCGGCTGGATGAACATGCTTCCATTATTTTATTGGAGAAAGGCGCCTACATTTCCTACGCCAATTGCGGACTGCCTTATTATATCGGTGATGTAATAACAGACCGAAGCAAATTATTTGTGCAAACAGCCACTTCATTTAAACAACGTTTTAATATTGATGCCAGGGTATTAAGCGAAGTAATTTCCATTAACAAGGAAATGAAATTTGTTACCGTAAAAAATTTGGTAACTGGTGAAGTATATAATGAGGCGTACGATAAACTCGTGCTTTCACCGGGGGCGTCACCTGTTCGCCCGCCATTGCCAGGCATTAACAGCAAAGGCATTTTTACATTGCGCAATGTAACCGATACGGATGCCATTAAAGCATACGTTGAACAATTTCCAAATGGACAGGCTGTAATCATCGGAGCTGGCTTTATTGGGCTGGAGATGGCGGAAAACCTGCACCGGCTTGGCATGCAGGTGACCATTGTAGAAATGGGCGACCAGGTACTGGCACCTACTGATTTTACTATTGCGGCCATTGCCCAACAGTATATCCGTAGCAAAGGAGTGGCGCTTAAATTAAAGACGGCGGTTACCGGGTTTGAACAAAATGAAAACGGGCTAAGGGTTTTATTAAAAAACCAGGAATCCATTGATGCAGATGTAGTGATACTTTCAATTGGTGTAAAGCCGGATACAAAACTGGCAACCGATGCAGGATTGCAATTGGGATCTGCCAGGGGAATTTTGGTAAACGACTATTTGCAAACCTCTGATGAAGCTATTTATGCCGTGGGCGACGCGATTGAATTTATCAATCCTATCACCGGGCAATCCATGCCCACCTATCTTGCCGGGCCGGCCAATAAACAGGGTAGAATTTGCGCCAATAACCTGGTGGAAGGCAACCGGCAAAAATACCATGGCTCTGTAAATACTGCCATTGTACAATTGTTTGATATAACGGTGGGGGTTGCCGGAGTAGCGGCCAAACACCTCACAGCAGCAGGCATTCCGCACCTGGTGTCTGTAACGCACAGTGGCGCTCATGCCGGTTACTATCCGGATTCGGAACAAATGAGCATTCAAATTACTTTTTCGCCAGGGGATGGCAGGTTGTTGGGCGCACAGGTAATTGGTAAAGACGGGGTAGATAAAAGAATTGATATCCTGTCGTCTGTTATTCAAAGAGGAAGTACCATTTATGAACTCGCTGAATTTGAACATGCATACGCACCGCCCTATTCGTCTGCAAAAGATCCGGTAAACATGGCGGGATTTGTTGCAGAAAACATGTTGCAGAAAAGATTGTTTGTAGTGCCCTGGACGGCTGCCAATACCCTGAGTGAAAATGATGTTTTAATTGATGTGCGGGAGCCATATGAATTTACGGAAGCGCATATGCCTGGTGACATTAATATTCCTGTTGATGAATTACGGGGCAGACTTGACGAACTGGATAGGGATAAAACCATTTATATCTATTGCCAGATTGGATTAAGAGGATACCTTGCACAGCGTATTTTGTTGCAGAATGGATTTAAAAAGCTGTTTAATATTGCCGGTGGATTTAAATTGTGGAGTGCTTGTAATGCAGAACATACATTATCGAATCAGGAGTTGGCTGTAGTGTAAAAATGGCCGTCCTTATTTGCTTGTAACCAGGCGGATAATGTCGCCAATGCCGCTGTGGTGTTCGCCTTCCTGCAGGTGAGTTTGTAATGTTTCAAGCAGTTCAATTTTTATATTACTGAAATCCTGTTGCAGCATTTCAATTGTGTACAACATGGTTTCATCTTTCGGTCCGCCGCTTGTATTGTTTAATTGCAGTGGATTAAAAGCTTCCAGCAAAACGATGCCGCCCGGCTTTACTGCCTTTACACAGCGTTGGTGAATTTGCCTTCTTATTTTAGCTGGAAAATGGGCGTATATCAATGCAATTACATCATACTGATTTTCACCAAAATCATATTCCAGCGCATCGGCCACCTGGTAGTTGACAGTTACCTGCTTTGATGCAGCCAGTTGCGCACATTTTTCTTTGCCTTTCCCGCTTTGATCAAAAGCAAACACCTGCCAGTTCAGCGTTGCGGCGTACACTGCATTCCGTCCTTCCCCTTCGCAGGGGAGCAGTAATGTGCCGGGTGGCAGTTTGTCTATACGGGCTTTGAAAAATTCGTTCGGCGATGTACCGTATACAAATGTGTCAGCCGAATACCGTTCATCCCAAAATGATTTCATGTTGTGAATATAAGAACGCAGGCCAATAAATAAAAAAAACGGCTGTTAATGTTTTGCAGATGAGCAGGAGCAGGCATGTGCATCCGACTTGCCGGCTCCGGAACTACAGCATCCGATGGATACAGGGGCAGGGCCTGCCACAGAACGATCGCCTTTGGTAGGGAAACCTTTATGCACCCAGCGTATAATGCCATGTTTCATATTCACCACTTTTTCGGGGTTGTAACCATTGTATATTAAAAAGCCTGCGGCCCTTAAACTCCTGGCTCCGCTACGGCATACAATCACCAATTGTTGATCAATTGGTAATTCGGTATAACGCATGCCCAATTCGCTCAATGGAATATGTACAATGTTGGGTACATCATACGCCAGTTGGGCTACTTCATCCGCTTCTCTTACATCTACTAAAATGGCGCCTCTTTTTATCCAAACCTGTGTACTGGAAGGACAAATTTCATTTACAAATATTTCTTCTTTTTCCATGGTGTTGAAATAACTATTGGTAATTTTTTATTAGGACAAACTTACCGGCAATTGATTTTTTGGAAGGTGACGAATATCACAAATAAAAAAGACTGATATCAGGGTTTAAAACCTGTATATCAGTCACCAAACAATCAAAAACCATCTATAAAAAAACAACAAAGTATGCTCTTGTATAAGCCGCTATCAGCCTTGAATTTCCATCTGTTCTTCAATTACCCGGCCTGTTTCTGTGGGTGGGATGGTAGGCCAGTTGGGATTGTATTTTACAAAAAAGGAGAGCCAGATCATTCGGGATAAACGCATGAGCCAACGCTGCAATAGTACCAGGAAAACTGCATTGCAACCAAGCCACCAGAATACCCGGTTATCATCAACCGAAAAACCGATCAATACCCACCAGGCAACAAAAGTTGATACAGAAATGGCTACCGTTAACGCATAACTAACATAGCCGGAGCCGATATAAAAGCCCACTTCAATTTCAGAGCGTTGCCTGCATTCCGGGCAGCGTTTGTTCATTTTCATAAACCCTTTTTTCCAGGCGGAAGATGTACAAAACAGTTCGCCGGTTCTGCAACGGGGGCATTTATTTTTAAAAATGGCAGTAACATAATTCATGTGAAACGGTATTTGCAATGTGTAGTTGCAAAGATATTTTTGAGCTGCTTTTTGTTTGGGTACTTTTGTTAAATTCAATACCAGCTCAAAATAAAAAAGCAACCTGTAGGCTGCTTTTTTATTGTATCGTATCGTTGATGTAGTTAAAGCAACCTAACTTATTTTATCAGTCAGTTTTCATTACTTTACTCTGGCAAACAAAATTTGTTTTGGGAACCGTTGTATTACTGATGGCTTTAAATCCGCCGGCTACCTCAGTAAAGTTGCGGTAGCCCCTTGCTTCCAGGATGCTGGATGCGATCATGCTTCTGTAGCCACTGCCACAATACATAAAAAAATGTTCCTTCGGGTTAATATCTTTTATCCAGTCGTTGATAAACGCCAGCGGCCGGTTATAGGCATCCTGTACATGTTCAGCAGCATATTCAGTTTCTGTGCGTATGTCAATTACTTTGTCCTGGCTTAGGTTTACTTCCCTGGCAAAATCAGCTGTAGCAATTTGATCCACTACATCTGCTTCTTTACCTGCCTGCAGCCATGCGGCAAACCCACCTTTTAAATAGCCCAGTATATTATCGAAACCTACCCGGCTTAAACGCGTTACGGTTTCTGCTTCTTTGCCTTCTTCAGTCACCAGCAACAACGGGTGTTTTACGTCTGCCATCAGGGCTCCTGCCCAGGGTGCAAAATCGCCGTTTAAGCCAATGTTTACAGACTGGGGAACAAAGCCTTTATAAAATGCAGCGCTGTCTCTTGTATCTAAAATAAAAGCCCCGCTTCCGTCTGCGGCTACTTCAAATTCATCGGGGGTAAGTGCATGCAGCCCCCTGTTCAACACACTGTCAAAGCTTTCATAGCCTTTTTTATTCATCGCTACGTTCAATCCAAAATAGGCGGGCGGTGGCAACAAGCCATCTGTTACAGCTTTTATAAAAGCCGCTTTATTGGGTTGGTTCAATGCATAATTAATTCTTTTTTGATTGCCTAAACTGTCCACCGTTTCTTTCATCATGTTTTTACCACAGGCACTCCCGGCGCCATGTGCAGGATACACAATCACATCATCCGCCAGCGGCATTATCTTATTCATCAGGCTATCATACAACATGCCGGCCAGTTCCTCTTTCGTCATGTTGGCTGCTTTTTGGGCAAGGTCTGGCCGACCAACATCACCTAAAAAAAGTGTGTCGCCACTAAAAATGCAATAGTCTTTTCCGGTTTCATCTTTCAATAAAAAAGTGGTGCTTTCCAACGTGTGACCTGGTGTATGCAATACCTTGAATGTAATATCGCCCAGTTTAAACAGTTCGCCATCCTTTGCAGAAATGCAGTCAAACTCACAGGCTGCATTTGGTCCGTACACAATGGGAGCGCCCGTTGCCTTCGATAAGTCAACATGGCCACTTACAAAATCCGCATGGAAATGTGTTTCGAAAATGTACTTCAGTTTAACGCCGTCTTTCTGCAGGCGGTTAATATAAGGTGCCGTTTCACGCAGCGGGTCAATAATGGCAGCTTCACCATTGCTGGTGATGTAGTAAGCGCCCTGTGCAAGACAACCGGTATAAATTTGTTCAATTTTCATCTCTTCAATTTTTTATGATACAATGCAAATATGCTTTTTGTTTTAGTAATTTTCAGTAACATTAGTTGCTTTCAAAAAATAGCAGGCCAGGCAAATCGGCCTGTATGCAAAATTACTTTTTGTGTTGTTTTTTATAAGTCCTAACTGGTTAGTGTACCGGGCTGGTAAAAAAGATTTCTTTCAGCAAAATATAAATTCCCATCATTAACACAAACCAGCCAAATACTTTTTTAAGTTTTACGCCGTCGATTTTTTTTGCTAAAGTACCTCCTAAAAAAATGCCTGCCACGGCAATTAAAGTTATCACAATTAAAAAATACCAGTCAATGTTAAAATGGCCCAGGTCGCCGGTAAAACCAATTATAGAGTTCAGGGCAATAATTAACAGCGAAGTGCCGACTGCCTTTTTCATAGGCATTTTTAATAATAGCACCAGCGCAGGTATCAGTAAAAAGCCGCCGCCGGCACCGAGCAAACCGGTGGTTAAGCCAACAGCAATACCAAACAATAGCAGCTTCATTAATTGAACCGGTTGTGTAGCACTTACTGTTATAAGGTGGGTGTCGTTTGAATTATTTTTTATCATGGCGATGCTGGCCGATAGCATCAGTACTGCAAACAATATCATGATGGCCATGGATTGTGTTAAATGTATTTGCTGATTGGAAAAGAGCACTTCGGGTATTGCAGGCAATATTATTTTTCTTGTTATAAAAACTGTTGAGATAGATGAGATGCCAAACAACAGGGCCGTTTTTACATCAACAAAGCCATGCCGGTAATTATTAGCAGCCCCGGCCATAGATGTAGTACCCACGATAAAAAGCGAATAGGAGGTAGCCAGCAACGGATTTACGCCCATTGCATATACCAATATTGGTACTGTCAAAATAGAGCCGCCCCCACCAATCAATCCAAGTGAGATGCCCACCAATGCCATTAAAAAATAACCCGCTATCATCATATAGAAATATATTGATGTAAAGTTGGTGCATGTGGCAGTAAGTATTTGTAACAAAGGTTACACTAATGACACTTGTTTAGAACCGAGCGCCTGCACCACTGGGCTGAAAGAGGAATGAAGGTGAGAACAATTGTTATTCTTTTTTTGTGGAAATAGCTTATTTATTAAATGGAATTTTCAGTGTGCGTAGTTAACCCCTGAAGCCATACATTCGCTCTACTTCCTGAACAATTTTTTCCATGTCTGAATCGTCTCCAGATCTGTCATACGCCTGCTTGAGACTGCTGCCAAAAAAAAACGCGATGGTTTGATAAAAACGGGCATCAAATGCGCCTTTGTATTCTTTAATAATTTCGTAGCAGTTATTACCTGTTTCCCGGTTAATCAATTTCATCAACACTTTCCCCTGGTAGACTGAAAGATTGGTGAGGGGATCAGTAAATTCTTTTTTCAATTCTTTTTCCCGTGAGCGGATACATTTTTTTCGCTCTCCCTGGTCACTGATATTTACGAGGCGGGCATTTAATTCATTCATGATTTTGCCAGCTCTCCTGGCGTAAGGATAAGTAACATACACAGCATTGCGCAACCTCGTCCATTTAGCGATAGCCTTCATATGCGCCTCATCATACCATGACCTGATCATTAAATCCTGGAAAGTTTTCGCTTCAATGGTATCTCCGTCATAAATAACTGCCGCAGTAACAATCGTATCGTTAACACTTTGTTGGGCGTATACCTGCCCGTTTTTAGCCGTAAACATTACGACCACAACCAGCAGCAGAATAATTTTATATGGAACTGTACGGCTCATTAACAAAGTAAATTTACATTTTTAGGCTGATGCAGCAATTTTTGGTGCAGGTTAATGTTGTTTGTTTGCAGATGTAAATATTACTGTTTGTGTTAGTTGTTGCTATATAATAACCTATATCAAAAGTTGCCGGCAAATGTGGTGAGGCACTTTAATATGCTGATAAATTTAACTCAAAAACAATTGGCATATTGCAACGACCAGGTTAAAAAAGGGCTAATTGTTAACAAGCTTCATAATCTGCTTAATAAACTACGCAGGAAACCAGTTGCCGGTTTTTGGTACAGTTTTTTTACCAGTAAAGCAAATATTACGATTATGAAAGACACAAAAATAAACAATCCTGCCATTAACTGGCAGATAAGTGGAACCGGTGATGTGGTATTGTTCTTTGTACACGGCGCTTTTATGGATCAGTCGTACTGGACAAAGCAAGTAGATTATTTTAGCCGCAAGTATACAGTGGTAACTATGGACCTGCCCGGGCACGGGAAATCAGGGAAGGAACGTACCCAGTGGAATGTAGAAAATTTTGCAGAAGATGTGAGTTTTGTAATACAACAACTGAATTTACAAAATGTGGTATTAATTGGTCACGCCCTTGGCGCCGACATTAACTTAAGGGTGGCTACCAGGCACCCGGCTCATATTATTGGGTTTATCGGAATTGATGCCTTTAAAAACGCAGGCACTCCGCTTTCACCCAATTACCAGCAACAAGCAAACGAGGTAATTGAAAATAGTAGCAACAATTTTTCCGGCACCATGGAACAGTATGCACGTATGGCCTTGTTAACACCCAACACGCCTTCGCAGATAAATGAGCGGGTGACACAAGATTATAAAAACGCCTGGCAACCAATGGGCATAGCAGTAGTAAAAGAGGAATTTGAAAAGGATGAACTCGAAAAAAGGTTGTTACCTGAACTTGAGCCAAACCTGCATCTTATAAATGTAAACTATACACCTACCAACAAAGCCGCATTACAAAATTTGGTAAAAAATGGCTATGATTTGACAGAAATAAATGGTACCAGTCATTTTCCGATGTTGGAGAACCCGACAGAATTAAACAGGCTTTTAGAACTGGCCATTTATAAAATCCAGCATGCTGATGCCGTGTATTGAAAAATGAACGAAGGATTAAAAGCTCATGGAATAATATTATTTACCGATGATTTTTTTTCGGTGTTGTAAACCCCATAGGCGCAGTTCATCAATTAGTTTTTCCAGCGATTTGCCGTGCGGTGTAATGGAATATTCTACCGTGGGCGGAAAGGTGTCATAGATGGTTCTTTTAACCAGCTTATTTAATTCAAGGTCTTTTAATTCCTTGCTGAGCATTTTATCGGTAATGCCATTTACTTCTTTTGATATCTGGCCAAACCTTTTACTGCCGAATGAAAGGGCTAATATGATGGGTAATTTCCATCTTCCTTTTAAAATTTCCAGTGCATCCCGCACAGGCACAATCATTTTTGTACATTCCTCTGGGTTATGTTGATTCTTTAAAACGGTGGCCATACGTGTTGCTTTATATTACCTGTAATAATATGCTATCCAAAAGGATAGTGCTATACAATAGTATAGTACTATCCTTTTTATAGTAAAGGTAGGTAGCTTTGCATTCACCCGATAAAAAAAGGGATAAAAAATGAAAAAAGATAAAATAATTTACTGGGCAACAACGGGTATTATTGGCGTAATGATGCTGTTCAGCGCTTTTCAATATGTAAGCAATCCACAAATTAAAGCTGCTTTTGTGCACCTTGGTTTTCCGGGTTACTTCAGGGTAGAGCTGGCGATCGCAAAGATAGTAGGCGTATTAATCTTACTTATTCCGGCCATTCCAAGGGTAATAAAGGAGTGGGGATATGCCGGTTTCGGTATTGTATTTATTTCCGCAGCGATAGCGCATTACAACAGCGGAGATGCAGTATCGATGGTAGTAATGCCACTGGTGTTTTTAGTAGTGCTGTTATTGTCGCACTTGTATTTTAGTAAATTACAACAAGTGAAATTATAACGTGTTGTTCCGGTGGCGTCAATCTTCAGTAGTATAATATTTGCTTTCTTATCGCCATTCGCATCTGGTATTTGTGGCGATTGTGTTGAAGCAACACCACAATAAGGATATTTTGATTCAGTAAACTGGCCGGCGTTCTTACTGTAGGAATGCCGGCCAGTATTTGTGTGACTACGCACGCTTTGTTGCTGGTCATCCATCAGTCTTCATCCTAACCATTTTTTCTTCCATTTTCGTTTCAAGGCCTGCAGGTTAACCTTTTGTCACAGTTCGTTTAACTTTTTTGGGTTGCCAATTTGCCGACGCTCATTAGCTGCTGCCTCTTTTCAAACGCCCCATTTTTTAATTACTGAAGTAAAATTTTTATTGAAAAAATCTCTGCAAATGGATGGCATTCGCTTCTGTACTGGCTTTATTATTATTGAGATGTAATAAAACAACTACAAAATGCGTTAGTTATCCACAATCCATTATTGCAAAATTTGATATCTATGTTTAAATCACTTAAATATTGGCTCATGGCCATGTTCGCAATGCTGCAAATTTTTGTTGCCCATGCACAAACACAACTCGAATTTAGTGTAGCAAGCTACCCCTCGATACCGATGGGGCCTTCCGTTGCCAGTCAATCGGCGCAATTGTTTAAAAACACTACGGGCACTACTTTCGTAGCATATACGCCAACCATTACCGTCAGTGCTGCATGGTCAGATCAGCAGTACACATCAGTTACAGGTATAACAACTGGTACCGGGTCATGCTTCGGCGCTCAGCTAAATGCATCAGCCAAAACAGCACTTGGTTCAGATGTTTTTGACAATCTTGGAAGTAAGTCGGCTCCCGCTGCAGCCTTATTTACGTCGAGCCCGTTTGGCACTGCCGGAACGGGCATAGATACTGCCAACAATTATGGTTTCAATGGCTTTACCACAGTCGAACCCTTGTATACAGCATTAAGCGCCACCAATGCACGGTACTATTACAGTACGCTTACTTTAACTTTCAGCCGCCCTGTCGATAACCCGGTATTGCATATTGCAGGATTGGGAGGTGTAGAGGGAACACTGGGTTTTTCAACAGAATTTGAATTGCAAACAGCTGGTGTAACCCTTGACAAGTTATCCGGAACAGGTGTATTTAATGTAACAGCCAATAAAATTTTAAACAGCGCTACGTCCATTAATGCTGTTTCGGGAAGCAGTGCTGCTACTACAGGTGCAGCCAGCGGCAGTGTCAGGGTAACCGGAACAGGTATCACCACGTTGGCTTTTAAAGTTTTCCTTCGGGGCGATGGAAACGGAAGCAGCTGGAGCAAGGTAACTGAATGGGGAGGCGACAGGTGGTTGTTAGGCGTTTCAATGAGCACGCCTGTAATTACGGGTACGATATTTCATGACGCCAACGGTTTACTGGGAACTCCGGTAAATACAATTGACGGTACAGGAACCAATATAAGCGGACAGTTATTTGCCAACCTGGTAGATGGTGGAGGAAATGTTGTATTAAGTAGTCCTGTGGCATCCGATGGCATGTATACTTTCCAGGATTTATTGCCATCAGGATATCCCGCTCATTACAGCATAATACTAAGCGATGCGGAGGGCATTCCGGCTACACCCGCACCAGCACCCTCTTTACCTGCCGGCTGGATTAATACAGGCGAGTTTTTAGGAACAGGTGCCGGAAGCGATGGTACAGCTAACGGCATATTGCCAGGCATCACAATAGCCAACGCAACAACCGTAAAAACGGATGCCAATTTTGGAATTGAACAATTACCCAATACTACTCCCAAATTAAAAACATATACTTCCAATGTGCCAGGTACAAGTTATACTGTGCCGAGCCTTACCGGTACAGATCCGGAGGAGGGTGCACTAGGAACCGGCAGTACTTTTATGGTGAATACACTGCCTGTGGGAGCTACACTATTTTACAATGGTATTGCAGTTACAGCAGGGCAAACCATTAGCAGCTTTACGCCTTCCCTGCTAACCATCGATCCACTGGATGCTACCTTAAGTACTTCTTTTACTTATGGTGCTATTGATGCGGCAGGGCAGGGAGATCAGAGCCCTGCGACATTTACTTTAAACTGGAGCATTACGTTGCCTATTACATTAGTGGATTTTTCAGTAACAAAAAATCACAAAACAGCATTTTTAAAATGGACTACGAGTGAACAGGTAAATGCAAGTTATATGGAGGTTGAGCGGTCATCCAATGGCGTCAATTTTGAATCCATCAAACGATTAAATGTAGCAGCCAACAGCAGTATGCTTAGTACCTATAACTTTACCGATATCCTGCCGGCAAGCGGCAAAAACTATTACCGGCTAAAGTTGGTGAGTATAAATGAAAGTGTTCAATACAGCCAGGTAAAATTGGTTTCTTTTGACGAAACAGGTATGGTAGTAACGTATCCAAATCCTGTGCAGTCACAGCTTAAGATCACTTTATCTGACAGCTGGATCAGCAAGCCGGTGAAAATTGAATTATTTAATCAACTGGGTGAGCGTGTACTAAGCAAGCAAGTTACCAGTGCCCAACAAACACAAATTCTTGATCTGAATAAGTTGCCCGACGCTTCTTATATATTGAAATTAACACAACAGGATAATACTACCGTTATTAAAAATATACAGGTAAAAAAATAGTTTGTTGTAGTGTATATTAACAGCAGTTGACTTGCTTAAATGCAAATGCAGCTGCTGTTTTTTTTGTTAGTAGGAGTGCCGCTCTTCCTGTTTTGTATAGCAGCCCATCAATGTTCCCTGCGCAAGTATATGCGGTTGCATGGCTTCCTGCAACTTTCTTTTGTCGGAACCCATTTCAAGGTCAAGACTGCAGTCAAGTGCAAATACATAAAAAAAGTACCGGTGAGACCCGTCCGGCGGACAAGGGCCATGGTAACCGGTTTTGCCTGCCCCGTTCCTTCCGCTGATGCCGGGAATCCTGTCTTCTTCCACAACTCTTTCGGAAGGTATATTCCATACAATCCAATGATCAAATACGCCTTTAGGCGCATCAGGGTCTTCTACAATGATGGCCAGTGTTTGGGTGCCGAACGGAATGTTTTCAATCATTAAAGGTGGGTTCACATCTTCACCATCACAGGTATACTTTGCCGGGATATCGCCACCATCTCTAAAAGCGTTGCTTGTGATTTTTAAAGGTTTATTAGTTGTCATATTGCCAGTTAAGTTGGTTACTAAAGTAGAACGTTCTCAATGGGTAAGGCCCTTAACAAAGCAGTATAAAAATTATTCCGGTTTTGAAAACTGTTGATAAAAAGTGAAGATTGAGGCTTTAATTATATGAAAGGCAAATAATGCTTGTCAAAACAACAGCATACCGATACTATAATACAATAGATGTAGAATATATTCCTCTTTCAAACGCTGTTGGACTTTGGAAGGTCACCATATTCCCATACCAGAGCAATAGAGGTTGGCCAGGTTATGCGCTATCTGAGTAAAGGATGCTGCAGGTAATACAACTGGTCTTTACAAAACAATTGTTCTAAAAGTGAGATTGATTCTTGGCTTTTTTATTAAAGTAGTTTTTGGTAAGCTGTGCAGCCAGTGGGTTTGTGTGGTTCCTTTCATTAAAAGCAAGCTGCCGGTTTCAAGTAATATAGTTACAGCCTGTTTGCTTTTTTTGTGTTTAAAAGAAAATTTTCTTTCGGCGCCAACGCTTACAGATGCAATGGCGGTATTTGTTCCCAGTGATGTTTCATCATCGCTATGCCAGCTCATGCCTTCATTGCCATCATGGTATAAATTCAACAGGCAACTATTAAAAGTCTCGCCGGTGAGTGCTTCAATTATTTTTTTTAACTCAAGTAATTCTTTCGTCCATACCAGCGCTTGCCTGGTGGTACCTGAATACGTGTAAGCATAATTACTATCACCATACCAGGCAACTTTTCTTTTGGTGATAATGTGTTTGCCAAAGATAATAGCTTCATCATTTTTCCATTCGATGTGATTGAGCAAGCTATCATAATAAAACTTTGTGTCAGCTTGTTTCAGTACTTTTCCAAAATAATTTACGATGCCATCGTAAGGCAATATATTGCTGACACTTTCCGTATTAAATAAGTCCATCTTTCCATTTTTTATATGCCACCTTCATACAATGTCCGCAAGGCCGGAATTGTTGCTGAGTTGCTTCTTCTTGTGAACCGAAAAAAACGCGGTTTGCTTTTGTTAGTCTTTTACCACTCCGGCATTGCAGCGTTCCATAAATTTTAAGTTGTTGGTTGCCGCCCAAACAGATTGTTTTATTGCGGATTTTATGATGCAGCTCTTTTGCGCTGAGCATTGAATGATAAAACATATTTAACCCCTGTATTGTTGATTTTATTCTTTTGTATGTGGTATTAATTTTCGGGTAATGTTTTTGCAGCTTCCCATCCAATGATCGCCGATTTTCGGGTGCTGCCCCACATGTATCCGCCGGCAAGCCCGGTGGATTGTATAACCCGGTGACAGGGAATTAAAAAAGCTACCGGGTTGCTGCCAATGGCCGTGCCAACTGCCCTGGATGCATTGGGCTTATCAATAATGGCAGCTACATTTCCATAAGTTGATAATTGCCCTGCGGGGATTTTTAGCAATGCTTCCCAAACTTTTAGTTGAAAATCGGTACCCTTTAAATGCAATTTGATTTGATTCAGTTTACTCCAGTCGTGTGTAAAAATATACAGGGCATTCTGTTGTATCAAATCAGTCATTTGTCTTAGCTGTGCATTGGGAAAATGCGATTTTAAAACGGCCAACGCGGTGCTTTCATTTTCAGCAAAGGCCATGTGGCAGATGCCTTTTTCGGTGGATGCGACCATCATATTCCCAAACGGGCTTTCGGCGTAGCTATAGTTGATGGCGATATTTTCGCCGCCGTTTTTATATTCGCCGGGCGTCATACCTTCTATATTAATAAAAAGATCGTGTAACCTTCCGGTACCTGAAAGCCCTGTTTCAAACGCAGCATCCATTAAAGTTGACCCGTTGTTTTTTAACACCTGCTTGGCATGTTTTACACTGATGTACTGTAAAAATTTTTTCGGACTAACACCTGCCCAATCTGTAAACAGGCGTTGAAAATGAAAGGGGCTTACGTGTACATGTGCTGCAATCTCATCCAGGTCTGGCTGCTCTTTAAAATGTATGTTTATGTATTCAATCGCTTCAGCAATGCGGTTATAATTTATATTTTCCTGTATTGACATTTCTTTTAATTTAGACTACAAAACTACCCGGCTTTTATGCAGCCTGAAACCCGATACTTGCGGAATATTACACAGTTAAATGTGCCGGCAAATAATTTTTGATTGATATATCATACACATATGTAGCGATCTTTTGCAAAGCGTAAGTGTGTAAGAATTAAATCCAGCTCAAAAGTAAAATAATCCATTGTACAAAAAGATCAGTAACGTTGTTAATCCTTAATTTAGCACTTCAAGCAACAAAAGTTTTATATGTCTACACGCAGAAAATTTTTACAAAGGTCATTGATGGGTTCGGCAGCGGTTTTAACCGGTGAAAAATTAATGGCAGCAAAGCCTCCTTTACATCAACCGGTTTTAAATGAACCCATTGTTATCTCAACCTGGGATTTTGGCAAGGCCGCTAATGCCGGCGCATGGGAAGTATTGAAGAAAGGAGGAAGGGCAGTGGATGCAGTGGAAGCCGGTGTTCGTATACCCGAGGCAGATGAAAGCAATCAAAGTATTGGTTATGGGGGTTTGCCCGACAGGGATGGTAAGGTTACCTTAGATGCGTGCATCATGGACGAATTTTATAACTGCGGATCGGTGATGGCGCTGGAACATATTGTACATCCAATATCAGTAGCGAGAATGGTGATGGATAAAACACCGCACATTATACTGGCAGGCGATGGGGCATTGCAATTCGCTTTAGCCAATGGATTTAAAAAAGAAAATCTCCTGACTGCAAGTAGCGAGAAAGCCTGGAGGGAATGGTTGAAGACGGCCAAATATGAACCGGTAAAAAATATAGAAAACCAGTTGTACGATAAAACAAAAGACCCGATGCCGGGTGGCATTAATAATCACGATACCATCGGTATGCTTGCAATAGATGCAGCGGGTAATTTCGGCGGCGCATGCACTACCAGTGGCATGGCTTATAAAATTCACGGCAGGGTAGGTGATTCACCCGTTATCGGTGCAGGTTTGTATGTAGACAATGAAGTTGGCGGCGCTACCGCCACCGGTGTGGGAGAAGAGGTAGTGCGCATTGTAGGTGGCCATTTAATTGTGGAGTTAATGCGCCAGGGGTTAAGCCCGGAGGCTGCCTGCAAAGAAGGCTGTGAGCGCATTATTAAACGCAATCCTAAAAAAGCAAAAGAAGTACAGGTAGGTTTTTTAGCGATGAATAAAAAAGGAGAATTCGGTGCCTACTGTTTGCAGAAAGGGTTTACTTACGCCGTAAAAAGCAACAAGGAAGAAAAAATCTATACTGCTCCCAGCATCTATTAATTAAACCTTTTAATACCTTAATATATTATGACTCCAAAAGCAATTTTTGAAGTTTGTGCTTTTAATGTTCAGTCTGCTATTATTGCAGAAAATGCGGGGGCCGCCAGGGTTGAATTGTGTGATAACCCTGTAGAAGGCGGTACCACGCCCAGTTACGGTGCCATCAAACAAACCAGGGAAAGAATATCTATTTTATTGTATCCCATTATTCGGCCAAGATCCGGCAATTATTTATACGATGAAGATGAATTTGAAATCATTCACCAGGATATATTGGTTTGTAAAGAGCTGGGATGTGATGGCATATCGGTAGGCGTACAAAAAATTGATGGCGAAATTGATACGGACAGGTTGAAACAAATTGTTGAATGGGCGCACCCCATGGGCGTTACCTGCAACCGTGCCTTTGATGCTACACCAGATCCGTTCAAGGCGCTGGAAGATATCATCAGCACAGGTTGTGAAAGAATACTTACATCCGGCCAACAGTCGGGAGCACCCGACGCCGGCGAAATTTTACATCAACTGGTGCAGCAGGCGGGCGATCGGATTATCATCATGCCGGGCGCCGGAATAAAATCTTCCAACATCACCAAATTGATGGAAGAAAGTGGTGCCAAAGAATTTCATGGTTCTGCAAGGAAAGCAACTACTAACCCCATGCAGTTCGCTAATCCCCTGGTAACAGATTTTGGAAACGTGTACATAGCAGATGAAGAAGAAGTGAGGAAGATTGTTGAGTTGCTGAAAAATTAACAAGTAAAAATTAAAAAGTAAAAATGCCTTCCTTTTGTGGAGGCATTTTTTTTGCTTCAGCGCAAAATTTAAAATAAGGCAGGCCTTAACGACAAAAAATAAATAACTGCAACTATTTTAGTGCATGTGATTGTAATCATAAAAGCATCTTTTTTTACAGGCTATTTTGTGTAAATTTTATCACTCAAAATATTATTTTATGCGAAGAATTTTATCAGCAATTATTGCCTGTTGTTTTTTTATAAGCTGTAACAACGGTACCGAACAAAAGCAAGCAGATACGACCGAAGCGACACCCGCAGAAGCAAAAACAGGGCAATCTGGAGTAAAGGATGACCTCTCTCAAAAGAATGTGGTGCAGGTAGCTATTGGCAGCAAAGACCATACAACACTGGTTACAGCTATACAGGCAGCCGGGTTGGTAGATGCCCTCAGCAATGCTGGTCCATTTACTGTATTTGCACCCACCAACGAGGCCTTTAATAAATTACCCGCCGGCACTGTGGAAGGTTTGTTGAAACCAGAAAAGAAAGATGATCTGACCGACATTTTACAATACCATGTTTCTTTAGGCGTTTTTAAAACGGAAAGTTTTACAGAAGGCCAGGTGATAGGACAGGTAAATGGTGGCAACATTACCCTCACCAAAAAAGATGGTAAATGGATGGTGAATGGTACAGCTACAATCATTGCTTCTATCCCAGCATCCAACGGAATCATCCATGTAATTGATGGTGTACTTTTACCACCACCGGCGGCAAAATAGTACGTTGTAAATTAGAATAAGCAACAGCACAAAACATAATGCTAACAAAAAAGGCACTTCCAAAATGGAGTGCCCTTTTTTCGCCTGGCAAATGATAAAATTGATAAGATAAATGAATTTTAAACGGGTGTGAATAATAAAGGGCGTTAATAAATACGCTCATTATCCCTGCGGCTAATGGATATTTTTTCTTTGATAATGTTGGAAATACTCAAGGCTTTTTGTTTGGCCAGTTCCGCGTTCTTGCCTTTGAACAATTGGTTAACCGTGGCAATAAATAATTTGTTCCATTGTTCAAAATGCGATGCATTTAATGGAGCAATGTGGTGCAGGTGCTGGTGCAGGTTCATGGGATTGCCCTGGTAGCTTCCGGTAAACAAAATAATATTCTCCCAAAAGTCGTACATCACCGGCAAATGTTTTTGCCAGTTCACTTTGGCTACATCATTAAAAATATATCCAAGCTGCTGATCGGCGGCTATCTTTTCGTAAAAAGTATTTACTAATAATTCAATATCCGGTCTGCCCGTAATATCTTTTTTCATACTAGTCTTCTTGTGATGATAAGTAGTGATTGATTTTATCCATCATGGCATCGTCGCAACAGTCCTGCATCAGCGGAAAAACTTCCCTTTCTTCTTTGCGGATATGTGTTTCCAGGGCTTTCCCGGTTGCATCTAAATAGCTTTCCAAATCCGGCCCGCCAGGAAAATTGCTAAACAACCGGTGCAATTCCTGGTGCTCCCGGTGTATGGTTTGCACCAGCAAATCCAGCTGGCCGTTAATTCCAATTACCCACTTAAATATTTGTTCTTCGGCTATAAAATGTGGCACCAGTTCTTCTGTATACTGTTTTAACGCATAGCCAGCTTTGCCTGCAACATCGGTTGGCAGGCCATTGTAAGCTGGTGCGTTTTTTTGCAGTAACCTGGCCAGCAATAAAGCCCCGTGGTGATCCCTGCTCAAATGTGCTAATGATGGATGCCTTTTCATGTTTATAAATCTTTGGTGTTAAACTTTCTTGTGGCGTACCAAACCGGTAACGCAATCCATAAAACCAATGCGCCAAATGAAAAAATAATGCCAGTGTAGGTGCCAAAAAAATCTTTGAAAACAGCGCCGGTATAGCCCATCATCGCGGACACATCCAGCTGCAGCAATATCAATATGCGGCTCAAATCAATCGGGTTAAAGGCGCTTACGGCAATCATTGGTTTTTCCAGCGGGTAATCTGCAAATTGAAAGAGCAGGAACAATACAAAGCCATCAAACAATAAAGAAAAATACAACCACAACATAATAGCGGCGCCAATTCCTTTTGCTTTGTCCCTGGTTTTTACAGTGGCCAGCATGGCGATGGCCACAAAAATAATGCTCAGCAAAACGCCGATCAGTATCATAGTTAGGCCAACCATATTGGCCTGGTAAATTAATACCGGTATGCCGGCACCAATAAAAAACGCGATCGAAAGTGATGTAGCCAATCCCGTAAACAGGCTCAGCCAAATCGTTTTTCTTTTCAGCGGCTGGCTTACCAGCAACTCAATAAACTCTGCACTGTTGTACACATAAATGGTGGCAAAAATAATACTCACGAGCGGCACCACAATCAGGATGATATTTAACAGGCTTAGCAAACCCTTACTGCTGTTATCTTCCAGGCTAAACACACTAAAAGATGCTGCCAGTAAAAACAAGGTATACACCAGCACAATTTTGTTGCGCAGTATATCCGTGATCACATATTTTACAATTTTTTTCATAGCTGTTATTTTGTCATTACCCTTGCAATGGCTTTTGAAAGTTTGTCTTCACCTGTATCAGCCCTTAATGAATCAATGCTTTTATGAAACAATAATTTCCCATCCTGCATATAGATAATCCTTGTGACCAAATCATCCAGTTCGCTTAAAATATGAGAGGTGATTAATACCAGTTTGCCTTTTTCTTTTTCCGCAATAATCTTATCCTTTAATATTTCTGATGCCACCGGATCAAGGCCAGCCGTAGGCTCGTCTAAAATAAGTACCGCGGGGTCAAACAAAAAAGCGAGTGCGGCACTTACCTTTTGACGGGTACCACCACTCAAAGTGCGCATTCTTTTATTCAGCAAATGCTGCAGCGAAAATGATTGTACCAGGTCTTCATCCAGTGATGTTTTTTTATTGCGGATATCCTTCATCATACTCAGCACCTGGCCGATGGTCATGTTATCAGGATATCTTCCAATCTGTGGCATATAACCAATTTCGTCGCGGTATTGCCAGTGATGTAAAATGTTTTTATCCTTAAAAGTTATAAAGCCACTGTCGGGAACCACCATACCCAGGATTGATTTTATCAGCGTGGTTTTGCCACTGCCATTCGGCCCAATCAGTGCAATACATTCCCCTTTGTTACAGGTGGTAGATACATTGTCCAGCGCTTTTAATTTGCCGAATTGTTTGGTGACGTTGCTTGCGATAATCATAAAATATTTTTTATTGGCCCGGCCACAGAATTGCTATCAGGCTTCATTGGCGTCGCACTCTTGTACTTTTTTATTTTTATTCAACATAGTCAATAGTAAATCGTGAATCCTCGGTTGTGAATTGTAAATGTTTAGTCGCCAGTCTTGAATTATCACTTATTGCTTATTTACTATTGCCTATTCACCATTCACAACTCAACATCAAAACGCCTTCTTCATCAATGGAAAGTTGTCCTTTAAATTTTCCGGCGTAAGGCTTGGTAATATTTTCTCCGTTTTATCCAACAGGGTAGTCATAAAGCTTCTAAACAAAATCATAGCCGGCGGATATTTTTCTACAATCATAGAATACATGCTCACGGGCCGGTAGGGGATATCACCAACCCTGTCTTTATTTAAATCATATCCTTCATATTTATCCCAATAGTTGTTGTTGAAAGTATTTTGTACCAGTGTTCCGTTGGTCCCTACATCAAAAGTGTTGCCTGTAAAATTGTTATGATCCAGCACCACATCCATACAACTTGCCTGAATTTTTAGCGCCCAGCCGTTATTTTGAAAACTATTAAAATGCATAAAAATTCTGCTGGACCCTTCCATATAAATACCGCTGGTATTTTTTACAAAATAATTTCCCTGCATGTAGCCATCCGATATTTCCTTCAGCAAAATGCCATGAGATGCATCGCCCCAGTTTTCTTCAAAATAATTGCTGAACATTTTTATGCGCTGGCTAAACATAACCGACACGCCCGAGCCATTGTTACTGAAAACATTGCTTACATACGTATCGTCATTACTAAACATAAAATGTAAGCCGTAACGAATATTTTTAGTAGAAGTATTGCGCCAAATGATGGAATGTTTTACAAATTCAAAGTAAATTCCATCCCGGTGACCGCTTATTTTGTTGCCAATGATCCGCATACTGTCGCCCTGCCAGCAATGAATACCATTGCCACTTTCCTGCTCCTGGCTACCACTGGCAGTAATCTGGTTGTTCTCTACCAGGCAGTTTACACTATGCTGAATATGTATTCCAAAAAAATTATCTTCCAGTATATTATTTCGGATAATTACGTTCTTACAATCTACCACTTTTATACCACTGATATCATCAATGCTCGAAATGCCCGAATGCATTATTTTGAATCCTTCTACAATTACATTGTCTGCTTTTACATATATAATCTCGAATTTTTTTTCTCCATCAATTACCGGGTAGTTGATGCCCTTCAAATAAATTGTTTTACTGATGGTGATCTTCTTTTCCGCATAGTGACCGGCATCTACCAGCACGGTGTCACCTGCAGCTGCGGCAGCAATGGCGGCGCTAATTGTTTTGTAGCTTTGCTTTGGGCCAACATGAATAGTGCCGGCACCAGCACGCACACATAACGATAGCGATATCATCAGCAGAAGCGTTTTCATTTTTGCATGTCCTCCCAGGTTATTTGATTACCATTAATCTCCTGGAAAATTTTTTCCAGGCTATCTGCGTTGGCGAAGGCTGCAATGTTACCACCCATCGGGCTTTTTAAAGCAGGGCATTGGAGAAATTTTGCATCATGCACATTTACCAGTTTGCCAGGTACACTAAAATCCACGAAATAAGTGCCAGCAATATCGGGTTGGCTAACTTTGCCTTCCCGTAAAAATCCGATGATGCAGTGCTCATCGTCAAACTTATATATCTTCCCTTTTTTAGTTACTATTTCGGCGCCAAAACGATTGTCACTCACGGTCATTTTACAATAATCACAATTGTCTTTTCCGGTTACCAGCAATTGAGGTTTGGTATTACAGCTACTAAATCCAATGGTAATACCTGCTAATACTATCGCAGGTACGGCAAGGGGTGAAAGTTGGGATGATTTAATTCTTTTCCATTCAAAAACTACCAGTCCCAGCAAAATAGCTCCTACGCCCACAAAAATCCAACCGCCAATATCAGGCATCGAGTATGCTCCAAAATTGAGCAATTGTTTAAAGCCAATCAGCGGTGGCTGGTAAGCCATGCCCGGCACTATAATAGCGGCATCCGGATTGAGATTATGCCCATAAGCATATTCCCATTTCCAAAAATCAATCATGGCAATAATGCCAAAAGCAACAAATAAGGCAAACGAAAGATGTATCCATCTTCTTTTGCCGGCAATAGCAGACCACAATAACAGCAGGCTAAAAAAAATAATTATACCGGGCAATATTTTAAATTCAGGAAAGTCTGCAGCATGCAGGGTTTTCATACCAATATAATGATTTAAGCCATTGATGATATCAACGTTGCCGGCCAGTTTATCGGCGTAAATTAACAAGCGTAATCCTTCAGGATATTGGGGTGCAGCCAGGTCAATCCGCCACATGGGAACAACCAATACTGTAACCAAACCAATGCTGCAAACAATCAATAGCACCCTGGTAATTAGAGAAATTTTTCTATTTTTCATACAAATAAATTAAGGAGTAAAATTGGTAGCAGGTGGTTGAAGATTGAAGAGGATGCATGCATAAATTCATGTTAACCAACTTTCAATCTTCAACCAGTTACCAATATCCTATTTAGTGGAAGTGCTGTCGTCTTTTGGCAGGTTAGTGCCGGTACTAAACGTTAATGGTACGTTACTTCCTGCAGGTGATACTCTTGCATAGCCCTGCATTTCCTGGTGTAAAGCACTGCAAAAATCGGTACAATAAAAAGGTATGATACCGACCCTGTCTGGCACCCATTTTAACGTAGCTGTTTCACCGGGTACAACCAGCAATTCCGCTGTGGGTGCGCCTTTTATCGCAAAGCCATGGGGCACATCCCAGTCCTGTTCAATATTGGTTACATGAAAATAGACTTCATCGCCCATGCGGATACCTTCAATATTATCCGGTGTAAGGTGACTGCGAATGGCAGTCATATATACATCAACCCGGTTACCGGTGCGTACTACTTTGGTGGTGCCTTCTCCCTTTGATACAAAGGCATTGTTGTTGTCCTCAATCTTAAAAAACTTAATTGATTTATCCCTGATTACACTTGCTTCCACACCTTGTGCATAGTGTGGTTCACCAATTGTCGGAAAGTCGAGGATCAGTTGCATTTTGTCTCCACTGATATCAAATAACTGAGCACTTTGTGCAAGCTCTGGCCCTGTTGGTAAAAAGCGGTCTTTGGTAATTTTATTATACGCTACCAGGTATTTACCATTTGGATTCCGGGTATCTCCCCCGGGAATCATCAGGTGGCCAGGTGAATAAAAAGTAGGCACCCTGTCTAACACTTTTAAATCTTTAATACTCCATTTCACCACTTCGCTACTTACAAACATGGTGGTATAAGCATTGCCTCTTCCATCAAACTCTGTATGTAAAGGGCCAAGGCCTGGTTTTTTTACTTCGCCGTACAAAGCAGATTCATATTTAATAACCGGAATGCCGTTGTACTCACCTGCAAAATCTTTTGCAGCGATGGCTTTTTCTATTTTACTAAAACTAAATACCGGTATTAAGGCAGCCAGCTTTCCGCTACCAATAATGTATTCACCGCTTGGGTCTACATCACAGCCATGCGGCGATTTGGGGCAAGGGATAAAATAAACCAGCCCCGGAAATTGGGTTACATCCATTACAGTCACTTCTGTTTTAATGGTTGAAATAGCAGTATGGGTTTTTTCGTCGTATCGGTTACTGGCGTATTTTACAGCCTGTTTACGGCCTTTGCCTTCTTTAATTAATTGCTCGGCGAGTTTCCAGTTTACAGCCATCACAAAATCCTTATCCTTTTTAGATGCATTTACTTCCAGCAACGTGTTGGCCTGTTCGGTATTGTAACAGCTAAAGAAAAACCATCCGCTTGAAACGCCTTTACCAGCATGACTTAAATCGAAATTTACCGGGGGGCATTGCAGTTGAAATGCAAGATCCATATTACCGTTTGCTTTATCTACGCTGATAAAACTTATCGTGCCTTTAAAATTCTTTTTGTACGAATTGATTGCAACATCGCCCGGTTTATCATCCGGAGGAACACTAAACCTTGTACCTGCAACTACATACTCCGTATTTTCTGTAATAAAAGGGGAGGAGTGGTTACCGGCGCTGTTGGGCAATTCCAGGATTTCTGCCGTATGAAAACTAGCCAGGTCTACCCTTGCTACACGGGGAGTATTGTTGGCGTTGGCAAATATCCATCTGCCATCAATTTTTCCTTCTGTTTGCGAAAGTTCCAGGTGATGCTGATCGTCCCATGGAATAAAGCCATGCGAAGTATTGAGTAAGGGTTTGGTTTCGTCTGAGTAGCCATATCCATTTTCAGGATTTACCGAAAAGATGGGAACTACTTTTAGCAAACGGCCGCTGGGCAAGCCATACACGCTCATCTGCCCGCTAAAACC
The DNA here is from genome assembly GCA_038210625.1 of Chitinophagales bacterium. Classification (GTDB taxonomy): domain Bacteria; phylum Bacteroidota; class Bacteroidia; order Chitinophagales; family Chitinophagaceae; genus Ferruginibacter. The sequence continues at coordinate 47,084 of JBBQWL010000031.1, read as the reverse complement.
ACCTGACACAAAATTGTAAAACTTATCGTACTTGCCGGGCGCAACATATGTTTTAGCTGCAGCATCGCCACTTACAGCAGTGCCGGCGCTTTTAGGCTTGCAGGATTGCATCCCAAAAATCAATGCAAGTGCAGCCACTGCAAATGCATGTTGTTGTATTGATTTCATTATTTAAAATTTAAATTGTTTGATAGTTTAGCTACCGGATAAAAAACGGGACTTTATTTTACGCCATCATTCTTGCGCATAAATTCCAAGAGGTTTCTTGCGTCTTCATCAGTAAGGTTTTGATTGGGCATACGTACCAGGCATATTTCCAACTGGGCCTGTGCTTTAGGATCTTTATTAATCATTGCATCCGTGTTGGTAATAAAATTCATGATCCATTCAGGAGCATGTCTTGAGGTAACACCTGTCCAGCCTGGTCCAACTAATTTTTCGTCTGTTAGTTTATGGCAGGCGCCACATTTTACGTCATACACTTTTTTTCCGCCCTCGGCTTTTGCAGCGTCAAGGCTTGCACCCAGCTCCACTTTTGTAAATTTTCCTTCACCCCTGTGCGGATCGTAAGAAGGGTTGGCATCTGTTGTTCCGGACTCTGTAGTGGCGGCTTTGCTGCCTGCATCTGATGTGCTGGTATCCGAACTTTTATTTTGTCCGCAGGAAGCTATTAATGCAACCGCCAGGCTAAGTACAATCAGTTTTTTCATGTTGATTTTGTTTTTGAAATTGAAATTTGATTGCACAAGATTAGCACAGGCTGTGTTGGGGTTTTATGCGTCAAGTCATATTCAAAATAAAATGGTAAAAACTAAGATAAATCAAGCTTTATTACGATGGAATTCCCATAAACCATGATTAAGATCATATAAATGCGCTACGCTGATCATAATAAAAAATGCCGGTAATGATAGTTTTGCTTACAATTAAACCTGTAAAATATTTATCAATGACTGATCTGATTAATATAGATGTACTGCTTGCCTGGGGCGCCGCTTATAAAAAGGTGGCTGCCGGTGAAATCATTTTTAAAGAAGGGCAAACCTGTTCTTTTTATTACCAGCTTGTAAGTGGAAAAGTAAAGTGGGTAAATATTGATGATGAGGGAAAAAATTGTATTCACCTTATTGTGGAAGCGGGCGAATCTTTTGGCGAATTTCCGCTTTTTGATGATGGGCCTTTTGCTGCCACCGCAGTTGCTGATGAGGACTGCGTGATCATCCGGTTACATAAGCCTACTTTCCTGCAATTAATACGTGAAAATCCGGCCATTCATTTTGCCGTTACTCAAATGCTTTCCAAAAGGCTCCGCTATAAATTCGCAATCATAAAATCTTTTGCTGCTCATTGCCCCGAAGAAATGATTGCTACTTTATTAAACCAGTTAAAATCAGAAAAGAAAAGTTTTTGTGGTGATTGCAACCAGTTGAATTTAACCCGTCAGCAAATTGCAGATATGACCGGTCTTAGAGTTGAAACAGTTATCAGAACCATGCGTACCATGCATGAAAAAGGCGACCTGGTAATCAATCGCGGTAAAGTGTATTGTAAGGATATGATTCAACGCATAACTGCCTAAAGTTTGTTGCTGTTATTTTGCCAAAAAGTTTTCATGAATAATTTTTTGCGCAGGTGGCTCACCCTTTCCTTTTTAAATTTATTACTCGTTGCAACCCTTGGTGTAATTCTCCGGTATAAGATCGCATTCTATCTTCCTTTTGTTGATCAAAAATTTTTACTGCACAGTCATTCGCATTTTGCTTTTTCAGGATGGATAACGCAAACCCTCATGGTGTTGATGATACATTATCTTGCTTTAAAAAATGGCGAAGTAATGTTGAAAAGATATCGCTGGTTATTATATGCCAATTGCATCACCGCTTACGGAATGCTGATTACTTTTATTTTCCAGGGCTATGCATTTTTCTCTATCAGCTTTTCTACGCTCTCTATTTTTGTTTCGTATTTTTTCGCAGTATATTATTTAAAAGATCTTGCGAGGCTCAAAGAAAAAGCAGTTAGCCACTACTGGTTTAAGGCGGCGCTTATTTTTAGTGTGCTGTCTTCTGTTGGTGCATTTAGCCTGGCTTATATGATGGCCAATAAAATAATGGTGCAGAATTTATACCTGGCCGCCATTTATTTCTTTCTGCATTTTCAATACAACGGTTGGTTCTTTTTTGCCGGCATGGGTTTGTTTGTTACCAGGCTTGAGCAGCTACCGGCAACAGCGGGAATGCTTAAAAAAGTGTTTTGGTTATTCTGCCTGGCATGTCCGCCCGCTTATTTTTTATCCGCTTTATGGCTTCCATTTCCTTTTGTAGTGTATTGTATTATTATTGTTGCAGTAGCTGCGCAACTGGTGGGTTGGGGTATTATGATAAAAGTATTGGTGCAACATAAGGAGTTCATGCAAACGCATTTCACAAAACAGGGCAGGGTATTATTATTACTTGCTGCTATTGCCTTCTCTATTAAATTATTATTGCAAACAGGTTCTGTTCATCCGGCGCTAAGTCAGCTCTCATATGGCTTTCGGCCGATTGTTATTGGTTACCTGCACCTTGTATTATTAGGTGTAACCAGCATTTTTATTATCGGCTATATCGTTTCTTTTGAATTAATACCACTCACAAAAAAATTATTTACCGGCGTTTTTATTTTTGTTTCCGGTGTCATCATCAATGAATTACTGTTGATGGTACAGGGAGTTGCGGCATTGACTTATACGTCCGTTGATGGCATCAATATAATGTTGTTGATAGCAGCATTTATATTATGGAGTGGCGCAGCTATGATATTTTTCAGTGGGTTGAAGAGGGCGCAGCAACAATCAAATTAGATTTAAGTAAAACTGTGTTATTGCCTGTAGATAGTTGAATGGTTTTGGTAATGTTTTTCGTGTTGTTTAATTTTTTTTGATTTTCCTTCCACTTAAATTGTTACTAAAAAAAATTTAAAAACTTTTTTTTATCCTTATTTTACAAGGGTTTCACAGCTATATATACGTTTTGTAGCCATCTTATTTTAGTTAAATTAAAAGATTGGCATGATAATGGTTTTAAGTGGGTCAAACACCAAAAAATTGCCTGAAATTCTTTTGTTTCTTGCTTTTAAATGTTGCTGATAACTATTTATAACTTAAAACTTAATATCATGAGCGATTCAAATTTCCCAGCGGCCACTACAACAAGTTCGGCTCCGCGTTCGAATTACAAAAACGGCATCATCGCTGCTCTGGCAGTTGCTTTAGTTGGCGTTGGCGGTTATGCAATAGTAGATAAAAACAAAACCGGTGAAACAATTCACCAGCAGGAAACTACCATTGCCAAAGTATCAGATGAAAAAAGTGATATACAGAAAAGCTTCGACGGATCACTTGCAAGACTTGATTCATTGGGTACTGTTAATACTTCTTTAGAAAGTAAATTAAAAGACAAAACAAGCGAAATTGCAAAAACAAAAAATCAGATCCGCAGTATATTAAATAAGAAAAATGCTACTGCCGCTGAACTGGCAAAAGCAAAAACTTTGATTGCTGATTTAAATGGCAAGATCACTGGCATGCAGGAAGAGATTGCCAAGTTAACCCAGGAAAATCAATCTTTAACAGCTGATAAAGTTGCTTTAACAGCCGATAAAGAAAAATTAACTACTGACTTAAACACTACAACTGTTATTAAGCAGGATCTTGAAAAGAAAGTTGATGTAGCTTCTACTTTAAATGCTTCTAACATTGCTATCACTGCAATTAATGTTAAGAAGAATGGTAAAGAAAAAATCACTACTACTGCAAAGCGTGTTGATAAGTTGGTTATCTCTTTCGATGTAAACAATCGTATCATCCAGTCTGGAATGACAGATGTTTATGTATGTGTAATCGGACCTGATGGCAAACCAATTGCGACAGAAAAATTGGGTTCAGGTACTTTCACAACACGTGAAGATGGTGACAAAGCTTACACTGCTAAATTACCTGTAGATCTTGAAACAGCTAAGAAAAAGAATGTAGAATTCGCTTTTGCACCTGGAGAAAGTTTCCAGAAAGGAAGCTACACCATACAGATTTATCAAAATGGATTTAAGATTGGCGAAGGAACACGTGAGCTGAAAAAAGGCGGTCTGTTTAGCTAGTCAATTATTATATAGTACGATTGCATTATCCTTTAAAATGCTATTAGCAACCTGTTCGCAGGTTGCTATTTTTTTTTGTAGCCACTTCATGTGTATGATTACTTACCTGTTAGATAGCCGAACTTGCCTGGAAAAAAAGCACGGATATATTTGTTTGTATTTAAATTGGTTTCAATGGAAAATTTAACCAGCAGTTCCATTGAACGCATTATGAAAAATACAATTGTTGTTTCCACAAATATTTCAATACTTTTAAAAAAAATAGACTGCTTATGGCATCACAAAGATTTACTGCACTGGATGTGTTTCGGGGTATGACAATTTGTTTTATGATCATTGTTAACACACCAGGAAACGGCCTCACCACTTACTCTGAATTAGAACACGCCCATTGGAATGGCTTTACACCTACCGACCTTGTATTTCCTTCTTTTTTGTTTGCTGTTGGAAATGCCTTAAGTTTTGTAATGCCCCGCTGGGATAATTTACCTGCGGGTACAGTGGTTTGGAAAATCGTAAAACGAACATTGATTATATTTTTGCTTGGGTATTTGATGTACTGGTTTCCTTTTGTAAAACAGGTTTCCGGCCAGTGGGTGATGGCACCCTTTAGCTATACGCGTGTGTTTGGTGTTTTGCAACGCATTGCCTTGTGTTATGGCATTGCAGCATTGCTGTTGTATTTTCTAAAGCCCAAATTAACCATCGTAATAGCGGTTGCACTGCTGTTTTTTTATTGGTTTATTCTATTATTATATGGCGAAGGAGATCCGCTGAGTATGGAAGGCAATGCTGGTATTTTACTGGATAAATGGTTGCTGGGCAACGATCACTTATATCATGGAGAAGGAGTGGCATTTGATCCGGAAGGATTGCTTGGAACGATGTCTGCTGTTGGCAATGTAGTAGGTGGTTTTGCCGTAGGAAGTTTTATTCAGCGAAAGGGCAAAACCTACGAAATGCTTGCACAATTGCTGTTGGCCGGAGCCAGCCTGCTGGCCCTGGCCTGGGCATGGAATCACTTTTTCCCGGTGAATAAAAAACTATGGACAGGGTCTTTCGTAGTACTAACGGTAGGACTTGACTGTATTATTATTTCCGCTGTCATTTATATCATCGACTTTTTGCACAAAACTAAATGGACTTATTTTTTCGAAGTGTTCGGCCGCAACCCTTTGTTTATTTATTTACTAAGCGAACTCGGCGTAACACTATTGTATGTCTTTATGGTTAAACCAAAAGTACCTGTTTACAAGTGGATTTATGAAACGATCTATGTACATGCTGGAGACTATTTCGGCTCTCTGTTATTTGCCATCAGTGTAATGCTGGTTTGCTGGTTGGTAGGGTATTGGTTAGACAAGAAGAAGATTTATGTAAGGGTATAGATCGAATACCATTTCTATAGTCAATATTATTTAAAAAAAAACCTGCCCCGGCAGGTTTTTTTGCAACATCATTTCTCAACAACATCATTTCACAATCTTTAAGGGTATTGTGACTACAATACCGACTTCACCAAAATTGGTGTGTAAAAAAAATAATACCCTTAACCGTAAATCACTTCGTTACCATTGCTTTTACTTTGCAGTTTAACATCAAGATATGAACAACGATTTTTCCATTTTATCCGACATCATAAAAAACAGGCGAAGCATAAAACCAGCGATGTTTAATGGCAATAAAATTCCTGATGAGCAAATTGAGCAACTGCTTGAACTGGCTGATTGGGCGCCCACGCATACTTTTTCTGAGCCATGGCGTTTTGTGGTTTATTCAGGGGAGAAAGTAAACGATTTCAGCAGGCAACATGCCCTGCTTTACCAGCAGTTTACACCCGCGGAAAAATTTATGCAGGGTAAGTTTGATAGCATTATTGCCAATGGTAAAAAATCATCGCATTTAATTGTTTGCGTAATGAAACGGAGCAATGAAAAAATACCTGTCATGGAAGAAATGGCTGCCGTTTCCTGTGCTGTACAAAATATATTATTGGGAGCACAGGCTTTAGATATAGCAACACTCTGGAGTACCGGAGGAATGGTGTTGCATACCGCCATGAAAAGCCATTTTCAACTGAATGAGCAGGATCATATCCTTGGCATTCTTTTTCTTGGTAAAACAAGTGAGCAAGTCGCCGGCCACAGAAAAATAGCCTTGAGTGAAAAGGTTGTTTGGGAGTACTAGCGCACAAAAAAAGGGATGCGGAAATAATTTTCGCATCCCTTTTTAAAAATAATTACAGGTTATTTTAATTCACTCTGCAGCTTCATATTCAAGGCTACATAATCATCATTTTTTGCAGCTTGTGCCAGTTCAACTGATTTTTTTGACACCGCTAAAGCTTCCTGCTTTTTACCGAGCTTGGCCAGTACACGTGCTTTCTGGTAAAACATATAATATGCATCCGGGCTTTGTGCAGTTGCTTTTTCAAGCCATGCCAATGCCTGGTTAAGGTCTTTACCATTGTCCAAATAATACATGGCCGCCGCAAAATAGGGGCGGTTATCTTTTTCCATTAAATCTTTAATCTGCGCAGTTACTTTACTATCCACATCGGTGGTAATCGGCACTGCCACTACAATGTCATCCCAAATAATCTGCAAATTGCAACTGTTGCCAGTTACATCTCCAAACAAAATAGAGAATGTTTCTACTGGAAAACCCAGGTTAACGGGCCTTGCCGTTACACGTACTACATCCTGGTCCTGCTTATAGGCTGCGGGGCTGGTAACATCGGTTTGTTTAGTGATGATCACGGTCCACTCGCCTGCGTTTGGGATGGTTAATAAACCATATTTGCCGGCAGGAATTTTTTTTCCGCCAATCGTTACATCATCACCAAAGGTAAGTGTGGTAGCACTATTGGCACCGGTACGCCATACCTTTCCGTAGGGAACCAGGTCACCAAAAATTCTACGTCCTTTCATTCCCGGTCTGGAATAAGATAACTCAATTTTAGACAGGCCAAAGTTTTGTTTTACTTCCTGTGTTGTTGAAGGCTGCGGTGTATTCAATTGCTGGGCAAAAGAACAAAAGGCAAATGCACAGAGCGTCATTACGAGGCTTAATTTTTTTATCATGGCAGTTATATTTTATTGCAAATATAAGGGGTTGAAACATGCAAATCAACCTAATAAAAATCCAGGTAACAGTCAGTTCCGGTGAAGTAAAGGCTCTTTTAGTACTGTTGGCGATTACAGGGATTTTTATTTATTGAATGGGCTGCTCAACCAAGAAAGTCACCGGAACAAAAACGGCATAAATTTAAAAATGTGTAAGTATAAAAAATGTACATTTAGAATGGTTTTCTGCTTCAAATTGGGAAAACATTCAGCAACATAAAAATTGCAATTACCATTCAACTTTAACTAATTCACAGGAAACGTTGTCTCTTTTTAATAATAACAGTGATTAAAACCTGTTCTGCTATTTTCTTTAGAGATGATGTGACCATTACTTGCCTTTAAATCGCCTGTTATAACCCGTACAGCTGCAAGCTGTATTTTGCTCAACACAGTCATTTGGGCATTTAGCTTTTCACCTTTCCAGGCAATAGGTGTAGCATTGCTTTCTTGATTAATATCCTGAAAAATATCCTGTGCATAACGTGTATTGCTGTTGGCAAAACTTACCTGCACATTTGTATTCATACTGCCCCATTGGGCTTTTTGAAAAATTGTATCCAACACAGGACGCTTTTGCAACGCCAGACTTATATCCTGCGCATTTGAACTAAAAACAAGCAGTACTGCCGGTATAAAAAAAGATTTTTCATGAAGTATAATTGGTATTTACTTTTATTAAAATCCGGCTGCAGGCTTAGGCAACTCATCTGCCTGCAATATTTTTTTAGCATCCTCATCTTCATATTGCGTTATTAAACTGTCTAACTGCTTTCTTAATTGAACAGAAATTTTTTCATACTCTTTTTTACCAGAAACATTATTTATTTCATGGGGATCTTTTTGTAAATCGTACAATTCCCAGGCATTTACTTTTTCGTAAAACCGAATCAGCTTATACCGTTTTGTTCTGATGCCAAAATGCGGAGATACGGCATGTTCGCCATTTTCATAATAATGATAATAAATAGCAGTGCGTGCCGGGGCTTTTTTATTTGTAAGCAGCGGAAGAAAAGACTGTCCCTGCATATCTGTTGGTACAGCCAGCCCTGCAGCATTTAAAACTGCGGGTGCAATATCAAGGTTTAGCACTAAATTATTATCAATAGTTCCGGGTGTTACTGCGCCTGGATACCGTATTGCCATTGGCGTTCGAAAAGATTCTTCATACATCCAACGCTTATCAAACCAGCCATGTTCGCCCAAATAAAACCCCTGGTCGGATAAATAAATGACAATGGTATTTTTTGCAAGGCCGTGCTGATCCAGGTAATTCAACGTTCGGCCAATGTTGCGATCCAACGATGCGGCCGTACTCAGATAATCCCGCATGTAGTGTTGGTACTTCCATTCAGTAAGTGCATTGCCGGAAAGGTTACGCAATTTTAAATCGTCGTATATAGGTTTGTAATACGCATCAAATTTTGCTCTTTGTGAAGCATTCATCCGGTTTATATTTCCATCTTTGCTTGCAGCATCTTCGCTGTCAAACATTTTTAAATCGTACCCCATCACCATTGTTTTTGCAATGGTCATATCCTGTATTTTTGCGGCTTCCCGGTTATTGTAATGGTCGTAAAAATTATGCGGCAATGGAAAAATGGTTTTGTCGAACATGCCCATGTCACAGGTATCGGGCATCCATGTACGATGTGTTGCTTTGTGGCCAATTATAAGGCAAAATGGTTTTGAGCTATCTCTTTTATCGAGCCAGCTTTCTGCAATATCTTCTACCACGGTGGATACATACCCATCCATTCTTTTCTTGCTTCCATCCATCATTAAAAAATCAGGATTGTAATAACTTCCCTGGCCAGGAAGAATTTGCCAGTAGTTAAAACCCTGTGGTTGTGTTTCCAGATGCCATTTACCAATCCATGCAGTTTGGTATCCGCCTTTTTGCAATTCTTTTACAAACGAATTTTGACTGCCTTCAAATGTGGAGTGTTCATTGTCTTTAAACCCATTCTTGTTGCTGTATTTGCCGGTTAAAATAACCGCACGGCTGGGGCCGCAGATTGAATTGGTTACATAGGCTTTATTAAAAATCACCCCTTCATGTGCAATACGGTCTATATTGGGTGTATGAGTCAATTTACTTCCGTATGCACTAATGGCCTGGTAGGCATGATCATCAGAAATAATAATAACAATGTTGGGCTTTTGCTGAGCCAACCCATTAAAGCATATCAATATTAACAGCCACAAAATATTTTTCATACGCCGCCATTTTTTTAAGAAATAAAATTCAACTCTTCCCCCGAATGGTTACTAAGTATTGTACAATTTCTTTAACAGAAGAATCAGGAATGGGCGCTCCGAAAGTTTTTTGCATTTTTGTTACAAGGGCCGTCCATGTTTTTTCAGGCAGGTTGGGTTGCATTTGTACATACCTGGCCGAGTGGCAGCTAACACAATTATTTTGATACGCTGCATGGCCTGGCCCGTCAGGCAGGTTTGTGACTACACTGCCAAGGTCCACCACTGCAGAAGTGGCGCTAACCTGCTTATTACTATTTGTTTGGTTGCATGAAATCACAACACATACACAAAAGGAAAATAGTAACTTATGTTTTAACCGTACATGCTTCATGGTTATTCGGCTTTTAATTTTAATGTTTCAATTTCGTTGCGCATGTACCCGCTATGATTCCACTGGTGTACGGGTTGTGTTTGTCCTATTGCATTGGTAGCTTTCACCTGTAACGTATAATCGCCTTTTTTTAATGGCGTACAATTAAAGCGCCAGCGTCGCCAGGAATATTTACCTAAATCCGCATCCAGGCTTGCAGGCAGCCAGGTTTTACCACTATCTGCAGACAGCTCTATCTTAGTAATTCCATACCCTGCATCAAACGCAACGCCTTGTATTGCCGTTTGCCGGCCAACGGCAATGGCTTCATTTGGTTCGGGCGCCACAAACAATGACCGGACATTCATTTTACTAATGGGTTCTACATCGGTTGCAATAGAGTCAGGTCTTTCATTTCCATTCGGAACACCTTTGGGAACCGTGTATGCCTTCTTCATCCAAAACCCTTCAAAGGGAGTAGAAAGCACCTGTATATTGCTTAACATACCAACCCAATAAGTTGCATACCAACCCGGCACAACCAATTTCAACGGAAATCCATTTAACATGGGCAGCGGTTCGCCATTCATTTCGTAAGCAATCATCACTTCGCCATCAATGGCATGATCGTACTGCAGCGCTTTTACAAAATCGGGGGTGGTTGACATTGGTGGTTCATCAAGACCATTGAAGCTCACTTCTTTTGAGTCCTTTTTTGCGCCGGCCATCAACAATATATCTTTCAATTTTACCCCTGTCCATTTAGCATTGCCCATCGATCCGTTTTTCCATTGGCCGCCTGGCACTCTTGGATCAAAAAAACTCCTGGAATTACCGGAGCATTGGCATAAGGCGGTGATGGTGACAGGCGTAAATTTTGTTTTAAGATCATTGATAGATAAAGCAATCTCTTTAGCAACATTGCCACTTATCCTTAACCGAAACGTATCCGTATTAACGGCAGTGGGTAAACCCGCAAGGTGCCAGCGCACAAAAAATACCTTGTTGGGCGTATAATCCTCCAGGAAATATTTTAAAGGCGTTTCCAGGTTGGGTGGCCTGTCTGTAAGTAACAACAAGCTGTCTTTACCGTTGGCTTTTACCCAGGTAGTGTCTGTCGCTCCGGCAGTATTGGCTGTTGCTGATTTGGATTGATTATTACATGAAACAATAACCAGCAAAACCAAAACATAAAAAAAAACATTTTTCAATTTGCAATAATTTTATTTGTGGCAACAAGAATATATTTTGCTAAAGGTAAAGTTTATTATTTTTTAAAAAGTTGTTTGCATTTATCAGGTTTGTTGTTGCCAAATCCCTTTCCGGCGATATCTCTCAACGAACCTAATCATAGCAGGAGACGTGTGCGTAGAGCAGGACTGGCGTTTGCCTTTAATGAAGTCCGCTCCTTAAATATGTTTGGCATTTTGACTCGATTATTTTGTTTTTTTAAAAGAAAATTTTTAGATTATAAAATAAATTTTTGCAGCGCAGGTCTTAAGTTAGCTAACCACTTTACGCGAACCGGAAAAGAAGCCTTGGTTTAAACCCGGTAATGAGATATTCATTTTTATTATTTTAATAACTGCATGAAATAATAAACCCTTGGTGAAAATGCTTTATTATTTAGCATCTTTTACGCAGCGAAACCCCGTGTGTTCCAAACCTGTATCAGGACTGCTTTTCATTCTGCGTGCAACACGGTAGCCGCTGCAATAAGCATCATTGCACAAAAAACTTCCTCCACGCAAACTTCTTTTAGGAGTGTAAATATCCATCGGGTCGTGGCTTTTAGCCGGGCCTTTTGGATTGACTGCTTCAGCACTTTCGAACGATTGATAATAATCAGCATCATACCAGTCACCGCACCATTCCCACACATTGCCTGCCATATCAAACAAACCATATCCATTGCCTGGAAAAGATTTTATGGGGGCTAAACGGGTAAAACCATCTTTATCATCATTGTAATATGGAAATTTTCCGCCCCAGGAATTGGCTTTTGCCTTGCCTTCATTTACCGGTTCATTTCCCCAGGGATAAATATTATTTTGTACCCCTCCCCGTGCAGCAAATTCCCATTCCGCTTCTGTTGGCAAACGCTTGCCTGTCCATTTGCAATAAGCCACTGCATCGTACCAACTCACCTGCACTACAGGGTAATTTTCTTTTCCTTTAATAGTACTTTCAGGGCCTTTGGGGTGTTTCCAATTGGCGCCTTTTACCCAGCTCCACCATTGGCTGTAATCACGCAAATCAACAGCGCCTGAAGTTTGATGAAATACCAATGACGCCGCAACCAGCATGCTATCGGGTGGCTTAGCAGTACCCGGTGGAAGGGTTTGTTTCATTTCATCCCAATCAGGTTTTTTTTCGGCGGTGGTAACGTAGTGCGTTGCGGTTACAAATTTTTGAAACTCCCCATTGGTAACTTCTGTAGCATCCATCCAGAAACTACTCACTGCTACTTTATGCTTCGGATATTCGTCTTTGTCAGCCTGTGAGTTATCGCCGCCCATTAGAAAAGTACCTCCCTTTATTAATACCATTCCTGTGGTGGAAGTATCTCCATTAAATTTTAATCCAGCACCAGCCGACGTATCTGAAAATCTTGCTGGCACCATCATGCAGGAGGTAGCAGTATCTTTATTACCCGCAACCAAATTCGTTTTGGTTGAGTTATTGTTGCACGCAAAAAGTGAACTTAGCATCCAACAGAAAGAAATATATTTTACTGGTTTCATTGATTATTTTAGATAAATATAAGTTGACAAATATAACAGCCACGAGCATTCCCTTGTTTGGAAACAGGCTGCGCTTATAAACAAGCGTCACCTATTTTTTTTATACCTGTATGTTGTGTTGCACAAATTTATGCTTACTACTTTTTACAAAAAATTATCTTACTTTTCAAGTGCTTCCATCCTGAAGGAATCTACATCCGGTGTATGGTGCTCTTTCTTCATGATTGCTTCAATCTGTTTTACAATTTCCGGATGCTGTGCTGCCACGTCATGCTGCTCCTGGATGTCTTTGTCTAAATCAAACAACTGAATGGTCATATTTCCTTTTAGAATATTTATCCGGATTCCTTTCCAGCTACCAAGTCTAACCGCCTGCTGACCGCCATTTTGAGGAAATTCCCAATAGAGAAAATCATGTTTCTTTTGTTTATTTTCTTCAGCCAATAATGTTGGCAGGTAACTAATGCCATCTATATTTTTGGGAGATGGGATGTTGGCCATTTCGCAAGCCGTAGGCATAAAATCCCAATTGGCTGTAATCAAATCAGTTTTGCTTCCGCCTTTAATTTTTCCGGGCCAAACTACTATCAGTGGCATCCGAATACCACCTTCGTACAAAAAACCTTTGCCCCATCCGAATTCATTTTTAAAAGGTCCATTGCTGTCGAAATATTCACAGTCTGCACCCCCTTCATTGGAAGAACCATTGTCGCTGGAAAATAGAATGATGGTATTATTATATACACCCTGTTGTTTTAATTTTTCAATGATAGATCCCACCTGGGTATCTAATAACGTAATCATTGCTGCACGCGTGGCACGGGGATAAGGGCAGGGAACATAACTGCCACCCATAAACGGTTTTTCATCTCCAAATTTTTTGTGATAATAGGCCACGAGGTTTTTGGGTGCCTGCATAGATGCATGTGGCAAAGGGCTTGGGTAATAAAGAAAAAATGGTTTGCCTTTGCAGCTGTCTAAAAACCGCAACGCTGCATCCAGCATTAAATCCGGCGAATAGTCTTTTTGATTGTACATCTTATAGTTTTCGGGATCTTCTGAATTAAGGGTAGCAGGAAATTTAATAGCAGGATCCTGAACTCTATTGTTGAGTGGTACACGAAAAGTGTTTTCCCAAAGATGACCTGGATAATATTGATGATCCTGCCGCTGGCATAAGGAACCATAAAAATAATCGAATCCCTGGTTATTGGGTTCGCCTGCTGTCATCGGAGCACCTAATCCCCATTTACCTACAAGTGCGGTTTTGTATCCGTTGGCTTTTAATAATTTGGCAATTGTAATTGTAGAATCCGGTATGGGCAACTGCCCTTCCAATGAAGGATTTTCTTCCATGGCTTTGAAACTCCATACATCCCCTCTTTGGTTCCATTCATCATTGCCGCGAATGAATGCTTTGCCCGGATGAATCCCTGTCATCAAACAATATCTGGATGGTGCGCATACCGGCATATCATACTGCTGGGTAAACAGCATTCCGTTTTTCGCCAGCGCATCAATATTGGGCGTTTCAATTTTTTGTTGCCCGTAACAACCGAGATCCCCATATCCAAGATCATCTGCAAAAATGTACACGATGTTGGGTTTTTGCTGTGCATTGATTGATGTAACAGATAAAATAACCAGCAGGGAAATAAATACTTTTAGGGTGTTGTTAACTATCATAATTTGAGCTAATTATTTTAAAACTGATAAAGGACCATCGGTGTTTTTACGATAAACAGTTTATACAAATTGGCAGTAGATTACTGAATTTGTAAAGATTCAAAAAATAAGATACACTCAATAACAATTCATTTTATTCTTTACTGAATCGCAATTCAATAAGGAATATCTATCTATTAAACATTTCTATTTCGTCCAAAAAATTATTTCGCTATAACAGCCCTTCCAGGTTTTAAAACCCGGAAGGGCTGTTATAGTAATTACTTATAGCTATCTTCCGTTTGCTTTAAAATATTTTTTAGTTCCAATAATTTTTCCGGATATTTTGTTGCCACATTGTGCAGTTCCCGGGTATCATCTTGCAGGTTATACAGTTGGTCTATTTTGCTATATCCACTTTCAATGTTTACATCTTTTAAAAGAGCCGGGCCTTTGCCGGGCATAATATATTTCCATCCATCTTTTACAATTGCCAGGGCCATGTTGGCCCCTTGTTCTATAATATAATCCCGGTTAATATTTTCCTGGCCTGTTAACGTGGAAAGATAATCCCTGCTATCTGTAAATTCATTTTCGGGTAAATTTTCGTTCAGCATTTTTGCAAAAGAAGCCATCAAATCTATTTGGGTAAACAGGGCATTTGAAATCATATTGGCTTTTACTCTATCATGCCAATATACCATCATCGGCACGCGGGTGCCGCCTTCCAGTGCACTATATTTTCCTCCACGGTAAATGCCGGCCGGCTTATAACCCTGCACCACTGCGGTTTTTACTGCACCATCTGCATAGCCATCATCCAACACCGGGCCGTTATCACTGCTAAAAACAATGAGTGTGTTATCAAGCAATCCTCTTTCTTTTAAAGCGTCCAATAGCACACCAACGGAATGATCCATTTCAAGGATAGCATCGCCGCGGTAACCGAGTTTACTTTTTCCCTTAAATAAACTGGCCGTCATTCGCGGAACATGAATATCATGAATGGCATAATAAAGAAAAAATGGTTTCTGTTCTTTTATGCTTTCATCTATAAATCCAATAGCTTTTGTATTAAAGGTAAATCCCAATTCCTCGTCGGTCCATTGCGCCCGCTTTCCGCCCTGCATGTAACCAATGCGACCGATGCCGTTTACAATATGCTGGTTATGCCCGTGCGTTGCTTTCATCTTCAGCATTTCCAGATGGTCCTCACCTAAAAGTTCTCCTTTGAAAGGTTGACTATAACTTACAGATATAGGATCAGTAGTATCTAATCCAACTACCACCTGGTTTTCCATAAAAACAGTCGGTGTGCGATCCGCAGTGGCGGGAAAAATAAAAGAATAATCAAAACCAATTTCGCGTGGTCCCGGACTTACTTCTTTGTTCCAGTCAATTGGAAAAGTTTTGCCTAAGCCTAAATGCCATTTACCAACTACCCCGGTTAAATAGGCTGCATTTTTAAAAACTTTTGGCAACGTAGTAATATCTGTTGGGATGGTAAGATTGGCATTGCCCGGTAAAATATTGGTTCCTTTTTTTCTCCAGGCATACCTGCCTGAAAGTATTGAAAACCTGGATGGCGTGCAGGTAGAGGCGGTGCAATGCGCATCGGTAAATCGCAATCCATTTTCTGCAAGCCAATCAATATGTGGTGTAGCAATGGCCGAGGCTCCATAGCAACTTAAATCACCGTACCCCAAATCATCGGTATAAAGAATTAGAACATTGGGCTTTTGTTGTGCTTTTAACTGAAGGGAACATACTAAGCAAAAGAGAAATGGCCAAAGGAAATATTTTTTCATTTTTTTTACTATCTGAAAGTTATGAGAACGTGAATACCGTGTTACTGTATCTAAAAGAACAGTACTTAACTGTTTTGATTTAAAGGTATTTCAATTTGGAATACCTATTTAAACCAAACGTTTGTTCTTTTTGCCTGGTGTATCCGATCCGCCTTTGAGTTAAGAGCGCTGAGTTTTTATTGAACCACTGCCGCAGGACGCACCTCTGTACCCACTGTATGCGTGAGTCCATCGCCCAGTTCATGACGATACTTTTCGGCCATTTCATTTAATTGTTTTACAACTTCAGGGTATTGGTCTTTTACATCCCTGTCCTCACCGGGATCAGTTGATAAATTATACAAACCCAAATGAACGGAATCCGTGCCATATTTACCGGGAAAACCATCCCTGCCAATAGTTGCAGGTGACCCATAGGTTTGAGAGATGCAGGGAAAAACCAATTTCCAATCCTGGTTGCGGATCGCTTTCAGATTATCTTTGTCGTAGTAGTAAACAAATATTTTTCTTGGATTTTCGTTTTCATCACCCAATAAAACTTTACTCATATCCACTCCATCAATCTTTTTATCCGGCCTTGTTGCTTTACAAAAACCAACAAGTGTTGGTAAAATATCCATCGTAGTAAGTAATTTGTTGTACACAGTGCCGGGTTTTATTTTACCTGGCCACACCATTATGGCTGGAACTTTTAAACCGCCATCCCAGGCAGTACCTTTTCCTTCCCGCAGTCCGCCGGTATTGCCCGCATGATTACCAAACGTAAGCCAGGGGCCATTGTCGCTGCTAAATATCACCAGGGTTTTATCTGAAAGCCCATCTTTCTTTAATTCTTTCATCACTTCACCTACAGACCAATCCACTTCTTCCATTACATCTCCAAATAAACCAGCTCCGCTTTTTCCCCTGAATTTTGAAGAAGCTGCAATAGGTACATGCACCATGGATTGCGCCAGGTATAAAAAGAAAGGTTGCTTTTTATTTTCATTGATAAATTTCACCGCCCGTTCGGTGTACATCGTTGTAAGTTGCGACTGATCATCCAATGTTTTAATAATTTTAAATACTTTGTTACCATCATACAAAGGCAGTGGCGGATATTTTGCCCGCCAGAAAGAAGTATCCTGCCAGGGCTGTCCACTATAATCAACCGGCCACATATCGTTTGAATAAGGCAATCCAAAATATTCGTCAAAACCATTTTGCAGTGGCATAAAAGGCGGCTTACTTCCCAGGTGCCATTTGCCCACAATGGCTGTTCTGTAACCGGCAGCTTTTAAAATTTCTGCCAGTGTCTGTTCATTGGGATTTAAGGCAATTTTACTTTTATCATCTATTGCCCCGTGCATGCCAATTCTTGTAGGATAACAGCCGGTAAGAATGGCGCTTCGGGATGCTGTACACACTGCCTGTGCTGCATAAAAATCAGTAAACCGCATTCCTTTCATGGCTAACGCATCGATGTTAGGTGTTTGATAAGGGCCGCCGCCATAACATACCGGGTCGCCATAGCCCATGTCGTCCATAAAAATAATGACTACGTTAGGAGGCGTTTCAATTTTTGATACTACCCCAATTGTCTTATTAAGCCAGGATATGAGGGGGAGTGAAATTAATAACACTACGCCAACAGAAATGAGCATTTGTTTTTTCATGTATCAAAATTAATTTTAAGCACTGTCATTTATTTACCATTGTTGAACGCCTGCGCAAAAAAGGGAAGAATGGGGAGACACCAAAATTCCTACCTGCCGAAATTTTACCAGGCCACGGAATTTATTTCCCGGTGTTCTACATGAAGGCATTTGTACCTTATTCACTTTTTTAATTTTTGGGTTAATTGGCGTGCAGTGAAACGACGTTGTTTTGGGCTGCAAGAAAATTTCCTGTTAACGGGGTTAGGGTGCAATAAAGTTAAGCAGCAAATTGATTTAAATAATTTTATTCCCCATTGCCGGGATGTGTTTTTAGTTGTTATACGCTCTGCCGCTTTTTTAATTACAATTTGAAGTGTTACCGTTTTTCATTTGTTACACGAAAAATATATACTACCATCTTCTCCCTTAACGCTCGCAAGATGAGGTTAAATATACATCTGGTTTTGAGCCCCAATCAACTCTTCGATTCTCCTGGCTTCATAAAAGAAAGCATCTTTAGTATGGTGGGTATACCCGCCAAGATACCGGTTACAACCGGCAATACGTTTCCAAACTTTTCAGGGTTGCTGGAGAGCACGAAATACAACAATGCGCCGAGTAAGATAAATACCGGATATTTATAATCATTCCAGGTATGGTCATCATTGATTTCTTTTTCAATGGTCTTGACATCTTCTGCTTTTACCATGGTAAGAATAAAATTTCTAAAACTCCGGTTTATAATCATTAGCACCCCATTTTCATCTTTTATAACAAGTCCCTTATTCAGCAGCATTGTTAAAGAAATATAGTTGGTTGTATTCATCAGGCCATCTTCTGCCAGGTCATACAATGTGAGCTGTTCTTCTTTTGTAAGGGAAGAAAAAATTTGTCTGTAGGCGTGATCGCATAGGCTCTGTATTTTTAATACATAGTCTTCTTCATTGCTTTCATCAATCGACATCTCCTGGAACTGTGCTTTGTAATTTTTTAAAAACGCGGGGTTACTGCACTCCTCGTTTAAGAATTTTTTCTTAAATGAATCTCCGGGATGTTTGGCGGGTATATTTTCAATGTTCATGAAAATATTGGCGAACCTGCCCAGCAAATTGGTCCACCGGTTTTGAAATTCAAAAAATGAATTGCTGGCATTCGAATCGGTGGTGCTGTTTGAATCTTTTTTTCCGGCACCTGAAGGCATAAATTTCTTAAGGCTATAGAAATATTCAAGCGGATCAATATCTGATGATAAAATTATTTTTTTCTTTCCAACACCAAGGAGCTTTTCTATTAGCGTTAGCTTGATATCATTGACATATTCGTCAAAGATTTTGTATTCAAAATGTGTAAAAACAACGCATTCTATTTTATCAGTCATAATCTCTGACACCTTGCAAAACCAGTTATCTCTTGCCGGTTTGGTAAATTCGGTGCGATTATCAAATGCTGCTTTCTGCGAAGACATTTCAGCAGGCTCCGGTATTTCACTAAGATTAAAAAATGTGGCGTTGTAGTTTGCCGGCTGTTTTTGTTTATCACAAAAAGTAAAAATTTTGCCGAGGTTATTTTTTATAAAGCTGCTTTTACCCGAACCCGGTATGCCTTGTACAAACAGGTACTTGATGTCTTTTTGTAGTAATAAATCGTCGTGTATTTTTTTAAAATCTTCAATGTCCGGAATGTATTTTCCAAAAATTTTGTTGGTGGCATATATCAACAGCAGGTAAGTAAAACCTATACAGGTAAATAACAATATCCAAAAAATAGTCCCGGCGGAAGATTTAAAAATTGAAGGAAAACAATATTTGTTGGAGTCCGAAGCAAGTGTCAGGAACTGGACGCCTGAGGTATCATTTTGTGTAATTTTGAATTTTATTTTATCTCCCTCCCCGGTAAAAATATTATTAAAAGCAAACCGGGCGCTATCATCGCCGATGCTATTACTAAATGGCCTGATCAGTTCAAAGCCCTCTGTACTATCAGACACATCACCGTAATGCAGATGAGCCGCTTTTAAAAGACCCAGGCAAAAAGAATCAGTTTTGCTGTAGACTGTATCCCCGGCAGGAACTATATTACTTTTTTGATTGTCTAATCCTACCCAACTATTATCAAAATAAAAGGAACGCACCATATCGCTATCACTTAACTGGGCAATAATACTGGCTGTTTTTTCACCTTCCCTTGTGTGCTGTTGAATCTTTTCGGCATAGTCAAGTAGTTTCAGGCGTTCCTGCAGCCTTTGTTCAAAATTATAAATACAATTAAAGAAAACGATGACTGGTAAACCGCTGGTTAAAAGCAACCTGGAAAAAATCATCAGCCTGAAATTTACCATGTAATCCCTGTTGCCGTGAATTGTATGCCTGTTTTTAAAAAGCAGGAAAAACGCTCCGCCGACAATGATTAAAAATAACAGGACGTGCCAGTGCACGGAATAACTGACTGAATCAATTAATGCAATCAATACCACTAAAGCCAGCAATTTCATCGTAGTTTTTTCATTTTTTAATTGGCTGGAGCCTGCGCTGCTGGCATTGCTATTTGTTGCTTTAAAAGCAAATGCGGCAATACTTGTTACAAGCGATGCTACCACAATCAAAAAGATATATTCGGTAAGCCTGTCAATAGAAAATTTAATAAAACAAAACAGGATAAGTACCAGCAACACAAAGCCGTTGAACAAAAAAAGAGCGAAATATTTTCCGGAAAAATTCATTCGTGGATGTATCCAGGCAAAATCAAAATTATTTTTTAGCAATTTCGTTGATTGCTTATGTGCGATGAGGATAAGTGCCATTTCAAAGCACAAAAAAATAAAAAACGAAAACATCATTACCATCGTAAAGCTCAGGCATTGTGTATAAAGTGATGCATTAAATGATTTCCTTTCAAGGATAACAATCGTGAAAGGCAGGCCAGGAATAGGTTGCGCCAGTACCTTAAAATCTTCGTCTTCATGCCTTGTTTCAAACTCCCGGGAGGTTTTTGTGTCCAGCACCACTTTTAGCTGCGTTCCTTCCACAAATTCTTCGGTGAGATTTTCGTTCAAATTTTCCGTGGTATCAGAATCAAAAACAGTTTTGCCTTCGGCATCAATAATACTGAATTCATAACCCAGCGGAAGCACCGGATTTATCACCGACTCAAACCGGGATGGTGAGGCAACAACTGATTTTTTGTCGCGACTTTTTTTTGCGATGACTACCTTAAACTTACCATCAATGCGGGAAACGATTGCATCAATGGCATACTTTTTACCTGCATTGCCTGGTAACGACAACAGGTTATTATCCTGCACATTTTTAAAATAGTTTCTTTCTTTATAATCGCCCCGCGGAGGGTCATCTCCAAATGCCCAGTTAGAAAATTCTTTACCCGTGCTATCCATCCAAAACACGTACTCGGTGTTTTTATAAAGTCCGGTTTTAGACTTTATAATAGAGCCTAATAGTTGTACAGCTTCGTCAATTGACTTTCCGCCTTGCTTTTTTTCGTTATCAAAATAACGTAGGTAGGCTGAATCTTTTAGATGCCTTACATTTAAATTTTGTAACAGGGAAAGCTTTTTACTGTCGGGGTGTGTGCTATCAGAATGCAGCCAGTCAAATGTATCCAGTAAATTATAAGCACCCTCTATTTCTTTATTCAGACTTTTTGAAATCTGGTCAGCCAATACTTTTTTTGAATCGGCCCTGTTGCTTTCCTGCGAAATAAAGCGTTTATTATTCCAGAAAAATGCCAGCATAATTACAGGCACCAGTAATAAAAATGAAAAGTAACCAGTAAATAAATCTACAAACCGGATGCGCTCCTTTTTTCCCATCAGTGTCAGGCGTATTACGGGAAGCAGTAACAAAACAAAAAGCGTGATAAAGAGCACCGTTGTAACCACGCTATCCGGCAGGCGACGTTTTTCCGCATCAAAAGTTTTTTGCTTTAACAGTCCTGCTACAATGCGATCATTTTTATTAGTATACCCACAGGGATGCAGGAATACCAGGTATTTTTCACCGCCGGTTTCAATCTTTATAATTTTACTGGTGTATACTTTTTCTTTCGTGTCAAAAAGCGAATCCAATCCTTTAAAACTTATGCCTGAAGGGAAATCTTCAAATACAATATTGGACACTTCCTGCTGAACGTTGAAGACAATGTAGTG
Source organism: Chitinophagales bacterium (assembly GCA_038210625.1). Lineage (GTDB taxonomy): Bacteria > Bacteroidota > Bacteroidia > Chitinophagales > Chitinophagaceae > Ferruginibacter. The sequence continues at coordinate 25,237 of JBBQWL010000031.1, read as the reverse complement.
ATCAAACACACTTTTTTTGAGCAACGGCTTTACAAACTCGCTGTAATCAATTCTTGCGTTCAGCCGGAGGTGTTTTATGGTGTTATGCTTAACATCCTGGTATTTGTACCAGTCGTAATCTATTGCCAGTTTTTTGCCATTTTTTTCAACCCGTATTGTATATGACTGGGCAATGCTATCAACAAATGCAGCTGCTATTTTTCTGTATTCAGTGTCTTTTTTTTTGTGAAAATCTTGCCTGGTAATGGAGCCTGAATCTAAAAGGGATAAATGAAACTTGTCTGTGTCAGAATTATAACCAGTCAAAATCTGCCTGAAATAGCTTTTATCTGCTTTTACAAGACAATTTTTTATAGTATTCTGATACCCGTCCAACTTTTCCCGCATATTTTGTTCAATTCGCTGCAGGGTTCTAAACCGCCTGGCTATAAGCTCAGTCTCCCGTTCAGGAATAAAAATCAGGTAGTAGTAACCTGCCACTAAAAAAACCAGTGCAAGGGTTAAAAATATTTCAACCACTCTTTTATTACGGGCGAAAAACCTTTTCATTTTTTTATTTGAAGGGGTTATAAAAAAATGGTTGGAGAGGGAAAATACAGGAAAACAAAGGAGAACACTGAGCAGCTAAGTGAATACTAACTTAAACAAAAATCAGTGTATTTGCAATACCCAGTTGATGGTATTCCTTTAATGTGCCGTTTACAAAAATTAAAACGGGTATAGCAGTATATTAAAATCCCGGTCCATCCACAAAGCTATTGGTCGGATTATGCTGCGAGGGGAGAAACATTTTCGGACGAAATATTTTTAATAAATAAGATAGAGACTGCCTTAAAAGAAAGGATAGGCCTATGCACGTTTGTGAGAATAAGCTACAGGGGTGGTAGTGAGGATACCTGCCACCGTGTAAGTAAGCCAATTAATTTGTGATCACGTCCATTACTAAAGATAGATAGCGTTTTTGCCGGTAATCAACTTAAGTCCTGTAGGTTTCGCACAGATACTCTTGGTTTTTAAAACAGCTCATCAGCGAAACCTGGCGTTGCAACAGTTCTGAAGCGAATTGCGCCTAGGCGATACATTGCACAAACTAGATGCGGCTATACGCATAGCCGATGCGTTGTATCATTGACCGATTATATTGTATTTGTATAACCGCATTATCGAAGGGCTATTAATGTGCCTGCGTGAAACTCGCCGCTGTACGTCGTCGGGGTTTTACCGGAAGTTTGATTGGCGTTTAAAAAGTAGGCTATGAAAATTAGAGTAAAGAAAGTTGACTTGTATTGCCGTAAATAAAAACATTGCTCCATGGCATGCAACGTTCCTGCCTGTCGTTCATAGCTTGTGAGGAAACGTTGCTGGGAAGAAAGGGTAGTATATGAAAAAACCGCCTTTCAGCGGGATTTTCAATGAGGACATACCTGACATCTCTTAGTTACCAATGTCAAACTTTTTAAAGATAGAATTTACATTTTTGGTGATCTCCTTACCAGAGATATTGGCCGTGTTCAATTCATTAGTTGCCCATCCTTGCCAAACAGCTTTATCCGTTGAAGGATCAATCAGCGTAACTGTTACAGTTCCTTCTTTAACTGTAGTGGAGTAACTATCGTAACCTACAAACTGTGAGGGGTAATAAAAGGTACTAAATCTGCCACTGTAACGGTTAAAAAATGTTCTTGTGTACGGCTGCGAATAAACCGGATTTCTTTGCTGTTGCTGATTTTTTTCAACAACCAAATCTGCACTTACCAACACGTCCGGGTTTACGGTAACTATCCGCCATCCGTTTTTTTGCAATTGCCCGTCTACAGCCGTCCTTATATTCTGCTGGATAATATCCTTGCTTCTGTCTGGCTTTCCTTCCCGGGTGTTTTGTTCATCAACCCATCCATAAGTTTTGTATTTGCTTAAATGGCTACCGTTTGCCATTTCAATGTGCGATACGGTTGTACAACTTGCAAAAAACAACAAACCTGCTAAACCAAATGCTGCCAAATTGAATGATTTTATATTCACTTTATTGTTCTCCTTTTTTTATTTTATAAAATGTTGTTCCCATTAATAAACGCAAAAAAGATGCGGCGGTTTTACTTTGTTTGTGAAAGTTTAGTGAAAAAGTTCAGTTTCAGCAGGGCTTCAAAACTTCGTGATTTTCCCGTAATATATACAGAGAAAATCCTGCTGTGATGAGACCAACAAAAATTACTTCGCCACAATCATTGAATGAATTTTTAAGGAAGATAATTTTACAATCACTTTTCCATCGGCATATACATAAGGCAAGGGTTTGTTTTCGGGCTGAAGCATCACTGTGGATGGTTTTTTCATTTGTACCTGTACAGTTAAAGGTCCGATGGCCGGCACTTCATCATACGAAAATATTTCTTTCACAGCATGCTGTCCGGCTGTATTGGTAAGGTGGATGATGGTTTTTGCCCCCAGCCTGTTAACAGCCACATGTATCAGTTTGGATCCTGTTACCTGGACAATGGGATTAGCAAATAATTCTGCCACCAATCCATTTAAAAAATCACGTTCCAAAAATGAACCATTGTTGCGATAGTTTTCGCCCATATCAACCGGAACGCATGCAATCTGTCCTTTACCATACGTCGCGATAGTGGCAGCGGGCCTTGGCTCAGTGGTTACATCCTGCCCATCATACAAATTGCCAAATGCCCTTACTCCTTTTTGTAAAGTAACGGGTTGGTAATCGCCCATAAGGCCGGCAAAAATGCCGTTGTAATTCAGGTACTGCAGTTTGTCAACAACAACGGTGTCGGCCTGCATATTACCGTTGGCTGAAACGCCGGGTGATAAACCTGCTTCACTTGCAAATAGCCTGGTAGACTTTGCACCAATCACCAGTAATTTTCCACCTGCCGATGCATACTGCAACAGTTCCGTGCGAAATGAATCTGGTAACCAATCCCATTCCGGAACAACAATCAGCGGATACTTGTTCATTGCCCCGTGCAGGTGATGTTCCATCTTTATTTCCACTGCCTGCTGACCGTCAAGCAGGGCAGAAGTGATACCACTGATTTGATCAAGTGCGCCGTTGGTAAATAGTTGATGAATGTTGCGTTCGTGTGCCGACCCGCTGTACAAAACGGCCACCTGTGGAATGGGGATGGCATTTTTACAAAACACGCTCCGCGACTGAACAAAATTAGCTAGCGCTTTCATGGAGGGTATCTGCCAGGTTTTAACAGAGGCATCCCTGTTTTGCGTAAAGTAAGTTTGAAAACCGCCACCCATCGAAATAATTTCTGCCGCTTCCTGTTGTAGTTGTACGGCCGATTTCTGCGTTTGCATACCCGTCTTCCAGTTAAGGGTGAAACTCCAGGACATGATATCCCAAGGCTTCCCGGAGGCCAGACTTTGAGAAGAAAGGCACCGTCCTTCAAAAGCCGCATTGTTAAGACTGTTGACCGGGGTAAGATCGCCGGATAAAAAATCTACGTCCACATTCACCGGCCGGGGAATAAACGAAGAGAATGCCCAATTGCTGGCTACCTGGAAATCGGGGTTAAACCGGTGGATTGCCGAAGCATACTTTTGTACATAGTCAAGAAAAGCCTGGCGGTTGAAATCAAGAAATTGTGCATAGCCTTCATCCGTGCGTAATTTAGGTACGGTAACAATACCCGTTGCTTTTTTAAATGCGGCCAACGCTGCGGGCGAATAATCCGGCACGGCGCCCCAGCAATCACCATCTACCCAAATGCCATCGATACCATATTCTTTGCTCAGCTCTTTCATTTGCGGTATCAGCAATTGGTCGGCATAAGCACCAAACACAGAGGTCTTGTCCTGGTCTGTTTTTCCTGCAGCATCCATGGCAGCCCATTCGGGATGCATTTTTACAGCCTCAATATCATACACGCCGGAATAATGAACATACAAGGCAACCCCATATTTACGGGTTACCGCTCTCCATAATTTTAATGGATCTTTGTCAAAACTCGTACCGGGCGTACCGACTTTTGTAGGATAGCTCGATATGCCCGGATGCCCCTTGCAATCTACCTGGATAAAATCAGGATGTACCTCGCTCAGTAAAGTGTCGATCATACCTTCAGTTAACGTACGGCCAATATGGGCGTCATTAAGGCCTGCATGAAAGTCAAAATGTAATCCAAAAAAACTATCTTTTCTCCGTAGTATGTCGTGGCTTTTCTCAGCTACTTTTTTTTGCTGGGCATTTACAATTGGCAGGGAAATATTTATCAGAATTACTAATAATAGCAACAATCGTTTTGTGTATAGCATATTGATTGGGTTGTAATGCATGTATGGAATGACAGCGTATTTTGTCTTTAAAGTTAAATTTAAAAATGAATGCAGGCAGTTCATTTTACTACTGTATAAATTTTTAGCACTGGCTGGTAGAGAAATTAAGTATTGCTTTGTCGTCTGTAACCAGCACACGAGCGATCGTATTAAAAAATTTAGCAGGAGAAACATATTACTTTCACCTGTTAAAACAGTTGGGTAATACTGGATTTTGGGGCAACCTGGTGTGGGCCTTGCAGAGCGTCCTTTTCTGAAATGCAGCAGGCAATCAATCAATACAAAAACGATAGTGCCGATTATCGGGTTGAAGCTATTCCCGCAAAATTCATAATTGATAAAAATGGAGATATTGCATATATGGGCAAAAGTTCAAATGTTGAATTGGAAATTGAGAGGGCAAAAAACAAGTGACAGTCATTTACCGGGCTATTGAGGGCTGCTTACGGGATTTTTGTGGTTTAATAAATACTAATTGCTGCATCAATATTAAGTAGTAATAGGCACCATCTTAGGCTGACACAAAGGCTCGTTAGGACAAGTTTGTCGGGAAGAGAAATATCAAAAGACTGAAATGTTTTTTTTCTGTCCGGGTGCCACCTTCATCTCTAAATAAGAAATAGTCACGCCGTTTTCATCTTGAGTATTTTTGAGCGCCAAAACTTTGCCAGCTACATTTGCTTTATGATAATTGCCAGTAAACATGGCCTTCCAAATAAAGGATAACTTACCCTTGTTAGTAATTGATGAACTTTTTATATTTTGATGTGTCACATCTATCACTGTACCTAAAATGGGAATATGCAATAACGTTGCGGCAGTAAGGTTTTTCGTTCTGTATAATGTGGTAATGGTTCTGCTTCGGGCATCTGCTTGTACGCCCATCAGACCTTGAACAATTCCCTCGATTATTCCAAAGGAGACTTCAGGATACATTCTTCTTGCTGTTTCTGGGCTGGAAAGGAAAAGTAATTTTTGATAAGCTTTGTCCCACATGCCATTTTGATACAGCAACAAAGGCATGTAAGAAGTACTCTCTACATTCATATCTGATGCCAACAAATTATTGAGTGTGTTGTATCTTGATCTTTTGTCTTTCAATGCATCAAACCACAGTAAAAATTCTTCGCCCTGGCTTGCACCAAATTTCCCTTCATTGGAATAGTAAGTATAAAAAATGGAATCTTTCGGCATCATCCAGTTTTCATAAATTTTATCCTGGTATTTTTTACCTTTATCTCTGTAGGATTTCGCCAACGCCTGCTTTCCTGATAACTGTAGTATTGAAGCGTACGATAAATGGGAGCGATAAAGCGCAGCCAGTAAATCCACGCCCATTGTCATATTCGCCACTCCTTCTACGTAAGAGGGGATCCCCCTGTTGATTTGAAATGACTCTTCCCAATTAAAAGGCACCGGGGCGTTCGGATGTGGGTTTCTCGTAAGTAATGAGTCCGCAAAAAGTGTCCATCTTTTAATGTACTCAGTCAACGATTTTTCATAAAAATTTTTAAAGAAATCTCCTTCAATATACTGCTTGTCTCCGGTCCATAAATACAGTTTCCACAACGAAGTGATGACATCAAAATTAGCTGGGAGATTATACCAAAATTCTTTATCATTTTTATAATCAGCGGGAGCGGGCTTGCCCCATTTATTGATTTCCCAATAGCTGCACCAATCTTTATTTTCAGAAATATTTTTTGCAAACAATAAAAACATGTTCTTATTGTGCGCATGAAGCCCAAGAATTTCACCGCCAAGACTTTGATGCGAAACATCTCGCATGCAAAAAGCCGAACGTGTTGGCAACGCGGCCTCGTACCATGGCCCAACAGGATCCGTATTTTTACCAACATAAAACAAAGCCGTTGCTTTTGCCCACTTAAAAGTATTTTCAATTGCAGTATCAGCTGATGTAAAAATCACACCCGATTCCTGGCTAAAAGAGAATTTCGAAAAGCAGCAAGTAATCAAGGCAGTGAGGAGATAGATTTTTTTCATACTGAATTTATTTAGCGTGTATTTGAATAACAAAGAAAATCTTATTTTTTTACCATTACTTACCAGAAGAGCTTTTGCCTTTGTTGGTATGTCAGGCTTCGATCATAATGAACTACATTTCCCGGAAGCCAATTTTATGTCTTGTTGCCTGTCTCCAGGTACAATATAAGTATTGCTTCGTAATACGCAACGTTCCTGCCTGTAGCTTATAACTTGGGAGGAAACGTTGCTGGGAAGAAAAGGCGCCGCTTAAATTGATGCAGTGAATTCAACGTCGGAGTTTCACGGAGGCTGCGTTATTATTTTTAATGCATGCTGTGAAAACGCCGCCGGGACAGCAACAACGGATAGGTCATCCCTATCGAATAGAATAGCCAAAAGATAAACCAGGGAAAGGACCAGCCACGAAACCTTTTAGGCCACCTGCAAAAAACTGGTTGAAACCAGCCCGGAAAAAAAAACGTTTGTCGGCGGGCTGATAGCGGTAACCAACCCATACATAAGGTGCCAGAAATTTCAATTTTGTAAAAGAAAACCAACTGTCCTGGTTTTGTTCTGAAAAACTGAAAAAGGTAGCACCCAGCGCCGCTTCAAAAAAATGGCTTTTTTCCCCGGCCAGGTAATTCAAACCAAATGGCACCGTCAATCCAAATGAATTCAGATCGGTGATTGTTCCTACACCTACACGCAAGCCCAATCCTTTGTTCGACCTGGTCAGGCGGGTGTCATAATTCAGGGAGAGGAAGCCGCCTGTGCCGCCAATTTCCGCAAAAACTGCTTTGGCAGGTGAAGTTGATGGCGGTGTAGGTTGAGGTGTGGGTAGACTTTCTTTGCTATTAATGGCTATTGATGGGCGGAACGGGTAGCCCTCTATTACACCAACCCCAAGATGGCTTTTGTATAACCCACCAGCAACGGTTCTTACAAAATCCGGATTGAAATGTTGCCTGCCGGTTGCGGTGTATGTAGCTAAATCAAAACCGGCTTTTACCCCGACCTGCTGAGCAATGGACTGAATGGTAAGCAGCATAGTCAACAAAAATAAAAGAATGCGCATAAAAATATTTTTAGCAATTATTCAAATATGTATGTATCTGTTTCCTGGATTCTGCCACCTTTACTGAAAGCTTCACTTTTATAAAAAACGATGCATTTTTATTTCCGGCAGCATCTCTCAACGAGCATTAAAGCATAGCCGGGGACGTTGCGTACGGTAAAACTACCGGTTATTTAAATTGAAATTCACCTCTTCCATTTTCATAAAGTTAGTATCAAGATGAATAACCTTTACACCTGTAAAATCCCGGCGGTTTAGAAAGTGGCAGCTTACTTTGATGAAATGTATTCAACGTCGGGGTTTCACGGAGGCTGCGTTATTATTTTTAGTGCATAATGTGAAAACCCGCCGGGACGGAATGAAAAATAATGCATCCGAATATTTCTCAAATCCTGAGAATACTGTTTTATAACTTTACAAATTGCTGTATACTTTTTGTCTGGCCCGATTGAAAAGAAATAGAATATACTCCCGGCTGCAAATCGGGGATGTTGACAGAAGTCTCCACGATTCCAGCCATTAATTGCAATTTCTTTACAATCATTCCTCTTGCGTCAGCAATAACGATATCTGTTTTCTCAGATACATTACCGAGCCTGATAGTTATTTTATCTTTTGCAGGGTTTGGGAAAATAATAATTTTATCGCTTACAGGCGCTGCAACTGCTATTATTTTACCGTATGTAAAAAGACTGTCAGCGTTTACAATTTTTAACCGGTAATAGTTCATCGCTTTTAATGAAGACAGGTCTGTAAACTGATAATTACTTTCACCAGGATTTCCAGATGCAGTAATATTTCCCAATGGAAGAAACGTTACCTGGTCAAAACTTTTCTCAAGGGTAAAATATTTAGTATTGATTTTTCCTAGTGTGCTCCAGCTAAGGATTACCGTTTTATTCTGGTAACTGCCAATAAAATTAAACAGGGAATCGGGTAAAGCAGACGTAACTAAAGAAATAATTCCGTTGTATGGATTGCTTAGGCCAGCACAGGTAGAATCCGCAGATGCATTATGATCAACCAAAGTACCTTCTACAGCCATGTTAGCTACTACACCATTGGCATCCTTTCGCAGGAACAAACCTCCGCCCTGCGCTATATCTACATTGCCTGCACAAACAAATTTGTAGGGATGGTTATCATTGGGATTAAGTACCAGTTGTCCGCTCTCAATTCTTGTTGCTCCTGAAACATACAAAGCACTATCTATGGTAACTTTAGCGCAACCTGTTTTGTTTATTATAAGTGTGTCAACAGGAAAACCCGTATTCCATGTGATTCTACTGTTCGTATTTCCGAAGAGTTCCAGTGTAAAGTGGCAAAAATCATTCATACAATTATTAATCGCCGTTGTACCTCCATAATTGGTAATACCGCCCATTCCAAATACTTCCTGGCCATCGACCAATACGGGGGTGGGTGAACCAACAGCATAATCTGAAAAACCGGAGATGTTGCCGGAAATTTTCAGGTCACCGCTTATTCCCAGTGTCGTATTAATCTCCCCGGCAGATAGGTTGCCATTGATAATATTCGGGAGTGGGTTGGCTGGGTCTTCCTGCAAAAAATTTAACACAGCGGCGAAGCTGCCCCCATAAACATTTCCATTTAGCTGTGAACCTGATGTAGTAAAGTGCAGATCAGCGAATGAACGTACTGTGTCGTTGGCGGAAACAAAAGTTGAATTTTTGCCAATAAAAAAAGTCATAACAGGATTATTCCCGTTATTGGTAACCGTGCTGTTTAAAAGTGTAGCCGTAGAATGATCACCTAAATGAAAATTGGTAGTTTCAATTGTACAGCTATCAATAAATATATTTACACTGGAGTCGCCGTAGAAACCATACCCCCCAAGGTTACTGCCCACCAGCCTTATCCTGGCACCAGCATCCCATTTAATACCAGTCCAGTCGGCATGTGAAAATAAAACTCCATAAGTGCTATTTAAAATTTCGAGATCAGTAATTGCCTGGTTACCTCCATGCAGTTGAAAATGACCATGAAGCATATTAGAGCCGGAATCAATTACTACAAAGCCACCACTGGCGGTATATACATTTACGGAAGGCGCTCCATCAACAATAGAAGGATTGTCAATGGATATCCTGGTATTGCTAACATGCATACTTCTGCAACGGCTTGGGCCATTAGCGCTGCTTCCGCCAACATTAAAATCGGGGTTGGTACCATTAGTTTCAAAATTAACAGCAGCAATGCCTGATATAGCATAACTGATAACCACATCATCGTTTTCAGTGGGTACTCTTTGAATGGGCGTTTGGCCGGAAGGTGGGTTAATTTGTATCCAGCTAAGCGAATCGTTCCAGCCCATATCCTTATGATACAATAGTGTTATTCCCTGGTTTTGAGGCGTTGTAATGATTCCATTGTAAGGATTGCTGAGGCCGGTACAGGTAGAATCTTTTACAGAATTGTGATCAACTAAAGTTCCTCCGAAGGCCATGTTGGCTACTACACCTGCTGAATCCCTTCTTAAAAATAAACCACCACCCTGTGCAATGTCCACATTACCTGCACAAACAAATTTGTAAGGATGATCATCATTGGGATTAAGTACCAACTGGCCACTCTTAATTCTCGTGGCTCCTGAAACGTATAAAGAACTGTCAATGGTTACTTTTGCGCACCCTGTTTTGTTTATAATAAGTGTATCAACAGGGAAACCGCCCGGCCATGAAATATTGCTATTGGTATTTCCAAACAATTCCAATTTATAATGGCAATAGTTATTTGCACAACCGGTAATAGAAAGACTATTTCCCCCGTAGTTAAAAACCCCTCCAACATCAAAAGCATGCTGACCGTTATTGACTACAGGAGCTACAAAAGACGGTCCGTCGTGGAATTGGTCAATGACATGGAAAATAATATCTCCGGAAATTTTTACATCACCATTAAACCCCAGTGCTTCATTTTCTGAAACGGTAAGGTTGCCATTGATGATATTTGGCAGGGGATTAGCAGGATCTTCCTGGAGAAAAGTAAAGTTGCCACCACCGTAAGAAAGTGTACTAACGTTGCCATTAAGGATAGAACCTGAAGTGCCAAATGCAAGGTTGGAATTAGATTTTACGGTTACATTACTCGAAACAAAATTTGCATTTTTGCCAATCAGAAAAGTTAAACATCCGCAAAGGCCAACATCCTCGATTGTACTGTTTAAAATGGTATCGGTAGAATTATCGCCCAACTTAAAACCATCAGTGTTAATAGTGCTGTTTTCCGCATATAACGACCCGCCCCCAAAGTCCATCCCACCAAAAGTACTGCCTACCAGTCTGGCTTTACTATTAGCGTCCATATATATACCGGCATAGTTTGTGAAATCAGTTAACACACCAAAAGTGCTGTTTATAACTTCCAGGTCTGCTATTGCAGGATTGCCTCCGTGTAACTGAAAAATCCCGCTATGAAGATTAGCGTTGGAATCAAGTATTACAAAGCCTCCACTGGAGGTGTAAACGTTTACTGTTGCACCGTTGTCCATATAATTTGCCGGGAAGAATGATACCTCAGTATTGCTAATATGCATACTTCTGCATTGGTTGAGACTCCCGGAACCGCTGCCACCTACATTGAAATCAGGGCGGTCAGTATCAGTTTTAAAAGTGACTGAAGAAATCCCGGATAATGACTGGCTGATAACAACGTCATCAAGTAATGTCGGTGACCGCTGAATAGGTGTTTGACCCTGGGGAGCATTAATTTGCATCCAGCTAAGCGAATCGTTCCAGCCCCTGTTATTTTTGTACAGTAATGTAATTCCCTGCGCATGAAGGTTTGCAAATATGTGCAGGCATACAATGGTGACAAATAGCCGTTTCATGTTAGACTCTTTTGGTGAAAAATATGTAGCGACTATGGATTTAAGAAGGAATTTATTGCAGTCAGATAAGTGGATAGTTGAAGATACAAATATTTGTAATTCAGCGCAATTTTTTGGCAGCTCCACCCAAGTCCGGTGTATCATGAATGAAAAGGATGGTTAGTTTTTTTCAATGTTGTATAAAAGATGATATTAAATCTGCCACATACGCTGTACAGACCGGTTATAAACCACCTGAAGGTGCTGTGTTCAAAAGCCATGCTGCTGAACGTTCAGGAAAAGCTGTCTTGCTATCCTGGCGAGGTTTTCACCGCCTTCATCAACAATCATAATGTATTTTCCGTGAAACCCCGACGCCGCTTAATTTTCCTTTAGATTGCACCCGGTCTCCATTTTTGTTAGCTTAACTTATGGCAATGCTTCGTTTTATGAAATACAATTGGTAAGGCATTACCAGCCACTTCATTATTTCTGTCCCGGCGGGGTTTTCACAGCCTTCATCAACAATTACAAAGCGTTTTCCGTGAAACCCTGACGCCGCTTAATTTACCGTTAGCTTGCACTCGTTCTCCGTTTTTATTAGCTTTAGCTTATGGCAATTAAATTAAAACATAGTGATACCTTTTCTACTTATTTTGTAACGTTTACCTGTGTAGAATGGATTTCTTTGTTTGAAATAACGAATGCTTATGACATGGTGTATAAATGGTTTGATATTTTAAAAAGGGAACACAATGCAGATGTGATTGCTTATGTTATCATGCCCAATCACCTGCATGTTATCCTTCATTTTCACGACGCAAAGTTCGATCTGAATACCATTATTGCAAATGGTAAAAGATTTATTGCTTACGAAATAATTAACCGGTTAGAAAACGCAGGAAATAGTAGTCTGCTTTGCAGGTTAGCAGCATTGGTTACTGAAAGGGAAAAGCGAAAAGGTCAGTTGCACAAAGTTTTTAAAAGTTCTTTTGACGCAAAGGCAATTATTACACACTCTTTTTTGATGCAGAAAATAAACTATATCCATAATAATCCTGTTAGCGGAAAGTGGATGCTGGCAAAGGATTTTGTTAAATACGAACACAGCAGTGCTTCGTTTTATGAAATACAATTGGTAAGGCATTATAGGCCACTTCATTATTTGGATTTGTAAAATCTCCGCGGTTTAGAAAGTGGCTGCTTAAATTGATGGAGTGTATTCAACGTCGGGGTTTCACGGAGGCGACGTTATTATTTTTAGTGTTTGTTGTGAAAACCCCGCCGGAACAAAAAATCTCTGCGGTTTAGAAAGTAGCCGCTTACATTGATGTGGTGTATCCCACGTCGGGGTTTGACGGAAGCTGCGTTATTATTTTTAGTGTTTGCTGTGAAAAAACGGCGGGGACAAAAATTGTAAAATTTATTTTTATCATGGTAGTAAAAATGCTACCTTTGAAATCTATATTTATATTTATTCTTATTAAAATTGAAATCGTATGTACAAATTTTTAAATTTTAAAGCACAAGCAGATGAAGTCTTCAGAGTTACACCGAAAGGTAAAAAGGAACGGATGGCGTTATGTTAAGGCAGAGGGAAGTCATTATATTTATGAGAAAGATGGTAAGTATTATCCGGTACCATTTCACGGACCAAAGGAAGTAGGTACCGGTCTTGAAAAGAAAATTGTAAAAGAGATGGGGTTGAAATAACCTGATCTCCAAAATTGAAAAGGTTATGAAAAAAGTCAAAATCGTTATTGAACGCAGCAACGATTTGTTTAGCGCATATGCCGAAAATGTAAATGGCGTTTATGGTGCTGGAGACACAGTTGCGGAAGCAAAAGATTCAATTATTAAATCTATTGAACTGTTAAAGAAATATAACAAAACTAACGTTCCCGCAATTTTAAAAAGCGAGTATTCGTTGGTTTTTAGATTTGATGTTGAGAGTTTTTTGAATTATTACAAAGGCATATTTACAAATGCTGCATTAGAACGTATTACCGGAATTAATCAAAAACAGTTTCAACATTATGCTACGGGCTTAAAAAAGCCACGGGAAACACAGATTAAGAAAATCGAAACTGCGCTACATATATTAGGCAGAGAGCTTATATCGGTAGAATTATGATGGTAAAAATCATTCAAATTATTAAGCCACTTCGGTGGCTTTTTTATTGCCCGTCCGTTAGATTTTTATCACACTATCATTGACGATTTAGAATTGCTTACGCATTGCTGAAGATGTGATTTTGCGAAACTTCAGTTTTTGGTCAGACGACATAACAACGCTCAGAGGGTTAGTTGTATTTTTTGTATTGAAGAAAGTATTTGACAACATCGGCTAAAACGGCAAAAAAGTAGCGGTTGTCAAGAAGGCAGGAGCCAGAAGGGGTAATAATACCCAATGGCGGCTAAGAAGATCAGCGACGTTGTATTTTGGCTCTAAGGTAGAACTCCAGCAAGGGCGAAGGTTTTGGTTATTGACAATTTTCTGTAATAGTCTCTTGAGCCATTTTATATCCAAAATTTAAAGACTGATTAAAGTCTAAACAAGCCTTGCTTTTATTTTTCAATTGTAAGTAAGAAATTCCTCTGAAATAATACCCTTGACCAAGATGAATTTTAATATAGTCAACCCTGTTGAATTCCCCTTTTTCCTTTCTTTCTTTTAACTGTTTTTCAAACAGGTTGATAGCGCTAGTGTAATCCAAAACTGCTTGTTTTTCATTTTCAATTAAGGAAAAGCAATTTCCTCTTGATATCAGATCCTCTGGTCGATTTTCTTTTGCTAAATATTTGTTGAAATCTAAAATCGCTCCTCTATAATTACCAATATTGTATTTTAACGTGGCTCTTTCGCTGTAATAAGCAATATTGCCTGAATCAGCAGCAATAGCATCAGACAAATTTTGTATTGCACCAATTGTATCTTTATTTATTAACACAGATATTTGTGACAAAAAATAATATCCGGCACCTTTTTTATAATTGTCCTTACTTTTTTCTATTACAATCCTGCAGTCTAATTTAAACCTGTTATCGTCAGGGAATTGAATTTGATAATCATTTCCATATGAGCGTTGCCTTTGTTCTATAGATTGTTCTTCACCTAAACGTTTATAAAAGAAGATCATTCTTGCAAAAAAATATTTTACTATTTGATGGTCTGAAATTTCAATAGCTGAATCTATATATTCCTTGATATCTTTATAATTCAATTCTTTTGATAAGCCATCTTCATCAACATATGAGGGCAATCCACTTCCTAAAACTCTGTCCGTTTGACTTATCTGAGAAAAAATTAAATAATATACTTCCGGCTTTTTATATCCATAATCCATAGCCCTTTTGCAATCATTATATATCAGAGTATCTACTTTAAGATAGAAGTTTTTTGATAGAATTTTTTTATAATAATTTATGACTGCTCTGTTAAAATAATTGACCCCTTTGTTTGGGCTGGCTTTGATGGCCATATTTATAAGGTTAATAGCACTGTCAAGTTTCCTCTGTTTTACAAGTTTAGATAAGTCCATCTCATTACTGTCACATAGTGGAGTAAAGCTGCCATAAAAATTTATTTGCCCTTTACTTATACAGGATAGTAAAATAAAAAAAAGGGTTGTTGAAAGTTTTTGTAAAAAATATGACATATTCGTAAGTTAAAGGTTAAAATGAATTCATAAAAAATAATTTACTTCGCATGCGGGAGACTTGTATTAGTGACATAGCATGGGTTGATTCTATGTTTATGCACTTACCACCAAACTCTTAATGGTTATGCTTCGGCCGTTGGTTATAAGACACAACGGCGGCCAGCGGGATAGCTTGATTTTTTTAATTCGCTACAAACAACGGCATAGAGTACACTAAAGCCTGTGTCTGGTGAGAAATACCTAACGCGGGAGCACTCTGCTGTTATATGTCTAAGCCAAAATTCATTTTTAATATACCTAAAATCGCAGTCACTTTGGTTGAATATAAAATATCTTGAGTTTCAGTCGAGCCTGTTATCATAGAGACTAATTTATATTCAGGTTTAATACTCATCAAACCTTCAACACGCCATACACCACACCCACTTAATCCTTCAAAAAGAGGTAGTGGTTTTGTTTTTTCCAACTTTGTTTCAAGATGGAGTAATCGATTTTGCTCGCCTTTTAACATAATTACTCTCTTTATATCAATATTATTGAGCAAATAATTTTCAATAGTTTCTTCTATGGTAAATAAAGAAATCGGATATGGTGAAATAATTTTTGTATTAATATCTTTCGAAGTTTTTTCAACTGGATAACCGTAAATTAAATATTGAAACTGTTTAGAATTAAAATGGTAAAAATCCATTTGCTCAATTTGCAAAAATTCATACTTTCTTTTCAAAATACTAACAGCATACTCATCTAATTCTACGACACCCATATCTAACTTATTAGGCTCATATTCAAAATCAATGTTTGGTTCGTGATAAGCTGATTTACCGCTAAGGCTATAAAAAATGTTTTCAAGCATAATTCCAATGGTTTGCAAACTTCTATTATGAAGAGTGTGCCCTGTTGTAATTAAAAAAAATCTATTTTGTACAGTAATCAAAATGGAGCTAGAATCTGCTTTAGGCGGTATTTCTCTATTACGTGTTTTCGAAAAAACAAGCTGTGGAGTATATTTTATTAAATCTGCTTTTATTATAGCAAACGAATCAAGATATGTTGGATTTTTAATTAGATTCATTATGCTTTTTTTTCTTGCAGCTAACGTTTGTATTTAGGCAACTCCCAATAATTATAAATATTCAAAAACGAATGTAAACATTTATACCAGCAAATATATCTACGCATCAATAAAAGCCCAATAAAGAAATATCGTACCAGAGTGCGACGCCAATGAAGCCGCACATAGCTTCCCAGCCCGGACAACAATAAAAAACCCGCTTCTAGAAAAGAAGCGGGCTATATTTTTAGTCTCATCCTTGTCCCCCTTTAGGGGATAGGGGTTAGTAACGGTAATGATCTACCTTAAACGGTCCTTCTTTTGGAAGGCCTAAATACGCACTTTGTTCTGGAGATAACACATCTAACACTACACCAATTTTGGCGAGGTGTAAGCGGGCTACTTTTTCGTCAAGTACCTTAGGTAATACATACACTTTGTTTTCGTATTTGCCGGGGTTGCAATACAACTCAATCTGGGCAAGGGTTTGGTTGGTGAACGATGCACTCATTACAAACGATGGGTGACCAGTTGCACAACCCAGGTTTACCAAACGGCCTTCAGCCAGGATGATGACATCTTTACCTTCGATGGTGTACATGTCAACCTGTGGCTTGATGGTATTTTTGGTATCGCCGTAGTTGGCGTTTAACCATGCCATGTCAATTTCAATATCAAAGTGGCCAATGTTACAAACGATGGCTTTGTCTTTCATTACACGAAAATGCTTCTCCGTAATCAGGTCGCGGCAACCCGATGCCGTTACTATGATATCAGCTTCTTTAACTGCATCAATCATTGGCTTTACTTCAAAACCATCCATGGCTGCCTGCAGCGCACAGATAGGATCGATCTCGGTAACAATCACGCGGCAACCTGCGCCTTTTAATGAAGCGGCAGAACCTTTACCTACATCACCATAACTTCCTACAACGGCGACCTTACCAGCCATCATAACATCAGTTGCACGACGGATAGCATCTACCAGACTTTCTTTGCAACCATACTTGTTATCAAATTTAGATTTGGTAACAGAATCGTTTACATTGATAGCTGGCATTGGCAATGTGCCCTTCTCCATTCTTTCGTACAGGCGGTGAACACCGGTAGTGGTTTCTTCTGATAAACCTTTGATGCCGGCAACCAGTTCTGGATATATATCTAACACCATATTGGTTAAATCACCACCATCATCCAGTATCATGTTCAGCGGACGGTCTGCATCACCGAAGAACAAGGTTTGTTCAATACACCAGTCAGATTCCTGCTGTGTTTGTCCCTTCCATGCAAATACACCGATGCCTGCAGCAGCGATGGCAGCGGCAGCCTGGTCTTGCGTAGAAAATATATTGCAACTGCTCCATTTAACTTCGGCGCCTAAAGCGATTAAGGTTTCAATTAAAACAGCGGTTTGAATGGTCATGTGTAAACAACCTGCGATACGGGCGCCCTTCAATGGCTGGCTTGGTCCGTACTCTTCTCTTAATGCCATTAAACCCGGCATTTCTGCTTCGGCTAAACGGATTTCTTTACGGCCCCATTCAGCGAGGCTGATGTCTGCAACCTTGTTCTTAAGGCTGAAGTCGATTGAATTTTGTGTGATGGTTGACATGCGTATAATAATTTAGATTGCGAATGTACTATGATAGTAGAATATTCTGCCTGTTTCTGTAACTTTGGGACAGAAGGCATAAAAACCGATCATTCACAGCATAAAACACTATTGACCCATGGCGAAAGGGATTGCAAAAGAAGATTCACCTGTTGAAGAACTGGTACTGGATACCAAGGACCTGGCGATACTGCAACTGCTGCAAAAAAACGCCCGCATTACGGTAAAGGAAATCAGCGCACAGGTACACCTGAGCACCACTCCGGTACACGAACGCATTAAGCGCATGGAAGCAAATGGCGTGATAAAACAATACGCCACATTGCTGGATCATAACAAGGTGAAAAAAGGACTGATCGTGATTTGCTATGTGTCGCTGAAAGAGCATAGTAAAAAAGCGGGTGTAAAATTTATTGACACCATGCAAGCGCTAAGCGAAGTGATAGAATGCTTCAGCATCTCCGGCGAATTTGATTTTATGCTGAAAGTGGTTTGCGAAGACATGAACGCCTACTACAATTTTCACGTAAACAAATTAAGCCAGGTAGAAAATATGGGCAAAGTACAAAGCACGTTTGTGATGGGGATTATTAAGCAGACGCACGAATTGGTGTGAATGCAGTTGTAAGTTGTAGGTGGTAAGTTATAAGTCTTTCGAATTGAAGCGCTTTTTTCGTGAATTAAAAATTAAGAATTAAAAATTAAAAATTTTTTCGGGTCGACGTGTTGTTGCTTATTCGATGGAATTCGTAATATCATAGCTTATGACCTACAACTTACAGCCTACAACTTACGCCTTATAACTGCCCTCACCCTGAGAGGTTTTTCCTATTTAGATAAAACTAACAAAACGTAACTTATAACTTATAACCTATAACTTACAACTGCCCTCACCCCGCTATCATCTTCAAAAACTCTTCCTTCTTTCTCCTTGCGACTTCTATTTCTGTTCCGTCCTGCATTACTACGCGGCCGCCGTTGCTGCGGAGGTATTTTTGTATATAGTTTAAATTGATGAGGTGCGAATTGTGTACGCGGTAAAAATGATAGGGGACGAGCATGTCTTCAAAATCTTTTAATAGTTTGGTAACCGTTAACGTGCGGTTTTCTTTAAAAAATATTTTGCTGTAGTTACTGCTGCTTTCTATGTGCAGGATATTTTTGATAGGGATAAATTCCAGTCCTTCGGTAGTGGCGATGGCAATCTTATCTTCCTGCGATTTTTTATCGCCCATGGAAGATTTTAGTACATCCATTCTTTCCCGGGTTTGCGGGTTGAGTAATTTGTTGAGCCGGGCCACAGCCTGCTGCAGGTCTTTGATGGCGATGGGTTTTAGCAGGTAATCGAAGGCCGCAATGCGGATGGCTTCTACCGCGTAATGATTGTAGGCAGTAGTAAAAATAATTTCAAAATCCACATCCTTTAATTCTTCCAACATGCGAAAGCCGTTCATTTTGGGCATTTCAATATCCAGGAAAACAACATCCGGTTTGTGGTGATTGATGAGCAAAATGGCGTCTTCAGGTTTTTGTGCGGTGGCGATTACCTGGATAGTGGGACAGAATTCCGCGATCTTTTGCTGCAGGTTTTGCAGGCTGCTTAATTCATCGTCAATTAAAATGGCTTTAATCTTTTCCATGTTACAATAATTTAATTTTTACTTGTACCCTTGTTCCGGCCGGTAGGTTATCCGGGGTGTACAAATCTGTAATAACAATATCACCAGCGTCTTTTTGCGAGCCGTTAAAAATATGTACCCGGTCTTGGGTGATGGTAAGGCCAACACTTTTATGGTGGCGTTTGTTGTCGAGGTTATAGGCTGCTGCCTGTTTTCTGCCAATGCCATTGTCTTCAATGGTGTACAAAAGAAACCCCTCCTGCAGTTCCGCAGATACAGCTACAAACGAATCCTTTTTTTCACTGTGTGCAATGCCGTGTTCAATGGCGTTTTCTACAAAAGGTTGTATAATCAGCGAGGGCACTTTATAGTCGCCTGTTAAAATTGGGGGCGCTATACAGGTGCGGTAGGTAAATTTATTATTGAAACGCAACTGCTGTAAATCGATGTACAACTGCAGGGACTCCATATCTTTTGCTACCGGTATCAGTTCGTTTAAACTGCTATCCAATATAGAACGGATAAGCCTTGTAAATTTATTCAGGTATTCACTGGCCAGCCATTTTTCATTCTGCATCATAAAATTTTCGATGCTGTTGAGGCTGTTGAAAATAAAATGCGGATTCATTTGTGCCCTTAACACCTGCATTTGTACTTCGGCTATTTTTTGCTTTAGAGAGGCTTCGCTTCTTTTCTTTTTTGCCTCGCTTGTTTTATGAATAAAGAAGGCAATTACAATGGCGAATATCAGCGAAATAAATACTACCAGCAACAAGATGTTTTTTATGGTAAGATCCTGGTGCTGCAATTTCGAGAGCGCAGTTAAATGGCTGTTTTCAAGTTCCTTTCTTTTAATCATCCATTCCGACTCTTTAATGATAACATTGCGTTTGTTGTTTTCAGAAAAAAGGGAATCCGCAGCCTTTCTGTAAATGCGGTAAAAATGCAGGGAAGAGTCGTTGTTCCTTTTTTCCTCCCACACCGATGCCAGCTTCTGCGATACGTCAGCAACACCTTGCATAAAACTGGTTTGCGTGGCCAGTTGCAGGGCAGAATCCAGCAATGCTATTTTTTTGCCGGAACTTATATTAGGCAAATATTCCGCCTGGGCTAAAAATACCTGTTGCACATTTCTTAAATCGTTTTGCTGCCGGGCCTCTTCGATGGCTTTGTTAAAGAAAAAAAAGGCAGAATCATGGTTTCCATTAACGGCATGTAGTTTTCCAAACCCTAAATAAAATATTGACAACACGTAACTATCGTTGGATAATAACGCATAGGGCATTCCCTTCACCAGGTCTTCCCGGGCAGAAGGATACAATTTTTCCTGCAAATCGCATTCATGTAGCAGCTCATAGTTAATGGCAACACCCCGCCATGCTTTTAATTGCGAATTAATTTGGATGGCCTCATGAGTGTATTTTCTGCTTTTGTCATAATCGTGCAGCACTTTTAAATTATCACCGATATTGTTAAGTGATACAGATTTTAAACGTAGCGAACCGCAGGCTTCTGCATAGTCGATGGCTTTAAAATAAGCGCTGTTGCTGGCATGGTAATTTGCGGAATTGCTTAATAAAATACCGAGGTTAATCTGGGCCAGGGCTTTGCCATAAAGAAAATTCACACTGTCGCTAAGGGCCGAGACTTTTTCGTAATACTCAAATGATTTTTTAACGTCTTTTTCAGATAGCCGGTAACTAATGCGGTGGAGTGTAAGCAGGTATTGCGAATCGACAGTGGGGTGGGCGATGGTCCAGGCGATCATACTATCTACCAATGGGCTCTGGCCGTATGCTACCACTTTAAAAAAGCAAAGGCAGCCCAGCAGCATAATTTTTTTTCGCATAAATTTTCTATAAACAGTTGATTGCCCAATCAGTTATTCTGTGCGTTTCAGGAGGAGTAAACAAATATAAACTTTAAGCAGTGGCAGCAAAAAATAAAAATACAATAATTCAGGGGTTGGATAATGGTTGGTATGTATTTATTTATCAACAGCTATGCCCGTGGGATGAAAGTGCCGGCAGTCATCATGTGTAACGAATGCAATTTCCCGGGGAGGATGCATATGGCGAAGAGATACGGAGATAAAAAGCAATTTTATAGAGTGCTAATGGGCTTTGACCAATTGCCTGCTATTATTTAGTGGAATACATGGCGCACACTTCAACACCGGCAATTAATTATGCGGTGGGCACAATTAAAATTATTGAATGGTAATTTTTAATTCCGGGGCAAAAAAGCGGCGGCCAAGTTTATCCAATACAATGATGTCAAAGAAATGCAGCGATTCTCCTGAATGCAAGGTTTCGGCGATATTGGTTTGCCAAACTTCCGGCAAAGGAGTGGCCTCAAACCGTCTTGATACAATATCCGACTCGGGCGAGGTTTTGCCGGTTTCTTCGTCTTCGGTGATGCCAATTCTTTTATAGGTAAATTGGTAAGAAGTTACGGTGTAGAAAGTGTTTTTGCTGTCGGCTATTTTCAGTGGCTGGCTGATTAAATTTTTTACTTCTTCCACACCAGCCACAACCGTACTGCCGGAGAGATTGCCCAGCAAGGTTTTTACCACCGGTGGCTTAAATTTCACCACCGGTTTTGCCGCGGGCTTTACAGGCGCCTGTGCAATTGCGCTGTTACCAGCAAATAGAACGGCCGTGAACAGTATATAGTAAGTGCAGAAATTTCTTATCATCATAACTTTAAAGATAGAACGAAATTATGGTAACAATAGTGTGACCATAATGCCAGAACGCTGCAAAAGAAAAAAATGTATTTATTTTAACCAAAATCGATAGCAGCGGTTGAATCAAACTTAATTTAACCCGGCCAAACTTTCCTCAATCGTTTTAATTCTCGCTGTGGCATCGGCTAATTTCTTGCGTTCCAGTTCTATCACTTCCGGCTTTGCATTTTGTACAAATTTTTCGTTGCTTAATTTTTTTTGCACGCTGGCTATAAATCCCTGCTGGTGTTCCAGGTCTTTCAACAGGTCAGTTTTTAACGTAGCACTGTCCAGTTTTTGTTCGCTTTCTATGTAAAATTTATTTTGTTCAACAGCTACAACAATGCTGTTCGCAACAGTGTCATTTGTGTACAAAATAGCCGCCGCGTTTACCTGCTTTGCAATGATGTTTTCAATCGAATTAAACGCAGCCTTATTGTCTGTTTGAATGTGGAGCTGAATGGTTTCTTTTGGCTTTAACTGGTTTTTATTGCGAGCATCCCTTAAGGCAGAAATTACTTGTTTTAATAATTCGCCTTGTTGTAAAACCGGCACATCCGCAATCATTGTCGGCCCATATTGGGTAACGCACAGGTCAGTTGATTGCTCCCGAAGCAAATGGTAAATTTCTTCTGAAACGAAAGGCATAAAAGGATGCACCAATTGCAGCAGCTCTTCAAAAAATGCAACGGTAGAATTGTACACGGAGGCTTCAATGGGTTGTTCAAATCCCGGCTTTACCCATTCCAAATACCAGCTGCAAAAGTCATCCCATATCAATGAATAAATTGTCTTAAGCGCTTCGCTTAAGCGAAACTGGTGCATCAGTATTTCTACTTCCGCTTTAACCTGGTTAAGCCTGTTGGTAAACCAGTCGGTCGCAAAACTATTTGTATCAGCAGTATCGTTTTTATCAGCAACTCTTGCTTCCCACATCTTTACCAGCTTCAACGCATTCCATAATTTGTTATTAAAATTGCGGCCCTGTTCCAGTGCAGTTTCATCAAACATTAAATCGTTGCCGGCAGGGGAGGCTACCATAATTCCAAAGCGAACCGCATCTGCGCCATAGGTATCAATCAAGGCCAGCAAGTCGGGAGAGTTGCCCAGTTGCTTGCTCATTTTTCTGCCCAGCTTATCCCTCACCATCCCGGTAAAATATACATCTTTAAAAGGCCGTTTGCCTGCATATTCATAGCCTGCCATAATCATGCGTGCCACCCAAAAAAAGAGAATGTCCTGCCCCGTAACAAGCGTAGTAGACGGATAATAATAAGCAACATCATCATTGCCCGGGTGACTGATGCCTTTAAACACTTCCATCGGCCAAAGCCAGGAAGAGAACCACGTATCCAGCACATCTTCATCCTGCTTTAACTGCAAACCAATCGTCTCCGGTTGATTTGTATGCAATGCTTCCAGGCTTTCGGCCACATACACATTGCCCGCTTCATCATACCAGGCGGGTATTTGCTGGCCCCACCAAAGCTGGCGGCTGATGCACCAGTCCTTTATATTGCCCAGCCAGTGGCTATAAGTATTTTTTAATTTTGCCGGGTGAAAGGCAATCGTGTCATCGCTTACAGCAGATAATATCTCCGGGTTATTGGCAATAAATTGTTGCATATCAATAAACCATTGCAGCGATAAACGGTGTTCAATCACGGCGCCACTTCTTTCACTGGTGCCCACCTGGCCCTTATACTCTTCTGTTTTTTCAATCAACTGTAGTGCACTGATGTCTTCCACTATTTTTTTACGCAACGCAAAACGGTCAACGCCAACGTAGCTCAAAACGAGTGCAGAGGGATTGTCTTCCATCAAATTTTCGGCAGTAAATTTTCCCGAAGCATCCAGCGTGTCAATCACTTTCAGGCTATGTTTAATGCCCAGCATATTATCATTCTTATCATGCGCCGGTGTAATTTTTAAAGCACCGGTACCAAAATCCATCGTCACATATTCATCGGCAATGATAGGTACCAACCTGTTGATGACGGGCACAAGCACTTGCTTGCCAATCAGGTTTGTATAGCGTTCATCCGTTGGGTTTACACAAATCGCAATATCGCCCAATATTGTTTCGGGCCTGGTAGTAGCTACGGTAATTCCTGCACCATCGCTCAATGGCAAACCATCTTCATTGGCCAGTAAATATTTTACATAGTATAGTTTAGAATCAACTTCTTTAAAAATAACTTCTTCATCGCTTAACGCGGTAAGGCTTACCGGATCCCAGTTTACCATTCTTGTGCCCCGATAAATAAGTCCTTTACCATGCAGGTCAACAAACACTTTCATTACACTCTTGTAATAATCCTTGTCCATTGTAAAGCTGGTACGGTTCCAGTCTAAACTGCAGCCCAACTTTTTTAATTGCTGTAAAATAATGCCGCCGTATTTTTCTTTCCATTCCCATGCATACGCCAAAAATTGCTCTCTTGTTAAAGATGATTTGGCGATGCCTCTTTCTCTTAACATGCCCACTACTTTTGCTTCAGTAGCAATCGATGCATGATCCGTTCCCGGCACCCAGCAGGCATTTTTACCCTGCATTCTTGCACGGCGTATCAAAATATCCTGGATGGTGTTATTCAGGCAATGGCCCATGTGCAGCACACCCGTAACATTCGGTGGCGGAATCACAATGGTATAGGGTTCCCGTTCATCGGGCGTGCTGTTAAAATAACCTTTTTCCAGCCAGTGTGCATACCATTTGGCTTCTGCCTCTCCGGCAATAAAATTCTTACTCAGTTCCATGTTAAAAAAGTTTTGTCCGGGCTACAAAGCAGTGTGGAACACCGTTGCGTCGCCCTCTTGTACCGCATACCATTGAGGTACTTTTATTATGTTATACCAGGCAGCCTGCTATTTTGCCAATGTTTGCAAAGGTATGGATTGCGGCAACAATTTAAGCAGCAAACAGCTGTTATACCCTTAAACAAAAGGTAATTTGTTTCTGCTAAATTAAAATCATTACTGGCACGCAAGTGGATTGAGTTTATCTTTGCACCCTAAAAATTTTTTCTTGTACAAAGCGCAACAAAATTTACGGCTTCAAAAAATAATAACGCTCATTGGTATTGTTCTTTTTATCATGAAGGTAATCGCCTGGTGGCTTACCGGATCGGTAGCCATTTTAACCGATGCGCTGGAAAGTACCGTGAACGTTGTGGCCGGTCTGATTGGTATTTACAGTTTGTACGTAAGCGCCAAACCAAAAGATACGGATCATCCTTACGGTCATGGCAAAGCGGAGTTTCTATCAGCAGCTATTGAAGGTACATTGATATCTGTTGCGGGCATCATCATTGTGTATGAAGCCATCAATAATTTACTGCATCCGCATCCCATTCAAAAATTAGATTAT
>JBBQWL010000030.1:0-91925 GCA_038210625.1 Chitinophagales bacterium | reverse complement strand
GCTATTTTATCCGCCTGTTGTTTACTGATGTTTTCTTTAATATCAATGCGGGCCATAATTTTTGTATGTTCATCGGGGGCTTTGGGCCTGGTAACAATATAAATGTGCACGCCCAGTACCAATACCAGCACTAAAAAAATTGAAAGCGCACCCAGCAGGATTTTTTTTATCCATTTGTTTTTCATGATGATTGTTTTAAATTTTATAGATTAAAAACGGGTTCGGTAACAGTTACGGGATTTGAGAAAGAATGGATTTAAAAAAATAAAAAGTTTGTGATAAAAATTCAAGGCATTTATTTCCACATTGGTGTATACTTAACGAAATAAAAAAAATGACCAATATTTCAATTAAATTTCAGGATGAGATTGACCGGGGATCAATAACCTGTGCTGCTGAAAAATATGAACAAACAAAGAATAACTGCAAGAGTCTATTTAATATTAAGCATTGTATTCCTCGTGTTAATAGTGTTTGGCTTTGTCGGCTTTGTGCAGGACAAGCAAAGCGTTGATGCTATACTGATATCCATTTTAGTGGGTTGCCTGCTTATTTTTTTTGCAATCGGCTTCCTGAATTTTGTGGATATTTTTATAACAGACGACGGTAAGTTCCTGCTTGAGTATTTTGGGAAAAATCTCGTTGTAGAAAGAATTATAAAAATTGGAAAACTGCCTGCATTTATGAGGATAGGAGCAACTTCTTATACAATGGCGTGGCTTTCGTTCATCAACACCGAAGGTAAAAAGAAGATAAAATTTTTTATGATTGCATCCAACGGATGGTACCTGGTTGAAGACATGAAGATTAGGGGGATCAGCTAAACACCGCCTCCTTGTCTTGTGGAGAGACCAACAAAGAGCAAGTATCGTACTATCAAATACTATTATTAAGATGTGACTTTCTATACATTGGGCAAGTTTTGTACAATAACAAATTTTAAAAAATTTGAGCATTTATAATGCCATTGACACATTATACAAGTTACCCCTAAATCGCATGTTATTGCAGGTAGAGGTTAACAATGCGCCCCTGTTTCCGCACTGGTGGCAGAACTATCAAAGAGTCATTTTGCAATACCAGCACTCTTCCTTCAGGTTGCAAATCCCACAGGTTACCGGTAAAAAAAACATTCAGCCCGTTGTGAATGTTGGATTGCGGAGCCCGCCTTCCCATGCTGTACTTTATCCAGGCATCGCCTTCTGTAATTTTCTTATACTGTGTGGTATCAACATCTGCAGGCGCTTTAAAACCATTGTATCCCTTCCACGGTGCATTCCATATGGAGTCTGTTCCGCCGAGCGAGGGTATTACAACAAAATCAACTTTTCCGGCCACATGCCTGTAGGCTTCTGGAAACCAGCTGTCAGCACAAATCATCAGCGCCATCCTTCCAGCCCGGGTTGAAAAAATAGGTGTCTGATCCGTAGTACCACAGGCCGAAAAAGTCTGTTCATCATCTATCGGAAAAATTTTCTTTACAAGCGGGGGAATAATTTTTCCATCAGGGCCAAATACAACCGAAGTGTTGTATATTTTTCCGTTGGACTTCATTTCTAAACAACCCTGGCTGTTAATTGATACGTCCGGCAAGGCAATGGAGCCGGCTACGATTACGCAATTATATTCTTTGGCAAGTTGAGAAAAAGTTGTCTCATAAATTTCGCACATATGCTTAGCCTTCATACTAAACAACGCATACTTCATTTTATCAGAAGCAGGCGCCTGGAAATAATTGAGGAAAAACTTATATAGATTGGTAATTATCAGTGTTGTCATGGCGGCGTCTACAGTGGGCTGCCCGTAAATTTCCTTTTTTTCATTGGCCGTTACCAACCAGGTGCCAATGTACTCCGGCAACACCACAACAGATTTGGGCGTAATTTTATTTTCTTTTCTTAAAGCTTCGAAATATACCCGGAGTATGTTTTTAAAGTTGGCCCCACTGGCATAATTGAAAGGCGTTAAATAGGGTTGCATGCCAATGATGTTACCTCTGCCTGAATCTGCACCAAATTCTGCATACGCCAAGCCATTTTTATAAACAGGCGAAATAGCAGATGCTGCCGTTTGCTCTTTAACACGGTCCATTTCTGCCCATATGTTATAGGTTGTAAGCAATACCAGAACAAACACTCCTGAAAATACAAAAAATGTTTTCATGAATAAATTCGTTGTTGTTGAACCCTGGCTTAAAAAACAAGGTTTTCTATTTGTGGTTGTGTGTGAGCTATGGCAAAAATGGAACCGATTGTTGAAGATAACCAAAAACGATATTGTTTTGGCTTATGTTTTAAGAGAGGGCTATTTGACCAAAAGACCTGAAACAAGTTCACTTTTATTGTATGCTATAATGCTGAAACCATTCTTCTCCATATGGTTACATCATACAACAATAGCAATGGACTTTGGGATGGGGAAATTTTTACACGTCAACTTTCGGCAATTTTATTTTTTTAAAAAAAGTCTGGCTGTGATAAACCAGTCATCCGAAAAGTATAAAGCATGCTTTTGTCGGTATGCCCGGTACCCTCAAATTTAAGGTGCAGGTGATCGACGGTGGCAGTGCACGGTTCGGTTGAAATTAGGAACAGCAATAGCAAATACATTTCCATTGCCTATGTAGCCTCCTGAGTTTTTCACTAAACCTATTGTGGATTGGCGTCTTTAAGCCGTTGCATAACGACCGTTACAAAAGCATTGTAATTTTTATCAGGGTTCAAATCTCTTTCGTACAGTTCCAGTTGATGTACAATAAACGGCAGGTATATAAATTTTGCATCTACATTGCCCTGCAGTTTTTTTTCTGCAGCAGTACTATCGCCCAGTTGTCTTGCGATCATTACTTCTCCCGCCCGTACAAAATGTTCATTCAGGCAGCTTTGCCAATCGGTGTATGCTTTTTTACTCATGGCTTCTTTAATTGGCTGATATAAATATGCAGTTGCCTGTATCAATGCTGTAGGCAACGCACTGATGGCTGGATTTACAAAAGAATGGCCAAATTCATGTATCGAAAGTCCGCTTATGCGATCGCGGTAATCAAAGCCCAGGTCGATGTGATTTGCATTGAAAGACTGAAAACTAAATGGTCCGAACGCATTGTAAATGGTTTGAGTATTGTTGTTCATTGAACCGTATCCCTGGCTGGTAGGAATATTCAATACCGGCAGCAGGTAATAATTATTAAAATGCTTGTTATAAAAGTTTTCCATAACAGGAACAAAAGAAGAGACCGGAAGATTCTTTGATACATCCGCCTTAATGCGTTCATGATTGGTTTTGTTTTCCTGCAGGTAATTGTCAAAATGAATCATTGTATAAAAATGATTGAATGCATCCAGGAAAGCCGTCGCATTTTTACGGGCATCTTCCAGCTCCCCTTTTTCCGAAAAAGAAAGGATGTTCCTGTTTTCCGTATGCTCATTGAGTTTTGCCAAAGGCACTTCATCCACCTGTTCTAAAAATGAAATAAAAAAATCATCGTAATGATGAGTGTCCCGGTACCGCCGCCACAATTGCATCATAGCGCAACTGTCAAATGCTTTATAGCGATGATAGTTGCTGTCAGCCAGTAAATACCAGTCATGGTAAGTTGATTTTCTATTTTCTATTAATACGGAATCTTTCATCTGAGCAATGTCTGGCCCCAGGTCCAGTTGCATCATCAAGCCAAATAATTCCAGGTTGGCGTTGATGGCCACTGCTATATTTTTTGGCGCAACCGTTTTATAATGTAGTGTCAATGCTCCTTCAGCATGTACACCGCTGGTTTCAATAGTATATTCACCGACTTCCTTTATTGTGAACTGAAAATTGCTTGAATCATTTTCTGCACTGATTTTTTTATTCCACAATACCTTTTTGCCATGCAGAACAGACAGTTGGAATCGTCCCTGTTTCAATTGAAGTCCATAGCAAACAAACAGGATATCGCCAGCCGCTACTTTTAATTTTACCGCATCTGTCGTATTAAAATTGCTAAAACTTTCATTGATTTGGCCAGGTGTATTGTTGCTTTTGAATGAGCCCGCATAACGGCTACAGGAGGTTGCTAAGAGTAAGGCAACTCCCCAAAAAAAAGTGAACCCTATTTTCATATACTAAGATTGGCTGGAGAAATAAATTTACTTCTACAATAATATGGCTTACACTTGAAGCACACTTGTATAAAATTGCTATTATTTACAGCAACCTGAATTACGCCACGAAATAGACGCAACGTTATGGTTGAACAAAACGGCTGGGGCTGATGCCAAAGTATTTTTTAAAGCTGTTGGTAAAATGGCTGGGGTCGTAAAAACCTTTCGTATAGGCGATATCATTGAAGGGAACATTTTCCAGCAATAATTTTTTCGACTGGCCCAACCGGTACAGCATAATATAGGTTTGCGGTGTAACGCCTTTGGCTTTTTTAAATTCCCTGATGAAATGAAACTTGCTCATGCAGAATTTTTTTGCCAGCCAGTCCGTATCAATGGGTTTGTTGGGATAGGCATCAATGATTTCATCGATCCGGTAAAAGACCGATGCCCATGAATTTTTGGGATGCGGATCTGTTGCATGGCTTGCCAGTGATTGAAAACATTTTTCGAGCTCGCTTTCATTTGCAGGGGCGGTATTAAACAATTGCAGCAGGTTGTTAAAAAGTGGCTGGTTGTAAATTACCCTGTCCAGCGCCTGTACCGGCTTGTTGCCGGCAAAATGCCGCAGCACATCCGGGTTTACATAAATGGTTTTATAGCAGTACCCATTTTCGCCTAATGAATAATTACGGTGCACTTCATTTAACTGGGTAATGCTGATGGTACCGGCGGGTGCAATAAATTCTTGGTCTGTATTTTTTAATATTTCGGTGCCACTTGTAATCAGCGACACACAAAAGAAATCATGAAAATGAAACGGAAAATAGTTTTGCTCATTGTCGGAAGAAAACAACTCTGTGTTATCAAAGCTTTCTATTCTTTTATATTGAAAGGTCGGCATGTTGCAATTTTAAAATCAGGATGAATAAATCAACATCTCCTTATTTGAAGATACTAACAATTTCTGCAAGGATAATAACCGGGCAGTTATTTTATCCTCCAATAAAAAATCGACTGAAAACATTTAAACACAGAAGCTTGCATCTGAAAATAATCTGAACTAACTTTCAATAGCAATTTTTAAACTGCTCTCATCACCAAAAATCAACTTCATGCAACAGCATACGCCCCATCTCAATCGCAGAAATTTTTTACGTAACGCCAGTCTTGTTGCCGCCGGAAGCGCCGGTTTCAGCATGCTGCCGTTAGACAGTTTCGGCAATCCAAATGAAGGAGACAATCCAAATATTATCGGTCCGCTACAGGGCTATTCGCCCCAGATAGGCGTACTGGTTTCTATGATGAATTGGATTAGGGAGTCTGTTATCCGGGCTGCAAAAGATTTGAAACCTGAAGAGTTGGATTTTTTAATGGATCCAAAAGCAAATACCATTGGCGCCATGTTACTACACCTGGCAGCCACTGATACCGTATACCAGGACCTGACATTTTATAACTTAAAAGATTTCAGCGAAAGCAATCAAAAAAGATTTGGTGTAGCAATGGAGTTAGGAGAGGAAGGACGAAAACAAATAAAAGGCAACAACCTTGATTATTATATAAGCACCTTGCAGGAAGTGAGAGAAAAAACACTGGCGGAATTTAAAAAGAGAGATGACAAATGGTTTGCCCAGGTTGACCCTTCTTTTTTTGGTGGAAAGCCAACTAATAATTTTTGCAAATGGTTTCATGTATGTGAACACGAAGCCAATCACCGGGGACAAATTACTTTGGTTAGAAAAAGATTACCCGGTGCGGCCGCCAGTAAAGAATAGTTAGCTACATTTTCTTCTACGTTTATGCCTGGATACAGATTGGTATCGTTCACCATCAATTGATAGTAGAAAGAACAGCATTTATACATTGTCAATACAACTACTTATGGATACCCCTACTTCTTCGTCAGAAAAAATAATGCTGCAAAGCAATAAACAGTTGTTGCAATGGCAAAACAAATTGTTGCCCTGGATGATTGCCATGCCTACCATTTTAATCGGGGCCTTCATTGTACTGGGCACTTTAAAACTCAACAACTTTGAAAAATTTGCTTACAGGGGCGATGAAGATAAGACCACATTGACCATTCCTTCGCCTTACGATAACAGCACCGATTCTGCCCTAAAAAAAAGCGCCGATTATTTAAAATGGTATTCGCTGGTTAAGATGGAGGAGTACAGCATTAACCGACGGTATAACCAAGGCGGCGTTTTACTAATGTCACGCATCTACATTAAATACCTGGGCTTTTTTACCGGGATGATACTGGCCATTGTGGGAGCCGTGTTTATCATTTCCAAATTAAAAGAAGATGTTACAGAAATCGAGGGCAGTGTAGAGGAAAAAACAAAATTCAGGATGGTATCTTCTTCGCCTGGTATTATTTTCGGTGTACTGGGTACCGCACTGATGCTGACAACAATTTTAACGCATTCTGAAATCAGTGTAAAAGATATGCCGCTGTACCTGAATACCTATAATATTTCAGAAACACAAAAAACCCTGAAAGCACCTGAAAAGGAAGTCAAAAAAAACAAGATCAATTCAAAAGCAGTAGATGAATTAATGATGGATACTGACAGTGCCGGCAAATAACAAACAACATTTTTTTAGTTTCTAAAAGCTAATACAATGCGTTTATTTATTTTATTCATTGTTTGTATGGCAGCAACACTGCCATCAGCACAAGCCCAAAAAAAAGTGGATCGCCAGTATTTTATCAACCTGCTGAATGCGGGTGAGTACGATAAAGTTTTTGACTCCTGCACCCGGTTAAGAAAAGAAGTGTATGGCAAAAATGCAGTGGTAGATTATTTTATTGCCAAGAGTCTTTGTCTTGATGGATACAAAGACAAGTCGGCTTATTGCTTTAACTGCATCATCAAAAATTTTAAATTATCCGGCGCCAAGAAAAGTTTTATACAAGAAGAAATAACCACCTGTACAGCGCCTGCGGCAGAAGAAGCAGCCACGGTTGCGGCCACGCCCGATTTTAGTTATATCAACAATGTATCATTACCCGAAGCCAGTGTAGGTGGAAAGATGGGAAAAGTGTATGATTGCTATACCCAAAATCAAACCATGAATTTAAGCAGCATGGTTTCAGCCAGCGAGCTGGAATCGCGGCTGTTTGCGGTTAACAAAAAAACAGCAGCCATAAAAAAAATTAAAAGTATTACGGATGAACGTTATAAAATTGATACCGGGGGCAGGTATGTTTTTGTAACACTAAAAAAGTATCCGCTGGATAGTGTTAGCTACGCAGCCAATCAGCTGGAAAAAGCGTATCGTTTTTTTGTAAGTTATTATGGCCTGCGGGCACCCGACCAGTTGCTAACGGTGTATATGCTGCGTGACCAGCAGGCATTGCGGCAAACTTCCAAACTGGTACATGGTATTGTATTGCCTGATCCTAATATCGGTTACTCAAATCTTTCCGACTTAAGCCTGCTTGGCCTGGGCGATGCCAAACACCTTGGAACCATGTACCACGAATTGTTTCACCTGGTGGTACGAACCGACCTTGGTGATATACCCGCTTTTTTAGATGAGGGTCTCGCAAGTTTATATTCCGTAAGCAAATGGCAACATGATACTCTAATGGGAGATTACCGGCCATGGCGGCTGGAAGAATTACAGGAAGCAAAATATGCTACTGATAAACAACTGCAAATTCCGCCAATGGATAAACTGATCAATTACAGCTGGGATGAATTTGATGGTGTAGAAACAAAGAACGTTTGCCAGGTAGCTGTTAATTATGCGCTCTCTAATTTCATTATGATTTACCTGCAGGAAAAAAAGCTACTGCAGCAAATGGTAACAGCTTTTAAAAACAGGCCTTTTGTGCCGGATGATCCCGCAAATGTAAAAACCAACTTACAGATTTTTGAATCGGTTGTAAAAGATTCTATTGTAAACTTTACAACAAAATTTGATGACTGGTTTTCAAAATTGTACAATTTTAGTTTGTATAAAAAAGGTGCCGCTTCAATCATCAACACCGTAAGCATGCAGCAGCAGCTTGACAACGCCTGGGCCTTGTTTTACGAAACACAGGAAAAGGCCTCCCGGTATATTGCAGCAGACACACTTAAAAAACTACAAGCAGAGTTACAAACAATTGAGCGGGATTACTACGCAGTGGGAGAAAAACCGGGTGCCCTGAATGCGGCCAGTACTGCAGGTAATAATACGCCCATGAATGCGCAGGCAAATGTAAT
The DNA here is from genome assembly GCA_038210625.1 of Chitinophagales bacterium. Taxonomy (GTDB): domain Bacteria; phylum Bacteroidota; class Bacteroidia; order Chitinophagales; family Chitinophagaceae; genus Ferruginibacter. Next base: position 83,620 of record JBBQWL010000030.1, on the reverse strand, counting down.
GCAGCAAAGCGCACCCGTTGATGAAAAAACAGCGAAAAGAAATGCAGTACAGCAAAGGCTGGAAGCATTTGACAAGAAATTACGCAAACTACTTTTTGACCATATGCCTAAAACGGCGAATTGATTTCGAAATTTAATTCACCAGGTTATAGGCAGCCGTATTCAACTATTGATAAATTGACTTTACATTTACAACGCCTGGCTCGCCCGGATAAGCACTTTAATAAATTAAATGCTTTGCTCGCCGGAAATAGAAATAACACAAATTGAAATACCTTCACTAAACAATCCTTTTCATGCGTTCAATACTTTTCTTCGCCTGCTGTTTTATCATCGGCCATACCACAGCGCAAACAGATTCACTGGCTTCAAAATTTCCAAAAGATTCTGGCTATCTTTCTTCTTTTGACGGCACTAAAATTTATTACGAAGTACGAGGCAAAGGAAAGCCGGTGTTGTTGCTACATGGCTTTATTGTAAATGGCAATTCCTGGAAGAGAGCGGCCTTGTATGCTGACCTGTTGAATTCAGGTTACAAAGTAATTGTACCGGATATGCGGGCCAATGGTAAATCAGATAAACCGCATGACTCTACCGCGTATGATAACGACGCCGAAGCAAAAGACATGATGCAACTGATGGCCTTGCTGAAGATTAACAAATACAGCGTAGTGGGTTATTCAAGAGGGTCTATCATCACCGCACGTTTGTTGGCGTTGGACAGACATGTTCAAATAGCCGTAATGGGCGGTATGGGTACTGATTTTACCAACCCGCTTTGGCCGAGACGTATTATGTTTTACAGAGCATTGATGGGAGATTCCATCCCGGAACTAAAAGCGATGGTGGGCTATGTGCAGCAACAAAAACTGGATCAGCTGGCATTGGCTTATTTACAACGTTCACAACCATCCACCTCTAAAGAAGTGCTGGGTAAGATTACGCAACCAGTACTGGTAATTTGTGGTAGTGAAGATACAGATAATGGCTCTGCGGGTGAACTGGCAAAACTGTTACCCAACAGCATATTGGCAACAGTTCCCGGCGATCATAACCATGCATCAGCCACGGCTGAATTTTCAAAAGAAGTAATCCAATTTTTACAGCAACATCATTATTAGCAGGCATTTTTTAATTCAGCCTGCAATTATCCTTTTAAAAAAATCAATTGATCTTCCGGTATTTTGTGCCGATATAATCTACAAAATCAGGCTCCAGTCCCTGCTGACGGATAATGGTTTGAATTTGTGCACGGTGATGGATAGCATGGTAATTTAATTGCAACGCTATATCCAGCGGTGTTGCAGCCCAGCGGTCGCCATCAAAACCAACAAACGCAACTTCAGTACCTAACTCTGCCTCCGTTTTTGCAGCAATATAATCTACCCAAAGCTGTAGACTTCTGCTCCATTGTTCTTCCATCTCAGCCAGGTTATACACCGGGTCCCACCAGGACATACGGGGTGCCGTCACATCATGCATTATCCTGGCCATCCATTTATACTGCGAATTGATAAGGTGACTGAAAAGTTTTACACTTTCTTCTTTATTGTCAAGCAGCATTATTTTAGCCAGCAATTTTTTGTTGGTTATATCATTGTAATTAAAGGTTTCCAGTAAATATTCTTTCATCTGCATAATAAGAACAAAGTAATATGAGTAGAATTTTTCAGCTGGTAACACAGGACTGCATTACTTCTCTGACAAATAAAATTAAATATAAATCTGCGGCAACCGCTCAGTTTTTTAAATGACTTTCATTTGCAGCAGTAATAATCGGGCGCATAAAAAAAAGCAGACTTACGCCTGCTCTTTTCTTTTGTATAACCAAAACCAATTGCGCTTTTATTGAAGGCAAAAGCCAACCTGTAATGAAATCATTATTGTCCCTGCCCAAATTCCGGAGCCGGCTTATCGTACCATACCCGCTCATTCGATAAAGTTAACACATCAATTACATTGGGTGTAAATCCTTGTGCTGTATATGCTGCACTCCAGTTAACACGATTCACTTCGCCCGGATCATTGATCCAGAAACGGCGCGGTATTTTCTCACCAAATACCTCCCTTGGATAATATGCAGAACCTGTTTTTGGATACCCGGTTCTGCGGTCAAACACATAGGCTTCATTTGGCTGACGTATCAGGTTAAGGTGCTGTTGAATATAAATCCGCTCCAGGTCGTTTGTTCCGTTTAAAACAATATTGGGATTGTTTTGGTAAGCTGCGATTTCTGCTGCACCTGCTGTGGCGCCTGTACCGGAATAAGCTGTTGTTGAGCCTGCGGTGATGGCAATCGCATTCATAGTTTTGATAGACGCTTCAATGCCTTTATTGTACCAAGCCGAAGCATCGCCGGAAATATAGCCCTTCTTAATAAATTCCGCAATCATCAGGCAAGACTCACCTGCACTGGCAAGCAATTCGGTAAATGTACCAGACGTGCTGCCATCCCAGCGGGGTGCGTAAAAGCGACGGTTGATGGTAGAGATTAAAAAATATTTATTCAGTCCGCCTCCATCAAATCCGTTACTGCCAAAATAAGCTTTTTGAGGTACATTGGTAGTCCAGTCAATAGGCCCACCCTGGAACTGTATCAATGGATCATTGATATCGATAAAAGAAGGAAGTGTTTTGTTGTACTTTGTAAGCGTATCTTTAAAAGAACCTACCAGGCTGTTAGGATTAAAGTACACGCCGATTCTAGGGTCATTCACCTTCTTCATAAAATTTACAATAGCAATACCTCCGTATTTAATATCCCGGTAGTTTATAGCGCCACCTGCTGCATCATAGTTTACATTTACATAAGTAAGGTTATCATCCACACTTTGTATAGGTCCGGTGGCATTGGCCATTACCTCAGCTGCTATGGCAGCTGTTTTAACTTTATCCTGGTTTTCATAACGGGCGGCAATGCGAAGCTTTAATGTATTGGCCAGTTTTATCCATTTAACCCAGTCGCCTTTGTAATAAACATCCGACGTACCAAACGTTTTGGTTGTTGCTGTGCTGGGTGCAGACAGTGTTGTGATAGCATTGTTTAGCTGACTTAAAAAAGTTGCAAACAAGGTTTCCTGTGTATCAAATACCGGATTAAACACGCCTTCGTAACGCCCTTTGATTGCTTCTGAATATGGAATAGAACCATTCAAGTCTGTCACTTTTATTCCCTGCATTACCTGCAAAATATAAGTAGTGGCGCCCATTTTTGCATAGTCTGCCGAATCGGCTTTTAAACTTATCTGTCTTCTTATTTCAAACAAATTGGGCAATACCTGTGAGTAAAAAACGCCGTACCTGCTATTGGCATTATTGGTTATTTCATACGGACTGGAAGTAAAATGCTGCGTATAACGGAACAGCTGTTCAAAGCTTTCCCAAACCCATTCTGTTCCATTCACTGCCAGCTGATCTTCAGCATAAGTAAAAAGAAATTTAGGATCAGGTGTAGTTACATTTGACGGGTTGGTATTAATCGTTCCAAAGTCTTTTGTGCAACCGGCGCTCAACAACAATACACCCACTATTGCCGCCAAAAGGTTGAATCTTGATTTATAATTTTTCATATAATTATTTTAAATTTTTCCTTTTTATTAAAAGTTTGCCCTTAGTGAGAAAACAAGGTTTCTTGTCATAGGAAGAAATCCATTTTCGCCGGAATAGGCGGTATTGTTTGAGTTATTGGAAGCCGGGTTAAAGTTATACGGCAATGTATTGTACAGGTACAACAAGTCTCTGCCGGCAAGGCTCATGCTCATGCCTTTTAACCTTAATTTTTTAAAAACTTTTTCTGTAAAAGCATAACTCAAAGCAACCTGGCGAAGTGATATCCAGGAACTTTTAACTACCCAGTAATCAGACACACCGGTAGAAGAAGAACCGTATCTATAACCAAACTGTGGCAAGTGGGTTGGTTCAACAAAGCCCTTGTTATAGGCTTCTTCAAAAGTCATTCCACCAACATCAACACTGCTTCCATCGGCCTGGGTAATGGTTTGTCCTTTGTCGAAAACACCCTTTACAATAATACCATCATCATAGGTTATGCCATCATATTTGCTGGTCCAGGTAATACCACCATGTGCAGCATCTCTTCCAAATAAAGTATTTGGAAAAACGCCGGTGTGGGTACCGAACCTGTAACTGGCCAACACAAAGTCGCCACCTATTTTCGCATCCAACAATACATTTAAAGTAAAGTTTTTGTAACGGAAAGTATTGTCCCAACCGGTGCGGAATTTAGCGTTGATATCACCTACATCCTGCCAGTAATTACTTCTTTGCGGAAAGGCTGCACGGGCATCTCCTCTCCATCTTAATATCGGTTGGCCGGCTACTGAAGATGGAATGGAATTGATTTGTGATCTTAATGTTCCGTATGATTTTCCGACTACTGCCCAGGTACTTATTTCGGCAATATCGGCGCCCAGGTTGTATTCACTTCTGCCGGGATACAGTGACACAATCAGGTTGCGGTTTCTTGAATAATTCAACGTGGTAGTCCACGAGAAGTTTTTAGTACTTACCGGCGTTGCATCAATCGCAATTTCAATACCCTTGTTCTGGATATTACCTGCATTGATCAGGATAGAACTTACACCCGTTTCAACCGGGGCAGTTATATCCAGTATTTGATTTTTGGTATTATCCTGGTAAAAACTAACATCCAAACCGATACGGCTTTTCAGGAACCGGAGATCTACGCCAATCTCTTTCGAGATTTTTCTTACAGGAAGAATATTGGGTTGCAATACCCTGCTGGAAGAGTAAGTAGAAGTAGGCACTGTTACACCGTTGGTGGTGCTAAAGCCGTTGAGTGCAAAGCCGCCATTCAGAGAGAAAGGATCCGTATCGCCACCCAATGCCGCCACGTTAGCTCTTAATTTACCAAAAGAAAACCAATCTGGTAATTTAAAAGTTTCTGTAAATATCCATGAAGCACTTACGGCCGGGTATTTATAAAAATTGTTTCCGGTACCATCTGAATAAGTTAATGCAGATGACCAGTCGCCCCTGAATGTTCCTTGTAAAAAGAGCTGATTTTTATAAGCGATATCAGCACTTGCATATAAAGAGTTTAGTCTTCTTCTGTTAAGGATACCGCCATTAACGGTGGGCGGATTTACAGAATTGGTAATAAAGAAATTGCCGGGATAATTTAAACCGCCGCTTGTTGTACTGGTGGAATAAGTTGTTTTATAATCCTGCGATTCCGCGCCGATGTAACCTGAAATAGAGAGGTCTTTATTGATCTCTTTATTCATCATCAGCATGGCTTTTAAAAATTTAGATTCCTTGGTATTAAAACCCTGTGAATAAGAACCACCTGCAAAATTGGGCAATTCACCTAATTCTTTATTTTCTGATCTGCGATAGATATTATTGATATTGCCTTCCAGCACCAGTTTGGCCCAACTGGTTACATCGGCTGTTAATGCTATCCTGCTGCGCAGCATTTGTTCATTCTGAAAATAATTATCGTTGTACAGATTAAACCAGAACCTTGATTCAGGTGCCTTATTTGTCTCCGCATTGCTGGTAGGGTCTGGTGTGCCACCGAGTATGCTGGTATATTTATCAGGCTGCATCCAGTATTTTGTATCGTAATTTCTTGGAAGTACCCAGGTATACATGTGGCCGATATTGTAAGATCCAAACGCATCCAGGCCGCCTAAACGGGGCGGATTTTTTCCGGCAAAATCGGTATAGGCTGTGCTGATATCAATATTTATGCGGTCGGTTATTTTATGTGTAACCCTTAAATCGAACGAGTTCTTTTTTAAACTATTGTTAAGGTAAATACCACGGGCATCATTGTAATTGTAAGAAAAACGAAAGGTAGAACGATCCGTTGCCGCATCCAGCGCTACGTTGGTATTGGTACCGCCGCCATTTTGATAAGCATCCAGATAGTTATTGGGTTGTGGCAGGAATTTCGTCATGGTGCCATCATAATTTCTTACCTCCTGGCCCAGCATTCTTGGTCCCCAGTTTTCGCCTTCTCTTTGAATCTGGCGATCGATGTAAGGCTGGTTGGTGGCAGGATCAATTGGAAATACTTTAGTAGTCCAGTTTTGATCGGCAGTATAATTGGCATCACGGTTATCTGTAAAAAAAGCACCCACACTACCACCGCCAAATTCATTTTGAAAATCAGGTCCTTTGTATGGCTGAGACAAGTTAAGTGTTTGATTGATACTTACACCAATCCCCTTACGTTGGCTGCCTTTTTTGGTAGTAATCAGCACAACACCATTAATGGCTCTTGTTCCATACAAAGCGGCAGCGGCAGAACCTTTTAACACAGATACCGTTTCAAAATCTTCCATGTTCAGGTTCTTAAGATCGTTACCAAAGTCACGACCTTCACCACTAAAAATATCATTGTCCATGATAACACCATCTATTACAAAAATGGGTTGATTATTTTTTCCCAGGGTTGAGTTACCGCGGATGATGATCTTTGTATTTCCAAACAAGCCGCCTGCACCCTGGTCTATCTGCACACCAGCAACCCGACCTTGCAATGCATTGATAGGATTGACTTCGTTTGTTTTGGCCAATTCCGAACCTTTAATATTGGTTACAGAATAACCCAGCTCGCGTTTTTGTTTGGTGATGCCAAGAGCGGTAACGACTACCTCGTTTAGGTCGCCGGTTGCAATATCGAGCATTACATTCAGCTCAGATGCATTTTGCGCATTCACTTCTTTGGTGGCAAAGCCCTGCGAACTTACTACCAGCACTGAGTTGGCTTTTTCAAGACTGATTGAGAAATGGCCATTTTCATCGGTCACTACAGATTGCCTTGTTCCCTTTACATTCACCGTTGCCGCAGGAACCGCTACACCTTTGCTGTCTTTAACATCGCCGGTTACAGTTCGTTTTACCTGGGCAAACAAAGCGAGGTTGCCGAAAGCAATGGCAAACAAAAAGAGTAATAACCATTTTTGATTTTTCTTCATAGCAATTGTTTTAGTTTTTTAAGAAATTCACTAGCTTAAACAGAATAGTTAGTTACAGGGCAGGACGGGATAACAATTAGTTAACATCTACACAAAGAAAAAACTAATAAGCAGCGTCAAAAATGGAGTAAATTGTCATTTTGATGGATTATTTTACGATATACTGGCCCTCCCGATTTACGCAAAGGTTTGCGTAAAAAAATGCCTGCTGCAGCACAACATATTATTGCAGGAAAAGTGATTGATTTAATCCTCCAATGAGTATAAAAAGTGATTAGAATTTTAGATAAGGGGATGGGGGGGGGAAATATGTTCTACATGGCCGAAACCCGGTAGATGGTTGTTGTGTTATACACTTCTCCGGGCGAAAGTACTGCACTTGGAAAATGGGAATGATTGGGCGCATCCGGAAAATTTTGCGTTTCCAAAGCAATAGCGCCGTGTTGGAGGTAAGGCAAACCCTGTGCACCCCTTATTGAACCATCCCACCAGTTTGCTGTGTATACCTGTATGCCTGGCTGATCGGTTAGCACCTGTAAAAATCTGCCGGAAATGGGCTCATATAATTCAGCAGCCAATACCACAGCATTTGCAGTATGTCGCAAAACGAAGTTGTGATCGTACCCTTTGTCTGCAATCAATTCCTTTATATTTTGCCCGATTTTTTTATACTCCTTAAAATCGAATGGCGTGTTTTCAACCCGGCAGATTTCGCCCGAGGGTACATTGTGCTCATTCTTTTTTGTATAACAGGCAGCGTTAATTTTTAGCAGGTGTTCATAAATAGTGGCTTCGCCAAAACCCGATAAATTAAAATAGGTGTGGTTGGTTAAATTGACAATGGTTGGTTGGTCGCAGGTTGCCTCGTATTGTAAAATCAATTCATTGTTTCGATTGAACAGGTATGTAACTGTAACGTCCATCGCACCGGGATACCCTTCTTCCATATCGTCACTTGTGTAAGCAAATGCAACCCCGGCGGCATCTTCATTGCTGATAAGCTGTTTAACAGCCCATACTTTTTTATTAAACCCGGCAATGCCTCCATGCAAATGATTGAGCCCGTTGTTTACAGGCAACTGGTATTCTTTGCCATTCAGTTTAAATTTCCCAAACGCAATTCTGTTGGCGTAGCGGCCAACAACACAGCCAAAATAAGGATGAGGATTAAGATAATCTTCCGGCCTGGTAAAGCCACTTACAATATTCTTTTTATCGCCATTTTTATCCGGTGCAAGAATGCTTATAATGGTACAACCGTAATTTGTAAAAGTTACTTTCAAAGAATCATTGCTTACTAAAAATGAAAATACTTCCTGTCCGTTGATATAGTTTTCGGCTGGTGTACAGGTGATTGTTGGTTTGCCCATTGTACCTTTTTGATCAGTGAAAATTCATTGTTGTTTCCAGTGCTTCCAGTGTTTGGCCCTTTGTTTCTTTTACTTTTAAAAGCACAAATAAAAACCCTATTAAACAAACGGCAGCATAGATATAGAAAGTGGCATCTTTAAATTTTTCAAATAAAATGGGGAATGAAAACACGAGTATAAAGTAGGCCGCCCACAAACACATTACCGCAACGGAAGTTGCCTTACCCCGCACCTTATTGGGAAATATTTCCGATATCAGCACCCATGTAACGGGGGCCAACGACATGGCGTATACACCAATCGCGGCGAGCAGGTACCAGGCCACATTTGCAGAAGCGGCACCCAGTAATTTAACAATCACTAAATAAAGCACCGCCAATCCGCCAAAGCCAAACAACATCAATGGCTTTCTTCCTATTTTATCAACGAGTAACATGGCTGCAATGGTAAAACATAAATTTACACCGCCTATAAAAACAGTCTGCAATAACTGGTCATCCTGCGAAGCGCCAATACTTTCAAAAATTTTCGGCGCATAATTAAACACTGTATTGATACCCGATAGTTGCTGAAAAACTGCCAGCCCAATGCCAATCAATACGGCAGGAAATATAGCTTTTGAAAAGAGTTCGCTGTAGGTTGTTTTTTGTGTTGTTTGGTGCAGTGTGCTTTCAATTTCAATCAACGACTGGTTGGCAAAAGCTGCTCCGCCACACCGGCTCAATATGGTGAGCGCTTGTTCTTTTTTGCCGGCTTTTATCAACCAACGCGGGCTTTCAGGCAATCCCAGACTCCCTAAAAAAAACAGGGTAGATGGAACAACACCCAGCCCGAACATCCATCGCCAGGCATCATCGCCATAATTTGATAAAGAATAATTGACCAGGTTGGTGATCAAAATTCCAATTACAATGGTGAGCTGGTTCAACGCTACCATGCGGCCTCTTAAATGAGCAGGCGCCACTTCTGAAATATACATCGGCGATAACATGGAAGCCATGCCCACGCCAATACCGGCGGCAAACCTGGATGCAATAAAAATATTACGTGATGCAGCAAACGCCATCGCCAGCGAGGATACGGCAAAGATGGCGGCAGCGACCAGCAATCCCTTTCTGCGACCTTTTTTCTCTGCTACTTCTGCGGCAATTAAACAACCAACGATAGCACCTAACGCAAGACTACCCGTTGCAAAACCTTCCCAGTACGCATCCAGGCTAAACTGCTTCTGCAAAAAAGGCAAAGCGCCGGATATCACGGCAAAATCAAACCCAAAAAGATAACCGCCCAGGGCCGAAATAAAGGATATCCGCAGAATGTAAGTGTTGTTAAATTTAACCGGCAAGTTTTGCATCGTGTAGTTTTGAGATCATTTTTTTGTGAATCATTGCGCCCTGGTGACTTTTGTTAAGTTCCAGTACTTCATTAAAATAGTTAGCAGCCTCTTCAGTATTTTCTTTTCCCAAACCCAGACTGCCCAAACCCGCCAGGTATAGACAATGTATTTTATTTAGCAGGTTTAAGTTGGCATCAAAAACCAGCAGATCGGGTAACGATACCGCAAAATAATCAATACTGATTTTATCATCCATATGCTGTTTGCCAAAGTTGATCAGGCGGTTAAATATATCATTCGCCTTTTCACTATCACCCAATTTAAGCCATGCCAATCCCTGGTAAAAAATTTTGTCCGGTTGCGGATCGTTGTAAAAGATAGCCTGCACCGGTTCACTGATTCCGTTAGTTGCCTTCTTAAAAAATTTAAGAGCCAGTTCCTTTTTACCCAGGCAATCATACAGAACTCCTTTCCAGTAGTCAATGTCATTTTCCTGTGTGCCGGGCAATTTTCCTTCTCCTAAATTTATTGGATAATGTTCAAGCGAATTCAATAACTCCTGCGCATCATTATATCTTCCGTCGGTGATGGCTATTTTAGTGAGTTCCAGGTGACAGCACAAGTACTGGCTGATTACCTTTCCTTCACCGCCTTCCCAGGGATGAAATTTAAAATGACTGATTAGTTCTTTTGCTTTTTCATGCTGGCCCAGCTGATTGCAAATGGTTATTCTTTCCAGGTAAAGATCTTCCCTGCTGCTCACGAGCGGCAAATATTTTTCGAGCAAAACCAATCTTTCGGCCAAAGGTTTGTTCAATGCCTTGTACAACTGGTCCAGTTCCATCAGCACGCGGGCATCACTTTCATCCAGGCTAAAAGCCAGTTCCATCGCAGCCAGCGCCTTATCTTTATTGCCTTCTTTATTGAAATAAGCTAACGCAAGGTTGCGATGTACCGTTGGGAATGTTTGTTGAATAAGTGCGGATTTTTCCCAGCAATCAATGGCATCTGCATACTGCCTTTTATCATACCAATAATTACCCAAATAATACAATGCATTGGCATCTGCCGGATTAATGGCGACTGCAGTTTGCAAAACCTCCACGTCTTCTACGCGGTTAGGAAATACAAATGCAGGATTTAATTTGCCCGCAGTAATAAAATAATCCCGGGTCATTTTTCCGTTGCCTGACTGCAATGCAAACCAGCCAAGGTAATAATCAACAAGGGTATATTTATTTTGTGCCGCATTGGTATATAACAACAATAGTTCAGTGGCTTCTTCAAACAATCCTGCATGTGCATAATCAAAAGCATACTCTATGTAATTATGTACCCACCCATGCGTTTGTTCCTGTATCAGTGCGATTGTTTGTTCTGCCCCAGTTTCATTGTCGTTACTTTTTTGCAACAACATTTTTTCAAACAGGCAGCCAATATTAAACGGATCTATCGTTAGCGACTCATCAATCAATTTTAGTGCTTCCTCATTTCGGTTGAGTTTTCTTAAAATAAAAACAAACGCATGTCTTACAGAATGACTATGGTAATTTTTAACGAGTGATTTTTGAATATAGCCCAGCGCATTACTATACTTTTGTTGTAAGACCGCTATTCTTGCAAGATTAAAGTAGCCTGCATGTTGCCAGGCATCATTCCAAACACTTTTATAGAATGCGTCAAATGCATCGCCCCAGTTTTGTTGCATTTGCAAACAGCAGCCCAAATTATAATATACTTCCCCATCGTACGGATTGGGATTTCTTTCTGTTACTGTTGCAACAGCCGTCCTGAAATATGTTTCGGCTGTTTTGCTTTTTCCCCTTCTTAAATACCATAGGCCCATGGCGTTGTTGCACCTTGCATCTTTAGCATCCCTGCGCAATGCTTCGGTATAATAATCCTTTGCATCAAATGTGGCATGCCGATATTGTTCAATGTGCAGGCCTGTTAAAAAAAGTTGTTCGTTGCTGTCAATCTCTCCCGGTTTTTTTGCAGCCATTGCCGGGGCCGGGATATCAGGCACCGCAGTTTTTTCTTGTTGATAGCTGATCAATTCTTCTCCTGAATTATTATCAGTAACAATTACTTTGATGTCTTCCGCGGCTCCTTTAAAATTTAGTTGTGTTGTAAAAATTTGTTCCGGCGAGCAGGCAATGGTTTCGGAAAAAAAGGAGTTCCCCTCATTTTGCAATTCAACTGTAAGCTGCTGATAGTAGCTGGTTACATACAATTTTAACTCAATTTGCTGGCCGCTGAACGTGAGATTGACTGCTGCCTCCTTGCTTGCATTTTTAACTTCGCCCAATTCACTGTAAGGCATAAAGTATTGTGTAAATTCTTTTTCTTCATAAGGCTGAAGCCATGAAAAATCAGGCTGGTTATCTGTAAATACGCCCGTCATCAGTTCAATATAAGGACCATCTTCATCTGTTAAATTTTTATCCCAGGCAATGCCAAAATCGCTGTTGCCCCATGTCCATTGCTTTTTACCTGGCACCAGGTGATGATCTGCTACATGCAACAATCCACCTTTGGTGTCATGTTCATACCCGCCCATAAAATTATATTTGGAACTTACGGCCATAAAGGAAGTGGGCACGGGAATATTTTTATACCGGGAAATATCTGTACCGGGCGAGTAATCAATTTTGTAGTATGTACCCGTTGCGATGGGAAAGCTGGAAACATCTCTTTTGCCATGATCGTACACAGCATAAACATCCGGTGGAAAAATAGACTGGTAATGTTCATTTACTTTTACTGCCGGGTTGGCCCACCATAAAAACGTCTGCGGAAAAGGCGTTCTGTTATATAGTTTCCCGTTGATCTCGATGTATGCCTTATCAGGGTACAATGTAATGGCTGCCATTCCCTTGGTACGGAACATTCTTTCCACTTCATTTATCCAAACCGTCTTGCTGCCGTCAGCATTGGCGGTAATGGTACAATCCACCGGTTCAAATGTAGATGGCCGGTGATGTTGCGGCCAGTTAAATTCAATGCCGCCGGATATCCAGGGCCCGAGAAGGCCTACCAGTGCCGGTTTAATCACCTGGTTATAATAAATAAAATGGCGCTGTTTGATCTTATCATATGCCATTTGTATCCTGCCACCCAATTCGGGCAGGATCATTATTTTGAGGTACTTATTTTCAATAAATACCGCGTTGTACGTTCTGTCAATTTTTTGATCGGATATTTTTTCGATGATGGGATGCGGATATACCACACCGCTGCTACCCTGGTAAACCCGCTTCTCTAAAAACATGGGATTTTTTTCCGGTGCCCCAACCGGGTAGGTTGGAATGATTACTTTTTCCTGCCATGCTTGTACGTCAGTATGCATATAGAAGTACATTTAATATTCAGAAACAAAGGAAACTCTATTTATTTTTTATAAGAATGGAGTAAATTTTCATTTTAATGGATTATTTTACGATATGCTTACTGCCATAATTGAAAAAAATAAAAAGAAGGAAGGTTTCCAGGGACAAAAAGCAGTCATCATTCCGAGGAAAATTTTGTCGGGTATCAACAAAAAAAATAAGTTGAACCAACCCCTGTTTATTACAGATATAGGGTATTACCCAAAAGCAAAATACCATTACCGGGTAAGGCCTTCAGGGGCTGACCAGTTTATTTTTATTTATTGCCTGGAGGGAAAGGGTACCGCTACCATTGCCCAAAAAAAGTATACTATCAATGCCGGCAATTTTATCATTATTCCTGCGGGCATCTATCATCAATATGCATCTGATGATACCAACCCATGGACAATTTATTGGGTACACTTTAAAGGAGAAATGGCGGATGCAGTAAGTGAATTTGCCAACAAGCATTCCGGCGGATACAAAGGCTTCATCAAATACAATGAGCGTTGCATTGCTGTTTTCAACGAAATTTATAGCCAGCTGGAAAGGGGTTTTAGAAAGGCCAACCTGGTATACGCCAATATGTGTTTCTGGTATTTTTTATCCACTTTTATATTCAATGAAAAGTTGGAGCCGCCTGGAACTGTAATAGAGAAGGATCCTGTAGATACCGCTATTGAGTTTATGACAATAAATATTGCCGGCAGCCTTAAATTGCAGGACCTGGCACAACATGTAAATGTTTCACCCTCTCATTTTTCTTTTCTATTTAAAGAAAAAACAGGGTATTCGCCGATAGAGTATTTCAATCATTTGAAAATTCAGAAAGCCTGCCAGTTTTTGTTGTTTACCAACCTTAGAATAAAAGAGATTGCGATTGAACTGGGCATTGCAGATCATTATTATTTCTCCAGGCTGTTCAATAAAGTGATGGGGACATCTCCTAATAGTTATCGTAAAAAAGGTACTTAGCTTGTGCGATGGTACAATTATTTGCGGTGGAACCGAATATCCTATTTGCGGTCGGCACCGAAGGCACCATGAATTGAAGACGCTGCGCAATGCTGTAAAAGCACAAGTCCCGATTCAAGTGTAACATCGGGATGCCGACAAATACTGTCGGCAAGTGACACAACAATGTACCACATCGCTTACCTGCCGGTGCAATAACTAATCAACTATCGGCTACGCACACACGCTTTTTATTTTTTCCAAAACTGCCGCATATCCAGTGTGTATGGATATTCTTTATTGATCACCAATGGTGGCGGATCGTAGGAAAAAGGTTTACGGTTTTGTGCAATGTAATGCGCTGCAATATCAGGGCTGGCTACCGGTCTTAATACTTCCTGTGTATGACTGGTGGTGCCAAAACGGTTCCAGCGACGGCTTTCAGCCTCGTAACTGTTAATGGGAAAGCTGTCGTAACTTCTTCCTCCGGGATGGGAAACATAGTAGGTGCAACCGCCAATAGAGCGGCTGTTCCAGGTATCTACAATATCGAAAGTAAGCGGAGCGTCAATCCCTATCGTTGGATGCAATGCAGAAGGTGGTTGCCAGGCACGGTAGCGGATGCCGCAAATAAATTCGCCTTTTACAGCAGTTGGTTTTAATGGAACCCTTGTTCCGTTGCATAGCAATATATAGCGACTTCCATTTAAGCCGGTTAGCTTTACCTGTACTTTTTCCAGGGATGAGTCTACAAATCTTGCCGTGCCACCACTGCTCATTTCTTCGCCGAGTACATGCCATGGTTCAATGCCCATGCGAATTTCCATTTCAATATTCTGCACCTGCACGGTACCATAATGGGGGAAACGGAATTCAAAAAACGGTTCAAACCAACTGATGTCGAACGGATAGCCGGCACTATTTAAATCGCTTACCACTTCTTTCATGTCTTCCTTTACGTAATGGCTCAACATAAATTTATCGTGCAGTTCGGTACCCCACCTTACCAGTTCGTGTTTGTAGGGCTTTTGCCAGAACCAGGCAATGAGTGACCGGATCAGCAGCATTTGCACGAGGCTCATTTCTTTATGCGGCGGCATATCAAAAGCCCTGAATTCTAAAATGCCCAAACGGCCGGAAGATGAATCGGGCGAATATAATTTATCAATACAAAATTCAGAACGGTGGGTGTTGCCGGTGATATCTGTCAACAGGTGGCGAAAAATTCTATCTACAATCCAGAAGGGTACATTGCCATTTTCAGGTACCTGGCTAAAGGCAATTTCCATTTCGTACAATTTCTCATCCCGGCCTTCGTCAATGCGGGGTGCCTGGCTGGTAGGGCCAATAAATGCACTTGAAAAGAGATAAGATAAGCCTGGATGGTGCTGCCAGTAAGTAATCAAACTCCGCAACAGGTCTGGCCTGCGCAACATCGGACTATCCGATGGCGTAGCGCCGCCGATGGTGATGTGGTTGCCGCCGCCGGTGCCGGTATGCCGGCCATCCAGCATAAATTTTTCTGTCCCGAGGCGGGATAAAAAAGCCTGGTCATACAGGGTGTCAATAATGCCCGTGAGCTCTTTCCAGTTTTTTGAAGGATGGATATTGACTTCAATTACACCAGGGTCGGGCGATACCACCAGTCGCTCCATACGGTAATCTCTCGGTGGTTCATATCCTTCAATGCGTACCGGAATTTGTAATTTTTCTGCCGTGGCTTCAACAGATGCCACAAAATCAAGGTAGTGCTCCAGGTAGTCCATCGGCGGCACAAAAATATACAGGAAGCCATCTCTTGGTTCAATGCAAACGGCTGTTTTTATCACTTCGGCTTTAAACAATCTTGGCACTTCAGCCTCCGGTTCCTTTGCTTTTATTTTCTTAACTGGTTTTAACGGATTCGCTGTTTTTTCTTCCGCGACTACTGCAGTTTTTGTTTCTTGTTGCGGATGCACCGTAATGGTATCATACCTTTTTTGAATACCTGCATCAAAGTTCAGCAAGGCGGGCAGTTGGTCAAATAAACTTCTTTCCACTTTTTGCGGCTCGTCTTCTTTTGCCATATCGGGCAATGAATCCAGCGGCAAACGCAAGCCCATGGGCGAGTTGCCGGGCGTCAAAAACAACTGGTCTCTTTTCAACACCCAGGGACTGCTCTTCCATTGATCGTTGCTGTAATTCCATCGCAGCGGAATTACGTAACCGGCCGGTGTATCCAGGCCCTTGTCCAGCATTTGCACCAGGGTTTTTCTTTCCAGCTCATCTTTTAAATTTATTTTCGACAAATCAATATTCAGCGGCGATTTGCCCTCGCTCCATAAAAAATAAAATATATCCTCATATGCCACGCTGACGTTGATAGTACTGATGGCCAAATGTTTTGCCAGCTCTTTTGTAAACAGCCAGGCATCTTCATGGTTGTATTCTTTTTCAATTTTTTCATGCGCTACAAGCTTTGGATTTTTCCATACCGGCACATTGTCTTTGCGCCAAAACAATCCATATTGCCAGCGGGGCAAAGATTCGCCGGGGTACCATTTTCCCTGCCCGTAATGGATCATCCCACCCGGACCAAATTTTTCCCGCAGCCTGAAAATCAGTTCGTGCGACAGCAGCCTTTTTTGCTTTCCATCCGCCGTGGTGTTCCATTCATCGGCTTCCATATCATCGATGGAAACAAAGGTTGGCTCGCCTCCAATGGTCATGCGCACATCCCCTTTTTCCAGGTCTTCATCCACTTTATATCCGGTAGCTGTAATAGCAGCCCATTGCGCTTCCGTGTAAGGTTTGGTAACCCGGGGATCTTCATGAATACGGGTTACCTGGTTGGAAAAAGTAAATACCGTTTCGCATTTATCTGTAGCACCCACAACCGGCGCAGCGCTTTCAAAATCGGGCGTACAGGCCAATGGAATATGGCCCTCGCCGGCAAACAAACCAGAGGTAGGATCCAGCCCAATCCAACCTGCGCCGGGAATATATACTTCCGTCCAGGCATGCAAATCGGTAAAATCATTTTCAGGGCCCGAAGGACCGTCCAGTGATTTGATGTCAGCCGTTAACTGCACCAAATAACCAGAAACAAAACGTGCGGCCAAACCAAGATGACGCAAAATCTGCACCAGCAGCCAGGCCGAATCCCTGCAGGAGCCGAGGGCTTTACCCAGCGTTTCTTCGCAGGTTTGTACGCCCACTTCCATACGGATAGAATAATTGATATCGCGGTTTAATTTTTGGTTGATGTACACCAAAAAATCGTTGATTGTTTTTTTGCTGCGGTCAATGCCGGCAATCCACTTCCGCAACAACGGCCCGTATTCTTTAAATTCAAAATAAGGCACCAGCTCTTTGCGCAATTGATCACCGTAAGTAAAGGGATAATTTTCCGCATAATCTTCAACAAAAAAATCAAAGGGATTAATCACGACCATGTTAGCAATCAGTTCCACCTCCACACTTAACTCGGTTGTTTTTTCAGGAAAAACAACCCTTGCCTGGTAGTTACCAAAAGGGTCTTGCTGCCAGTTAATAAAATGCCCTTCGGGTTTTATTTTAAACGAATAAGATTCTATGGCGGTGCGGGAATGTGCAGCAGGGCGCAGCCTGAAAACGTGCGGCGACAAGCTAACCAGCCGGTCGTAAGTATAAGTTGTTTTGTGATTGATTGCAACACGAATTGCCATAACTTGAATTTTACAGTTTTTGATAAACACTGGCATGCAATCCGTATAAAAATAACTGGTTTTTTTAGTAAAAAAAATTAATTATCGCAGATTAGTCGTGTGAGAATGGCGGTGAAAATATTTTTTGTCCGCACTTTGATTTTTATGGCGGCACCCTTGCCCGCCCGTACCGGAACGGGCAGGTATCGCCCTCTTTTACTTTTATAGCTTTTGGCAACAGCCTATTTGAGGCTGCATTTCAAATCTAATGCTATACTAAATTTATAAGCAGCAGCATCTAAATAAATTTTGATGTGCTCTATATGACTATGTGGTAAAATATAATCGCCGAAAACAAAACCTAATAAGGCAGTCAAATATTGGGTGGTTGCACATTAATCTATCCTAAATCCAACACCCATCCGTAAAAAATTAGTACTGACATGCTTATTGAAACCAGCATCAAATTTTGTTATACCCCTTGAATATCCAACCAGTAAAACCAAGTGCCTATAACTGGCGTTTATTTGCACTCTCGATCGCCAATCAACGGAGCCCTTCATTTTTTCATTTGCAAAACCCAGCGATACCGCTTTTATATCTATATAACTTTTTGTACAATAAGCCCAATCCAATCCTGCAACCGCATCAATCAAAATTGAAGCAACAGAAAATTGATGGCCTATAAAAGGATTTACTGTAACAAATGAATTGGTTAAAATTGTTTTGCCTGGTACTGCCGATCCTGGATTGAATCCTTCAATAACATCGGTTGGATAAAATATAATTTCTGTTTTCGTTTTCACTTTTTCTTTTCCTATTCCCAATCCAAATAAATGTTTGTGCTTTGTAATTCTTTTTATCTGCACTTCGCTGGCATATGAAAAACCAGGAGCCTTACCATAAATTTGATAAGGAATTGTATAATTTGAAGAGAAGGAACTGGCTCCATTTCCCCGAAAGGAAAATAAACCGGTATAGGCATTTATATTAACACTGGTATGTTGCGCCTGTAAAAAATATCCATTCAAACAACATGCAATTAAGAGTAGTAAAGCGCCGTTTTTCTGGAATTTTGCCATATCCTTTTTTATCGTCTGACAACAGTTGTGTGCAATGGGTTGCATTTGCAACAGCATGGTTAACTATCCGCAAGCCATCATCAAAATCTGCATCCCCCTTGTATTTAGCCCGATAATTTTCAGCTGCACTATCTTTATCCAATAAGTATACAATGGAACATCTTTTAACGCACATTATCAACTACCATCCACTACCGGAAGCTGCTAAAAATGCATTGGCCAATTGCCTGGTAAAAAAGACCATGGCAAAAAATGAATTGCTGTTAACAGAAGGCCGGGTTTGCCGTCATTTGTATTTTTTAGAAAAGGGTGCCTTGCGGGGATTTTATAACCTGGATGGAAAAGAAATAACGCACTGGTTTGCCTTTGAAAATGATTTTGTTACTTCCTTTCACAGCTTTACAACCGGCAAGCCTGCGGTGGAAAATATTCAACTGCTGGAAGGCAGCGTGTTGTGGGCCATTTCAAAGGAAGACATTACTGAACTGTTTAACCAGCACCACGAAATTGAGCGGCTGGTAAGGATTGCGTACGAGAAATATTATATCCGGCTGGAAGAAAGATTTGTAAACGCCCAGTTTAAAACAGCCAAAGAATTATATGAAACGCTGTTAATTCATAACCCCCATATTATCGAAAGAGTGTCGCTTGGGTGCATTGCTTCCTATCTTGGCATAAGCCAGGAAACCTTGAGCAGGATACGTGGCCAGTTTTAACATTTGCCTTTGTGCTTTTTGACGAATGTCAAAAAATAGTACTGGTACTGCGGGTAGTTTTGTTGTTCATAAAAAAATAATTATGGAACAAAAACAATTACAACAACCATCTGCTGCTTTCATCGCCGCTTCCTGGTCGGCTTTATTTATTGGTACCATTGCGTTTATCATTGGCCTCTGGAATGCCAGTATGCAACTAAATGAAAAAGGCTATTATTTTACAGTACTCATGTTTGGCCTGTTTGCATCTATCTCTGTTCAAAAAGCAGTGCGGGACCAAATGGAAGGCATCCCGGTAACGAACCTATATTACGGTATCGCCTGGTTCAGCACCATCTTATCCATTGTACTGCTCACCATCGGCTTATGGAACGCCAGCCTTGAAAAAAGTGAAAAAGGCTTTTACGCCATGTCGTTTGTACTTAGTCTTTTTTCTGCCATTGCAGTACAAAAAAATACAAGAGATATGAGGGTTTCCAAAACCATGGAGCCATTTTAATTTGTACCTAACAACAGGCATTCTTTGGAGATGCTTCTTAAACCAAACAGTCATTATTGCAGCCGGCTTTTTTGCCGGCTGCAATGTTTATACAAGAACCAGCAATATTTTTACGCCCCTAAACGGGCAGAATGATGGTGGTAATAATACGTCACCATCTTTTGTTCTTTCTGCCTCCATTTATCGGCATGGTAAAAAGTTTGATACAATAAAAACACACCACATAGCATCAATATGCCGCCGGTAATTCTATTGATGATGCTTAAATTGTGCACCGTTAGTTTGGGCTTAATTTTTCCGGCCAGCAGCACCTTTAATACATCTGAAAAAATATTGACTGCAAGGCAAATGGAAAAAATAAGTACGCGGTAATTAACCGTGTAAGTCTTTGCAAAAACCGTCGCCGCAGTGAGCCATTCAAAAAATAAGATGGGGTTTAGTGTGTTGATAAAAAAACCGGTGGCAAATAATTTGGCCACCTGCGTATGTGGAATGCCTTTTTGCTCTGTTTCAATTGGGATGATAACCGTTTTTTTGAAAAAGACATAATAGGCACCCAGCCCAGCTAATAAAAAACCGCCGCCATAGCCAATTTCCCGGATATACAAATCTGCAAAATGAGCCGTAAAAACAGTGAATACATTGCTGATTAAAACAAATAAAATATCGCTGAACCAGATGCCCGCCACAAAACTAAAACCACCACGTATGCCATTATTAAGGCTTTGCTTTATCACAGTAAACAAAATAGGCCCCACCGATATGGCGAGGTATAAACCCATGGTAATGCCAGTGACCAACGCTTTCCACATACTTTATAATTTTACAACAGCGAACATACAATTATAGATAACAACACAATTTAAAGGAACTGTTCCCATTTTCCATTCATCAATAAATTTTTTCATCTATAGCCGGTGCTGTATTTTTACAACCTTATGAGATTATTTGTACCGATCCTGCTGTTGTTCGTATGGCATAGCAATTTGTATGCACAGACAGTTAATATTGAAAATTTCCAGACAGCCTTCCAGGTTCACATTATACACTCAGACAGGCCAATAAAAGTGGATGGCGTGCTGGACGATAGCACCTGGGCCTTTGCCGAAAAAAAAACTGACTTTTTCATGAAATACCCTTCGGATGTAGGCACGCCTGCAGATAAAACGGTGGTGCAATTGAGTTACGATGACAAGTTTTTATACGTCGCCTTTACCTGCTTCGATTCCGGTAAAAGTATTATTCAAAGTTTAAAAAGAGATATAGGTCATTTAGACAACGATGGGGTAGGCATCATTCTGGATCCGCAAAACAGCCACACCAACGGATTCTTTTTTGCGGTGAATGCAATGAATGCACAATCAGAAGACCAGATTAGCCCGGGTCAACAGGACGGACTTACCTGGAGCTGGAATAACAAATGGTTTTCGGCCACCAAGAAATACAACGACCGGTGGATTGCCGAAATCGCCATTCCATTTAAGAGTTTACGCTACCCGGCAGGTAACAATTTATGGGGCATCAATTTTATCAGGGTAGATATGAGCCACAACCAATATTCCGGCTGGACGAAGGTGCCACCTAATTTCAGGATTTACAACATGGGATATACCGGCGCATTGGTATGGGATAAGCCATTGCCTGCTGCCGGAAAAAACGTGGTAATGATCCCATTTATGACCAGCAATATTGAAGGCGACAAAGAAAACCACAGTCCTTCAAAGGCGGCTTTCAGCGCAGGTCTGGATAGTAAGATCGCATTGTCCTCTTCCCTTAATTTAGACCTTACACTCAATCCTGATTTTTCGCAGGTGGAGGTAGATCAGCAGGTAACCAACCTGACCAGGTTTGATATTTTTCTCCCTGAAAAAAGATCTTTCTTTTTAGAAAATTCAGACATTTTTGGCGAGTACGGCATCCCGGGATTGATGACGCCATTTTATTCAAGAAGAATTGGCCTGGATAAAGACAATAACCCCATCCCTATTATTGGCGGCGCCAGGTTATCCGGTAACCTGAATGCCACTACAAGATTTGGGCTGATGAACATCCAAACCGGCGCCAAAGGAAATTACTCGCCTGAAAATTATTCCGCCATTTCCATCAATAAAAATGTGCTGGCAAGATCTGTTGTGAAAGTATATTTTTTAAACCGCGAAAACTTTCAAACCTCCAATCAGAAAAAACAGGATCCGCTAAATGCCTTTGGCAGAAATGCAGGTACCTCTTTCGAATACCTGAGCCGGGATGGAAAATGGAGCGGATGGTATTCTTTTCACCATTCATTCAAGCCTGGTATATCCAGCCAAAATAATTACCAGGAAACAGGGTTGTCTTTTAATACAAGAAAATTCACGGCCACAGTAGATCTTGCTAACCTGGGTACCAATTATTATACTGACATGGGCTATGTGCAACGCATCAATAATTACGATGCGTTAAGAGATACTACCATCAGGGTAGGCTTTAAACATCTATACACCAATGCCGCCTATATGATTTATCCTAAAGGCGCTATCATTGCCCGCCATACTTTTAAAGCGGAAACCTATTCTGTGGTAAATCCCAATAATTCTTTCAACGAAACGGATCTTACTTTATCGTACATGGCAGAATTTAACAGTACATCAGGTATAAAGGCGGATGTACTGCACAACGACCTCGATTTATTGTATCCTGTTTCATTTACAGATGCCACCCCACTGCCCGTAAACAATTATAAATATACCCAGGCAGCCTTTACCTACACGTCAGACACAAGGAAATTATTCAGCTATGGCCTTACCTATCTTGGAGGACAATTTTACAACGGCAATATTCATTCACTAATCGGCACCATTACGCTGAGAAGCCGGCCCCACTTCAATCTTATCGTACAGGCAGAATATGATAAATTAACTTTTCCTGATCCCTATGGCAGCAGCAAACTGTTTTTAATTTCACCTAAAGTGGAGTATAATTTCAATACAAAAGTATCATGGACGACCTTTTTGCAGTACAACACGCAGGCAAATAATTTCAACATCAACAGCCGCTTTCAATACCGCTTTAAACCCATGAGCGATCTTTACCTGGTATACACGGATAATTATTTTACCACCCCGTTTATGCAGAATAAAAACAGGGCAATAGTTTTAAAAGTAAATTATTGGTTGAATTTGTAGAGACATGAAGGATACCAAAAAGATCCATATCTTTTTTTGTAACAGAAATTAAAGTACTTCACCCGGGTTATTTAGATCCTTACAAAGAAGGCAATAACCTAACCTATTTCTTGTTCTGCTGGCATATTATCTTTCCTACAGAAAATATCGCAGTTTAAGCACATCCTTAATTTTTTGGGCAAACAAGGCAATATCAAGTGGTTTTGAAATGTACCCATCTGCGCCGCAAAGAATGGCTATTTTTTCAATGTTATGATTAGCGGATAATAGCAATACCGGGATATCGCTGGTTTGTGCCTGAGACTTTAATTTTTTGCAGATATCTGTTCCGTTAATGCCTTCCATATGTATGTCCAGTAAAATACAATCAGGGGTCGACTCTACTATCATCTCACTTATTTTCGCGCCATTTTGGGAAATATTTACCACACAACCCTCTTTTATAAGTTTGCGGCGAAGTATTTCAAGCAGGTCTTTATCATCATCAATAAGCAGAATAGCCGGCTTTTTATTTAAAGAAGATTCCATACAACCATGTTTTGCAGTAATGATTCAATTTTCAGGCCGTTTACACAACGGATGCCATTGTAAATAAAATACGGGTTTCTGTAAGCACTTGGTTTTGCCAGGTATTGGTAATTTCAGCCGAAACAGGGATTTAAAAGCTGGCCATTTTATTGAGCTGGTTTAGCAGGATTAATGGAAAACAAAATCAGTTGCTGAAGCGATCGTTTTGATATTGTTAAAGAAAGTTGCCCGGCTGAGCAGCTGGCTGATTTTAAACACAATATACAATTTCCTTACTGCAGGAACAAGCCCCGGGTCTGGTATTCCTTACAAAATTTGGGATAAGGTTTGTAGCAGTTTTATGCAGCACAAATAAAAACCCGAAGTTTTGCACAGGCTAACAATGGTACAATAAAAAACTTCCACAGGTACTAGTTTTTCATAGTCTGTGGAAGTAAGATGTTTGTTAGTCAACCGAAGCTGACCGATTCAGGATTTTTGCGGGTTTCCGCTCCAGAAAATCGTGGTAAACGAGTTGCCGGGTTTCAGTGTTTTGGTCTTTTGCCATCATCGCTTTACAGCATAGGCTTAGGATATTGGTTCAAACGGTTTTTGGATCATCATCGCTTGTTACAGCATAGTTCCGGATATTGGATTTTGGTTTTTTGAAACATCATCGCTTGTTACAGCATAGTCTCAGGATGTTGAATTTGTAGTTTTCACAGGAATTCGATTATTGTTTTTTGGATTTGGATGTAGATTGTTTTGATTTTTCAATCATTGCTTTCTGATACAAAGATGCAACAGTTATATCTCCTGTACAAGAGCGGCATTACTCTATTTATATCGTTCATTAATTACGGAGTGTAACGTAATTATTCAGCCCGGCACAAGGATTTTTACGAAAGGGAATATGGCTATTTTCGCAAGACTTATACTCAGTCAAAAGCATAGCCACATCCTACCCAGTATGCCTGCTATGCCCTGCAAATCACTGCAGGTAAGCATTTCGTACTTATCCCAAACTTCAATTTCAGGGCGTCCACGTTCCGCTATTACGGGGATAAATAGTTTTCTCTTTTATATTAAATTAGTAGCATTTGTGTGCAATTCACTGTAGATTTATCACATTAAACACTAACTACATAACCTGCTAAAATTAAAATGTATGAAAAAACTATTTACAATGGTTGGCTTATTGCTTTTTTCAACGGCTGCTTTTTGCCAGCTTAACAAAGATGAAAAAGCAAAAGTTACCAGCCTGCTACAATCCAGCCTGGAAGGATTAACCAAATCTGTAAACGGATTAAGTGAAGCGCAGTTAAATTTTAAGCCCGACAGCACCCGCTGGTCGGTAAAAGAGTGCGTATATCATCTCGCATTATCCGAAACCAATATTTGGGGATGGATGCAAGGCGTCATAACAGCCCCGGCCAATCCTGATAAACGAGCCTCTGTAAAAGCGACTGATGACCAGGTGATAACCGGGGTAGAAGACAGAAGCCATAAAGTTAAAACGAGCGAGCCCTTTGAACCCAAAAATGCCAAATGGGCAAGTAAAGATGAAGCCATGGCATTTTTAAAAGAAGAACGTCAAAAACACATTGACTACATTAATTCGTCGACAGACGACTTTAGAAATCACATCGCCGAGCAAGGGCCAATGGGACCGATGGACGCCTACCAGATTGTATTACTACTGGCACAGCACACTGTACGGCATACCAAACAAATAGAAGAAGTAAAAGCCAGTGCAGGCTTCCCGGCAAAATAAATAATTCTTTATAAGGATATTTAATTCAAGAGGCAGGTATTATACTTGCCTTTTTTATTTTACATTGTTTCAAGAAAATTTTAAAATCAACGACTTTTCTCATCTTCAGTAATTAAAATAATATTTGAATAACCTGTGCATGAAAAAATTTCAATCAGTTTTATTACTTGTAGTATGGTCCCTACTGCTTCATGGCCAGCAAAAATTTAGCATTGTGTTTGCATCCGGCACAGAAGGCCATGCCACCTACCGCATACCCGCCATCATTGATTTACCCAATGGCGATTTGCTGGCTTTTGCGGAAGGTCGGGTGAATGGTTCCGGCGATTTTGGAGACATCAATATCGTTGCAAAAAGAAGCCATGACAAAGGCGCTACCTGGGCTGCTTTACAAACCGTAGTAGATGTGGATAGTTTACAAGCCGGCAACCCGGCGCCGGTGGTTGACCTTACCGATCCGAGATTCCCTAAGGGTAGACTAATTTTATTTTACAACACCGGCAACAACCATGAAAATGAAGTAAGAAAAGGAAATGGACTGAGGGAAGTGTGGTATATCGCTTCTACC
Organism: Chitinophagales bacterium; assembly: GCA_038210625.1. Lineage (GTDB taxonomy): Bacteria > Bacteroidota > Bacteroidia > Chitinophagales > Chitinophagaceae > Ferruginibacter. The sequence goes on along the minus strand of JBBQWL010000030.1, from coordinate 57,646 downwards.
GATAACGGGCTTAGCTGGAGCAAACCGGTAAATATTACCACCCAAACACACCGGCCTTTTCAACCAGCAATCAACGCCGCCTATAATTTTAAAGAAGATTGGCGAAGCTATGCCAACACACCTGGTCATGCGGTGCAGTTTGCTAAGGGCAAATACAAGGGAAGAATTTTTGTAGCCGCCAATCATTCGGCAGGCGCCCCTCAAATTAACTCCACCGATTACAGCGCTCATGGATTTTATACCGACGACCATTGTACAACGTTTAGGATTGGCGCAACTGTTGGGCGTGCAGGCAGCAATGAATCTATGGCAGCTATTTTGGGCAACGACAAGCTGATGATGAACAGCCGGAATCAACAGGCGGATACCATGGCGAGAATTGTATCTATTAGCAGTGATGGCGGCGCCAGTTGGGATACCACTTATATTGATGGCACATTGCCAGACCCCATTTGCCAGGGAAGTATATTAACCGTAGGTAACAAAAAAGGCAAAGCCATTGTGGCTTTTTGCAATGCTGCCAGCAAAGTGCATCGTGATAGTCTTACGTTGCGCATTAGTGATGATGATGGCAATAACTGGCAAAAAAGTTGGCTACTGGATAAAGGCACTTCCAAAGCGGAAGAAGATGCAACTGCTTATTCAGATCTGGTAAAAATTTCCGGTAAAGAAATAGGTGTATTATATGAGCGCAAGGATTATTCGCAGATAGTTTTTATGCGGGTACGTTGGAAATGAGTATTGAGCTACAAGACAAAAAAGTAAGCAGAAAGTAACAATTAAATAAAAACGAAATAAGCACCAGCTATTCAATCCAATTCACTTTATATTGCTTCAATATTATCAACATGAAAAGAAGATCACTCATAAAAAATCTTGGTGGCCTGCTGTTGGCACCAGTATTGCCTGTTCACTTACCCACTACAAAGCCTGCAGTGCTGCGGGTAGCACACTTAACTGATGTGCACCTGAAAGATGAATGGGATGCGCCCGCCCGTTTTCGCCGTTGCCTGCAACACGTGCAAACGCAAAGCCCTGCCGTTAACATGATATTAAACGGAGGCGATATTGTATTTGATATGAACAAGGAAAACCTGCCAGCCATCAATGCGCAATGGAGTCTATACCATAGCATTTTGAAGGGTGGCTGCACATTGCCCGTGCATTATGCACTGGGCAACCATGACATCTGGTGGAGTGAAAACAACAAGGGACAGGCTGTGTATGGCAAGCAGTTTTCACTCGACCAGTTACAGCTTTCCAAACCCTGGTACAGTTTTAATCAAAGTGGATGGAAGTTTATAATACTCGATAGTGTGCACCTGGATATTGACAACACCTGGTATATTGGTAAGCTGGGTGATGAACAATTTGCCTGGTTACAAAATGAATTAAAGTCTACCCCCGCAACGATGTCTGTTTGCGTACTATCGCATATTCCCATCTTAACCGCCACGCTGATGATTGAAGATGACATCGTAAACAAATGGGAAATGACGGGTGGCGACATGCATACTGACACGGCCAAAATAATCAAACTCTTCAATGGTTACCCCAATGTAAAACTCTGCCTGAGCGGGCATATTCATTTAAGGGATAAAGTGGTGTACAACAATATTACCTACATCTGCAATGGCGCTGTAAGCGGCGCCTGGTGGAAAGGCAACAAAAGAGAAACGGCACCAGGTTACGGACTAATCGACCTGTATGCCGATGGAAATTTTACAGAGCAATATGTAAATTATTAAATCAAAGTTGTTGCGACTTTACATAAACAACATTCTTACCTTGATAGAAAAATGCCCATTGGTGATTTTCTTTTTTTGCAGCGATACACAAGCAGGATCGTACCAGGGATAAATATTTTTTTTCATCCTGATGTCTGATGAATGATCACATTCCGGTGCAGGAGATGCAGAGATGAGCGTGGCTTCATTCAATTCAAAATCTCCTTTTACGCGATACATACCGGGTATTTTGTCGCCGGATACACCATCCCTGGCATCTAAAAACTGAGGTGTATAAATCCTGAACTTCCCTATTTGCGCAGCTGCATTGGTGGCATAACCTGAAAACCAAATCAGGGGCGAGTAAGAAAGCATACAATTGTAAGTGCAGCCATTCAGGCCCCAGTTGTTGTCAAAGGTTGAGGTAAACTCGGGCAATGGAAAATGGTATGGAATTACGCATATAAATTAGAGTGTATCTTCCTTATTCATGGCCTCATATTTACCGTGGCACTTAAAACCAAAAATAAGCGTATCCTTTATAACAAAAGCTTGTGGTTCCTGGTCGGGAAACACTTTTGCAGTTACGTTGTAGTTATCCACCCGGTAAGAAATGGTTTCGTCAGGCTCGCCAAGGATAGTATTTTTTAGTTGATGTATAGACGGGGGGGCATTACAAAAGAAAAACCACCAATGCATGCAAAGGCGATCAGAAACAGGCGGATATAAACTTTCATCAAAAAGGTGTTGGTTAGCTGGAGGCAAATTACGTTAAAGTTTGATAGGTTTTATGTGGATAAACACAATACAATGAATGAGCTACAAGGTCTTATAAAATCAAAGGTTTTCTTTATGTAGCATCATTCAAAAAGCAAAAAATCAATAATTTTGAAATGACAAAACAACATCATGACAACAAAAGAAATAGCCACCCAATTGGTAACCATGTGCCGCAATGGCCAGGTAGAAGAAGTAAAAGAACAATTGTATGCACCCGACGTAGTTAGCATTGAGCCACGGGAAGGCTTGCTGCCATTGGAGACCAAGGGTATGGAAGCCATCCTGGCGAAAGCGATTTTATTTGTATCGCATGTGGCAGATTTTTTTGGCAGCACCATCAGCGACCCGGTGGTGGCAGGCGATTATTTTTCCGTTGCCTGGGATAGCGATCTGCAAATGAAAGGCGAAGAACGAAAAACCAACCACGAAATATGCGTGTATAAAGTAAGTAATGGTAAAATTGTTTCGGAGCAGTTTTTTTACTGAAGTCTTTTCACTTTATCAATAAAAGATGCCCTGTACAGGTCTTTCGCTTTTGGCGACAAGCCGGATCGTTGTACTATCTCAATAACCTGTTGCTGTTTTAACGGAAACTGATCAATTATTCTTGCGGCCCTCTTTTCAATAAGACCTAGCCTCCCGGCAAATTCCATAAAATTTTCCCTGCCATAATATCCATACTTGGTATAATGTTGAGAATGAATGTCGCCCGTGTATAAATCCAATGCGGTATCTGTTTCCTGTGGTGTATGCAATACCGTGCTCATTAAATCGTATGCCGGCGAAAAGCGGTATTCGTCTGCGTCGGTTCGTATCAGTGAAAAATTTTTCAGATGGGCGTCGCCATTTGACAGAGCATAATTAAAAGCAACCAGCCTGAAAAAATCTTCCAGCGCTGGCATTGCCGCGGCTACAAACCTTTTTATAAGCAGGCCGATTTCTTCATAAGTTCCATCGTACTTAAATGTTTCGCCATGTGTATATTGAGTGCGATTGGTTAACTGTGCAAAATCTTCCTGCAGGTATTTGCCACCACCCGGTTTTACATCAAAGCGGCGGGTAATATAGGCTGGCCGCAGATCTTTAAATTGTATCAACGCATTGGCTGCTGTTTGGATATTAAAAACCTGCGCTGCCAGCTGCATGGTGAGATGCTCGTTTTCCGGCGCATCATTTACATGCAGTAGTTGCTTTGCAGGAGGAATAGGTTTTAAAATATACTGACCGCTTTTTTCAGTGAGTACTAGCTGGTTGTTATCCAGTCGAAGGGAATATTTAAGCTGTACACCGGAAATGGATAAGCGCTTCGAATGCTCCTGGTACCGGGCAATATTTGTGGGCCTGGGTGCATCGAATGATAACACAGGTGGCACTTTGGCCTTATCAAACAATTGCTTACGGCAAGCCGGACAATAGCTTTCTGTTATCTCTTTATAGCATCCCAGGCAGTGCATTAGTTGCAGGTTTAATCGTGATGGCGCCAATGGTATCATTGCCGGCAGTTAACAGTAAGCGGGTAAAATCATCGCTTTCATCCAGCTTTAATAACCTGCATTGAATGTCTTTGTTAATACCCTCAGACAATAGTCCATAAAAAAAAGGAAATATTGTTTCGGCCCGGTATTCTTGTTGCGTTTTAGGAAAGGAAAGGCTAATGGCGGGCAATTGCAGGTTGTCAAAATAGGCATCGGTGTACCGGAATAAGTATTGCCCAACATCATCTTTTTCAATAGTGCCTGCCAGGTCGGAATTATTAAATACCAGTCCTTTCATTACTCAACTTTTTTTATTTCAATTACTATATCAAGACCTAAAACGTCCAGCATTTTTTTTAATGTATCTAAAGATGGATTGCCTTTACCGCTTTCAATCAGGTAAATTGTTTTGGAAGTGATGCCAGTCATTTCAGAAAGATCTTCCTGTTTTAAAGAAAGCGCATTTCTTCTTGCCTGGATAAGTTTACCAATTTCTATATTTTTCATCAGAATTATATTACCGATTTATATAAAAATACTAGTTTTTAGTTGCTTTTCATTCAAAATAAGAAATATATTTCTGTTTTTGATTGAATAAAAAATTTGCTGGATCATCATTTAAAATTCCTCGCATCGGGAAAAATATTTTCCTGCGCTATTTCTTTTGCGTTGGGTCTTTTATGTTGTGCATGAGTGGGGATAGATTTTTCATCTGCATAAGCCAAGGTAAGTACCTGCGGATCCTGCTGCTGTGTGGCGGTTAACTGCCGCAACAGTTTTGAAAAATCGTGACACCGTTGTACAATTACATGAATTACTTCTCCCTCAATTTGCAATTTGCCTTCCACCATAATTAAGCGGGATTGTAAAATCTCTTTGCGGAATTTATCAAACAGTGTTTGAAAAATTACTAGGTTAGAAAAGCCGGTTTCATCTTCTATGGTCATAAAACAAACTCCTTTCGCAGTACCTGGACGTTGTCTCACCAGCACCAGCCCGGCCACTTTTACAAGGGCTCCGTTTTTTAATGTTAACAACTGGCTGGTAGTAACAATGTGCAACTGGTCCAGCTTTTCTCTTACAAAACTTACCGGGTGTGCTTTTAATGATAATGCCGTTGCTGCATAATCGTGTACCACATGTTCTGATGTGGACATCACCGGCAATGTTATGTTTTCATCAACAGCATCTGCAGCGGGATGGCCTGAAAACATTGCCTGAGGCCGGTCTTTGGTAGATACTTCCCACAAAGCCTGTCTTCTGTCTAAACCAATAGAACGGAACGCATCTGCATCTGCTAATCTTTCAAGAGCGGCTTCGGGTAAACCGATATCCCGCAAAGCGTTAATACTTCTGTAGGATTGTTTTCTATTTGACATGAGTATAGCTGTATCTTCCTGCCGTAATCCCTTTACCTGCCGGAAACCGAGCCGCATTGCAAAATACTTACCCGATTTTTCTTCCAGTAAATTATCCCATTGGGAATGGTTGATATCAACGGGTCTGATTTCCACTCCATGCTTTTTTGCATCTGCCACTATTTGTGCCGGTTGATAAAAACCCATGGGCATACTGTTTAATAAAGCACAGGCAAACACATCCGGGTAAAAACATTTCAACCAGCTGCTTACATACACCAGCAGGGCAAAACTGGCAGCATGACTTTCAGGAAATCCATAACTGCCAAAGCCTTCCAGTTGTTTAAAAACACGCCGGGCATATTCCAGTGTATAGCCTTTTTCCATCATTCCCTTCACCAGTTTTTCTTCAAATTTAGTCACCAAACCTTTGGCTTTAAAAGTGGCCATGCTGCGACGCAATTCATCCGCTTCTGCTGGTGTGAAACCTGCTGCAACAATTGCTATTTTCATCGCCTGCTCCTGGAACAATGGAACACCAAGTGTACGGCTTAAAATTTCTTCCAGTTCTTTGGAAGGATATTCAACTGGTTCTTCTTTATTGCGGCGACGCAAATAAGGATGCACCATATCACCCTGTATGGGACCTGGCCGCACAATGGCTACTTCAATCACCAGGTCATAAAAACAATTGGGTCTTAACCTTGGTAACATGCTTTGCTGTGCACGACTTTCTATCTGGAAAACACCAATGGTATCCGCATGAGAAATCATTTCATACACTTCCGGAATATCCTGCGGAATATTTGCCAGGGTAAGATTGAGCCCATAATTTTCTTTTGCCAGGTCAAATGCTTTACGAATGCAGGTGAGCATGCCCAATGCCAGCACATCTATTTTCATAAAACCGAGTGCATCAATATCATCTTTGTTCCATTCAATACAGGTTCGGTCGGCCATACGGGCATTTTGTATCGGGCACAGGTCGCTTAGTTTGCCATTGGTAATTACAAAGCCACCGGTATGCTGACCAAGTTGCCGCGGAAAGCCCATGAACTCCCGCGTGAGTTGCATAACTTTTTTAAGGTGTAAATCACCGGCGTTCATCCCTTGCTCCTCCATGCCTTTTCCTTCCCACATTTCGTCTGTAAATTCCCACACCGAACCGGAAATTTTATTGATGGTATCCACTGATAAACCCATGGCCTTACCCACATCGCGGATAGCCCCTTTCTGGTGTTGCTGCGTTACCGTTGCTACAATCGCCGCCCTGTCACGCCCATATTTTTTAAACACATATTGCATCACTTCTTCACGGCGCTCATGTTCAAAGTCCACATCAATATCCGGAGGCTCATTGCGGGCGGAAGAAATAAACCGTTCAAACAATAAATCGAATTTAGTTGGGTCAACCGAAGTAATACCAAGACAATAACAAATGGTTGAATTGGCTGCGGAGCCCCTGCCCTGGCACAATATTTTTTGCTCCCTTGCAAAGCGCACAATATCAAACACCGTAAGAAAATAAGCCGCATAATTCATCTCTTCGATAAACACGAGTTCGTGTTTTATACCAGCACTTATTTTCTCAGGAATGTCTTCCCCAAAACGCTCTTTGGCCCCTCGCCAGGCTAAGTAAGTAATTTCTTCCTGCGGTGTGCGGCCGCCGGTTGTTATCTCTTCAGGATATTCATATTGTAATTCGTTCAATGAAAACTGGCAGGCTGCTGCAATTTCTTCCGTGCGGTTGATAGCATCAGGGTATTGCCGGAACAAACGCAACATTTCATCATTGGGTTTTAAAAATCTTTCTGCATTGGAATGCAGGCGAAATCCGGCATTGTAAATGGTACATTTCTCCCGAACGCAGGTTACAATATCCTGCAATTGTCTTCTGGCTGGTTCATGATAATGTACATCGTTGGTAGCCACCAATGGCATGTTGTATTGGCTTGCCAATTGCGACAGTCTGAATAAATACTTGGTATCATCACCCTGGTAACGCCGGGTAGCGGCGAGGTACACATTTTCTCCAAAGGCTTCTTTATATTCTTTTACCGCATTTTTGAATACCTCCTCCAATTCAAATACTTCATTTAATTCCTGCGGTGGCAACACGATGAATTTTATATCATCCGCATATTCGTACACGTCTTTTTTATACAAATGACAGTCGCCTTTTTCTGCTCTTCTGTTTCCGAGCGTTAGTAAATTACACAATTGTGAATACGCTTTTTTAGTTGTTGGATAGGCCAACAAGGATACACCATCCAACAGATCGAGCCTGCAACCTACAATGATGCGGATACCATTTTTTTTAGCTGCCGCATGCGCCCGCACAAGGCCGGCAAAGCTATTGCGGTCAGTAATGCCGATTGCAGTATAACCCAGTGCCGCAGCTTGCTCCACCATTTCTTCCGGGTGAGAAGCGCCACGTAGAAAGCTGAAGTTAGAAGTTACCTGTAGTTCTGTGTATTGTAACTTTTCATACTCCTTCTCTGAAGAAAAGGGATGTAAAGGTTTAATTATTGTATGGCCGTTAAACTCTTCCACATTAATTTAACATCAAAAAAGTAAATAAAAATCCGTTATAAAATCAGCAATAATGCGTGTCATCCGTGTTCCATCCTACGCTAAGCAAAAAATCCATGCAAATACCATCGAAATGTTTTTTCAACATCATAATGCCCGGAACGGAAAAGCCAGTAACGCTGACCTGCTTCATCTTCCACCGTATAATAATCCCGGTGGCGACCTTGCTGCAACCACCACTCCTGCTCAATACGTTCTGGTCCGTCCGCCTTTATAATCGTATGTAAGGTTCCCATATACCGGAAATTCATGGGTGGATAATCTGGTACCGGCGCCGTCACTTCTATTGGTTGCGGCCTGGGCAATATTTGCAACGGTCTAGGCTTGCTGACTTTCCATACAGTGGCTACGGTTTCGTTTAGAACGGCAGGTTTATAGGAGCGCTCCGGCCAGTAATGTTCATCTGGTACATACCGGTGAATATGCTCCGCCCCGATTTTTCCTGCTATCCTGTCCAACAATTCTGCAAGATCCATATCATCCAATCCGCCATTATGGTCAAACAATTTTTTCTGTACGGGTGAAAGGTCTTCTGTGGAAGGTGCTTCCAGGATAAATAATTCTATCCCCAATGCAGGTTCAATGGTTGCGATTTTTTCTTCGAATAATTTAAATAAATGCCTGCTGTTACAGGATGGACGAAGGGTACCAATATCAACCGATAGCATTTTTTCATCTACCCGGCAACATTTCAATATTGCCAGCCGAAGCCCCTTTTCCTCTTGCTGCAGCCTGTTGCATATTGCATCCAGTAAACGCTGCAAGGCTATCTCAATACCAGTTGCTGTTACAATGGGCTCCAGGCAGGGCAGTCTTTCCTGGTAAGCAACAATGGGTTGTATTGGCTGAATGGTTTCTTCTTCCAATCCCAATGCCTTATCCAGCTGGTTCAGCAAGCTCTGGCCAAAACGCCGCCGCAATGCGGGGCGGGGCATACCAATAAACTGGTGAATTTGGCGCAGTCCAAGTTTCTCCAGCCGCTCAATTACGGCCGCTTCCAACCGCAGTGCGGGAGGAGGCAAAGCAAGCAACGCATCGGTTTGCTGAGATGGTTCAACGATGTTTATCTTTTTACCAAAACGGGCCATTGCCCATGCTGCGCCAATGGTATCCGAAATGGCTATGCTGGTATGGTAACCAATATGCTGTAACCGTTTGGTGATATCTGCCAGGTACTGTTCTTCACCTCCCCACAAATGAGCGCAGCCACTTACATCCAATAACAATCCGTCGGGTAAATCTGTGGCTACAGCTGGCGTGTAACGAATGCACCACTCTGCAAGCCCTGTCAGCAATAAAGCAGCCCGGGCAGGTTCATCATCAAAAAATTGCAGATCAGTAATAATAGCCCTTGCATCTGCCAATACCATACCCATATAGACGCCTTGTTTTTTTGCCGGTTCATTGGCGGCTGTTATAATCATACGGCCATGATTGGGCAATACCAATACAAAGGGCACCTGCTTCAAAGAAGGCTGGCGTCGAATAAGCCAATCCGTTTTTAGCTGAAGGAACCATATTGATACAAAACGTGTTGACATCTCACCCCGTTTTTTGTTGTATGGAGAGCGGAATAGCTGCTATGGTATTCACCTGCCTGAACCTGCCTGCGACAAATTCTATGTCCCAACTTCCCGGCTTGCCGTTTCTTACTTTCAGCAAGTCCACTTTCCAGCGGGGAAATCCTACGCCGGGCATTCCATCCGGCAGCTGACTTCGTAAAGAACTAATCTGCCATCGTGTAACACAGGCAGTTGTATTGATGGCCCTTGGGTTAATGCGCAATACAAAGCCGGTTACCTTAGATTTTTCCACAGCTAACTGTAAGCGTCGGGAAGCATTAAAACTCAGGTTAGGTATTTCGGCAATTACTGCCGACAGCCCTTCGCATTTCAACGCTTCTTCCATAACCCATAAAATTTCTTTTTCTTTTTTTAATTCAATAAAAATAATTTTATCCGGCGCAATGCCAAAGGCTTTTAATGCCGGAGGAAAAATACCCTTGCAGGCTACTATCCAAATTGTTGTTCCGCCATTTTGCATCAGTGGCGCCAGCACTGCTGCAACAAAACCCGTTGTAACAGCAGCTGATTCCCTGCTGTTGGCAATAAATTCGTGCATCACCCCCAGGGCAAAATGATTATCATGAAAAGCATTTTTTACCGGACCGATGGCTTTATCCAAAGCAATATTATTCAGAGAGGCTTTAAATCCCTGTAAAGGCAAAATATCCTTTTGCAGACGGGCAATAATATCGGCTTTGCTTGCTGTCATGCTTAAATGAGACTACGTTTTTGAATGTGATCGAAGGGTAAAAATACTAAATATTTTAGTATTTAATTGTTTTAAATATTTTTATTCTTCTTTTGGCTGGCTTTTCTTAGCTACCAGCAATTCTAAAAAAATAATTGAAAATCTGCCGGAGCAGTTATATAAAAATCTGGTATGATTTTAACTGTAGATTCCATAAAATAGTTTTTCTATGGCAACTACTAATACTTCAAAAGAGAAAGATGATCAGCGTTTTACGGATGTACAGACAGATAAACGAAATCATGAACACCTTCGTAATGAAAAAGATGAAATTACAGAAGAGGATATCAGAAATGTAAAAACAAATGTATCCACCATTGATGAAAATATAAATGAAAAATAAAACAGGAATTGAAATGGAGACTTTAAATGCACTTGTTATAATATTTTCCTGATTCAGATTTTAGGCCAATTAATGTAAGTTATTTACTACTATAACTGTTCAAAAAAGAACACGCCTTTTTTGTTGGAGATGATGATATCTTTCTTATTATCCTTGTTGATGTCCTGTACTACAAAGCTCAATCCAACACCGGAATTGCTGTCAATCAATTGTGGAATCCAGGCTGGATTTTTCCCCGGCACAAATTCAAACCAATACAACACTGCGGCTTCATGGCCACCCGGGTCGCCCCCATTATGGGCATAATAACGTTTGCCAGTTACCAGGTCAGGATAACCGTCGCCATTAACATCTTCCAATGCCAATGAATGAGATTCAGAAAAAAGCTGACTGATGGTATGTGTTACCCAGGTACTATTTCCATTGTGATCTTTTTGTTGCTCATACCACCAGACACCATAATCATGCGCTGATGAACTGATGATGTCCTGGTCGCCATCTTTGTCAACATCCAGCACAAATATGTTTGCGCAATCCGCCCCAAAATTTGCTTCGTGAAATACCCAGTTGCTGTCTGTTACATTTTGCGGCGATTGCCACCAGCCGCTTTTTATGATCACATCCTTGTGGCCATCTTTATTTATATCGCCCCAGCCAAGTCCATGCGTATACTTATCTGTTCCTCTTGTAGCATCATTGCTGATAATATGTCGTTGCCATACGGTATCATTTTTTGCCATTGGCGATTGTAACCATAGTACCTGTTTGCTTGTAATATCATTGCAGATAATATCCATCCGCCCGTCACCATCTACATCTTCAAAAGCAGGATTTTCATTACCGGCAGTGGCTAAAATTAAATGACTTTGCCAGTGTACTTTTTTATTTTGTGGATTTTGATACCAAACACAAATACCACCAGGCTGATCAAAGCGTATCAAATCCGGCCAGCCATCATTGTTTACATCCATACTATAATTTAAAAAGCTCGTGCTATAACCCGGCACAGGATTGAGTGTATCGGTATGAATGACGTGCTGTTGCCAGCCAGGTGCCTGGAACCAATAACGACCCGCCAGGATATCCAGTTTTCCGTCTTTATTTACATCAGCTACAGCAACGCCTTCAGATACAAAAAACGGGCTTATGATGTGCTTTTTAAAAACAACGGAACCTGATTTTTTTATTGTGGGCTGTGCATCAACAGTATCTTTCAGTGGCAATGAAATGATACACAAAAAAATAACCCGGTAAAACAAATTAGTAGGAGATAAAGGCATACAATCGCTTTTGTTTGTTTAAGTAATGTAATTTTTTTAATTGGCAATGGCTATGTCTGATCAAAAAAATTACATGGAGAAGGAAAAATTATAAAAGGAAAAAAGGGGATTATGTAATTTACTAATTATGACGAAAACTGAATAAGGGCAGTACGGCTATTTCAATGACTACCATGCCTGGCAGTACAGATATTTAGATTGCTAATTCAGCTATTGCCTAACTTATCAAAAGCTCTTTAATGGCCTTGCCTTTTCCATCAGGAGTAGTATAAAAAGGCCGTTTTTCAATTTCATACTGCGTGTCTTCCGGAATGCCCAATGCATGGTAAATGGTTTGGTGCACCTGGTCTATTTTAACCGGGTTTTCAATGGTTTTGCAAGGCCGTTCATCTGCTGTTTTTCCATAGACAAATCCCTTTTTAATGCCCCCGCCAAACATTAGCATAGAACAGCCATCTGTAAAATGCCGGTGCATGCCGTAAAATTTCATATCCTGTAAAATATCGGGTTGATCAACCTGCTCCTGCACTTTGGCATCCGGCCTTCCTTCCACCATCATATCCCTGCTGAATTCACTGGCCAATATCACCAGGGTTCTGTCCAGGCGCCCGCTTTTATCCAGGTCTTTAATTAATTGTGACACAGGTCCGTCAATCATTTTTTTCATATTTACCATACGGGTATGGCCATTCTCGTGCGTATCGAAACCTATAAAAGGTTCATACTCGGTTGTTACACTTATAAACCGGGCACCTTGTTCTGTCAGCCTTTTGGCCAGTAGACAACCTAACCCAAAACGGCCGGTATTGTAAATGTCATAGCTTTCCTTTGGTTCCAGGCTAAGATTAAAAGCACTTGCCTCCGGCGAATTCAACAACATATAAGCTTGCTCCATTGAACGCTTGAGAGATTCTTTCTGGTAATCGCTGCTAAACTCACCAGCAGGACTTTTACTGATAAGCTCATTATACAATTGATTGCGCCGCTCGAAACGTTTGGAATCCATGCCAACAGGCGGCCGCACACTTTCTAATCCCTGTGTAGGATCGGGTATCATAAAAGGGCCAAATTCATTGCCCAAAAAACCCGCAGTATGAAAAGCTTTTAACTCTTCTGCTTCGCCCAATGTAAACCGCTGCCCAATGTCGATGAAAGCAGGAATCACCGGGTTTTTCGGACCTAGTTCTTTGGCTATCCAGGCACCCAGGTGTGGCGCTGCTGCGGTTTGTGGTGGTTCGTAACAAGTATGCCAGTGGTACTGATGCCGGGAGTGAAGGATATGCCCCATATCGGCGGCCACGTACGACCTGATAAGACTGCCTTTGTTCATTACACTGCCAATGGATTGCAGCCCTTCAGAAAAATGAATACCATCCAGTGCCGTGGGCAAGGATTGAAAAGTACTCAGCACCCTATTGCCTTCCATGCCTTTTTCATAAGGCGTAAATTTTTTGGGATCGAAGGTTTCGGTATGTGCCATGCCGCCTGCCATCCATAAAAGAATAACTGTATCCGCAGTACTATCATTTAGCTTTGATTTTTTGCCACAACCACTTAACATGCTGGCCACAGGTGCACCGGCTGCCAGCGCAGCAAGCGTTGCAGCACTGGTAGTTTTAATAAAATTTCTTCTGTTCCAATTGGCGTTCATACAGTTCTTTTATGCAATGAGCAAATATTGTATTATTCAACTATTAATAAATCAATTGAAATTCGGGATGAAGCGCAATGGCCCATAAAAAATCCTGAACTGCCGCAACAGAAGGTATACTGCCCATCGCTTTTAATGCAACACCTTCTTCTTCTTTCGATGGTAACCTCCCTATTGCTGCCCGGTAAATTTCCCTGGTCATGGTCAATGGATCTTTATACCGCTCTTTCCATTTTACAGCAGCTTTTTGTAACGCCTGGTTAAATTGTGCGCCATTGGTTAGTTCAAGCGCCTGTAACAAACTGGCTTGCGAAGTTCGGCTGGTAGAGACTGTCTCCCTGTTTGGCCGGCCCAATGCGGTAAGAAAAGCATCATTTTTTACAAGCGATGCCCTTGCGAATGGAATATTGGGTTTGATATTGCCAGGCATAAGATTGAAAACAATCATGCTATCATCATAAACTGGTGCCAACACCTGGCCAACAGCATCTGTAAATTCCTCGGCTGTAAGCCTTCTAGTTACCATACCGCGAAAAACATACTCTTTAGCGGTTAGCAAACCAGCTTCTTTTACGGCTACCGAAGGCTGTTGATAAATTTGAGAAGTGAGGATGGTGTACATTAGTTTTTTAATGTCGTACCCTGAAGTTACAAAATCATATGCAAGCCAGTCGAGCAAATCCTGGCTCCAGGGTTCATTGTCCATTACATCTACCGGTTCAACAATGCCCCTGCCCATTAGCTGGGCCCACATGCGGTTTACAAATGTTCTGTACAGCCTGCCATTGCGGGGTTGTACCAGGCTATCTGCCAATTGTTTCAACCTTTCTTTTCGGGGAACATCCGGGTTAATGGTGCCAAGCTCTTTAAACAATATTCTTCTGCCGGCCATTTTACCGGTAGGTTTATCGCACCGGTTAATCTCGAGTGTTGTATCAGAAAAAACATTGGCAAAGGCATAGGCATCATCCAGCTTCCAGTCGCTTACAAAACTGTTATGGCAGGAGGCACATTTAAGATTTACCCCGAAAAAAACCTGCGATACATTTTGTGCTGCCTGCATTTCTGTTCGCTGGCTGGAGTTGATGGTACCCCGCCATTGAATGCCTTTTATAAATCCATCGGATTGTTTATCGGGGTTGATGAGTTCGCTTACAAAACGATTGTACGGCTTGTTCTCTTTTAGAGATGTGTAGAGCCATTTGGTAATGCCAAATCTTCCACCGGTAATATAACCGGTACCGGAGTAATCGTTGCGCAATGCATCGTTCCAGAAGCTGAGCCATTGCTGTGTATAATCGTCATTGCGACTCAACAGCTGTTGAACCATCAATGCCCTTTTATCTGGCCTGGTATCTTTTACAAAAGCATCCATACTGTCGGGTGGTGGTACCAGGCCTATTACGTCCATATAAACACGGCGCAGGTAAATGCGGTCTTCAACAGGGGTACCCCAACTTATTTTGTGTTGTTTAAAATAGTTGTTTACAAACAGATCTACCGGCGAAGTCAGGTTGCCTGTAGCTGGTGGCAAAGCCGGTAAACGGGGCGCCATTGCTGCTACCCGAAACAGGCTTCTTTCCGGCCCGTCAGGCCATGGCGCGCCTTGTTTTATCCATAAAGTAAGCGTGGCAATTTCAGTTGCAGAAAGCCCTTTACCTTTGGAAGGCATTGCTTTTTTATCACTGCGGGAAAGCGATATGCGACGGATGAGCTCACTTTTGTCAGGATGCCCGGAAGTAAGGATGCTCCCGTGTTTACCGCCTTTAAAAATGTATTGTTTTCCATCCAGCCTCAGTTCGCCTTTCACTTTTGTTTCGCCGTGACAGCTATAGCAATTATGCGCCAGTATCGTTCTAACCTGCAGGTTCAGTTCCTGCATTTGCGAACTATCCAGCGGCCCTTTTATGCCGGCAAAAATAAAACTGCTGTCCGTTCCCGCCCCAACGTCTTTACCAAATGGCAGCACGCTGCTGAGATAGTCTTCACCATGCGTAAGTTCACTTCCATAATGACCAGCGACGGTAACACCCAACACAGTTGTGGTGAGCAGTATGATTAAAAATTTCCGTTGTTTTTTTAGATAGAGATAATACGTGGCGCAGGCCAGTAGCATGGTGGCAATACCTGCCCATTGGTGCACCTGCAATACGTTGCTGCCATAGGTTTCAGTATTAGATAGCACCAGCCCCAATACCACCGCTATTACTGATGACACTGCACCGGTAAGAATCAATAAAGGAACACTGTTGCTAAGCTGAACGGATTTGCGTTTCCAGGAAATGAATTCGAAAAATAAAGCGATGTATAAAAGCCCGACAGGAAAATGCACAATCATGGGATGCAGTCTTCCTAAAAAAGACCAAAGCCAGAAACCTTCACTGGCAACTGCTTCATTGCCTTTTGCCGATGCCGGGTTTATAATACCTGATAAGAAAAATAGCAGTGCCCCAATACTGCAAATGGTAATAGCAAGTCGCGAAAGCCGCCTTTTTTTAATAATTTTTTTTGATAGATTCATCTGGCTCCTGATCGGTTCTTTAAAGAAAAGTACGATGATTAATCCTAAATACCATAAGCTATTTTAACTGTCAAAGCTCAACTTATATTATTTCATAAAGACTGCTTTCACAGCATCAAGATACCCATAACCGTATACGTTATCGGGTTCGAGGTAACTTGTTTCCGTCCATTCGTTCCAGCTGTTAATGGTGATCAGCGGAGCCTGGCGGGGATGGGCATCGATGTAGTCTTTAGCCATTTGCAATCCTTTGGCAAAATTTGCGGGTGTATTGTTTTTCATTACGGCGCTCTTGCCTAATCTTGGGCTGTTATCCCAGCCGATGCTCACATGCGGATAATAGGTTAATTCAAAGGCCGTATCAATCCTTGCCCATTCTTTTTTTACTTTTTCCAAAATATCCAGGTAATCGTTATTGACGTCTAAGAAATGAACAAACTGGTAATGCGTAGCGCTGGTGAATCCAAGTTTTTTTACAAATTCATTTTCCGGAGCTTTGGTCTTACTCCCATCAAACCCGCTGTAGTTGAGGTTTTGCGACCACATGGTTAATTGCAGTTCCAGCCCGGGAAAACCGGCCTTCTTTGTTTCTTCCTTAAACCATTTAAGGGCTGCGGCAGTTTGTTCTATACCGCCAAGACCTGCGATCAATTGCGGTACATCATAGATCATGAATACAGGCTTACCATCAATTGTATAATATTGCGGTAGCTTAAAATACTTTTCAATATTGCGTTTACAGATTTTTTCAAATTCATCCCTGCTCACCTTTCCTGTCCAGATTACATTTCCATCCTCTACTTTGTTTAGTCTTGTATCCCATGTATTGACTACATCATGATTGGCCCACATCAGGTAAAATTTCATCTTATCCGCATTGTCGGCTTTAAGAAAACCATTGTTTAAGGTAGTTTCCATAAACGGGCGGCCATCATACCAGTACCAGTCAAAAATGAACACATTTATACCATGTTTGGTAGCCTCATTGATCTCCATATTCATCACCGCCGGATCGGCTTCATTTACTGTTCCCCAAACAGGTTTCCGGTTCCAGTAATGCCCGGGAAACCGTTGCTGCATGTTGGTAACTGTTTCCCATTCACCAATGCCCGAAGGCCAGAAAGGACGTAAGCGGGGATCATCGCTGGCGTAAGCGGGATAGAGAAATGCGGCAACATCATACTTTTTATCAGCAGCCTGTTTCCTGTTTTGAGCTACAGTATTTCCAGCAATCAACAACAGCATTCCAAATACTACAAGCGTTTTAATTTGATACATCATCTATTCGCAAACTATGATTTAAAAGTTAATTGACTATCCTGTTCTATCCTGTCTTAGATGCGATGCATTGATAATTGATCAACCATTTGAGGCAGAAAAAAGTAAATAGTTGCATAGGGTCGATTGATCGCTATTTGCAGCAGCAGTTTTAGCTGTTTATCAAAATAAAAAAGCCTCACCAGGATGATTTTGGTAAGGCTATTATTCTTTAATTTCTATGAATGTGGTCCCGACAAGAATCGAACTTGTGTCTAAAGTTTAGGAAACTTCTATTCTATCCACTGAACTACGGGACCATTTCAACAACAAGCTGCTGATAAGCTTATTTTGGAGTGCAAAAGTAACAAACAACCCAATAGCTTCCAACATTGATTATTTACTTCGGTCTTGCACCTTAAACAAACCTGAAGGCTTCTTTAAGATTCGTAATTTTCTTAGCCTTATCTTTGCCATCCAAATTTTTTAAGTATATGAAGTGGTTAACCCTGGTGATTAAATACCGTTTATGGTTAGGAGGAGTTTTATTGGCACTGGCTATCTTTACCAATGTACAGGCTGGTTTCTGGCCTTCATTTGTTTTGTACCTGGCTGCGGTAATATTGATTGTGGGTCATTTTGTTTTTGGCCCTATGCGCCTGATACAGGAAAGCATGGAAACCGGTGATTTAGAAGGCGCCAAGAAAGTAATCAATTCTATCTGGTTTCCTTCTTTGCTCATTAAGCCCATCCGCTCTGTTTATTACACGGTAAAAGGTAACCTGGATATGGCAGATCAGAATTATGAAGGTGCTGAAAAACATTTGAAAATGAGCCAGTCACTCATGGGTGGCGGTGGTATTTTGGGCGACCAGATGAAGCAGGCTGAAGGTGCCAATAAATTACAACTGGGTATGCTGGCTATGCAAAAAGGCGATATGAAGCAGGCAGAAAGCTACATCCGTGGCGCCATCCGTGCAGGTTTACCCGATAAGGAAAATGAAGCCGCAGCTTATCTGCAATTGTCATCCATTATGATCAATAAAAGAGAATTCAGGGCGGGGAAAGAATATTTCAGAAAAGCAAAAGGCCTTAAACCAACTACGCCTCAAATTGCTGACCAGATAAAACAAATGGAAAAATATATCACCCGGATGCCGGGATAACTAATCATTTTGTATTAGTCGCAACACCACAAAGGCCACAAAGCAATATTTTCTTTGTGGCCTTTGTATTTGTAGTACCGTTTTGTGTAAAACCGCTTACTCCACCAGCCGAATCGTCCAGAAGTCATCACAAAGATGCGTATTGGTAATATAAGCATAAGGCATCCAGAAATAACCTTTTATACCCCAACCTGTACCCCAGCTGTTTCTTATCAACACCATTTGCTTTTTTTCATCATAGCCAACGGCAAGGATGGCATGGCCCCCTACTACTTTTTCTTTGCTAAAATCGGGCATAGGCATAATACCCTTTTTTGCCATTACCGCCGTCATAAAACTTTCATATACTGTAAATCCAAAAGCAAAAGGATAGCCTTCTGCCAGGCAGCCTTTTAATATGCTGATGTTGCCATTGCTAAGCCGCTGGTAAGAAGTGATCTGGTTTTGCTGTGCATGCGAATAGCAGGCGGCTGGTGGCTTTTTGGAGAACTTGGCACCAGCAGATGAATCATCATCATAGGTCCATTCGGTTTCTTTGCAAATGCCATCTTTGTTAAGCGATTTAATACCATCCCTTAGAAAAGCGCCACTGTCACTGTTTTCAGTATGGATAGCCACCCTTTCGTTATAATACAAAAAAAGTCGACTGGGCATAAAATCAGCCTTACGTTGTTTCTTTTTACCAAATTGAAAAGCTCCGGACAGCGAATTGGCGGTGCAGCTTCCCAATGCTCCCTGGTTATACACTGGTGGGCAAGTGGGCCGCAGGTCTACTTTTGCAGGCATTTTTTGCATTAATTTCAGCGGGGCTGCATACATATAATCCCTTGCATCGGGCAGGTCGGGCAACCACCCCATTTTAAATACTGGTTTTGCATTGTTTGTTTTCTTTGCCATGGTGATCTGTTTTTAATATAAGAAATGCTTTTACTTTATTGATCTGGTACATCCATAGACAGCAACTGCTGCGGATGCAGGTTTAGTGTTTGCCTTTCTGATTCGGAGTGGATTTAGTACAATGTGCAATTGCGTCATTGCCCCTGGATTGCAGCCTGGTAATTGCTATTTCCCGCTGTTAAAAATTAGTAGTTGTATTGCTGCAGGCTTCAATCAATTATCATACAAGATAGAAATCCTGGAAGGCAATGTCAATACCACAAACTGTTTATTTTTATTGCCTTAACCAGCGCTTATTGACCGGTTATTGGCAAAAAAATACCCGTTATAAAAATAACGGGCTATTAAAATTGCGAATGTTCAAATGCTAACATACTATACAGCGTGTGCAGGCTAAACCACCATGTTGCCAAACATAGCTTCAACGGCGGTAAAACGATAATCAAATATTCCTTTCAATTGCTTTTTTACAAACAGCGAATTCGCAATATCTCCAAAAAACCAAAATGGCATTTTGTAATGCACTATATCCGTCATTTCCACACCGCCAGGCACGGCTTTAAAATGATGCTGGTGATGCCATAAACTGTAGGGACCGAAACGCTGTTCATCCACAAAATATTTTTTATCCTCTACATGTGTAATTTCCGTCATCCAATATAAAGGTATATCCAGTATGGGTTTTACTGTATATTCAATTACCTGTCCGGGATACATTTTATCGCCATGGTATTTGGAAATAATATTAAAGCCCATCTTATCCGGTGTAATTTTTTGCAGGTTGGCGGGGCTGCTGAAAAAGTCCCAGGCTGCATCAAGTGTAATGGGTAATTGCTGTACGGTTTTAAGAGAGTAGACTTTGCTCATTTTTGTATTTTACCCTACAACAATAATAAATGTATTTTGTTTTCAATTGCGGCCGCAGCCTGGCGTTTGAAGCTAAAAAAATAACTAGCTGATAAAAAATGCGGGGGCTCAAAACAGATGATGCATCCATAAATATTTTAACGCTACCAGCAGGCTTGTTATCTTTAATCAATTTCCCCGGGGATTATTTTTACAGTTAAACCGTCCTGCAACAGAACATGCAAACATATCAACAACAACTACAACAAAAATTCAACGAAGAATATAAAAAACTGAACGAACAGCAGCGCATCGCCGTGGATACCATTGAAGGTCCGGTGATGGTGATCGCTGGTCCGGGTACAGGTAAAACACAAATCCTTGCTGCAAGAATTGGTAAAATTTTATTGGATACAGATGCCCTGCCTGAAAATATTTTATGCCTCACCTATACCGATGCCGGCGCCATCGCCATGCGGCGAAGGTTGCAGCAATTTATTGGTGCCGATGCTTACAAAGTAAATATTTACACCTTTCATGCTTTTTGCAATGATGTGATACAGGATAATTTACCGCTGTTTGAAAAAAATTCGCTGGATGCTATTTCAGAACTGGAGGGCATCCAATTATTTAAAGCACTGATAGATAATTTTAAAAAAGAACATCCGCTGAAGCGATATCGCGGCGATGTGTATTATGAAGTAAACAACCTGCGCAATTTATTCAGTAACATGAAAAGGGAAGGATGGACGCCCGCTTTTATCAATGAAAAAATAAATGATTTTATAAAAGATTTGCCACTGAGAGACGAGTTTGTATACAAAAGAAAATACAAACAATTTAATGCCGGGGATATTAAACAGGATAAGATTGATGAAGAGATTGACAAGGCTGAAAAGTTGCGTGCGGCAGTAAATGAATTTGAAAATTTTCAGCGATTGATGCGCCAAAAAAACCGCTACGATTTTGATGATATGATCAATTGGGTGATTGCTGTTTTTGAAAACAACCCGAATGTATTATCCGATTACCAGGAAAGGTTCCGGTATATTTTGGTAGATGAATTCCAGGACACCAGCGGTACGCAAAACAAACTGGTACAGTTGCTCATCAATTACTGGGATACGCCGAATGTATTTGTAGTGGGCGATGATGACCAAAGTATTTATCGCTTCCAGGGCGCCAATGTGGAGAATATGCTGGGGTTTGCAAGTCAGTATGTGGACGTACTTAAAACAGTAGTGCTTACCAATAATTACCGCAGTACACAACCCATACTGGATATATCAAAAACCCTGATCAACAAAAATGAAGAGCGGCTGGTAAAACAAATTGAAGGCCTTAGCAAAGAATTGATTTCATCCAGGGAAGGGCTGAAATCCTTGCTGCACCTACCGATTGTTACGGAGTACAATTCGGTACGGGATGAATTAGCAGGCATCACCAACCAGGTAGAAGCGTTACTACAAGAAGGAACCGTCCCCGGAAAAATCGCCGTCATCTACAAAGAAAATAAATACGGCGAAGATCTGGCGGCATACCTGCGATTAAAAAAGATACCCATCTTCAGCAAGCGTTCGGTTAATATTTTGGAACATCCGTTTGCAAAAAAGATCATAGAAATATTGCGTTACTTAAATGCTGAACATGATATTCCATATGGTGGAGATAAAATGCTGTTCGAAATACTGCACTATGACTTTTATTCTATTCCACCCATAGAAATTGCAAAAATCACCGTAGAAGTAAATAAGAAGCGATATAACAATGAGCAAACCTCTATTCGTAAATTATTGTACGATAAAGCAACAGCAAGGCCGAAAGATTTATTTGATACCGGTATCAACGAAAAACTGAAAAACTTCAGCGGTATCATTGAAAGATTGATTGCCGATGTATCGAATGTAACCCTGCAGCAACTATTTGAAAAGATCATCCATGATGGCGGCGTGCTCAACTACATTATGCAAAGCGATGAGAAGGTGATGCTGATGCAACTGCTGACCAAACTATTCGATTTTATAAAAGACGAAACAGCACGCAACCCGTTTTTAAATTTAGATGACCTGGTAAAAACAATCGACCTCATGCAAAAAGAGGAATTAAAACTGCCGCTCACCCAGGTATCAGGAAGTGACAAAGGCGTAAACTTATTAACGGCCCACGGAAGTAAGGGACTCGAATTTGAATATGTATTTTTTGCAGGCATCAATGCTTCGAGTTGGGAAAAAAAGCGCAAGCCCGCCGGCGGTTATAAATTGCCGGATACGCTATTTTCATCACAACCAAAATCAAGCGAGGAAGAGGAATTAAGACGACTGTTTTATGTGGCCCTTACCCGTGCGGAAAAGCACCTTCATATTTCGTACGCCAAGCATAAAAACGATGGCAAGGAAATGGAACCCTCTATGTTCCTGGCCGAAATTTTAGAACAGCATATTTTGCCGGTACAAAAAGTTGCATTAACAGATGAAGAAATGATTGTGTTTCAGCAATTGCAATTCACCGCACAAGCACCGGAGATTGAGAAAAGCGAAGCTGACTTTATCAGTGGCTTACTGGATAAATTCGTGATGAACGTAACGGCGCTGAGTGCTTACCTGGACTGCCCTTTGGGCTTCTATTATAAAAACCTAATCCGCATACCGGCAGGTAAAAGTGAAACGCTTGAATTTGGAAGTGCCATCCATCATGCGCTGGAAAAATTATTTACCAAAATGCTCGCCAGCGAAAGCAAAACCTTTCCACCAAAAGAAGAGGTGGTGGCTGACTTTAGCAGGTACCTGCGCAAACACCGGGAAAATTTTACAGAAGAAGAATTTCAGCGAAGAATGGAACAAGGTTCCATGGTATTGCCGGAATACTATGACACATACATCAACACCTGGAACAAGATTGTTACGGTTGAAAGAAACATACAAGGTGTGGTAGTGAATGGTGTGCCGCTAAAGGGCAAGCTGGATAAACTGGAATTTAACGGCAAAGAAATAAACGTGGTAGATTATAAAAGCGGTAACGTTGATAATGCTTTACCAAAAATGAAAGGACCAAGTGATAAAGAACCCAATGGCGGTGATTATTGGCGGCAGGCAGTATTTTATAAAATACTGGTTGATAATTATGGCCAGAAAGACTGGAAGGTAATCAGCACCGAATTTGATTTTGTTGAACCCGATAAAAAGAAACAATACCGCAAAGAAAAAATCATCATTACCCCGGCTGATACCGAAACCGTAAAACAGCAGATAAAAACCGTGTGGGCAAAAATACAGGCCAGGGAGTTTTATACCGGCTGTGGTAAACCTGAGTGCCATTGGTGCAATTTTGTAAAAGACAATAAGCTGGCCGTAGCACTGCACGATTTGATTGAGGAAGAAGAGGAAACAAACCCTTAAGTCAATTTTATGATTCAGGGTTGCGGGCAAATAGCATAAAGGGTTTAAGTTTGCAGTTCAACACCATTTGATGAAGATTAAAAATGTTTTATACACGGCTGCTGCTGTTTTTTTTATTTACTTTATTTCGGTTACCGGAAGCGGCTGTGCACAGATTGGTGCGCCAACGGGAGGCCCAAGGGATAGTATCCCGCCTGTTTTGGTTGCAGCCCTTCCTAAACTAATGACTACCAATTTTACCGGCAATAAAATCACGCTGGTTTTTGATGAGTACATCAATGTGCTGGAGGTACAAAAAAATGTGATTGTATCGCCCTATCCAAAAACCTTCCCCATCATTACCTATAAATTAAAAGAGGTTAGTATTAAATTAAAAGATACCCTGTTAGATAAAACTACCTACGCTATCAATTTTGGAAACGCCATTGTTGATAATAACGAAAGCAACCCGTTTAAGGAATTTACTTATGTGTTTTCAACCGGCAACACCATTGATTCTTTAAAACTGAGCGGCAAAGTATTAATGGCCGAAACCGGTAAGCCAGACAGTACGCTGCAGGCGCTTTTATACCGTGATGCGCCCGATTCCGCGGTAGAAACAAGAAAGCCCAACTACATTGCCAGGATAGACCGTAATGGCATTTTCACTTTTACCAACCTGTCCCAGGGTGAGTATAAAGTGTATGCATTAAAGGATGGAGATGGCCTTAAAACCTACAACTCAAAAATTGAAAGTTTTGCGTTTGCAGATGCCCCGCTTCAGGTAAATGGCAAAAATGATTCTGTAAGAATGTATGCCTACGAAGAAGAAAAAGATATAAAAAAAGTGACAACTCCAGTTGCCAAATCTGCTGCCGATAAAAAGCTGAAACTTACGCCCGGCCTGGCTACCGGTGCTTCCCAGGATATACTTACCAATCTTGAATTGCGCTTTAATAATAAATTAAAACTCTTCGACAGCACCAAAATAATTTTGACCGACACCAATTTTAATAAGGTTGAAGGTGCCAAGATTGTACTGGATAGCACCCGTAAAATAATTGTTGTAAAAAACAAATGGCCGCTGGAAACCGCTTATCGTTTAGTGATACCGAAAGAAGCCATTGCCGATACCGCCAACAACGTGCTGGCGAAATCGGATACGCTCAAATTTCAAACAAAAAAGGAAAGTGATTACGGTAGTATAACCCTGCGCTTTACCAAACTGGATTCGGCCCGCCACCCGGTGATACAGTTTCTAAATGGTGCTGAAATTGTAAAATCGGTAAAAGTTACCGGTACCACCTGGACGGATAAATTTTTTAATCCCGGCGAATTCGAATTGCGCATTTTGTACGACGCCAATAACAATGGCATATGGGATCCGGGCAATTATAAAAAGAAGCTTCAACCCGAACATGCACTAACGCTTGATAAAAAATTGACCATTAAAGCCAATTGGGATAATGAGCGGGAGATAGAACTCTGAGTGAATGGATAATTTTTTAATGGATAATTGATAGTAGCCTTACCGGTAACCTTTACCTTAATTTCATATACGTGCTTATTATCGATTATTGGTTTCAGTCAGATAAATAGTTCCGGCTGGTTTTGGTATTATCCATAAAAAAATTATCATTTATCCATTATTCTCAACTATCCATTATCCATATTATCAATTAAATTTGCCCCATGATTTTTTCTTCTTCTCTTTTAGAAAATGCGGTGAACGAATTTGCACGCCTGCCGGGCATCGGGAAAAAAACAGCGCTCAGGCTGGTACTGCATCTTATCAAACAGGATATAACCGATGTTACCCGTTTTAGCGAAGCCATTTCATTAATGCGGGAAGAAATAAAATTCTGTTCCCGCTGCCATAATATTTCGGATGCTACTCTCTGCAATATTTGCAGTAACCATTCCCGTAAGCAGGATTTGTTGTGCGTAGTTGAAAATATTCGTGACGTAATCGCCATAGAAAGTACCCAGCAATTCAACGGTATTTATCATGTGCTGGGTGGCATTATTTCACCACTCGATGGCATTGGTCCAGACCAGTTGAATATAGATTCCCTGGTTAAAAGAATGGAGACAGAACCCATTACAGAAATCATTTTTGCCCTCAACGCCAACATCCAGGGCGACACAACCATTTACTATATCGGAAAAAAATTAAAGGCTTATCCCGTAAAAATTACCACGATTGCACGCGGCATTGCCTTTGGCGGCGAGCTGGAATATGCTGATGAAATGACGCTGGCAAAAAGTATCAGCAACCGCATACCGGTCGAAAACTACATCAACGCCGGAAATTAGCCTCCCTCATTCGGTAAACTTCTGTATTGGTACCATTTTGCTATACCGTAAACTTGTCCTAATTTTACAGCATTACAGGTGGATTTGTTTATTGTTCAGCCTGTATGCAACAGCCTTCAAAGGCCAAGTGAACTAATAAACGAAAGCAATTCCCAACATCTCTCCCGGATTTGATTCTCGTTTAATAGTTTACAATTTTTTTAGTGAGCCATTACAGCTATGTTCAGCATCGTTGTGTCACTCACTTCAACCATTTGTTAATAATTTAACTTTTATTAAAGCGATGAAAAAAACAGTAAAAGACTGTCTTAAAGAACGGATACTGATTATTGATGGCGCCATGGGCACCATGATACAAAGGCATAAATTAAAAGAAGCCGATTACCGCGGCGAACGTTTTAAAGATTGGCATACGGATGTACAGGGTAATAATGATTTGCTGAGTATTACCCAACCTGATATTATCGTTGGAATTCATAAGGAATACCTGGAAGCGGGCGCCGATATTATTGAAACCAATACCTTCAGCAGTACAGTAATTGCACAGGCTGACTATGATATGCAATCGTTGGCTTACGAATTAAATGTAGCCTCAGCCAAATGTGCACGGACAGCTGCCGATGAATACACGGCAAAAAATCCAGCTAAGCCACGTTTTGTAGCGGGTGCTATCGGGCCACTCAACAAAACATTATCACTCTCTCCCGATGTAAATAATCCCGGCTTTAGGGCAGTAACTTTTGATGAAGTGGCAACAGCGTATACAGAACAAATAAAAGGCCTGGTAGACGGTGGCGTAGACATGTTGCTGATTGAAACAATCTTCGATACACTGAACGCAAAGGCCGCCGTATACGCAGCAAAAAATTATTTCAGAACAAACAGCATTGCTGAATTACCCATCATGATTTCGGGTACCATTACAGATGCAAGTGGACGTACCCTAAGCGGACAGACATTGGAAGCTTTTTATATTTCGTTGCAGCATGCCAACCCAATCAGCATCGGGCTTAACTGCGCCCTGGGTGCGCAGGAAATGCGGCCGCATATTGAAGAATTGTCTTCCATTGCCAGTTGTTATACATCCGCCTATCCCAACGCAGGATTACCCAATGCATTTGGAGAGTACGATGAACAGCCGCATGAAACAGCGCACATCATTGAAGAGTGGGCAGCGAATGGTTGGCTGAATATTGTTGGGGGGTGTTGCGGTACAACCCCGGATCACATCAAACACATTGCAGACGAAGTAGCTAAATATAAACCAAGGGTATTACCCGTGCTGGAAGAAGCATTATAAAAAACCAAAGTCCGGGAAATTGATTCAGAATAATTGAGTGAGAAAAACACCATAAAATTAACCACAACAGAATCGCATTTTTTGATATCGCAATTTGCGATATCAAAAAGT
Organism: Chitinophagales bacterium; assembly: GCA_038210625.1. Classification (GTDB taxonomy): domain Bacteria; phylum Bacteroidota; class Bacteroidia; order Chitinophagales; family Chitinophagaceae; genus Ferruginibacter. The sequence goes on along the minus strand of JBBQWL010000030.1, from coordinate 30,339 downwards.
ACAGGAGGTGGCGGTATAGGGAAACTTGCTGGTGCATTTACAGAATAATGTGTAGTCAAGATTTTCCGCGTATATAATTCTGGAACAGTTAACAGGCCAATGAAAAAATATTAAATATCAACAAGCCCCACGGCAATTTAAGTATAAATTATGAGCGAAAATATTTACATCAAACCTTACCTGCGCTTAAGCGGATTGGAACCATTGGTGGTAAGGCCCGAAACAAATTTTGTAAACGTAGGCGAACGCACCAATGTAACTGGAAGCAAAAAATTTGCCCGGCTTATTAAAGATGGTAAATATGAAGAAGCGTTAAGTGTAGCCCGCCAGCAGGTAGAAAGTGGTGCACAGGTAATTGACATCAATATGGATGATGCCATGCTGGAAGGCGTGGAAGCTATGACCACTTTTTTAAACCTGGTACAGGCTGAGCCGGATATTGCCAAGATTCCAATCATGATTGATTCTTCCAAATTTGCCATCATTGAAGCAGGTTTAAAATGTGTGCAGGGTAAATGCATTGTGAACTCCATCTCAATGAAAGAAGGCGAAGCTAAATTTATTGAACAAGCCTTCATTTGCAAAAGTTACGGTGCTTCGGTAATTGTGATGGCATTTGATGAAGTAGGCCAGGCAGATACCAAACAACGCAAGATAGAAATCTGTCACCGGGCGTATAAAATTTTGACTGAGCAGGTTGGGTATGATCCGCAGGACATTATTTTTGATCCCAACATTTTTGCCATCGCCACCGGTATTGAAGAACATAATAATTACGCGGTTGATTTTATAGAAGCTACTAAAGAAATAAAGCGGCTAATGCCCTTAACGAAGATCAGTGGTGGTGTAAGCAATGTATCGTTTTCTTTTCGCGGTAATGATCATGTGCGGGAAGCTATTCATAGCGTATTCCTGTTTTATGCCATTAAAGCGGGTATGGATATGGGTATTGTAAACGCTGGCCAGTTGGTGGTGTACGACGAAATAGATCCCACGCTACGTGACTTATGTGAAGACGTAATTCTAAACCGCAACAATGATAACAACGAGGCCACAGAAAAACTTATCATCCATGCAGAAACGGTAAAAGCAACAGGCAAGGTAGAAGTAAAGGATGAAAAGTGGAGAAATGAACCGGTGGAAAAACGGCTTTCCCATTCATTGGTAAATGGCATTACAGATTATATAGATGCAGATACAGAAGAAGCCCGCCAAAAATATCCCAAACCTCTGGATGTAATTGAAGGCCCGCTGATGGATGGAATGAACATAGTTGGCGACCTGTTTGGAGCAGGCAAAATGTTTTTGCCACAGGTAGTAAAAAGTGCCCGTGTAATGAAAAAAGCGGTGGCCGTATTAACGCCGTTTATTGAACAGGAAAAAGAAGATAGAAAACAGGCACATCTTGCCGCAGGCACTACCAATGAAGAAGCCGCCGGGGCAGCGAAAATTTTATTGGCTACCGTAAAAGGTGATGTACATGATATTGGTAAAAATATTGTAGGCGTTGTGCTGGGTTGCAATGGCTATGATATTATTGATTTGGGTGTAATGGTTGCAACTGATAAAATTCTGGATGCAGCTATCAAAAATAATGTGGACATCATTGGCCTCAGCGGACTCATCACACCCTCATTAGATGAGATGGTACATGTGGCACATGAAATGAAAAGAAGAGGCATGACGCAGCCACTTTTAATCGGCGGCGCCACTACCAGCCGGATGCACACAGCCGTCAAAATTGCACAGGAGTATGATAACGGTGTAGTACATGTATTGGATGCAAGTCGTAGCGTAACCGTTGCCGGCAGTTTATTAAACAAAGACACAAAGCCCGAGTTTTTAACCGGCATCAAAACGGAATACCATAAACTAAAAGAAGATTTTGCCAACCGTAAAACAGTAAAAAATTATTTGCCTTTTGCAGAGGCGCAACAAAATGGAGCTGTAATTGATTGGGATAATTTTACTCCTGTAGCACCTACATTTACGGGAACAAAGGTTTTCACTAATTATGACCTGGCTGAAATAGCTGACTACATTGACTGGCAACCGTTCTTCATTGCCTGGGAAATGCACGGCAAATTTCCCGCACTGCTTACCGATAAAGTAATTGGCGTTGAAGCCACGAAATTATACAACGATGCAAAAAAATTGCTGCAACAAATTATTGATGAAAAATGGTTAACTGCAAGAGGGGTGATTGGCTTTTGGCCTGCCACCAAAACAGCGCCGGATACAGTCGAGGTAAAAGACGGAGCAGCCACTTTGAAATTGGAATTTTTACGCCAGCAGATAAAGAAAGCTGCTGGTCAGCCTAACCTTTCTTTGGCAGATTTTATTGCATCAGGCCCATCCCCAATTAAAAGTAAAAATATTGCTGACACAACTAAAGCCCCTTCCCAAAAGGAAGGGGAGGAAAGAGCTGGCTTCGGATATGAAATGGCAGACCCTTTTAATTATCCTTTACTAAAGGAATTTGCACTTAAAAACCGCAATCAACCTACTGCAGCTGAAAACGTTTTGTGGGAAGTCGTGAAGTCAAAACAATTGAGCGGATATAAATTCAGGCGGCAGCACATTATTGGAAATTACATTGCAGACTTTGTTTGCCTGAATAAACAATTAGTTATAGAAATTGATGGGTTAATACACCAGTTACCTGAAAATCAGGAAGCAGATGAAGTAAGAACTAAATGGCTGGAAGAAAAAGGTTTTAGTGTAATTCGATTTACAAATGAAGAGGTAATAAAAAATATTGATGGCGTAACTGATAGTATACTGACAAAATTAAAAGATCAAGCAAGCATAAAAGAAAGCAACGACCTAAGTTCCCCCCTTGGGGGACAGGGGGCCGATTTTATAGGAGCTTTTTCTGTAACCATCGAAGGAATTGAACCTCATATCAAAAAATTTGAAGCAGCGCATGATGATTATAACAAGATTATTTTACAGGCTTTAGCTGACCGTTTTGCAGAGGCATTTGCAGAACTGCTGCACAAAAAAACCCGCATTGAATATTGGGGTTATGTCTCCGATGAACATCTGACCAACGAGCAACTGATTGGCGAAGCATACCTTGGTATACGGCCTGCACCCGGCTATCCTGCCTGCCCGGACCATACGGAAAAATACAAGTTGTTTACCTTATTAGGTGGTGAAGAAACTACAGGCATTCATCTTACAGAATCATTGGCCATGTATCCTGCTGCATCTGTATGTGGTTGGTATTTTGCGAACCCAGCCAGTAAATACTTTGGTGTAGGCAAAATAAATGACGACCAGTTAAATGATTACACAGAAAGAAAGGCAATGCCACCGGATGAAATGAAAAGATGGTTGCGGCCGATACTGGAGTAGCGTGACGTATTCTTATCTGCCCATTTATTTAATGGTTACTTAAAAGAACTGTTATAAAACATTGTGTCTTTGCTCTTTTTTGCAGAAAAGTAATTGTGATCCTTCCGCACATCCTGAGCCAAAACTACCTTTTTAACCGGGTTTTGGCTCAGGATATTATCCTTCTTTATGCCAGGCTACAAACAAATGATCCAAGTTCAGGTATTGATCAATCAGGCCGATACTGTTTTCATTGGCCTGGATTCCTGAGCTGGTAATGAGGGTAATAAAAAGATGCTTATTAATATTTGTTTCGGCCCTGAAAATATTTTTCTTTTGTTGTAAAGCTGCAGCATATTTTTTATCCAGCAAAAATTGGGTTTCATAAAATTTAATTTCACAAAGGTTAATACAGTTATCTCTTCGGTTAATTACAAGGTCAATTTGCGCCCCGCCATTATTACTATTGCCTTTGCTTCTCCAGATAGATGTTTCGCTATAAATACCGCTGATTCCCAGCGCCATCTTGATAGCAGGAATGTGCTTGCTACAAACACTTTCAAATGCAAAACCGCTCCAGCTTTTCCAGGTAGGCGTGTCACTTAACCTTGTCCAGGTTCCCTTGCTGCCGTCACGGTTCGGCGCCATAAATTTTAAATAAAATAAAGAATATTCATCCGTAAGTTTATAAATACTATCCTTACTTTTTTTCCCGATTGGAATATACGGTGTAATAAAACCTGATGCTGATAATTCATCCAGCAAATTAGTGGTACTACCGCCACTTTGCAACTTACATACTTTGATAATTTCATTACGCGTTAACCCCATTGGTTTTGCAGCCAACGCTTTAATTACTTTAAAATGGCGATCGGCACTGTCAAATAAAGCCTTATACAAATCAGTAAATTCATTGTATAAAAAACCATTTTTTGTAAAGCAGGTTTTTTCAATAATTTGCGCTGCACTGTGGCCCGGCGTTGCCTGGTTTAAATAATGCGGCACACCACCAAAAGCCATGTACAGCTGTGTTACCTGGTATCGGTTCAATTGTACATTGCGGCTTTTTAAAAAGGCTTCCGTTTCATACAAGGTAAATGGTTGCAATGCAATTTTTTGTGTTATACGGTTGTGCAGGCCTCCTTTATTGCGCACTACGTTTTGTATCATCCAACTGGCCGCGGAACCACAAAGAATAATGGCCAGGTTATTTTGTTTACTTGCCCAGGTATTCCAGAATTGTTCAAAGGCTGCCAAAAAGTTAGATTTGGGTGTTTGCATCCAGGGAAATTCATCTAAAAATAAGATTACCTTTTTTCGGCGTAATTTTTTCTGCGTCAGTTTTGCCGTTAACTCAAAAGCAGCGAACCAGTCAGCAGCTACTGGCAAATCAATATTGTTATTCAGCTGTTTTGCCAGAGCCTGGCAATAACCACTTAATTGCACGGCAGTTTCTACATTGTGAATACCGGAATATTCAAAAACAATATGCTTTTGTAAATGGTGGCGGATAAGAAAAGTTTTGCCAATTCTCCGGCGGCCAAATACAGCTACCAAATCGGCTGTCGTATTTGCTAAAACATTATCCAGTAAAGCTTTTTCCTCCTCTCTTCCAATGATATTCATCAAAATAAATTTAAATTATCCTGAGCCAAAAGTATGTTTTCTTGATGGTTTTGGCTCAAAATTATGGTTTTATTCCGAGCCAAAAGTACAGTTATTTGCCAGATTTGGCTCAAGATAATTTAAGGCACACTGTTATACCTCTAAGATATTTTTGCCTCGTAAGCAAATTTTATGTGCAGGCGCAGCTACAATTTATACGACTTAAATAGATTGTGCCTGAATAATTCAAATGTGGGTGGTTGATTTTTGTCTATTTTTGCACATCATTAGAAAGTAAAATTGAATGACTAAAAAACTATTAATCCAGTATATAACCTGCGTCTTAACCCTAACTGCTGTTAACCCTTCTATTGAAGCGCAATCCAAAAAAACTGAAAGGAAAAAAGAATTCTATTTTTCCTGGGGATACAATAAAGAATGGTACACCAACAGCAAGGTTAAAATAGATCAGCCCTCTCTTGGCAATCATTACAGTTTTGTAAACATTCGCGGCAATGATCATCCAGGATGGAATGAGGGTTTATTTACCAAAGCCATTTCTATACCTCAATACAACTACCGGATAGGGCTTTTTATAAATAAGAAAAAAGGTATTGCAGTGGAGATAAACTTTGATCACACAAAATTTATTTTCGCAGATCAGCAGGCGAGAGTGAAAGGTACACTCAACAAAAGACCGGTGGATACAATTGTGAGCTTTCGCCAACCCGATTTTTTCTATTATCTCAATAACGGGGCTAATTTTTTATTGTTCAATATCGTAAAACGCTCCCAATGGTACAGCAGCAGTGATGAAAAAGTAAAAATTGATTTTCTTGCCAAAGCAGGACTCGGTCCGGTTATTCCGCATGTAGACAATAAATTTTTTGGCCAGCAAAATGATGCACATTTTCAATTGGGTGGCTGGAACATGGGGCTTGAAGGTGCTGTAAGAGCTACGTTTTTTAAATATGTGTACCTGGAGTATTGCAACAAAATTGATTATGCCCGGTATTCAAATCTAAAAATATACCAAGGCACTGCCAAACACGCTTTTGGAACTTATGAAATGGTTCTGAACCTGGGTTTCACTTTCCCAGCGGGTGGAAAAATAAAATAATAGGGCTTAGACTGAATTGATTAATAACAGGAAATTTCATTACATGCGCATCATCTCTTACAATGTAAATGGCATACGTGCCGCTTTTAAAAAGGGTTTTATTGACTGGTTAAAAACAAACCCGGCAGATATCATATGCCTGCAGGAAACCAAGGCAACTAAAGACGATGTAGATTACAAGCAACTGGACGAACTAGGCTTTCATCACCATTGGTTTAGTGCGCAAAAAAAAGGATATAGTGGTGTGGCTATATTTTCCAAAATTAAGCCGGACAATATAGTAATTGGTTGCGGTTTGCCCTCAAGCGATAATGAAGGAAGAATAATACAAGCTGATTTTGGCGACATTCGTTTAATTAATGCCTATTTCCCATCCGGTACTTCGGGCGATGAAAGACAGTCTTTTAAATACGTATGGCTGGATGAATTTCATGCTTGGGTAAACGATTTAAAAAAGCAAATTCCAAAATTGATTTTAACCGGCGATTATAATATTGCGCACCAGGAAATTGATATCCATGATCCAAAAGGCAACAAAAACTCTTCCGGCTTTTTACCACAGGAAAGAGAATGGATGACGCAATTTTTATCCAGTGGCTGGATTGATACATTTAGAGTATTTCATACAGAGCCCCACCGGTATAGCTGGTGGAGTCAGCGCTTTCCTACGGTACGCCTTAATAACAAAGGTTGGCGTATTGATTACATCACCGTTACGGAATCATTGAAAGACCAACTGGTTGATGCAGACATTTATCCCGATGTAAAACACAGCGATCATTGCCCGATATATCTTGAAATAAAAAATTAAAACCAGCCTGCTACACGTTAGCTTTTTGTGTAACACTTTGTAATCATACAAATGCATTTAATTCCTGCATAGGTAAGCAATTTTTGTGCGGTCGTTTAAAAGTTAAAAGATACCCATCTTACAAAAATAGTTTGCCCATTTACCAAAGGCTTCGCTATCTTAGTCTTTGCCCAATCTACCTTTTATGGAAGTTTTACCCATTCTGCTGCTTTTTATTTTAATTATTATCGTCGTCAATAAAAATAATAAGCTCATCCGGCAGTTGTCCAGGTTTGAAGAAGAATTGATTCAGCTTCGTAAACAACTATCTGTTTTCATTAAAGAAAACGCTGCAGCAAAGTCTTCGGCTAAAACCCATGAAACAACTATAGTTGCGGAACCTGTACCAATAAAAACCATCGTTGCAGAGCCTGAGCCACCCAAGAACACAGAAGCTTACAAAAGCCTTTTTACAGTGATGGAAGACAGTCCGCCTGTTGAACCAGTAACCAATAATATAGTTGAAAGCACAGTAGTTGTAAAGGAGGAGGCAGCATGGACACTTGTTGAAGATACAGCCAAAAAAGCCCAGATTGATGCCAGAATACCAACTGTTGTAACACCGCTAAAAACATCCTTTTTTGAACGCCATCCTGATATGGAAAAGTTCATTGGAGAAAATCTTATTAATAAAATTGGTATCGCCATTTTGGTATTGGCCATTGGCTTTTTTGTAAAGTACGCCATTGATCAAAACTGGGTTGGCCCGGTGGGGCGTGTTTCCATCGGCATACTTTGTGGTGGCATATTGGTATCGCTGGCACACAGGATGCGTAACAGTTACAGAAGCTTTAGTTCAGTATTGGCTGGTGGTGGCATGGCGGTTTTTTATTTTACCATCACCCTCGCCTATCACCAGTTTCAACTTTTTAGCCAAACTACGGCGTTTATTATAATGGTGGTAATTACCATTTTTGCAGTTACACTTTCTCTCTTATACAATAAACAGGAACTTGCCATCATTGCGCTGGTAGGCGGTTTTGCTGCGCCTTTCCTGGTAAGCGATGGCAGTGGCAACTATAAAACATTGTTCATTTACCTATTGGTTTTAAACACCGGAATTTTAGCAATTGCCTACAACAAAGCCTGGAGACTATTAAACCTGTTAAGTTTTATTTTCACCATTATTCTTTTCGGCAGTTGGTTATTGTTGCTTCATTCGGACGAACCGGCAATAACTTATAAAAATGGATTTCTGTTTGCCACGGCTTTTTACCTGCTATATTTTTTAATCAACATTGCCCACAACATAAAAGAAAAAAAGAAATTTATAGCATCCGATTTTGGAATATTACTGGCTGGAACCTTCTTGTATTTTGCAGCCGGGCTTTACTGTATCCTTAAAATGCATGCGCCGGAATTGAAAGGTTTGTTCAGTGCTTCAATGGGAATATTTAACCTTGCCGCTTCTTATATTTTATTCAGAAAACAAAAAGTAGATACAAATATTTTGTACCTGTTGATAGGCATAACCCTGACATTTATTTCGCTGACAGCACCCTTACAATTAGAAGGTAACTATATTACTTTATTCTGGGCAAGTGAAGCGGTGTTGCTGTATTGGCTGTTTACAAAATCGGCTATCCGCATTATACAATATTCATCGGTACTTGTTTGGTCATTAATGCTGGTAAGTCTTTTGATGGACTGGGCGAACCTGTATATAGGTTCAGAATATACCATCAGTATCATTGTCAACAAAGGATTTATCACAACTCTGTACGCTGCCATAAGCTGCTACGCGATATTTTTATTGCGTAGAAAAGAATTACCCGAAAATAAGCCGGCTGTACTGATCCCTGGTAAAACGGTGTACCGGATAGTTGCCTTTGTTTTATTGTTTGCCGCCGGTGCGTTGGAAATAAATTACCAGTTTAATAATCATTACCCACATACTGATTTAAACACCTTATACCTGTTGCTGTACACCATTGCATTCATCAGTGTATTAACAGCAATGATTCAGAAAATAAAGATTGTTGAGTTTAAATTTTATCCAATTGCAACATTGCTTTCTCTTTGCATTGTATTGTACCTTGCCGCAACGACGCCAACCGTTTACATACAAGCTAACATATTAACGGGTATAACAAAAGCGCAGCCATTCAGTTCTCTTCATTTTATGGCGCATTGGGCAACAGCATTATTGACTGCATCGGTAATCTATCGCCTTATACAACTGATTCGACATGACAGCACCATCGTTAAAACCGGTATTGGTTTTATTACCTGGGCATTGTGTGCCGTAGTGGTTATTTATTTAAGCATCGAGTTGTATTTACTGTCGAACAGTATTTTTTATAGTACTGATAACCCTTTGTCTGAAATAGAAAGAGTGTATATTAAAACCGGCCTGCCGATTTTATGGGGTGCTTGTTCATTTATTTTTATGTGGCTTGGCATGCACTACAAGTACCGAACGTTGCGTATAATATCGCTTAGTTTATTTACCATAACGCTGTTAAAATTGTTTTTATTCGATATCACCAATATCCCGGCTGGTGGCAAAATAGCTGCATTCTTTTGCCTGGGTGTGTTGCTTTTAATTGTATCATTCATGTACCAGCGCTTGAAAAAAATTATTATTGATAATGAAACTAAAGTGGATTAGCTTTTCTTTATTTACCCTGTTCTCCTTTTTCGCATCAGCGCAAACAACAGGCTATAAATATTTTTGTGTGCCGGATGCTGTTAAAGAATCTGGCTTTTATAAAATTGAATTAACACCTGAAATAAATGCGCATGTAAAAACAGATTACAGTGATATCCGCATTGTAAATAAACAAGATAAATGGGTGCCTCATATTGTTGTAACGCCTGCAAACAACAGGATCAATGAAACTGTTATCATGAATTTGAATTTTTCAATTCCTGAAAACAGCTCAAAAAACAGCATTGTTTTAATTGAATCTCCCAAAACTGATATTTCAAATATTGGCCTTGCGATTAAGAACACAGCGGCAAAAAGATTTTGCACCTTAAGTGGCAGCGACGATCAAAAAAAATGGTTTGTTATAAATGACAGTATTGTATTGGATCCTGTAGCAGACAATGATACTACCGCCGGTATTGTAAGAGTTGACTTTCCGCCGAGCAATTATAAATACTTTAAAATCACCATCTACAATAACCACAAAGATCCCTTTCATATTAATGGTGTTGTACAATACACACATGTTGCCAATGTAAAATTTCCTGAAAATAAAATCATCCAAAACCCAGCTAACAATGTTACCCAAAAAGACAGCGGCAAAACTTCTTACATAAAAGTCAGCCAGCAACAGGGTTATCACTTTAATAATATCGGTCTTCAACTAACCGGCTCAAAATACTTTTACAGAAAGGCTGGTGTATATATTCCTGATACAACCAATCGCACTTTATTCCCTTTCGGAAAACTGCTACAGACTTTTACCATTTCCAATAACAGCACTTTACAATTCAGGGTGCCGTTGATAAACGCAGCGGCTTTTTATATTTTAATTGAAAACGAAGATAACCTGCCATTAACAGTAAAGGAAGTAACCACATCAAGCGATCAAACATTTGTAGCCGCTTATCTTGAAAAAGGAGAAGCCTATAAATTAATAATTGATAACCCCGGTGCTGAAAAGCCTGCTTACGATTTAGGCCACCTGAACAGTACAATTATTACAGATAGTGCAGTACTTTACCTGCAAGAAATGTTACAGCCTTTAAACATGAGCCTGTTATAATAACAGAAGTTAAAAGCAAGAAATGGATACTGTGGATTGTAACAGCAGCAGTATTGCTTGTCTTATTATTCTTCACTCAAAAAATGATCCGGGAGGTTGATAAAACAACATGATAATTTATAACGTTACCACAAAAGTAGATGCTACCATAAAAAAAGATTGGGTAGAGTGGGCAAAGCTTGAACATATACCGGAAATTATAGCCACTGGTTGTTTTACCCATGCCACACTTGCGCAACTATTGGAAACTGATGATACGGAAGGGCCAACGTATACTATACAATATCATGCAGAAAGCAAGGCCTTGTATAATGTCTACATCGAAAAATTTGCCCCCCTTATGCGTCAAAAAGCATTTGATAAGTGGGGTAATAAATTCATATCATTTCGCTCTTTAATGCAGGTTGTGCACTAATTGTGCAAAATAAAAAAAGGCATTTTATTTAATCAAAATCGTTTGTATATTATCGGCAAAACCGCACGGGTGTTGATTTTTAGAATACAGTTCCCTGAAAGCCTTTACCACAAAGGGTTTAACAGGATTGTGAAATTTTAACAATACAATTGCTCAAACTACGCAATGCGTAAATCCCTTATTCCTTGCGGTTTTCAGCGGTTTAATAGCAATAACTTTTTACAGAAATAATTTTGTTGCAATCAAAAAGCTTCTATATTTGTTGCTGTTAAATAAATTTCAAAAATATAATTATGAACAAAGCAGAATTAATTGCAAAAATTGCTGATGATGCAGGCATTACAAAAACACAAGCCAACGCAACTTTAGACTCTTTTGTAGAAGCAGTTACAAAAACATTAAAAGGAAACGGTAAAGTAACTTTAGTTGGTTTCGGTACTTTTTCAGTATCTAAGAGAGCTGCCCGTAACGGCCGCAATCCGCAAACAGGCGCTGTTATTAAAATTAAAGCTAAAAAAGTAGCTAAGTTTAAAGCAGGTAAAGAACTGTCTGGTAAATTGTAATGTTTGCCCAAACACATTAAAAAGCAAGACGTATAACGGTCTTGCTTTTTTAATCTTATTTAAAAACTAAAAATAAATAGTATATGGGACGCGGAGATATCAAAACAAAAAAAGGAAAGATCACCAAAGGATCTTTCGGTAAATCAAGACCATCTAAGCCAGCAAAAAAAACTGCTGCGCCAAAGACTAAAGAAGCCTGATAAAAAATGATTTTTATAATGGATACTTGTTGCTTTTCCGGCTACGATTATCCATTATTTTTTTATGGGGCCAACCGCTCAATTTTCCACTCATTATTCGTTTGCAAAGTGTATTGCAAACGGTCGTGCAGCCGGCTTTCTCTTCCCTGCCAAAACTCTATCAATTGCGGTTTTAAGCGATACCCACCCCAATGAGGCGGACGCTGCAAAGGCTGCAACTCAAACTGGCTGGTATACTTTGTTACATTTGCTTCTATCACTTCCCTGTTATCAATAACAGTACTTTGCGGCGAAGCCCATGCGCCAACCTGGCTGCCCTGTGGCCTGGAAAAAAAATAAGCATCACTTTCTTCATTACTTACTTTTTCAACCCTTCCTTCAAGCCTTACCTGCCGTTCCAGTTCTTTCCAAAAAAATACCAGGCAGGCGTTTGGATTTGCAGCCAGTTCTTTGCCTTTATTACTTTCATAATTTGTAAAAAACACAAACCCATTGTCATCATACCCCTTTAGCAAAACAATTCTTGCGGATGGCTTACCGTCTGGTGTTGCAGTGGCCAGCGTCATTGCATTTATTTCATCTATTGTACTGCTTGTGGCTTCCTGCCACCATTTATCAAACTGGCGAATAGCATTTGCCTCAGCGCCCATTTCGTCTAACGTTTCCAGCATGTATTCTTTTCTTATATCAGCTATCGTACTCATATTTTTTATTTACAAAATTCTGCTAATTAGCGCAAACAAAAAAAGCATCCTTTATACAAAAGATGCCTTTTAATAAATAAAAAAATTATCAGCGTAAACCCGAGTTCAATGCGTTCATTCGTGTTCCCAAAACAGTTCCTAATATTAGCCCTAAAACGGCATATACAACTATTAGTACAACAATTGTAACTACCAGGTAAATTACCTTTTTATCCTCAGGAGTTTTTTTTAACGGCCCAAGACCAAGGTACATCAGGTAAATGCCATATAAGCCAAACAAACCGCCCAACCAGGCAAGGCTTGGCATGATTGAGAGCAGCGCCCCTACAAACGCAGGAGTATACCCGTAAGCAACCAGCTGGGCAGACTTATTGATATTTTTTTCGGAGGAAAAGGAAGGTGCCAATGCATCGACTACATAGGAAGTAACTACTACACCTACAACTGCAGATACAAGTCCCATTACAGCCATTTTTAGTCCCCATTCTATTCCCCGCATTCTAAAGAATCCATAGTCTATGCCAATAAAGCTGTAGCCAATAAATGTTGCAGCTGCGCCGACCAATGCAAGCGGCACTACATAAGTGGAAATGACAGAAGATACGGTTTGGGGTTCGGCGTCAATTGACTGCCACTCCGTTTTAGGAGTAGTAATGATGTTTTTAATTCGTTCGATAAGATTCTTATGAATATAATTTTATCAGGTAAAGTAGCACAATGATTTAATGTATGCAACTGTTTTGTAGAATTCTTATTTCCGGAGATTATACAGTGCCTTCCATTCGTCTTTTTCCTGTTCTGCATCGGCCAGCAAACTTTCCAGTTCAGCAACACGGCCTGATTGCTGTTGCAGCTGAAGATTGCGATTACTTAAATCCTGCGCCTGCAATTGCACATCATTTAACTTTGACTGCAGCAGCACTAATTGACGCTTCTGCTCTTCCAGCTGGTACCTCAAATCATCTTTACCCGTAATTGGTGGCTGCCTGCTTTCGGAGCCTGTAGTTACCATATCATTTATTAAATCCTTCAAGGCCGCCGTTGAAGTAAGTTCTTCGTCCAGCCGGCTCTTTACTTCGCTGCTTTCACTCAATTGCATTTTCAATTCAAGAATTGTCTTCTGCCGTGCAGCGGCAATTTGTTCGCATTCAGTTATGCGTGCGTTCAGGCTTTCATTTTCCGCCACCAGGTGTTTTATCTTATTTAATAAACTGTAGTTATCTATTCCCGTCATGCTGTAGTGCCAAAGTTTTCATTAATTAATCACGCATTTCTACCTGTTAAGGTAATCATATTCCACGGCAATTTAATGATAACGGGTTCGCCAAACGCATTGGCAAATACTGCGGATGATTGTTGCATCAGTATACAAAGCTGCAGACTATTTTAAACAACCGCATGAGTAAAATAAAAAAGCTCCCTGCATTGCTGCGGAAGCTTTGTATAAAAAATTTAGTCCTCTTTATCCTTTCACCAGCGTACCTACTCTTTCACCGCTCACTACCCTTAATAAGTTGCCCTCCTTGTTCATATCAAAAACTATAATCGGTAACTGGTTTTCCATGCACAGTGTAAAAGCCGTCATGTCCATCACCTTTAAATTTTTACTGATGCATTCATTAAAAGTAATGTTTTGAAACTTGGTTGCTGTCGCATCTTTTTCAGGATCTGCAGTATAGATACCGTCAACACGTGTGCCTTTTAAAATAACTTCCGCCTTAATTTCAATGGCCCTTAAAGACCCAGCAGTATCAGTAGTAAAATATGGATTGCCTGTGCCTGCACCAAAAATAACTACCCTGCCTTTTTCAAGATGCCGCATGGCCCTGCGACGGATATAAGGTTCTGCCACCTGTTCCATTTTAATGGCACTTTGCAAACGCGTATACACGCCTGCCTTTTCAAGGCCACTCTGTAATGCCATACCATTAATCATGGTGGCCAACATGCCCATATAATCCCCTTGAGCCCTTTCTATGCCTGTTTCCGCCTCATTCATACCACGATAAATATTGCCGCCTCCAATAACGATAGCCACCTGTACACCCAGCTCAACAATACTTTTAATGTCCCTTGCATACCTGGCTATCACATCGCTGTCAAGACCAAAGTTTTTATCACCCATTAAAGATTCACCGGACAATTTTAAAAGAATTCGTTTGTACTTAGGAATCATAAAGCGTTTTTTTTGCGTTGCGAAGATAACTGTTTTATAAACTCTCCATAAAATTTATGATGAACAGCATAAAAAAAGCGAAACTTTCGCTTCGCTTTTTTTAAAAAATATACCGGATAATTATCCTAATGCTACTCTCTTAAATTCTGTAATTTTTAAATCAGCGTTTACACCTTTCAAATAATCAGCAACAGATTTACTGTTGTCTTTTACAAAAGCCTGGGCTAGTAAAGTATTGTCCTTAAAAAATTTATTTACTTTTCCCACGGCGATTTTTTCAGCCATTTCAGCAGGCTTGCCTTCGGCTTTAATTTGCTCAATTGCAATTTCCCTTTCCCTTGCAATTGTTTCCGGAGCAATTGATGTTTCATCAATCGCCAATGGATTCATTGCTGCAATTTGCATTGCCACATCTTTTCCAGCTTCAGCAGCTTCCTTATTAAAGCCAACCAATACACCCATGCGGTTAGCACCGTGAATGTAAGATGCAACATAAGCTGCATCTACTCTTTCAAATTTGATGGCAATCTTTTCACCGATGGCGGCTAATTTATCATTGATCAGTTCAGATACTTTTGTTCCGTTGATCGCCACCTCATTTAATTCTTCCACACTTTTTACATTGTTGGTAATTGCAGCATCCATAATGCTTTGGGCAAAGGCTACAAATTCAGCATTCTTGCTTACAAAATCAGTTTCGCAACTGATGCAAACAATAATACCTGTTGCATTATCAGCACTGGTTTTTGCCAATACCACACCTTCTTTAGCTTCCCTGTCGCTGCGTTTTGCAGCTACTTTTTGTCCTTGTTTACGTAACCAGTCAATGGCGGCTTCAAAATCACCATTGCTTTCGGTTAATGCTTTACGGCAATCCAACATGCCGGCTCCTGTTGTTTGGCGCAGCTTATTGATTTCGGCTGCGGTAATTGTTGCACTCATAATAGTATTTTTAACTACAAAAATTCACCCGCTTTTACACAAATGAATTTTTGCAGGATTGTAAGATTTTTATTTAAAGAACTAAGATCTCAAGTGTAGAATTAAGTGGCACATAACTTTCTTTTACATACGCACTCCTTCATCCATATTATCTTGGTCCGCTTCCACCAGTTGCTGGTCTTCTGCCGCCTGCTCCAGGTCCGGGTACACGACGTTTAGTTGGTGCAGCACCTCTTGCTCTTTTATTTCTATCGTCTGCGCTATCTACTTTTTGTTCAAAACGTGCAGCTTTAGCTTCTGCAGTTTCGTCGCTGTCGTTGCTGTTATCATCGTCATCTTTTTCAGCCAAACGCTCTGCCAATCCTTCTGCAATAGCTGCTGTAATGTAGTTAACAATAATAGCGATTGATTTGGTAGCATCATCATTTGCAGGAATCGCAAATTCAACTTTATTAGGATCACAGTTGGTATCAACCATACCGAAAGTAGTGATGTTTAAACGTCTTGCTTCTGCAAGGGCGATGTGCTCATGACCAATATCTACCAGGAATAAAGCGGCCGGTACACGGCTGATTTGTGCGATACCACCCAACACTTTTTCCATCTTATCCTTATCACGGGTAAGTGTTAAACGTTCTTTTTTAGTAAGATTGTCGATACTGCCGTCGTTCAGCATTTTTTCTATGCTCTGCATTTTCTTTACGCTCTTACGAACGGTATTGAAATTGGTAAGCATACCACCTAACCAGCGTTCTGTTACGAAAGGCATGTTGATGCGTTTTGCGCAATCAGATACGATTTCTTTCGCTTGCTTTTTGGTGGCAACAAACATGATTTTTTTACCACTTTTTGCAATTGACTTTAACGCTGCAGCAGTTTCCTGTAACCCTTCAACTGTTTTATTAAGGTCAATAATGTGGATACCTTTTTTCTCAGCAAAAATGTAAGGCAACATTTTAGGATTCCACTTCTTTTTTAAGTGACCAAAGTGAACACCTGCTTCAAGAAGTTGCTGTTGTAAGGAAGTATTTTCCATCGTAATATTTTGAAAATTTGAAAATTTGAAAACGTAAATCCATTTTTCCACTTTGGGAAACAAAAGTTTAACGCTTGCTGAACTGGAAGCTCTTTCTTGCTTTTTTGCGACCTGGTTTTTTACGTTCAACTGAACGTGGGTCACGTTTAAGCATACCAGCTGCTTTCAATACAGGGCGATAGTCTAAACTAACTTCCAGCAAAGCGCGGGCAATACCCAATTTAGCTGCTTCGGCCTGGCCCTTAATGCCACCGCCTTGGGCGTTGATAACGATATCAAATTTATCAGCTGATTCAACAGCTTTCAGCGGAGATTCTACCTGGTTTTGCAGGTAAACCAAAGAGAAATAATTTTTATAATCTTTACCGTTGATTGTTATTTTACCATCTCCCTTGCTTAAGAAAACACGGGTTACAGCTTCTTTACGACGGCCAACTGCGTTTTTTTGCTTTTCCATTTATTTTTATCTTTTGACTGGCAAGTTTACCAGCTGTTGGTGATTTAGAATTTTAATTCGGCTGGTTTCTGAGCGGTGTGCTGATGTTCTGCACCTGCATATACAAATAATTTTTTGTACATTTTACGACCCAAACGATTTTTAGGCAACATACCTTTGATGGCTCTTTCGATGATCACTTCTGGCCTGCGTTTCAACAGATCTTTAGCTACTTCT
The DNA here is from genome assembly GCA_038210625.1 of Chitinophagales bacterium. GTDB lineage: Bacteria > Bacteroidota > Bacteroidia > Chitinophagales > Chitinophagaceae > Ferruginibacter. Next base: position 13,000 of record JBBQWL010000030.1, on the reverse strand, counting down.
TCCTTACGGCCACCTGGGTAACCACTAAAGTTGTCATATACTTTTTCATCCATTTTATTGCCGGTCAGTTTAACCTTTTCGCAATTAATTACAATTACATAATCTCCGCAATCAACGTGTGGAGTGTAATAAGCTTTGTTCTTACCACGAAGAACCGCTGCAATTTTAGAACACATGCGGCCAACGGTTTGATTAGTACCATCTATTACATACCAGTTGTGTGTAACGGTAGCCTCGTTCGCATGTTTGGTGGTGAAATGTAGTTTACTCATTTGTATTTATTTTTTAAGTGATGCCTTCGCTATCCCGAAGGGCTTTTTTTAATGGACGGCGAAGGTAGCATGCAATATTTTAATTTCCTACTAAATATAGATGTATTTTTTATCGGGGCTTTATAACAGATTGATTTACAATAAATATTTTGATCAATTATTTTAATGGTATTAAAGATGTTGCGATTTACTGTCTATTTTTTTTAATTGCGGATGCCTGGCAGCATTAAAAACAAGTAGGTAGTATTATTGCAAAATATTTTGCAGCTAATAATTTCAAGCTTATTGTTATAACTATTCTTCTACAATAAAATGCCATTAAAATTAAACCACGTTGGTTCAACCAGTGTACACCTGACTCCGTTGTAAAGTTAAAAGCGACGGCCAAAAAACTAGTGATTTAGTGGCAAAGTTGTAGGGGTTGATTGTTTCATTGAATAAAAAAGAGGCTGCCTTAAGTTAGACAACCTCCTTCTATATTTTAAAAAATAATTTTATTGAATCATATAAGTATAGTACCCCGAATTATTGAGGAACAAAGAGATGGTATGAGTGCCTGCGGGAACTGCAAAGTTTTTACTTGCGTCGCCAATATTATCACCGCCATAAGATAAACTTCCTGTACCACCTGTTTCCCCCAGGTTTATTCCCCAGTCGTGATTGGCCCGAAATTTAAACTGGTCACCTGCCACCGTTGTAATGGTGCCTGTCCATTTGTTGTCTGAAGCACTGTAAGTCATTGCCACATCATTGTTCCAGCTGCTGGCAGCAAAGCTTCCAATTAAACCCCAGGTTGTTGCAGTGGCAGACCATGTATTAGCTACGGTACTGGCCGTTAAGCGATAGTAGCCAGGCCCGGCAAATTTTAAATTGTTTGACCCTCCTGAAACCAATGTTCCGCTTGTTCCACCTGCTGCTCCATCACCAAAGGCATTGTTCCAGTCAGGTGTTCCTGCCAATTTGAACTCGTAGGTTCCACCGGATGGGATATTCACATACCCATCATAACTGCCATCATTTTTTTGAGAACCTAAAGATGGTGCTGTTGCAGGCGTCCATCCCTGGTAATCTCCCGGTACCCAAAGCTGACCATAAGTACCCACCGGAACAACAGTAAATTTACCATGCTGAAAATCCAGTGTTATTTTATACATGCCAGAAGTAGCTGGCCCAGGGAAATTGGCGCCAAAATCAGAACCCGCATTTAAACCAAAATCGCCGCCCGCACTTAACCCTGCGATCGTATTATCCTGCACTGCAAATTTGCTATCCCAATTGCCGTTTACAGGTAACAGCAAATACTGACCGCCGCCATTCAAAAAGAAGGTTCCCTGGTAATCTACAGAATCTACCCGTATAAATTGCTGAGCGGGCACCGGAACCGGATTACCCCATCCGCCTGCTGTTGCGCTACCTACTAAAAATAATGCATTTGATACCGGAGGTACAACTTTTGGAGGCGTTACATAAGGAGTCATTTTTAACTTCAACACATTCGATTGATATTGCTCATTGTTATTTGCATAAGATGAAACAATGCGTACATCTACATCGTATGCAGTATTATAAGCAAAACCCAGGCTCAATAAAACGGCATTTAATTCCTTGGCGATGTAGCTGTAACTAAGGCTGCCTGTTATAGTTTTAGAAATTGCCTTTTTGAAATTTCTACCTGAAGAGTCTATTTGGATAATGTATTTTGTTGCTGCTGAATCAGCCGCATATTTAGGGTTCGACCACGAAAAAGTTACCGCCGTTTTATTTGAATCAGCTGTAGGTGGTGCTATTGCACTGGCCGAACTGGTGAGCGTAACTGCACTGCCGTTGGCGTAATAGGGCAAGTCGTCCACCTTCTTACAAGATGAATATAAAAACAATATTCCCGTTGCAAGAAGAAGATATTTAAAAATATTTTTCATAATAAATTATTTTTAGAAATTATACACTTTGTTTATCAGGGAAACCTGCTACAGCTTGGTAACAGCATATTTACCACGCTGAAAGTCAACCGTAATTTTATAACTGCCGCCTGCTGCGGGAGCGGGAAAATTGTCTGAAAAGTCAAATCCAAAATCACCCCCGGTAGCACTTTGATCTGCTGTTTTTTTGCATGCAAATTTGTGCCCCCAATCGCCGTTTAGTGGTAAAAACAGGTACTGCTTTCCCCCAATAATGTTTGCTGTAATTTCAAAATGCAAATCATCAATTTTGGTGAACTCCTGTGATGGTACAGGTACCGGGTTGTTCCATCCGCCGCCTGTTGCATCGCCTACCAAATAAAGCTTTCCGGTTGAGGGTGGATTAACCACGGGCGGAATGGCATAAGGCCTCACTTTATATTTTATAACATTGGAAACAAGTTGTGCGGATCCATTGGTTAAAAAAGATTTTACCCTGATTTCAATATTGTGAGATACACCGGGAACCAATTGAAGCTGGTTTAATAAATACCCGTTAAAATCTGCCACGAGAAAGGACTTTGATAAATCTTTACTTACAGAAACTGTTTGCTTTGTTGCACTTTTAAAGTTTGCGCCGGTGGTGTCTATTTCAACCTGGTAACTTACATCCTGGGAACTAACGCCGGTGTTAAACATGTAATTTGGATTCGTCCAGCTGATGTTCAGTGCCCCTTTATCGCGGTTGGCATAAGAAAGCGGCAGACTATCTGTAGTAATTGAACTGCTTAATACAGGGCTTGTGCCGCCCTCAAAATAAACTTTATTTTCATCTTTTTTACAGGCTGTAAACAATATGCCCAGCATGAAAAAGAGAAAGAATGATTTTAATATTTTTTTCATTTTTTTTGATTTTAGCAGTGATTGATTAATACCCGGGATTTTGCGTTAGGTTGGAGTTAGCTGACAGTACAGTTGCAGGTATTGGAAACAAATTGTATTTGGAGTCAACTGCAGTACCAGAAGCAACACCGCCTTTCCATGGCCATAAATAAGTACCAGAAGTAAGCAGACCGTACCTGATTAAATCTGTACGGCGATGACCTTCCCAATATAATTCACGTCCACGCTCATCTAATATTAGTTGGGTAGTTAAATCGCTTAAGGTTAATTGCCCTGTGGAGGTTCCTCCATAAGCTCTTGTTCTTATTAAATTTAAATAATTTAATGCGGTGGATTTATCGCCACCTGCGCCATTACGAAGTGTAGCTTCCGCATATATCAGGTACATTTCTGATAACCTAAAAACGGGAAAATCAATATCTGCAAAATAACCTGTAGGGTCATTCACTTTTGCGTTATCGGACCTCTTATTTACGTACTTTATTACATGCGGCCCCTGGTCAAAATTGCTGATATCCGCTATTGCCAGCTGAGCAGGCCCTGTACCGTATTTTGAAGTAGTAAACATGGCCCTTGAATCGGAAGCGCCGGTTTTGTCTGTAAATAAATTTACCAGGCCCGATGTGGCTCTGTATCCATACCACCCGCCACCAGTAACCCCATAATCGGTCGTGGCTTCATCGCCTGATGGGGCGTGTGCGAAAAAGGTAGTGTTGCCATATCCCTGTGTATGCAAGCCGTCAATTGGAACAGCAAATATGAATTCATTCTTTTGCTTGTCATTATCTGCCATAAATAATTTTGCATAGCTGGGTTGCAAAGTATAACCGCCGGCAATTACTTTGGATGCGTAAAAGATGGCACTATCATAATGAGGTGTTCCGCTATACACTTCTGCATTTAAATATACTCTTGCCAATAATGCCCATGCTGCTCCCTGGTCAACCCTTCCGTATTCGATGGTTTTTACGGGGGCCAAATCTGCGTCAATAGCTTTTAATTCACTGGTGATGTAATTAAACAAATCAGCCCTTTTTATTTCGGCCGGCAATGGTCCGCCAACAGCATCCGCTTCTGTTACAAAAGTAGAATTGCCAAACAGGTCCATCATCAGCCAATAATTAAAAGCCCTTAAAAATCTAACTTCGGCCCTGGTACTTTTAATGTTGGTGGCATCTGCGCCAGTAATGCCATTGGCTGCTACCACTTCATCAGTGGAAGAACGCAGGTATTCATTTGCCAAAGTAATATTGTACATAGGCCTTGCATACATGCCTTTTAAAAAAGGATCAGCGCTTGTAAAAGATAAATTGTGATAATCATGTATGGTCTGGTCATTCCAGGCCACTAGTGCTTCATCAGTAGGCAACTCTTCGCAGTTGAAAAACGGGCGTATAAAAGCGATTTGTGAACCTTCGTCCAGGTTACCGCTGATATCCGGTGCACCTGCAGGTCCCTGGTTACCTCCTGAAGCAAGCCCTCCGTAAATTTTGGCCAATACACTTTTGTATCCTGCCGGGGTAGAGTATACTTTGTCGGGTGTAAGATCATTCGTTGGGTTTAAGTCCAACTTTTTTGCGCAGGATGTTACAGTAGCAACCGCAACAAACGCAACAACTATTTTTTTAAATGTTTTATTTATCATAAAAAATATTTTTATCAAATTAGAAATCAAGATTGCAACCCAATGAGAAAATACGCGGACGTGGGTAGATGTTATTATCGACTCCGCGAGGATCAGAATTTTCCGGATCCAGTCCTGAATATTTTGTAATGATGAACACATTCTGCACGCTGGCGTTTATTCTTAAGGAAGCTTTATTGCTGAATATTCTGCCGGCGTTAAAGCCGATATTGATATTATCCAACCGTAAATAAGAAGCATTCTCAATATAATAATCAGACAGGTATTGATTGTTTACAAAACCAGTCGCCAGGTAGTTTGTGCCGGCGTTACCGATAAAGTTGATTGGGTTTTTGATAGAGCGCAGTACGCCACTGTTGGAGTTGAAGTTGTTGTACAAATAATTGCCGAAAGCACCATGGGCAGCGATGCCAAGTACCCATTTGTTATAAAATAATTGTGTGTTGATACCCAGCAAAACATCGGGCGCTGGTTTTTTATAATAATACTGATCTTTAGCATCTACAGCTCCATCCCTGTTTCTGTCTTCATATAATCCTTCAACAAGTTTACTGGATTTAGCGTCATATACCTGCTGGTAAACATTAAAAGTGAAGGGTGCATATCCTACGTCAAATATGCCAATCTGGTTACCAGTACCACCGCTGATACCGCTTTGAGGTATTGCTTTTGATGGACCAAGGTTGGTAATTTTATCTTCGTTATAAGCCACATTAAATCCAAAATCCCAGGTAATTGTTTTTGTTTTTACCGGCGTAGTATTTAAAACAAACTCAACACCTTTACTTTCCAGGTTACCAATATTGGTTACAATAGAAATATCAAAATTGCGGCCGGCAGCCTGTGGCACTGCGCCTAATAAATCTTTTGTTTTCTTTTGATACACTTCTACTGAACCGGAAATACGGTTGTTCAAAAATCCGAAATCAAGACCCAAATTAGAAGTTGTTGTTGTTTCCCATTTAATGTTGGGATCATAGGCGCCTGGACGCAGGTAACTAATAAATGCATCACCAAACTGGTATTGCGCAGCAGAATTACTTACAGAATAAACTGGCAGGTATGGATACAAAGGATTAAAGCTGCCGCCTGTTCCGCTGATATCCTGCTGACCTGTTATACCCCAGCTTCCACGCAATTTTAATTCACTTAATAAACTGGTATTTTTAAAGAAATCCTCTTTCAGTTTCCATGCGGCTGATACTGCTGGAAAATAACCTACACGGGTTGCCGGAGAAAATTTTGAACTGGCATCCCGGCGAACAGAAGCGGTGAGGTAATATTTATTATCATAAGAATAATTCAAACGACTTAAATAAGATTCTAGCCTGTATTCCGGTTTATCTGTAGCAAAGGTTGGAACACTGTTGGCAATTACAACCTTGTTTTGTCCGTAGCTGGCATAGTTAGAAACATTGGTAAGAAAATCCTGGTAACCATGCAACATCAATACATCTACTTTACTCTTTATACTCCTGATGTCTTTTGTATAAAACAAAGAAACTTCGGCCAGCTTGTTTTGCTTGCCTTGTTTGTAGTAAGCATACCGGCCAGCTGTTTTATAATCAGTTGCCATTATAGAATCCCTGTTGTCACTGCCGCTGCCATTTGCATTATCCAAACCTAAGTTGGCTTGTATATGCAAGTCAGGGAAGAAATGTAATTTATAATCAACCTGAAGATTGCCAATGATTCTATTGGCGGTAGAAGTATTGCGTCTTAACTCAAGTAATGCAAGCGGGTTACGGGTTGCCAAATCTATTGGCAAGGTTGTACCAGGTTGCAACCACTCGTAATAGCCACCCCATTTTCCATTGTGGGTAGCATCATATACTGGCTGAGTAGGGTCAAATGCAGCAGCAGCACCTACTGCGCCCTGGTCTGCAAACCGGTTACTGGTAGAAGAATATTTAACATTCAGGTTAATGGAAAGATGGTCGTCAAAAAACTTAGGAGATAAATTTAATGCAGAAGAATACCTGTTAAAATGGTCTGTTTTTAAAATTCCGTCCTGGTTTAAATAACCCGCTGAAATACGGAAAGGAATATTACCAATTGCACCACTTGCACTCAGGTTATTGTCGTTGCCAATGGCAGTTTGATAAATCTGATCCTGCCAGTCTGTATTGGCACTTCCCAATAAACTCTTATATGTGTTATTTCCGGAAGTCATTGCATCCGTGTTGATAATAGTCCTGACCTGGTCAGCAGTTAATACACTTACCTTTTTTGCAACTGCACCGGCAGATAACTGTGTATTAAAATTGAATTTGATTTTACCCTTTGAGCCTTTTTTGGTAGTAATCAGAATTACACCATTGGAGGCCCTTGAACCATACAAGGAGGTAGCAGACGCATCTTTCAAAACGCTCATTGATTCTATGTCATTTGGGTTGATGGTATTTAATAAATTAGCAGAACCCGGTAAGTTATTATTATCCACCGGTACGCCGTCAATTACAATAAGCGGGTCATTACTTGCACTGATAGAAGACCCTCCCCGAATGCGGATTGTACTTCCTCCACCGGCAGCACCGCCACCTGTTGTAATTTGCAATCCCGCAACCTTTCCCTGCAACAATTGTTCAGAAGAAGCAATAGCGCCCTTTTGAAAATCTTTGGAAGAAATAGACGTAATGGCGCTTGTTAAATCACTTTTTTTACGTGTGCCATATGCCACCACAACAAGGTCGCTCAATTGTTGGCTGGAAGTGAGCAGACTTACATTCAGCATTGCGCCGTTCACTGCAATTTCCTGGCGGCCAAAACCAACTGAGGTAAATACCAGCATTGCGCCATCAGTGGCGGTTAACTTGTAAGTACCGTCGGCAGCACTTTGTGTAGAACGCTGTGTACCTTTTACAGTTACTGTTACACCGGCAATAGGGCTGCCGTCTTTTGAGTCAGTGATTTTTCCGGTAACAACACTTTGGGCTATGGCCGATGCAGAAAGCAGCAACACGGCAAGCGTCATTGAAAAAAACCTGAAGCATCTTTTCATGCTCTTTTTCATATGCATAATTTTTCTTTTTAATGGCAGAAGAAATGCAGGCAAAATGTTGTGGAGGGGAAGATGAACTCATCCAGGGTATGGGTGAACAGATATTCTCAGTAGCAAACAATTTGGTGGTATTTCATATAGCAGCCATCCGTTAATAAAGCTGATTAAATTATTGTATGTGTATTTTTTACACGATATAATGTGTATTTTTTACATTATTACAATGTGTAAATAATACACAAATCTAGACTGTTTTGTGTGAATTAACGCTGCTTGAAAAAAATAATTTTTTTAAGCGGAATTGTTATTTAATTGTTACTGGTTGCAAACCTGAGGGGAATTAAGGGGTGGACGGGCTAGAAGTCAATACCCACCCATTTTTTTTGTTTCTTTTCATATTTCTCGAAATTAAATTTATATAATTTGCCCGGCCGGTGCGGTGCATCTTGTTCCATTTCATTCAGGTCAATCAGCAAATCCATAGTAAAAAATTTCTTCCTGAAATTTCTCCTGTCCATTTTTACATCCAGTATGGCTTCATATAGATTCTGAAGGTCTCGCAGCGAAAATTTTTTAGGTAACAAGTTAAAGCCCAGCGGATGTTCCTGCACTCTTTTTTGCAACTGTTTTAAACAGGTATCAAATATTTGCTGGTGATCAAAAGCCAGTTCTTTCACGGTTTGTACATCGTGCCAATGCAACTCATTATCCAGGATATTTATTTTATGATGCTGTACATTAATCAGGGAGCAATAGGTTACTGTAACTACACGGCCGGCCGGATGCCTGTTGACAGCGCCAAAAGTATGCACCTGTTCCAGGTATACATCATTTAAACCAGTACGCTGCTTTAATATTCTGTATGCAGCATCATCCAAATCTTCTTTTGGAAATACAAGATCGCCGAGCAACGACCATTTACCAGAATATTTTTTTAAATCACTTCTTATTAGTAATACTTTCAGTTTGTTTTCATCAAAACCAAAAATTACGCAATCAACAGACAGGGCGATGCGGTTAGTGTTTTCCAGTTCTGATTGGATGGCATGTATTGATTTACTCTTTTTTTCCAGTGCTTTTTTTTCTGCGGCCGACATTCGTTCTGTTTTAAATCTACTGATGATAAATTGTTTATTTTTTAATAAACTGAACATAGTGGCCTTTGCCATTTTGTTCAAGTCGTATAAAATAATTTCCGGAATTTATCCCCTTTAACTGGTATGGCAAAATTAATTGATACTGCCCTTGATTTTGTGGACCGCTAAACAGGTTTTGTATTCGTTGCCCCAACGCTGTAATCAATGAAAGGTTGACCTTGCCGTTGCCCGGTACCACGTAATCGATAACCACCTGGCCTACTGCAGGATCGGGTGATATTTTAATGCCAAATCCATCTTTTATGTTGGTAATGGTATTGTTCCTTGATGCGGTAGTAAACTGTGCAGTGCTAAAATTAGCGTTGCCTATACTTGTACAATTGGCACTAACTCTCCAATCGTATATGGTGGCTTGTGATAGATTTTCAATGACAACATTACCTGCAGTGCTATTCGATAATGCGTCTATCCAACTACTACTGTTGGCGACTCTATAATCTACCGAATAAAAAATTGCGGGTAAAGCCGTCCAGCTAAGGCGTGCTGTGGTAAGGGTTATTTCTGAAGCAAGCAGCCCTGTCGGTGGTTCCGGTGTTGCTTTTACCATTACAGTAATTGCCGCCCGGCCACTTTCGCCGCAGCTGTTTCGCTGACTAACATAATAAGTGGTACTGGCGGCAAGCGCTGTTGAAGGAACAATTGCGGTTGTACTTCCAGTGCCGCCGGTTGCAGTTACATACCACAATAAATCATTGCCTGTAGCAGATAAAGCAGTTGTGGTTTCATGCTGGCAGTAGGTTATCGCACCAACAACAGACGGAATAACAGGTAATGCTGTTGTGTTAACGGTAATGGCAGCCCTAGGACTTTCACATCCATTAGTAGTCTGGCTAACATAATAAATAATGCTGCCCGCCACAGCAGTTGATGGCGTTGGCGCAGCTGCAACGCCGCTGCCGCCCGTACCAGCGCTATACCACAACAAAGCGGTTCCTGTAGCTGACAAAGCATCCGCGGCCGAGTTTTGACAATAGGCAACTGGCGATGACGCCAATGGCATTACAGGTGTCGCTTTTATAGTTGCTGTTATGCTTGCCCGCTCACTTTCGCAACCGTTAACAGCCTGCGAAACATAATAAATTATATTGCCTGCCGCAGTGGTTGATGGAACCGGTGCGACTGTATTACCTGCACCACCGGAAGATGACGTGTACCATAATAAATTGGTGCCAGTGGCTGTTAATGCTTTGGCAGTAGTGTTCTGGCAAAATACAACCGGGTTAACTACGGCGGGCGCAGTGGGAGCAGGCGAAACATTTACTGTGATAGCAGCCCGTTCACTTTCCCCACAACTAAGGGTTTGCGTTACATAAAAAACTGTTGTACCTGTGGTGACGGTTGACGGAACAGGCACTGTTGCAGTACCAGTACCGCCAGTTGCAGCCGTATACCATAATAAACCCGTGCCCGTAGCTGAAAGTGCAACAGGCGTTACTCCTTTGCAATAGTTAACGGGTGTAGTAACAACCGGCACAGGCGTGGATGCAGTTACATTAACGGTAATGGGTAAACGTGCGCTTTCGCAGCCGTTTGTCTGGCTCACGTAATAAACAATGCTACCAATGTTTGTGGTAAGTGGTATTGGTGCAGTTGCGGTTCCTGTACCCCCGGTAGCGGTGGAGTACCACAATAAATTTGTGCCGGTGGCGGTTAGGTCAGTAGCTGCGGCATTTTGGCAATAAGTTACCGGGCTTGTTGCAACGGGTGCTATTGTAGCACAGGCCGGAACACTTACATACACATGGTATTCGCCCGGTTGCAGGGTGACTGATTGTGTTGCTGCCGATAAATTAAATACAGTACCTGTGATGCCATTGATACCACTGCCTGTACCATTGCTTAAATAATTATTCCAGTCGCCTGCGGATTGAAAAGTAATGCTCCTGGTTTGCGGAGTTACATCCAGGTTGGCTATTACTGTAACCTTGATGCCTGCGGCCAAAGGATCTGCAATTTGTAATTTCCTGAACAGGCCATTGTTGTCATTAAAGTCATACGTAAAAGTTGTATTGTTAAAAACAGCGGGATTATTCAATCTTAATTTTATAAGTTGTGCATAGGTGTTCCATAATTTCAGCCTGTTCGCATCTGCCATATACTCCCAGTGCGGCGGTTTGTTGGCCACATTGGAACCGCCAAAACCCAGGGAAATATCATATCCTCTTTCGCCAAACTGCCAAAACATTTTTGGCCCAGGCACAGTGAAGAAAACGGCAGCTGCCGCGGCCTGTCTCTCTAAGGCAGTAGCGACTGTTTTTACATTGTACGCTCCTGAAGTATTACCAAACTGTTCGTTTTTATACATGAGCCGCTCTTCATCATGGCTTTCCATATAGCCCATTTCTGATGGCGTTGTAAACCCTTCCTGAGGGCTGTTATATACTATCTTGGAGAAATCAGCATTGCTGCTATAACCCATTGTATTTTGGTTGTAGGTGGCATTGTTATTTCCCCATAACATAAATCCTTTGGCTGCGTATTCCTGTTCTTCCTGCCGTTGCTGGCCTAAAAATTCCAGGATCATATAAGTGCCGGGAAATTTCGGCACGATATAGTCGTAATACCTGTTTAAATTGGCCACCCTGGTAGCATCGTAATTTTCAACTGTGGTGGAAGTGGATTGTGTTTGAGTAAATCCTTTGGCGAGGTCAAGACGAAATCCATCTACCTTATACTCTTTCAGCCAATATTCCATGTAAAGGAACGTCCAACGCCGTCTTGTGTATCGTGAATGTATAAAATAGTTTTGCTTTCAAAACCTTCTATGTCAATAAAATTAGATGCAACCCCTGCAATGTTTGATAAGATATTACAATGGCAGCAAAGCGGCCTCACCCAAAAAGCGTACTGTGAGCAGCAAGGTATAGCTTATCATGTTTTTCACTATTACTACAAGCGTTTTCGTGAAAAAGAAAATATTGGATCACACAAATTTATTAAACTCCAGGTAACTCCCGGCAATGTTTCAACGAATATGGAACTGGTTTATCCTGATGGCAAACGATTATTATTTCATCAGGGTGTTAGTGTTGATTTTATAAAAGCGTTCATCAATTAACCATGTTACATCTTGGAGCATCTTGTCAGTATTATTTATACAATGATAATACTGATATGCGTAAAGGGTTCGATACCCTTTGTGGAATTGTATCTTCACAAATGCAACTGGATATTCTGGGCGGTGCCATTTTTATTTTTTTCAATAAAAAACGTAACCAGGTAAAACTGCTGCTGTGGGAAGGGGATGGGTTATCCATTTATTACAAACGATTGGAAAAGGGCACTTACGAAAGGCCGCTATTAGAAGATGGCAAGACTGATTGCCAAATGACTGCCCGGCAATTGCAGTTTATTTTGCAAGGAGTAACCCTTCAGAAAATACAGTATCGCAGCCGATATAAAAAAATTGCCTGAGTTATCCACACGGCTAAATGATAGATGGCTGTATGCGTCGAATATACTGATTAAGGGTAAGGTGAAAATGCTACAGGTTACTGCGGAAGCCTTATTTTTTAAAATCATTTTTTCACTGCCCTTTATCCTCAACTTATTCAGTGTTGTCTGTGAAAGCTATATCCACCATAGCTTTGCACATAAGATGCCAGCAGTAGAAGAAATAGATTATAAAGCGTTATACGAAGGGGCATTGCTTTCTATAGATGCGTTAACGCAGCAAATGGCACAGCTGAAGAAAATGATTTTTGGAAGCAAACACGAGCGTTATGTACCCACAGATAATACCATCAGCCAGTTAACGCTGGAGCTGGATGCAGCAACAATAGCTGCCTGTAAAATTACATCCGCTACAAAAATATCTTATACCCGTACCACGACAGAATTAACTTTCAATAAACCCAAAGTCCATCCAGGTCGGATGAAACTGCCTGAAGCCCTTCGCAGGGAAACAGTAGTATTACTTCCTGATTTTGATATAACAGGACTTAAAAAAATAGGCGAAGAAATAACTGAAATACTTGACCTGATACCAGGTGAGTTGTATGTAAAGCAATACATACGTCCCAAATTTGTAAAGCCTTTAAGCCAAACCAACGATACCGTTATTACTGCATCCCTTCCAGGCCGCATGATGGAAAAGTGTATGGCTGGTGAAGGCCTGCTGGCAC
>JBBQWL010000029.1:0-92823 GCA_038210625.1 Chitinophagales bacterium | reverse complement strand
TTCTGTCCCGGCAGTTTATATGTTTGAATAAGGCTTCAAGTTTTTTAGCTTCACGGTCTAAAACTTAAGGTTATGCAAACACAAAATACAAAGAAGATTATTGACTTTGCAGGTCAAAATATCTATGTTGGTATAGATACTCACTTCAAGTCTTGGATGGTAAGTATTTACAGTGATGAATTTGAGTTAAAGACTTTTGGACAAGAACCTGATGTAGACAGATTAGAAAACTACTTGCATAAAAATTACCCGAATGCTAACTTTAGGATTGCTTATGAATCTGGGTTCTGCGGCTTTTGGATACAGCGTTCATTTGAAAAAAAGGGACTACACTGTGATGTGGTACATGCTGCCGATGTTCCAGGAAGCAATAAAGAATTAATACGCAAAACAGATAAGGTGGATAGCCGTAAAATTGCAAAGGGGTTAAGAAATAATGAGCTTAACTGCATTTTTATACCTGACGAACAACTTGAGTCAGACAGACAGCTTATGCGAAGCAGAACTAAAATTGTAAGAGACACTACCTTAGTCAAAAATCGCATAAAGGCTTTTTTAAAAGTTAGAGGGATAAGTATTCCCACTGATTATAAAAGTGGCAAATGGAGTAAAAAATTTATTTCCTGGCTACAGCGTATTGAGTTCAACAGCATCAGCAGCAAAGCTGCCTTTACTTCTTACATAGATGAGTTGATTTTTTTATTGGAAAAACAAAAACAATTAAACAAAGTAATAGAAGAATTATCCAAAAGCGATCATTACTCAGCAGATATTCATTTATTAAAAACAGTTCCTGCAATTGGATTACTATCAGCAATGATAATACTCACAGAGCTTGGCAACATTAACCGGTTCCAAAAGCAAGACCACCTATACAGTTATTGTGGTTTAACACCAGATTGCCATAGTACCGGCGATAACGAAAGAATCGGTAAGATAAGCAGAAGGGGGAATGTTTTTGTAAAAACTGTTTTAATTGAATGCGCATGGGTTGCTGTGAGAAAAGATCCTGCCCTGCTATTATATTACAAGCAACAGTTGCCAAAAATGGAGCAAAACAAAGCAATAATAAAAGTAGCCCGAAAACTACTTAACAGAATTAGGTATGTTTTGAAAAACAAACAGGAATACCAAATAGGAATAATAGAATAAACGATATCATTATAAAAGCACAATTGATAAAAAAACGCTAGAAAACCCCTGTAGCATTTTTTGTATTTTAGTTTTATAGGGTACAGATTAAATGACTACTCCCGGCAGTTTGCGTTTTATCAACTAATAAAATAATTTTTAAAATTGCAGCTTGTGACAGTACAATGTCTGCTTAGAGAAGGTTGTTTTTATAAGATAAAGTAAAAATATTTTAAGAAATGAAGCCTACAATTTGGATTTCAACATAGAGGGGTTTTCACAGCAAGCACTAAAAAATAATAACGCAGTCTCCGTGAAACCCCGACGTTGAATACACCGCATCAATGGAAGCGGCCACTTTCTAAACCGCAGGGATTTTACAAATCCAAATAATGAAGTGGCCGGTAATGCCTTACCAATTGTATTTCGTAATACGAAGCACTGCTGTGTTCATATTCAACAAAATCCTTTGCCAGCAACCACTTTCCGCTAACCGGATTATTATGGATATAGTTTATTTTCTGCATCAAAAAAGAGTGCGTAATAATTGCCTTTGCGTCAAAAGAACTTTTGAAAACTTTGTGCAACTGACCTTTTCGCTTTTCCCTTTCAGTAACCAATTCTGCTAACCTACCGAGCAAACTACTATTCCCTGCCTCTTCCAACCGGTTAATTATTTCGTAGGCCATAAATCTTTTACCATTTGCAACAATGGTGTTCAGATCGAACTTTGCGTCGTGAAAATGCAGGATAACATGCAGGTGATTGGGCATGATTACATAAGCAACCACATCAGCATTATGTTCCCTTTTTAAAACATCAAACCATTTATACACCATGTCATAAGCATTCGTTATTTCAAACAAAGAAATCCATTCTACACAAGTAAACGTGACAAAATAAGTGGAAAAGGTATCATTATGTTTTAATTTGATTGCCATAAGTTAAAGCTACCAAAAACGGAGAACGAGTGCAAGCTAACGGTAAATTAAGCGACGTCGGGGTTTCACGGAAAACGCTTTGTAATTGTTGATGAAGGCTGTGAAAACCCCGCCGGGACAGCATTAAATCTAATTCTTTTCATTCATAAATGCAATAGCCGTTTTTGATATTGGGAAAAGAGTAGTCAAAAGTGATTAGGGGGTGCGGTTGAATATTGTTGATATCATTTTAACCACAATGTTATGGGGCGTGCAAACGCTATGCAAAAGATGATGGCTTAATTACACTATCCTAGTTTTGTTGGGTAAGGCTTAGCAGTAATAGGCAAGATGCATAGACGCCCAAAGCCTGCCCGATTTGCATCTTGTGCAAATACAATCATTCATGCCTTGAGGTGTTGCTTGCGATAATTGGAGCTCGCATCACTCGCCGTCCAGGCTGCCCTTGCCACAGGTACATTCGAAGAACAATTTAAAAAATTGCTTCCATCAACCCCAGCTTTTGTAAATACATTTATTAGCGATTATTGTAGTCGTATTTACTTAATTTATTTTTTATCAGCTACGAATTTATTGGTTTCAACGTCTTTTAAAAATCCAATAAGACTTGAAAAATAGTTCTGCTGGTCGTCATACATGCTCATGTGACTTCCATTTGGACACAAATAAGTGCGACTGTTTGGAATAAGCTTTCCTTCCCTTTTTATATCGTCAGGATTCATTTCATCATACATGCCACCAATGACCAAAGTAGGTATTTTTATATTAGGCAACCTGTCCCACATATCCCAATTTTTAAAATTGCCTGTTACATGAAACTCATCAACGCCTTGCATTTGAATATATATCGTTTCATTAGCTTTTTTAAAAGCTCTCATCAATGGCTCCGGCCAACGATCAAGTGGCATTTGGCATACAACATGAGCATACAATTTTGTCATTAGTAAATTTTGATATGCCGGAGATTCATATAATTTGAGCTTATCGAGAGAATCATACTCGGCTTTTTCTGCTTTAGAAAAAAAGGTATCTTTTAAATGTTCTGCATAAGGGATATAACTTTTAACGCTGGCAGTCATATTTGATACAATGGCTCCTTTTACATGGCGTTGATATTTCTGTAAATATTCCATTGCCAACATACTACCCCATGAATGCCCCAGCAGGTAAAAGCTATCTAAGTCCAACCCCTTTCTTACCTGCTCTACTTCTTCCACATAACGAGGGATGTTCCAGAGAGAGCTATCAGAAGGTTTATCAGAATTACCACATCCCAACTGGTCATAATAATAAATTTCCATTCCTTCTTTTGGTAAGAAATCTTCAAAGCACTCCATATAATCATGTGAAAAACCGGGGCCACCGTGTAACAGTAAAACTTTAATTTTGCCATCCCCGATTTTTTTTGTCCAAACATTGTACTTACCATCAACCTGTATCATTTTACAACCACCTGTTTTCACTATATAGTTTGTGTCTTTTATATTTGATGCAGAGGTATTGTCAACAGTTTTTGGCGACTGGTTGCAAGCATAAATACAAATTGCGGTTAAAAGTGTGCTGATTAAATTTCTCATTTTTGTTGTTTTGGTTTTAAGTTTATAAACGTCGTCCAAAATAATCGCTAACGTTTCGGGCCTTGCGTTAGACTGGATGCCTTGACGCCCGGCCGCAGAACGCAGTTAAATTTTGTAACTCCCGCCCCGCATCCCTTTGCCCATGCAAGCTTTTAATGGTTTGATGAGTTACTTGCGCTAATTGCGGTTTCAATGAAAACATGCTGTAATAGTTGCTCACAGCTGTGAAAACCCCGCCGGTAAAGTAATGTTAATTTGCTGTTTTTATAGTTCTTCAGCTTTAAAGATTGCGCCTCTTGAATCGGTTCTTGCCATTGCCCCATCTACACTTTTTGTTACAAAAACAATTTCAAATGTGTTGAAATCATTTTGATTTTTTAATTCCTGTTTAAATTGATGTGCAATGGGCCTCAGGAAAGCTTTAAGTTCAACATTGTCTGTTGGGATATTTACACCATTAAGTATTTGAACAGCAAGTTTTGAGCTTATTTTTCCATTTGTACTTATTTCAGTACCATTAATATTTACATGTTCAAATGAAACTAAAGTTTTTAAATTACTCGCTACTTCAGCCAGGGCTATTTTAAATTCCGGATTTTTGACCTTCTTTGTTGTATAAGTACAACTACCAAGACAAGGACTGAGTATGATAAGGATGGTGATTTTTGCAAAATTGAATTTAGTGTACATCATTAATTAATCTATAAGGTTCTAATATTTTACTTTTCGAATAATGCGAGTTTCAATAAATTAAATTGACCATTAATTTTTGAAGTTAATACTATTCTCAAAAAAATGGTAGCCAACATGTAAATTGATATTGCTTCCCGCAAGTAAACCAAAAAAAATGATATCGAAAATCAAATCATTAATCCAAGCCAAATCCAATTGCCCTTAGGACAATCCACCGAACGAACGCCCGTTTTTGCAGTAATCAACTCAGCCGCTACCATAAAAGTTCAAAAAAGAAATATCGTACAAGAGTGCGACGCCACTGAAGCCGCACATAGCTTCCCAGCCCGGACAACAATAAAAACTCAAGTTCTCAGGCATTTTTATTATTTAGAAAAAGCAACCGCCACTTTCCTGCCTGGCTTTAATTCTTCATTACCTTTTAACACCAAGGTGTCACCGGTTTTTACGTCGCCGAATATTTCCTGTTTATCGCCCATGTTAAAACCACCTCTTACGTCAATCCACTGCGTTGTATTATTGGATAGTTTTATGACAAACTTTTTTTCCAGGGTGGTTACTACCGCGGAGGTTGGCAATACAAAGGATGGTTGCGTGCGCAGAAAATGCAGCTTTACATCGGCATAACTGCCGGCCTTTAATTCACCCGTGGTATTGGGTATTTCAAACTCCCACAATTCACTGCGGGTATCATTGTCAATGCTGCCGGATTTGCGTACCAGCTTTGCCTTAAATTTTTTATCGGGAAATGCACGGGTGGTTAAATCGCCGGTGTTATCAATCAATACGGCGTTGGTGTACACTTCAGGAACGGCCACCCTTAAACGCAACAGTTTATTGTTTTCAATTTCAAACAAAGGCTTTTCACCCACACTGCCTACAAAGGAACCGACATTGATATTGCGTTTAGTAATGACACCATTGTAAGGCGCCACGATAGCAAGGTAATTGCCGATTTGCCTGTTGGAGGATACGGCAAACTGTGCTGCCTTGTATTCCGCTTCATCTGCCTGCAATTGATTTTTTGTACGCTCTAATTCCGAGGCCGCTATTACACCGTCTGATTTGGAGGCTGTGCCAATTCGTTCGTAATAATCTTTGCTGGCCAGGTACCGCGACTGCGCCGCTTTTTCTTTGGCGTTTAATTCCTGTACGCGGGTGTTGAGTTCCGGCGCATCGATCAATGCCAGCACCTGCCCCTTTGTAACTTTTGAACCAATATCAACTTTTATGGTGCTGATATAGCCCTGCACCTTCGCCCTGATCTGCACATTTTCATCAGGCAATAAATCGCCGGGCAACACAATTGTTTTTTGCGCTGAATCCATTGCGAGTATAAACGCTTTTACCGTGTCCATTTTTGCTTCCTGTTTTTTTGCAGCGGGTGCAGGTTCGCCCTGGTTGCAGGATGCAACAAGTATTAATAAAGCTAGCGGTATAAAAATTCTCATGCGGCTGGTATGTTTAAATATGGTTGTCATAATAAATTGAATTTTCATCATTCGGATCGAGTGAGTTGTTGATTGATTTTTTATTACCCATTACCAAATCGTACACCAATGGTATAAACCACAAACTGATGAGTGAACTGAACAATAAGCCGCCGATTACGGCGATGGCCAATGGTGTTGTTTGCTTACTGCCTTCGCCCAATCCAATGGCCATGGGTATCATACCGGCTATCATGGCAATGCTTGTCATGATGATGGGCCTGAAACGGTTCGCCGCTGCCTGTGCGCCAATCATGCCGGTGTTGATTTGCTGCGAACGGATCAGCTCTGCATTGGACACCAATAAAATGGCATTGGCAACGGCCACACCAAGCGCCATAATACTGCCCATAAAAGATTGTATGTTGAGCGTGTTGCCGGTAAGCCACAACAACAGCATGGAGCCCGCCAGCACACCCGGAAAAACCGATAATACCGTGAGTGACAATTTGAAGGATTGAAAGTAAGCCGCCAGCAGTAAACCAATCACCACCACTGCCAGCAACAAGCCGAGCGATAATTCATTGATGGTTTGCGTGAGCATGTCTGACTGGCCTCTTAAATATACTTTTACACCTGCGGGTAATTCGCCTAATTGTTTAATACGCTGGTTCACATCATTTACAGCGGTACCTAAATCCTGGTGATGAATGTTGGCGGTGATGGTGATAAAACGTTGCTGGTTGATGCGGTCATATTCACCAATGGAGTTGCCTTTTTTTAGTTCGGCAATATCTCTTAAATGAATCGCATTGTCGTTTGCTTTGCCAACAGGAACCTGGTCCAGTTGATCCGCACTGTTCATGCCCATTTGCGGATACTCCACCTGCACCTGGTACGAAGTGCCCGCTGTTTTGTCCAACCAATAAATGGGTTGCGTTAACCTGCTTGAGGAAGTAGCTTCCGTTACTGATTTACCAGCCTCGTCAACCGTTATATTCATCTGCCCCATTCTTGCCCGGTCGTAATTTATTTGCAAAGTGGGATAGTCCAATGGCTGTGCCACCTGCACATCCCGCAGGTAATCAATTTTTATCAAAGCGCTTTTTAGTTTGTCTGCAATCTCACGGCTCTGCGCTAAATTTTTTCCCTGCACCACCAGCTCTACCGGGTTGTTGGTACCAAGGCTCATTACCTGGTCTACCAAATCTGCGGGCTCAAAAGACAAGGCGGCATCAGGAATATTTTTACTTACGGCTGTCCTTAATTGTTCTTTTAAATTTTCAATATTGATGCCGGCGTTTTTTATAAGATTTACTTTAAGCAATGCCTCATGCGGACCGCTTGTGTATAAAAATATGGGCGTGATAGCATACGATTGTGGGTGCAAACCAACATAAGCGGAAGTGATGGCCACCTTATCTTTTCCGGCGATACTATCAATGAGTGATAAGATTTTTTTTGTTGCGTCTTCCGTGCGTTCAATCCTGGTGCCGGCCGGCAGGCGCAAGCGGACCTGCATTTGTCCTGCATCAACCTTTGGAAATATTTCGGTACCGCTTTTTTTATACCCCAGCCAGGCAGACAGCAACAATACCATCAATACAAGCGGAACAATGATTATACGCTCCTTTGTTGATTTTTGTATGGCGCCACTCAATCGTTTTTTAGCGCCTGCTAATTTATCTTCTGTTGTTTTGGCGTGGCCATTCTTAATAAACCAATTGGCCAATACCGGTACTAAAGTTTGGGATAATAAGAAGGAAGCGATCATCGCAAAACCTACTGCCAGCGACAAGGGCATAAACATTGATTTAGGTACCCCTGTCATAAAGAGCGCAGGAACAAATACTGCCAGGATGCTCAGCAGGATCAGTAATTTGGGAACGGCAATTTCTTTACAGGCATCCCAAATGGCTCTTGAGGTAGCCTTGCCCATTTCCAAATGGTGGTGAATATTTTCAATAGTAACGGTGGATTCATCTACTAAAATTCCCACCGCCAGCGCCAATCCGCCGAGGGTCATGATATTGATGGTTTGTCCGCATAAATACAACGCCACCACCGATACCAGCAAAGCCAGCGGAATATTGATCACAATAATCAACGCACTTCTCCAGTCTTTTAAAAAGAGCAACACCACCAGGCCGGTAAGAAACGCTCCCAGCAAACCTTCTACCAACAAGCTTTGCAATGAATTGCTTACATAGCCCGACTGATCAAACTCGTAAGTTACTTTTATGTCTTCCGGTATGGCGGCCTGCATATCAGGCAACGCCTTTTTTAAGGATTGTACAACGTCCCAGGTTGAAGCATCTGCTCTTTTTGTTACGGGAATATACACAGTCCGTTTGCCATTTACCAATGCGTAACCTGGAGTGATATCGGCTCCGGTTGTTACGGCTGCCACGTCCTTCACATACACCGGTGTGCCGTCCACATTTTTTACGGCCACGTTTTCCAGTTCCTTAAAATCATCTACCACACTATTGGATGGCGTGATGACTGCCTTATCTCCCACCCTGATATTACCGGCCGGCAATATAGAATTATTTTTTGCGATGGCAGCCACTACTTCATCAGCTGTTAAATTGTAACTTCTTAATCTTTCGGGATCGGCTTTTATTACAATTGTTTTTTGATTACCACCCAGTGGTGGCGGCGCAGATACACCTTGCAATGCTGCAAACATCGGCCGCACTTTAAACAATGCCAGGTCCTGTATTTCATTGAGCGAACGGCTTTCGCTGGAGAACACCAACTGGCCTACGGGTACAGAGCCTGCATCGTAGCGCATAACAAAAGGTGGCAATGTACCCGGCGGCATAAAAGAACGTGCCCGGTTTACATAGCTGATCGTTTCTGCCATTGCATTGGCCATATCGGTACCTTCATGAAACTGCAATTTTATCAGGGCCAACCCTTGTATCGATCTACTCTCCACCGCTTTAATACCGGTGATGTATAAAAAGTGATACTCGTAATAAGAAGTCACAAATCCTTCTACCTGTTGCGGCGATAGCCCTCCATACGTTTGCGCCACATAAATGGTCGGCGCATTGATGGCGGGAAAAATATCGACCGCAGATTTTCGGATAGCCAGTACAGAAAATATAAGGATGCCCAGTACCAACACCAATATGGTGACGGGTTTCCGAAGTGCAAACTGTATTAATTTAATCATGCTGCTTATTGAATGGCATTTAAGAAACTGTTTTCATCACCCGCTACGGCGGCCTGCAACAACAAGGCTTTCCAGGCATCCCAATATGATTTTTTGATATCCAATTCTGCCCTTACCAAATTATATTGCGCCTGTATCAGGTCTGCAAAATTTACCAGGCCGGTGTTGTAGCGTATCTGCATGGCATTAAAAGCATACTGGCCCGATTTTAATTGTTGCTGTGTTTCTTTCGCAACGGCAATGCTGTTATCAAAGGTAGTGTTGGCAATGCGTTGCTGTGTGCTGAGCAAAGCGTTGCTCTCTGCTATTTTTTCTTCGGCCGCTTTGGATAAAAAATCCTGTTGCAACAGTTGCCTTTTTACCTCACCATATTTCATAATCGGAAAAACAAGCTGTACGCCGGCACCATAATTAAAACGACTCAATCCCAACCCATCAACGGTTTTGATGGTGCCGTCTGGCTGAAACCCGGAGCCCCGTGCAAAGCCGGTACCCCAAACAGTTAGCTTAGGTAAGAAAGACTTCTTTAACAACAAGGTTTTTGATTTGCTTAAGGCCAGCTGGCTTTGATCTAATTGAATAAGCGGGCTATTGGCAAATGAACCATCTGCCAGGGCAGGCGCATCGGGCAGGCGTTGCAGAAAGGCAGTATCTTTTGGAACTGTCAACCCGGCGGTTACAATGAGTTGAGACAACTGTAACTGGTCTACCAGTAATTGCCTTCTGGCGTTTAATAAATCAATTTTGGCTTTTGACAATTCTGATAAAAACAAAGCCGTATCTACCCCCGGTTTAATACCGCTGTTTACCAATACCCGGCTTTGCCGCAGGTTGGCCTGGTTGCGCTCAATATTGCGCTGGTGAATAGTTACCATGTCATAAGCCAGCAATAAATCAAGGTAGGTGCTGATTACATTGATGGTGTGTTGAAACAAGGCTTGCCTTAGCGAAGCTTTTTTTGTATTCGCTTCCGCGACCGAACCATTTATTTGTGCATCCCTTTGCCCGAAAGTGAGGGCCTGCCAGTTTAGCAACACACTGGCGGCACTGCCGGTGGCAGGGTTATAATTATTGTTTACAGAAGGTGGGCCTGATATCGGCAGCAGGTTACCCGGGTAAAATATACCGGTAAGGTTGTTGGCTGTACCAATGCCCGCCTGGTAGCTTGCATCAATGGAGGGCAGCCTGCTATATTTTAACACATCGGTGTACCTATCAGCCGCATCCAGCTCATATTGTGCTGACTTCAGCAAGTGATATCGTTGTGAAGCAAGTTGTACGGCTCCCTTCAAATCAATGAGGGTATCTGTTGTTTGAGCTGCTACGGTGCCGACGAGGATAATTGCCATACAACAGGCGAGTAAATTCCTGTATTTATTCATGCTTTATTACCGGTTTTTTAATCCCTTCAAAGCTAAACGGCGATTTTGTAGAAATTCTGGCGACGGGCTTAGACGAATGTTATCATCAATGTATGCCAGCCCTCAGCGTATTCATACGCCAGGCCGTAACCATACAACGAGCAGATTTGCTTTACCAGCGCCAGGCCCAGCCCGGTGGTTTTTGTTTGGTGTGATCCCTTTTTAAAACGCTCAAATAATTCTTCGCCATTTACCTGTAGCGGCGAGCCGGTATTTTTAATAATGAGCTGGGTGATGGAAAGCTGGAGCGATATATTGCCGTTGGGTATATTGTGTTCAATGGCGTTTTTAACCAGGTTAGAAACGAGTATTTCTATCAATGACCGGTTGGCATTTACAATTACATTTTCTTCAACGTCCTTTTCCACTTGCGGAAAATCATCGTAATACTGCTCAAAATTATTGACCACATTTTGCAACAATACCGACACATTGATTGACCCGGTTTCAGGGAATTGATTGTTCTCAATTTTTGCCAGCAACAACAGTGTACGGTTCATCAGGCTTAGCCTGTCATTGGCTTCTGTAATATCTGCCAGCAGCAGGGCGGCCTTTTCGGTGATATCGGGCTGGTTGATCAGCAGCTCCAGTTTTGAGCGGATGATAGCCAGTGGCGTTTGCATCTCGTGCGAGGCATTTTCAACAAATTGTTTTTGGTGCAAATAGGCCGTATTTACATTTGCGACCAGGTTGTTCACCACTTTATTTAATTCATCAAACTCTGTGGTGCCGGTATCTTCCGGTAATAAGAGTTGCTGCGCCCTGGTAATGTCGTAGGTATTTACTTTTTTTATGGTCGAAAAAAATGGTTGCCACAATGTGCCGGAACTTTTATTATTAAAAAAAACAATGGCCACCAGCAATAAACACAAAATGACAATTTCAATTAAAAATACTTTAATAATAAGGTGGCTGATTTCGGCAGAAGAAACAAAGGTTGTTAGCTGGAAGTGTTGGCCATTCCATGAAAACTGTTTGGTGAGCACCTGGAAAGGAAGGCTTTTATTTTCGGCAGCATAGTAGATCGTTGTATCCGAAAGCTCATTCCCTAAAGGTTGTATGCCATTATCACCTTCTTTTATTTCATATTCGCCGATAATCCGTCTTTCTATATTTCCCTGTTTTGCAATGAATGTGCTCCATACATTTTGCTGCTTTAACAACAACTGCTTTTGCTGCATGTGGTGCGCCTGCATCCGCATCAATACATAAAAAATAACGCTGCATACCACGAGTATCAGTGGCAGCCACACCAGCAATGTTTTTGTATTTCTTTGTAGTAATTGTTTGCTCATACAGCTACTTTATAACCTAATCCATACACCGTTTGTACAATATCGTCGCAGCCCTTTTCTTTCAATTTCTTCTTTAGATTTTTAATATGCGAATACACAAAATCAAAGGAAGGCATATTGTCTGCCTGGTCTCCATAAATATGTTCCGCAATGGCCTGCTTGCTTACGACCCTGTTTTTATTGTTTAGCAAAAAGGCCAGTAAATCATATTCATTTTTTGTAAGTACCAGCGGCTGGTTGCTGCAGGTTGCAGACCGCGACAATAAATCCAAATGCAGGTTACCGGATTGCAGGAGGTTTACACCATGCCCATATTTTCTCCTGATCAGCGCTTTTACCCTCGCATTCAATTCAGACAAATGAAAGGGTTTACTGATATAATCATCTGCGCCCAGGTTTAGTCCGTCGATTTTATCTTCCACCGAATGTCTTGCTGAAATAATAATCACACCATCCTCTTTTTTTAAGCGGCGCAGCTGCTGCAGCAGCTGTAAGCCGTTCCCATCTGGCAGGTTGATATCTAAAATAATACAGGCGTAGTCAGCCTCTTCTATTTTTTTGATGGCCGCGTTATAAGTGCTTACGCCATCCACCGCAAAAAATTCCTGTTCAAAATATTCGGTTATACTTTGCAACAGGCTGAGCTCATCTTCTACCACCAATAATTTCATTGGCTAAATTTAGCACTAAACTACTTTGTAATGTTGTAGAAATTCTGGTGGGTGAAGTTCAAATTGTAGCCATTTATCCCAAGGCTGGAAGATCTTTTGCCATTAGGGAATTTTTATGATCATTTCAATAAACCTGCAGCCCATTCCACCGCATACTTTGCTTTATAAAACTTATTGGTTACTTCAATTTGTTTTTGCAATGTTTCAATCAATTTAGTTTCGCGGCTGTTGATTAAAAAAAGAGAACTTTCACCTTGTTCAAATTTAATTTCTTCGCTTTTTAATAATTGCTGATAATTGTTGTACATATTTTGAAGCGTCTGCAACTGTTGCTTTAATGCGGTATAATCATTCAGGTATGTGCGGATTTTATTGTCTGTTTGCTGGCGCTTATATTGCAATTCTATATTGGTTTCTTTTATTTTTAACTGTACCTTTTTATATTCCCCACGGGCTTCTCTTAAAAATAACGGAATTTTAAAATCGATGCCCCATTTATAATTGTTTTCAATAAAAGCCGCATTAACCCCTTTAAACACATTGTAGTTTTTATTTAGCAGGTTGGCCTTTACTGTAAAATACGGCAACAGGTTTTGACGTTTTAGTTTGCGCTCTATTTCCAGGCTGCTTAATTTATAATCGTACAATTTCAACGCCGGGTTTTGCACTGTGGATTGTTTAATTAAATCAGTGATATTCTTGTCTGCCATATCATTGAGTGGCGTAAAATATTCGGGCGAAACAGTCTCCTCCAACAAATAAAAACTGTCATTGTCTTTCCATAAATAATTCGATAATTCAATAGCTGCGTTTTTCCATTTCACCATTGCTTCCATTTGCATTAACTGGTAATTTTGAAATTGTGTAAAGGCTTCGGTAGTGTCTATCAAAGCCCTGTCGCCATTGGTAAAAGCAATACGAACCAGCCGCAATCTTTTATCCGCTATTTCAACAAATTTGCTGTAGGTTAAGTACTGTTGGTGAGTAGCCGACCATTGCCAATAAGCAATATAAGATTCAAACAATAAATTATTGAGTACAATCAAACGCTCCTGTGCACTTTGTTGCGTAAATATTTTTGCCTGCTGCAAGGTGGCCCGCCTTTTATCCATTAACAAGCCTTTTGCAAGCGGCATTTCTACCCCCAGGTAACTTGTTTTGCCGCTGCTTATTTCTGATGATAAAAAATTACCTCCATTTTGCTCCAGCCCAGCTTTTACATTACCTACCGGCAAAGGCATACTCAGTTCTGGATTATTGTAATAATAATAGTTTTTACTGCCAAAGGTTTTGTTACTGGCATCAAATTGAAAGAACGGGTCAAAGTTGCCTCTGGCTGTCAGCAGTTCAGCATTGGCTTTATCAATTTGTATATCAGCCTGCCTGGCAATTGGGTGGTACTTTTTTACCTGGTCAATAAAATTATCCAGTGTCAGCACCTGCTGCTGCGCTGATTGTGCCAAAACATTTTGAGTGATCAATATAAATACCACCAACCATACAATAGATACTTTCATCTTTTATTCTTTATCCTTCTTTTTTGTTTGCGTTTTCATTTCCGGGCTTGTAATACTCCGGTGGAAAACCATTTATATTTCGCCACAATTCGTAATAAATACTAACATCTTTTAGCAACGCAATTCCGTTGGCACCGCCTCCCATTCTTAATTGTTGGGGCCATTTTTTTTCAGCCATATCTTCGGCTACCAATACCCTGAATTTGCCGTTGCTGCTTACGGATGTTTCAACAGATGAAACGGTGCCTCCAAATGTGCCGTAACTACTTTTAGGCCATCCACTAAAAACTACTACCGGAAATCCATCAAAAACAAACCTTACCTTTTGGCCGATATTTACCAGCGGCAAATCCATAGGATCGATGAATAATTCAACGGCATATTGAATCGCATCCGGTACAATTTCCACAATCATTTTCACCTTCTTTCAACATTTCATTTAAACCCGCTTTTTTTGCTTTTATCACCTGTCCATCCTGGGGTGCGATGATATAGTACAACTGATTTCTCACATCATAATTGGCATACAAATTTTGCAGCTTTGCCACATCCGCTTCTGTTGATGCAGCATTGGATACTGCGGAAAATTTATCCCCTTCAGCTTTTGAAATTTTATCCGTATAATCCTGAATGGCACTATTTTTTTCAATTTGTAAACTGATCAGCTCCTGTTTACTTTGCAGATATTTGTTTTCGGCGCTTATTCTTTTTGCACCTGCCGTTTGAAAATTTACTTTTCTTTTTTCAAAATCTACCAGCGAAATAACACCACTATCCAGCATTTGTTTTGCGGCATCTATTTGCCGGGTGTACACCAGCAATTCATTTTTTACTGCTATTAAATCAGCGCTGTCGCTGGCTGCTTTCAATTGCTGCTGCAATAATTTATTATCCAGCGATTGTAATTTTAATACCCTTCCCTCGCTTAATGCGCCTGCCTGTGTTTGGGTAGTAGCGATTTTATTTTTATACCCTGCAATACTTTGTTGTTTGGCAACTATCTGTTGTTGTGTTCTTGCCAATAAGGCAGGATCAAAATAATCAACTTTCACTTCACCCAACTGCAAAATGGTATCCCCTTTTTTTACATAGTCCCCTTCTTTAATATACCATTTGATAATACGCCCGGGTATAATTGTATTTAATTCCTGCGGCCTTTGCTCCTGGCGCAGCGTGGTCACTTTTCCTTTAGCCCTTATGTTTTGTGTCCACGGTAAAAAAAGAATGATAGCCGCTATCATCAACATGCCCCACAGCCAGTATTTTATATTTCTTTTTTTATGTACCCCGTATACTTTTTTAAAAGAAAGCAATTCGCTGTTCTTAGATTGCTCTTCTATATGTGCTGCAATAAAATTATTCATACCAATAGTAATTACATTTCATTTTAAAGTGATAACATACTGTTGCACCCTTCAAGCAAGTGGTTGCTTTCAGTTGCAATCATTACTGTAGTATATTGTTTTTCTTTCAAACAGCTAACGATGGCTTGTACTTCTGTTGCACTTAAATATTTAAACGGTTCTTCCAATAGCAGCAAGCGATGTTTACCAATCAAAGCCCGAAGCAATAATATCTTTTGGCGTATATGTTTGGGCAGCCTTTTTCCCATACCATCCAGTAACATAGCAAGGCCTAGCTTGTCGCTATGTATAAAATCAGCCAGTCCAATTTTGGATGCATATTCCGTAACATCCTTTACCGATGCCTGTTGATTGCCTACCGTAATATTTTCCCACAAAGTGCCTTGGAAAATATCCTGGCTGCTTAATAAAATACCTGTTAACCGGCGAAGGCTTTGTAAATTATAACTGCCGATGGGTTGGCCATCAATCAAAATTACTCCTTCAAATTTTTTGTAGGCACCTGTAAGTAACCTAAGCAAAGTAGATTTTCCAGAGCCGGATTTTCCCGACACCTGGCCCCATTGCCCCGGTGCTAATGAAAGATTTATATCATTTAAAGTTGGAGCATTATCGTTGTAAGCATAATTTACATTGCTGAATTGTATGCTAACGCCCTGGTTGCTATCAGCCAGTTCTATTGTGCCACTTGTTTCTGTTACCGCTTCTGTTACCTTGCCTAGTTTTTCTACTGATACCATGGCATCATAAATTTTATCAAGGCTTACAATTAATTTTTCTACCGAGCCTATAATTGTAATAATAACAATATCCGCTGCGATAAACTGCCCTACGTTAATTTGTTGATCAACCAGCAATACTGTACCCACTATCAACATGGATGCGGTGACGATAATTTTAAACGAAATCAGGCTCCAGAATTGAAGCAACAAAATTTTAAAATAACTTGTCCTGGCCTCGAGGTGTTTAACAATAAGGTTATCTGTTCGGTTAACATGATAGGCCCCGTTTGAATATTTAAAAGAATTGACCAGCCGGGCAGTTTCCTGCAGCCAGGCTACGGTTTTATATTTTTCATCGCTCGATTGCATTGCCGCAGACAAACCCTGTTGAGATGTGGAGCGTATAATGAGAATTACGATGGTTAACAGCGCTATACCAAACCCAATAAAAACCGGGTGATAAAAAGAAAGCAACAGCAAACCCAATAAAATCTGGATAATGGCGGTGGGAAGATCCAATAATAATTTTTCTAATCCTTTTTGTAAAGAGATGGTATCAAAAAAACGGTTGACTAATTCAGGTAAATGATAGTTATCCAATTTCTCCACATCTAATTTAGGGAGCCGGTCACTAAATTCCAGGGCATGCCGCAGGAAAATTTTCTGTTTTAATTTTTCAATTACACTCAGTTGTTTTACCTGCAGCAATCCATTCAAAAAAGTACCGGTAACTACCAGTACAATTAATATTACAATGGAAGTAGAGACAGAACCTGCCATTACAAAACCAATGATAGTTTGAATACCAAGAGGCAACGAAAGCTGCACCATGCCTGCTAAGATGGCAAACATGTAAATAGCCGAAATATCTTTTCTATCAAGGTGCAGGATTTGATAAATTTTTTTAAGTGAGTTTCCCGGCGATATTTTATTGTCGTCTGCCATGCTGTTGAGTAAAAGATGATATTGTTATTTTTCCAAAGCGATATTGATAGCTGATTCTATTCTTAGATGGGCTTTTTCATCTACAGCCTGCCGGATCATTAAAATGATTTTTTCTCTTGATTCCTTCAACTCCGTAATTCTTTTTTGTGATCCCTCGACCGGCTTGCCAAATCGCTCTTCTGAACTGAAATTTTTCATTGTATGGAATTGTATTTTATTATTTATCAGATTTACCAATAACTCCTTTGCCTCTTCAGGGCAAAACTTCCCTTCAATGAATTTGATGTGTTGATTTACTTTCATAATATTCTTTACAAGTTTTGTTAGCCAACCAGCGAAAAAGATTGTATTCGATAAGTACTGTTAGGATACTTATTCAATAATTAATTAGCGCATTTGTTATTAGAAGGAAGAAAAATACCAACAACCAACAAAAGCAGTATCATAAAAATGAATAATGATATTTGAACACATTATTTTTTCAATTATTCAACACATTATTTACGCAAGCTGAATCGCAGACTCCATTGAAATGGACTCGCCATTGGAGAGGATATGTTCCCTTACATTTCGCAGGTCTTGCTGCAAATCTTTAATCCTATTTTCTCTCATTTTAATCGTTTCCTCGCCATCACTGTTGGCTATTTTATTTTCGTGAAATTTAATTTTCACATTGGTTAATTGTGTGACAATGTCAATGGCATCCTGTGCAGTAAATTGACCGTGGATAAGCTGTAGTTTCATGATATGTTGTTTTATTATTTTTATTGACCCTGTCCGAGTGAAAAAGCTGGTTTGCCGTCGAATGAATACAGGTTTTCTGTTTTGATTGTGTCTATATCTATTTTGGTTGCCTTTTGCAATAAGTCTATAATATGATTTTTAGTGAACGCATTTCCGTTAATTGGCTTAAAGCGGCAGCGCCAGTGATCGGTGCAAAAGGTTTCTTCAAAACCTTCCGGCCACACTTTAATTCCGCGGTTGGTAATCATGGTCAGTTCCGCATTTACACTATTTAATTGTTGTACAACTCCTGCAAGTTCATTAGGGCTACCTGCTCTCCAGTCAACGAAAACATCTACCCCAGCCAGCTCTTTATTCATAGGCTCTTTTCTTTGGTATTTTGGTAGTACCAACGCCGAATTTTTATCGTACCTAACTGATTTCAAAATTGCCGGCTGCTGCCCCAGGTTATTGATCACCGCTTCAGCAAATTCTTTAGTGCCTACTTTTTGTTTGCTGGTTCCTTCTTTAAAAATATCGTACGTGTGTATGCCATCCTCGATGGTTTTAAGCCAGGCGTTTTGCACTCTTTCTGCTATAGCGCCCTGGCCAATATGATTCAGCATCATCACTGCGCCTTGTAATAAGCCGGAAGGGTTAGCCCTGTTTTGATTAGCCACTCTTGGTGCTGAGCCGTGTATTGCTTCAAACATAGCGCACTGCTCGCCAATGTTGGCAGAACCCGCCAAACCCACTGAGCCGGTTATTTGTGCAGCCACATCAGACAATACATCGCCGTATAAATTTGGCATTACAATCACATCAAAAATTTCAGGTGTGTCTGCCATCTTTGCTGCGCCAATATCAATTATCCAGTGTTCATTCTCAATAGCAGGATATTCTTTCGCTATCTCATCAAATACCTGGTGAAACAATCCATCGGTTTGTTTCATGATATTATCTTTTGTAAAGCAGGTTACTTTTTTACGGCCGTATTGTTTGGCATATTCAAAAGCATACCGCACAATTTTTTCGCAGCCGGGGCGGCTAATTAATTTTAAACATTGTACAACCTCATCAGTTTGCTGGTGTTCAATACCGGCATACAGGTCTTCTTCATTTTCCCTAATGATTACAATATCCATTTGCGGATGTTTTGTTTTTACAAAAGGATGAAGGCTGTTGCAGGGACGTACATTGGAGTACAACCCCAAAAACTTGCGGGTGGTTACATTCAGGCTTTTATATCCGCCGCCCTGGGGTGTGGTAATCGGGGCTTTCAAAAAAATCTTATTGCGGCGAATTACATCCCACGATTCTTTGGCTATACCTGCCAGGTTACCCGCCAGGTAAACTTTTTCACCTACTTCAATTTCATCTATTGAAATATCGGCACCTGCGGCTATAATAATTTTTAACGTGGCATCCATAATTTCGGGGCCAATGCCATCGCCTTTTGCTACTGTAATTTTTGTCATTGATAAATATTTTATGTCGCAAAATTGCATTGGTTTATTCATATACTTTCATTTATCTTTATTATACAAACCATAAATTATTTTTATGAATTTCACCCTGCAGCAACTGAAGGTTTTTATGATAGTGGTACAAAATCAAAGTATTACCAAGGCGTCTGTTGAGTTGCACATGACGCAGCCCGCCGTATCTATTCAAATCAAAAATTTACAGGCCCAGTTTGATATCGCTCTTACGGAAGTAGTAGGCAGAAAATTATACATCACCGATTTTGGCCGGGAGCTATACCAGATTGCTGACCGGATTTTAAAAGAAGTAGCCTCCATCAATTACCAGACGCAAAGTTTTAAAGGCATCCTTTCGGGTAGATTAAAATTATCAGTGGCTTCAACCGGTAAATATGTAATGCCTTATTACCTGAAAGATTTTTTAAAGACAAATCCAAATATAGATTTGGTGATGGACGTTACCAACAAAACCAAAGTTGTAAAAAGCCTGGAACAAAATGAAGTTGACTTTTCACTGGTTTCTGTTTTACCTGCAACATTGGAAATTGAACAGGAAATATTATTACCCAATAAATTATTTTTAACCAGCGCTACCGACACCAAAATCGCAATCGCAAAACAATCCAGTAAAGCCGTATTCGATAGCATTCCGCTTATTTACCGGGAAGAAGGTTCGGGCACAAGGGTAACGATGCAGCGGTATTTTCAAAAAGCCAATATTGTTCCGCATGTAAAACTGGAACTGACATCCAGCGAAGCCGTTAAGCAAGCGGTGATTGCCGGACTAGGCTTTTCCATACAATCTATTTTAAGTATTAAAAACGAATTGAAACAAAAAGAAATAAAAATAATACCCGTAAAGGGTTTGCCATTAACCGAGAACTGGCGATTGATCTGGCTCAGGCAAAAGAAAATGTCTGAGGTAGCAAAAGCCTTCCTGCTTTTTATACAACAAAATAAACAAGCTATCTATCAAAAACATTTTGCCTGGATAGAGCAGTATGATAAATAGTTATAAAAATGCCCGTACAAGATTTTGCCTAAAGCCTCAAGTGGTTTGCATCCTCACTAACCACTCCGCTTCTTTCTTTGTACCCACTTCCTAATTCAGGGATTTTATACAGAAGATGGCCGATTTAAATCAAAGCCGCATCCATAAAAAATGTTCACCAACGATTCGTTGCAAGCCATCCTTCTCCTAAGTATTACTCGCCTGCTACACCGATAAGGGTGCTTCCATTAGCCCGTCAATTTATTTAACAAATTAAAAATTACAACAGTGGTTACATCCTTACTGGCATCCAGTCTGCATTTGATGATTTTTTTTGGCGACTATACTTTAAAAAAAAGCGTCCATAAAAAAGTGCTTCCCGCTATTGGCATTGGTTTTGATTTTACAAAAACATAACCAACCACATGAATAAAAAACTACTATTGGTACTGGCGCTGATTACAGGCAGTATCGCCTTTGAAGCTGCAGCACAGGTTCACATCAATGTAAATATTGGGGTTCGTCCGGCATGGTGCCCCGTTGGGTACGAGCAAGCTGCCTACTATTATATGCCGGATATTGATGCTTACTATGATGTACCCCAAAGACAGTTTATTTACCTGCAGGGTGGTGACTGGGTTTTCGCCGGCGCCTTACCTGATCGCTACCGCAATTATGATTTGTACCACTGTAACAAAATAATGGTCAACGAGCCAAGGCCTTACCTGCGGAATGACTTCTACCGCCGCCGCTACGCTGGTTACCGGGGTCATCCCAACGAGCGTTTTATTAGCTACGGCCGCAATGAAAGATACCGGGATGACCGGGAGCGCTCTTATGAACCCAGGTGGAGAAATGACGATGGCTACTATCGTGGCAATGGCGGCCGTGAATGGCACGATCGGGGAAGACACCATGGCCATGACAGATATTAACAACAAGGATTACCTTTCATTATATAAAAGGTCAATTTTCACTATTGAAAATTGACCTTTTTTTTATTGACCTCCACGCACGTGGCAGCACAGCGAATCGACAGCGGTAAAAATATATACTCTAATTAAATACCCTCCAACCTTGCTACTTCCGGTTAGCAGTTGTTAACCGCAGCGGATGACTAAGCTAGCCTGGCCGAAGCAGGCCGTTACAAGACAAGGCAATACAGTTACAACAATAAAAAGTACCATAAGTCTTAATCACAACCCGCTATTTATTGGCCGGCAAGCTTATTATGCCTTGATATAAACCGTCCGCATTGCAGAACTTATTCCTTTTTCAGGAACTGTTCCCTTTAAAAAAAAATTGCCAATAAATGGCTGATGAGCTGCGGAACTTTACTACCCCACCAGCCGTTTTTACGGACGTTTTTACCTAGTTATTCTACAGCAAAGCAAGTTGTAGAATTATAATTTGCAGTTGCATTGGTATCGTTACAAAACACATTGCAATTGTACCTCGCAGCATTTAATCCGAAACACAAAACTACCAGCTATGAAACAGCACTTTTACATATCATTTTGTTTCGCCCTGCTTTTACAGGCTCTTTATATACAAACAACCACCGCACAAATTTGCCAGAAGGAAAGTAGTCAAACCGATTTTTTAACGGGTACTGTCAACAATGTTGATCTGTTAAGCAGCCCGGGAGATATTACTTTACCAGCTTTGGTTATTGACCAACAAAATGCTTTATTAAGCAATACCGGTACAGCGCTTACACCTACCAGTTACGGCGGACAAACATTTACACCTGCTATCAGTGGCAGCCTGGCTAAAATTGCTGTCAGCCTTTTTTGCAGCAGCTGCACGGGCACTACGCCGGATCTTGTGGTTGAAATAAAAGCTACTGCTGCTGCAAAACCAACCGGCGCGGCCCTGGCCACGGGTACCATCGCAGGTTTTAATTCAGGCACTGCTATAGATGTGGTTGCTAATTTTACCAGCCCGGCCACTTTAACTGCCGGTACCATGTACGCCATCGTCATTCATCCGTTGGCCAAACCATCTGCAGGCAGTTATGCCATTCAACGCAGCACCGGTGATGTATATGCAGGCGGAACAAATATCTGTGGCGCATCTTCAGGCACTGTATGGTCTATACCACTTACACCCGGCTCTACTGATGTACGTTTTACAACCTACATGGTAAACCCCAACCCCATTGCCGGCGACTTTACCTCACAGGTGCAGAATGCCGGTGCTTTATTAACATTCAGCGGCCTTGGCTTTACAGCTAACAAACCAGCAGGAACCGATGTTAAGTTCCAGGTAGCGGCCAGCAACCATACCGCAGGACCTTTTACATTTGTTGGTCCGGATGGTACCGCCGCCAGCTATTTTACCAACACCAACACTTCACTTTTGCAGTTTACCAATGTGCAATACATTCAATACAAAGCGTATCTAAATGCTACCAATGGGTATGCTTTACCAACAGTAAACGATGTAAATATTTGTCACTTAACCACCATGGCTGTTAAATGGCTGCAAGTGTCTGGTGATATAAACGATCAGCACCAGGCCACATTCAACTGGACGATCCAGGAAACCAATACCGACCGCTACATTGTACAACAAAGCAACGATGGCAAACAGTTTATGAATGTTGGGACGGTTGCCAGCAAAGGGGATGGTACAAAAAGATACGCCTTTACCGATGCTGCGCCGGCTACTGACGGGCTTTTGTACAGGATACAGCAAGTGGATAAAAATGGCGGTTTTGCCTACTCTCCCGTAAGCAAATTAATTCCGCGGATGCTGAATACTGTTGCTGTTTTTCCCAACCCTACAGACGGTATGGTAAGGTTAAACACAGGCTCCAACCTGTTAAATACAAAAGCGGTTATTACTAATTGCGATGGTAAAATAATGTTGGGGTTTGCCATTCAATCTACCTCATGTGTATTGAACTTAAGCAGCTACCCTGCCGGTATTTATATCTTAAAATTGGCCAATGGACTTACTCAAAAAATAATTAAAAGATAAGGGAAACATGCAAGCTCGGTCAGGCAGGAGGATGGCCCGATCCTCTCAAAATGCAAAACCTCTTGTGAATTAAATGCCTGGCGTAAATACAATCCATCATTTTTTTTGTGGGTTTACAATGCCGCTTTGTTGGAATGCAGGGTGGCTTTTTTATGCCCTGTTGTTTGCATTGAACAATAACAGGCAGGCAATTTGCTGCACCGTCTGTATGCATTGTTTGAATTGTACAATCATTGGTTTGAAAACCGCAATGGTTGTTGCAGCACCTGTTATAATTTTGTAGTACAATCATTCGCCCACCTGGGAATTAATATTGATCATAGAAAAAACAACACAACATGAAGTATAACCTGCTTGGCAATACCGGACTAAAAGTATCTGAACTTTGCCTCGGCACCATGACCTTTGGCGGCAAAGGCATGTGGACCGCTATTGGCACTTTGCCACAAACTGAAGTAGACACATTGGTAAAAAAATCGGTGGATGCCGGCATTAATTTTATTGATACCGCTAATGTTTACAGCGAGGGCCTCAGCGAACAACTCACCGGCCAGGCCATCCGGAACCTGGGCTTGCACCGCGACGACCTGGTGATTGCTACCAAGGTAAGGGGCAAGATGGGCGATGGCCCCAACCAATCCGGGCTTACCCGCAAACATATTTTGCAGCAGGCAGATGAAAGCCTGAAAAGATTACAACTGGATTACATTGACCTGTACCAGGTACATGGCTTTGATGCCATTACCCCTTTTGAAGAAACCCTGCATGCGCTGGATACGCTGGTGAATAGTGGCAAAGTACGCTACATTGGCTGCAGCAACCTGGCGGCGTGGCAACTGATGAAAGCGTTGGGTATAAGTGAGCGAAAAGGATATGCTAAATTTGTATCGCTGCAGGCGTATTACACCGTTGCCGGCCGCGACCTGGAAAGAGAACTTGTACCGCTGCTAAAAGACCAGCAGTTGGGATTGATGGTGTGGAGCCCGCTGGCTGGAGGATTTTTAAGTGGTAAATATACCCGGCAACAGGGTGCAGAAGATGGCCGCCGTACGGCATTTGATTTTCCACCCATTAATAAAGAAAAAGCTTATGACATTATTGATGTGATGCAGGCGATTGCCACAACTAAAAAGGTATCGGTGGCGCAAATTGCATTGGCCTGGTTACTGCACCAGCCCGTGGTAAGTTCTATTATAATTGGCGCTAAAAGGCCGGAGCAACTGGACGACAATATCAAGGCGACAACGGTAACCCTTGACGCGGCTGAATTGGAGCAGCTGGATACAGCCAGTAAACTAAGCCCGGAATACCCCGGCTGGATGCTGGAAAGACAGGGTGCCGACCGTAAAGCATAATTTAAAAAACAAGCATGGCGACAACAGAAACACTGGAAGATTTTTACAGGCAAAAATTCAATCAACTTCCCCCCGGGGCGCAGCAGGACCCGAGGCATTTTAATGTGTTCCGCATAGAAGATAATGTGGGTTCCGGTAAGCCGCCCATGCGTTACAGCCGGCGGGAGTTTTATAAAATTTCCCTGGTAAGGGGACACCAGCGGTATCATTATGCTGATAAAAGTATTGAAGTGGCAGGGACCGCACTGCTGTTTTTTAACCCTAATGTACCTTATAAAATGGAGCCGGTGGCCGACTCTCCCACGGGCCGTTTTTGTATTTTTAAGGATGCTTTTTTTACCGAGCATATCCGCGGCAGTTTAAAAGACCTGCCCATGTTTGCACCCGGTGGCAAGCCTGCGTATATGCTGGATAGCAAGCAGGACCAGTACATTAACGCGGTATTTGAAAAGATGCTGGAAGAAATCAACAGCGGGTACCGGTTTAAGTACGACCTGATACGCAACTATATTATGGAAATAGTGCATTATGCATTAAAGATGGAACCGTCGGAAAATTTATACGAACATACAGATGCCAATGCGAGGATTACGGCAGTATTTACCGAGTTGCTGGAAAGACAATTTCCCATTGAGTCGCCTACACAACAATTTAGTTTGCGCAGTGCAAAAGACTTTGCCCGGCAGTTGAATGTACATGTGAATCATTTAAACAGGGCCATCCGCAACACCACTGGTAAAACCACTACTGAACATATTTTTGAACGACTGATCAGCGAAGCGAAAGCCTTGCTAAAACATACTGATTGGAACGTATCAGAGATTGGCTATTGTTTGGGGTTTGAAGAACCGGCGCACTTTAATCATTTCTTTAAAAAGCTAACCAGCACTACGCCTACGGCATTTAGAAGTTAAGGCTTGAGAATCCCGACGGTAAATTACAAGTTGTGTTTTGTAACTTAAATACCGCAGCCTGCAACAGTTGTAGGCAAACTTTGAAACGTTGAAAGTAAAAGCCTGCGGCCGTTGCTACATCCAGGTAAACGGATCATTAGAGGCGATGTGCGCAATGGGCATGCCCGGCAATTTGGGTTGCAGCCATTGGGCCACCCATTCCATTCCCGGTTCTTCGCTTACAC
Organism: Chitinophagales bacterium; assembly: GCA_038210625.1. Taxonomy (GTDB): domain Bacteria; phylum Bacteroidota; class Bacteroidia; order Chitinophagales; family Chitinophagaceae; genus Ferruginibacter. Next base: position 67,256 of record JBBQWL010000029.1, on the reverse strand, counting down.
AGTGGCCAAGAACAATCAGCGCTGTCTTTGATCCCAGTAGTCTGCTATCACGAATAAATTCTACTGTTTCCCATTCAGATGCTTCGCCGATGATCAGCACATCCGGCTGGTGTTGCAGTACCGTGGCCATTTGATCATTTCCTCCACTGGCGCCCGGCAGCAAGGCGATGCGTTGGCAGCTTTGCTGTGCATCGCCAATTACCCGTACATGCGCAATGCCCAGCGATTTTTTCAGGTGCTGAATTAATGCACTGAATTTTATTGCAGGAATTTCCAGCAGGGGTTGCCCCTGTTGAAAGTATTGCAACCAGCCCGCGCTTTTTGCTACGCCATAACTAATCGCATCGGGTCGTAATTCGTGGCAGTAATCGTGAAAGCGCCATACTGTAATAGTATGTTTCAACAGCAGCGCCGCTTTTTGTTGCACCACGGTATTGTCTTTTACCTGTGTTTTATTATCGGTGTGGTTATAAAAAGTGGGCTCATGTGCGATGATGAAATTGGCATTCCTTTTTACCGCCGCATTGATCACATCAATCGTGGCAAACATGGTGGTGATGATGCCCGTAACCTGCTGGTCGGCGCTGCCGCTTTTAAGTGTGTCTACGGTGTCTTTAAAAGGTGCGCCGGGTACTTCTTTCAAAATAATATCTATTATTTGCTGCACGGTATAGGCCTTAGGTGCTGCATTGGCCGGTGCCGCCATCGCAAAATCGTTGACTGACAGCAATGAAATACCACCAGCTATTTTTATGGTATCCGTTAAAAAATTTTTTCTGCTGTAACTTATTTTTTTGTGCGGACCGGGTAGTTGTTTCATATACCTGTTATTTTTTGAAGACGGCAAATTACTTTAGTGTTGAATGTGATATTGTGTTGAATGCAGGCACTCAATAGTTTTGCATAAAGGCATGTGATTTGTTTACATGAACTGTGTAAACCTACTAAATAAGTTGTAAAGTTAAATGTGGTGTTGCATACAATTTAGCAAAACGTATAATTTGCCTGCGCTGTTAAACTGCCAAAGGTGAGTAAATGAACCAGTAAGAAAAATGCAATTGCAATGGCAAAAAAATTAATCCCTTCCGCAGGTAAAAAAAAGCATCCAGGTATTTTTCGGGTAGGCACAAGTAATGTTGTTTTGCCCGGTAACAAGCAATCATTTCCACCCGCATTTCAGCATAGCAGCAGGCTGCATTATTATGCTTCCTTATTTAATACCGTTGAATTGAACAGTACTTTTTATAAACTTCCCCGCCAGGCTACTTTTGAAAGATGGTCACAGGAAGTGGATGCGGATTTTAGCTTTACCATTAAACTTTCAAAAGATATTACGCATGGCAAATCGTTGCATTTTGAAGCAGGAAGAATTACTGATTTTATGAATGCTGCTGCTGGCATGGGCCATAAAGCCGGTTGCCTGTTGATTCAATTTCCGGGTAAGATTACGCTGGACTATTTCGCCACTGTTGAAAATATTTTTGAACAGCTTGCTGAGGCCGATCCACAAAATCAATGGCGCAAGGCAGTTGAATTCAGAAGCGCCGGCTGGTATACCGGCGAAACTTATGAACTGCTCAATGAATATGGAATGACCCTGGTGCTGCATGACATTCCAAAAGGAAAAAACAAAGACGTTATTACCTCACCTGGTTTTATTTATTGCCGGTTTCATGGACCAACCGGCGATTACAGGGGGAGCTACCCCGATGCATTTTTACTGAAACAATCGATCAAAATAAAGGGATGGCTTAAAGAGGGCAAAGATGTATTTGCCTACTTTAATAATACCATGGGCAGTGCCTTTGAAAATGCCCTCACTTTAAAGCGAATGATTGAAAAATAATGGAATGCCAAATTACTTTTCACCAGCCTCCGTCCAAACAGACACAGCGCCTGGTGTACAATAAAATTCGCCCCAACCCTCTTCATTGATTGTTACCTCCGCCGGATGTTTTCCTAAAATATCTTTAAATATTTTACCGGTGTAGCGCTGACCTATTTCCATCGCTTTAATTCCTGCTTCACCGTTACTACATACAATGGCACAACCGTTGTGTTCATCATCTCCTTCTCTCGTCCACCCAATACAATTGGCATGATCAAAATAATCCCGTTGCGCTCCATAGGCATTGTTTACTCTCGCCTGCATCAGCAATTCTATGCCTTCTACCTTGTTCAAAAATATTTCATAGTCCTGGCCATCTTTTCCTTTGTCGGTATAACTACATCCAACCAGGTCGGGATAAAATATACAAGGATAGCCATCTGCCCTTAACAAAATAAGCGCATAAGCGATGGGTTTAAACCAGGGTTCTACCGGGGCTTCCAGTGCCTGCAGGGGCTGCGTATCATGATTGTCAACCACCGTTACCGACAGTAGCGGATTTGCTTTTACCAAACTATCATCAAAAATAGTCCGCATATCAAAGTCGCTGCCACCATTGGATGCATTGTGTAAATTATGGTGCAGGGCCGCATCAAACAACGACATGTGGCCTTCCGTCATTTCAATATATTTCAATAACAGCGGCAGTCTGCCGGGGGCCCAGTATTCTCCCACTGCAAAAATTTCCTTACCAGTTTCTTGCCTCAATCTTACCAGCCATTCATTAAAAAATTTGGGCGAAATGTGTTTTACTGCATCCAGCCTTACGCCATCAAACGCAATGGTATCATGGTACCACTTTCCCCAGGTAGCCAGTTCGTCTCTTACAGCGGCGTTCCTGAATTCAATGTCACAATACATCAGGTAATCATAATTTCCTTTCTCATCATCCACCATGGCTTCCCAATCATCTCCATACTCATTCAGTAAAGAATAAATAGCGGTATCTCCTGTTGCATTATTGTAATCTACACCGGTAAAGCAGCGATAATCCCATTTAAAAGGTGAATACTTTTCTTTGCGGCCGGGAAACAAAAATTTGGTATAGGCTTCAATTTCTTCCGGCTCTCCAAGCGGTTGGTTCCGGTCTTCTTCATTCACTTTTACAGCCATCACTTTTTCTACCTCATCGCCACCGGCTTTATGATTGAGCACTATGTCCGCTATCACCTGTATGCCCGCACTGTGTAATGCATTCACTGCCGCCAGGTATTCTTCTTTGCTACCGTATTTGGTACGCACCGTATTTTTTTGATCAAACTCGCCCAGGTCGTACAAATCATACACATCATAACCTGTGCTATAGCCGCCACCAGCCGATTTGTACGCCGGGGGCATCCATGCACTGGTAATGCCGAGCTTCGCCATTTCCGCGGCATTTTCTTTAATCTCTTTCCATAAACTATTATCGGGCGTATACCAGTGAAAATACTGGATCATAGTACTGTTTTGCATTGTTGCCGGGGTTTTAATTCCGGTATATACAAAGAATAAGCCACCCGGTAAAACCAGTAGTTTGTTTTATTTATCAGCATAAATACACTTGCAGCCATAAACGATGGAGTAATAAGCGTAGCATTTTTTCCACACATCATTATTAAATGAACCGGCAAACTTTAGGTGTAAACATCAGTAACAGGCAGTCCTTGGCTGCTACTTTGGTTGACTATAAAAAAACAAGAACAGCGAGCAGTTATAGATCTAACAACACGGTATGCTGACTGGCAGTATGCAGGTTGCGCCATACGCGGTTCATTTCTGTTGCAGGATTAGCGGCCGACAGTCCGCAGTAAGGATATGCTTCGTCTACAGATTTCCGGGCAATGGCAGCGAGCGTTCTGCTGGCGACGGTTACGGCTTTTAACCCATCGGCCTGCGCCGGTTGTTGTAACATATGTGCCTTCCAGGATTGATCTATAGCATTATAAAAATCATTCCTTGCTTTTTGTAACAGGGAATAAGCAGTCGTCCATTTGTTCAAAGAAAGACTGGTTGTATTGCTCCCATCTTCAGTTGGCTTACACAAATCAAAAAAACGCATGGCCATGCCTGAACTGTCGACTGCCAGCGTAGCTTCCGCAAATTGTTGAAATGGATAATTGTAAATGGGCAGGTCGATTGTAGCCGCGTTGGCTGAAATGACGAAGCTCCTGTTTTTGGGAATTGTTATTTGTTGCACCGCAAAACTATTGCTGGCTGTGGCAATCATACCGATGGCTTTCCAGGTGGGATGCAGACTTACCTCTTTTCGTAAAAACACAAAACTTTTTATCAGTGGGCTTCCATCTTCATTTTGCATGGCCTTGCCCTCTTTTTCTATCACGCAATTGGCGGTAAACGCGGTGGCCATAAAAGCACCGGTGGCATATTTCCAATGGCCCGTTACTTCATATGCATCGCCTACATCTTTTGCAACGCCGGTAGCTCTTCCACTTCCCGCGAGACAAACCTGCTGATCCAAAAAAAGCGCCTCTGCCAATGCTGTATGTAAAAATCCAATAAACCAGTTGGCACCGCTGCACAGGGTAACCGTCCAGGCTGTACTGCCATCTGCCCAGGCAATGCTTTCTTCTTTTTGCAATCCTTCTGGTAATGACAATTGCAGGCCACCAAACGCTGTTGGAACAAACAACTTCAGCCATTTTTGTTCGTGGATGATGGCTACCTGCTGCGGGTGTAATTGCTGTAACTGTTCTGCCGCAGCTGCATGTTCAATAATTGTGGCCGCGATTGCAGCGTCAATAAAAGAAGATGGGTGAGGTATGAGTGGTGTATGCATCATGCTGTAACTGTACTTGTAAATTGATTTTCTTTTTTTGCAATCTTTCTCCATTCAAAGTATCCCTGTATGGCCACTATAAAAAGAAAAATGGTGAGGCCGCTGTACAACAACAGGTGTTTATACAACATTAATGGAATGGCAAAAAGATTAGAGATGTTAAGCAATATCCAGTTTTCTATTTTTCGTTTGGCCAGCAGCCACATGCCCGCCCAGGCAGTAGCGCTTACCCAGGCATCCCATGCCGGCACCGCTGAAGGAGTAAAATTTTTTAAGCTGTAATATAAAATCCCAAATGCCGCCACTACAATTAAAACAACTGTAGCCCATTCGCTGCGACTGCACCAGGTAACGCTTACGGGCGGCGCATCTTTCTTTTTAATCCAATACCACCAACCGTAGATGCTCATCACCAGGTAATATCCGTTTAATAAACCTTCGGCATATAAGCCGGCTGCAACCAATACATAAATTGAAATTACCGTACTGGCAATGCCCGTAGGATACAGCCATATTTTGTTGGCTTTGGCATATAATACCTCCGCCACGCCAAAGGCTACTGCCAGCCACTCCATCAGCGTTGTTTCTTTCATTTGCTGCAGCAACAGGTGCCACCAGTGTTGTACATCCATCATTTATCTGTTAAAAAACACTTTGCGGGCGGTGCAAAAACAACTGCAATAAATACAAAGTATTATCCTCTTTCCTACGCCGGCATTATCCGGATCAGGTGCATGAAATGAAACTTGTTTGTTTAAAACTGGTTTCTTTCAATGGGTATAATCTCAGCCTTTATTTCGTCAATTGTTATGTTGCTTTCAACAATTGTAAGGCACCCCTTGAGTGTTGGCACAAAGATAAGTTTAAAAGCAATAGCGACTGCCTTATGGTATTTTTGAACTGTTGCGACGCCGGGCCGAAATTATTATTACCGTTTAGTCGTTAAGGCGTCTTTTGTATTTTTTGGCTTAACGCCTCAACGACCAAACGGTAATTTTACCCATCCATGAGGCCGAAATAAACAACGACAATTTTGATTGCAACCCCAGCTTTACTCCGAGGTTGTTGATGTAAATAATTTCGTTCCGGCGATTTATCTTTCAACAACTCCGATGCAATTAATCCGGTTTCATTTTTGATTGCTTATATATTTTTTACTATCTTGATTAATAAGCGTGATACTGTTATACGAAAGAAAAAAATTATGAAAATAGCTACCTATAATGTAAATGGTGTTAATGGCCGGTTGCCCGTTTTACTGCGCTGGCTAAAGGAAACTTCACCCGATGTGGCTTGCCTGCAGGAACTGAAAGCACCCGACGAAAAATTTCCGCTGCAGGCCATCAATGATGCAGGCTATGAAGCCATCTGGCATGGACAAAAAAGCTGGAACGGCGTAGCCATCCTTTCCCGCAACGGAAAAATTAAAGAAACCCGCCGGGGGCTGCCCGGTGATCCGGATGATACCCATAGCCGTTATCTTGAAGCGGTTGTAAACGATGTTACCATTGGTTGTCTGTACCTGCCCAATGGCAATCCTGCTCCCGGTCCGAAGTTCGATTATAAATTGCGTTGGTTTGAAAGGTTTACAGAACATGCTGCCGAATTATTGGCATCGGGGAAACCGGTTGTGCTAACCGGCGACTACAATGTAATGCCCACAGAACAGGATGTGTACAAGCCGGAACGTTGGGTGGATGATGCCCTGTTCAGACCTGAAACCCGTGCTGCTTTTAAAAAGCTGGTAGCCCAGGGATGGACGGACGCCATCCGGAAGTTATATCCGGATGAAACGATTTATACTTTTTGGGATTACTTCCGCAACGCCTATGTCCGCAATGCCGGGCTGCGCATTGATCATTTTTTGCTGAGCCCGAAAGTTGCCAAACGGCTTACCGCCGCAGGTGTTGACCGTGACGTACGTGGCTGGGAAAAATCAAGTGATCATGCTCCGGTGTGGATTCAATTATAAACCCTGTTTTTTAAGCGAGCTATCTTTCGCAACAATATTTTTTATCAATCACAATCAATCACACTTCCTCATGGCCGATCAACAAGTACTTATCATCAAAATGATACTGGATAGCTGGAACCAGCAAATAAGCAAAACAGGCGATTTAATTAATAGCCTTACTGATGAGCAGTTAATGCAGGAAGTGGCGCCGGGCCGAAACCGCGGCATCTACCTGCTTGGCCATTTGATAGCAGTGCATGATAGAATGTTACCACTGTTAAATTTATCAGAACAATTGTACCCGGACCTGAATGATGCTTTTCTTGAAAAGCCCGACAAGGCCATTGCCACGATACCTTCTGCTGCAGCATTAAGGGCTTATTGGAAAACAGTGCATGCAGCACTCGCCATACATTTTGAAAGCATGCGGCCCGAAGGATGGCTGATAAAACACAGTGCCGTTACTGAAGAAGCTTTTAAAAAAGAGCCACATAGAAACCGGTTGAATGTAATATTGAACAGAACAAATCACTTGTCGTACCATTACGGGCAACTCGCCTTTTTAAAAAAATAATCGTTTCATTGCAGTAACCCTGTTTGTCTCTGTCATATCTCTGCATAAGTAAATCTTCTTACAGCGATCCTTTTCTTCCTTCGTTGTATGCTCCATAAATCTACGGTAGTAAAAGTTCTTTCCTTTACTTCACTTGTTGCATTTGCAATGTCTTCCTGCGCCCCATCAGCAAGCGCATTCATCTCTTTTTTATATACCGGTGTAAACAAACCTTGCAATAATTTTTTCATGATAATTGTGTTTTTTGTTAATTTTTTTGTTTGCGACACAAATTTTCTTCTATTTTTCACCCCTTCCAACAACAGATGAAATGAATTGGTGAAAGGAAATAATGAATTGAGTACAACACTGGCTTCCACCGAATTTGCCACTGGTTTATAAATACAAAAAAGATTGTTTGAAAACATTGGCAATGATGATGAAGCAGGCGGGGGCTTGATTGATATCGCACTGACAGGCAGGCATAAATTACGTCCCTCTACAAGCGTATCTTTTATAAAAAGAAATGAAATGTGTGTATTTTTTGCCACAGCAATCCTTATAAAAAATAGTATATGGCGAGGCATTTCCATCGTTCACATAAATAAATAATTGGCATTTATTTTGAAAAAATCCTTTCGCAGTTTATGACTTCATTATTTTTTACATGAGATTCCTCTGTTTTAATTAAAGGTTATGTAATCACTTAATGTATGCAGGCAGCACTTAAATAAAATGCCGCTGTTTTGTTATACAACAATTAGCAACAAGTTTTAAATACTGCATTTTAAATTATTTCAAATATGGCAAAAGCATTACCATCCAGTAAAAACACAATCACCCGCCTGCCCAAATGCCCCACAGGCATTTCTGGCCTGGATGAAATTACAGAAGGAGGTTTACCTAAAGGAAGGCCTACATTGATATGTGGTGAGGCCGGTGCAGGAAAAACACTGTTTGGTGTTGAGTTTATCGTGAGGGGCATAATGCAGTTCAACGAACCCGGAATTTTTGTGGCCTTTGAAGAAAAGTCAGATGAACTGGCAGTCAATGTAGCCTCGTTGGGATTTGACTTAAAAAAACTCGTACAGGAAAAAAAGTTACGGCTGGATTATGTACATATAAAAAGAAGTGAGATTGAGGAAACAGGCGAGTACGACCTGGATGGACTGTTTATTAGACTGGGTTATGCGATTGATTCAGTAAAGGCAAAAAGAGTGGTACTGGATACACCGGAAAATTTATTCAGCAGCCTGAATAATGAAACTATTTTAAGAGCTGAATTGCGGCGGCTGTTTGAGTGGCTGAAAACAAAGGGTGTTACCGCAATAATTACTGGTGAAAAAGGCACCAACCAGTTAACCCGGCAAGGCCTGGAAGAATATGTTTCTGATTGTGTGATAGTGCTTGACCACCGGGTACAAAATCAAATATCAACCCGCAGGTTAAGGGTGATCAAATACAGGGGTAGCATGCACGGCACAAATGAGTATCCTTTTTTAATAGATAACAAGGGTATTTCGGTATTGCCCGTAACCTCCCTTACACTTGAAAATGAAGTTTCTTCTGAGCGGGTGTCAACCGGTATTCCTACGCTGGACAACATGCTGGGTGGCCAGGGGTTTTTTAAAGGCAGCAGCATATTGGTTTCGGGTACTGCCGGTACCGGCAAAACGAGCATTGCGGCCCATTTCGCCAATGCGGCCTGCGTGCGCAAAGAACGTTGCATTTATTTCGCGTTTGAAGAATCGCCCGAGCAGATTATGCGAAACATGCGATCCATCAATGTAAGTCTTGAAAAACATGTAAAAGCCGGCTTGTTAAAATTTCATGCCAGCAGGCCTACCCTGTACGGACTTGAAATGCACCTGCTGGTAATTTATAAAATGATACAGGATTTTAAACCCACCACAGTTATACTGGATCCTATCACCAACCTCGTTACCATCGGAACGGTGAGCGATATAAAAAGTATGCTAATACGATTGATAGACTTTTTACAAAAAGAACAAATTACCGTTTTATTTACCGCACTTACTTTAAATACAACTATCAATGAAAATACAGATGAGGGTGTATCGTCGCTGGTGGATGCCTGGCTAATGGTTCGGGATATTGAATTTAACGGCGAAAGAAACCGGGGCATGTATATTATGAAAAGCCGGGGCATGAAACACAGCAACCAGGTTCGTGAATTTGTGATTAATGACCATGGGCTGGAACTGGTAGATGTATTTCTTGGACCTGAAGGTATACTAACCGGAAGTGCAAGAGAAGCCCATCAGCTAATTGAAAAAACAGAAGATGCAATGCGGGCATTTTCGCTGAACAGGAAAGACCGGGAAATAGAAAGAAAAAGTAGCATGCTGGAAACAAAAATAAGTGGACTGCGCAGCGAATTCGAATCCGTAAAAGACGAACTCAACCGTATTTACCAGGAGGAAGAATTGAGGAAGGAAGTGCTGACCCACAATAGAGAAAACGTTATTAACCTGAGAAAAGAAAAAGTACAACAGAACCAAAAAAAATAAGTTTTTATCAACAATAGAAAACAACATGGAAGAGACCTGGCAATTAAAATTGTACGTAGCAGGGAAAACAATTAAATCGGCTGCTGCTTTAAGCAACCTTAAAAAATATTGCGAAGAATATTTAAAGGGGAAATATAAAATTGAGGTAATAGACCTGTTGGTAAAACCGCAGCTGGCAGAAGGCGACCAGATATTTGCGGTACCAACATTGGTAAAAAAAGTTCCTGAACCCATCAGGAAGATCATCGGTGATCTTTCTAATAAAGAAAAAGTTTTGGTAGGACTTAACATTATTCCTGTAAACAAATCATAATGGAAAAACAGGAACCAGTTGCCGCAGATGGCTATGTGTTAACACTTTTTGTTACCGGTGCGTCGCCTAATTCCGTACGCGCCGTTGTGAACATCAAGCGCATTTGCGAGCAATACCTGGATGGCAGTTATAGCCTGGAAATAGTGGATGTGTACCAGCAACCGTTGCTGGCACAACAGCAACAATTAATCGCCTTACCAATGCTGTTAAAATCGTATCCGCTTCCACAAATGCGGCTGATAGGCGATATGAGCAACACACAAAAAGTGTTGAAAGGGCTTGGTAAGTTTAATGAAACAACAGATGGAATTACAGAAAACCTATAAAGAGCTTGAAGACGAACTGGCGAAAATTTCTTCACAACTGGAGGAAGCGAACGACAGCATCGAAGCCATCCGGAGTGGGCAGATAGACGCATTGATAGTAAAAGGCGAAAATGGCAACCAGATTTACACTGTAAAAAGTGCAGATCAAACCTACCGTATGTTTATTGAAAAAATGAACGAGGGGGCACTTACCCTAAACATCGACGGTTTGATATTGTATGCCAACTACCGCTTTGCTGAAATGGTGGCATTGCCTTTATCAAAAGTGATAGGCCATCCCTTTATACAATTTGTACCACAAGGGTTTAAAAGGTTATTTACCGAGTCCATCAACAACGGCTGGAATACGCATAGCAAAGGCGAAATAGTGATAACAAGAAGTGATGGGCATTGCATCCCACTTTTGTATTCGCTGAGTACACTTGAACTGGATGAAGGAACAGCGTTGAATATGATACTGACAGATCTTTCTATCCAAAAGGAAGGCGAGCAGCGATTGAAAGAGTCTAACGACCGGTTGTTGCAGGCAAACAACTATGTGGAAAAGATGAATGATGAGCTGGAACAAAAAGTAAAAGAAAGAACAAAAGATTTATTGATCAGCCGGGAGAATTTTAAATTCTTAGCCGATAACATTCCCGTAATTGCCTGGACCGCTTCGCCTGATGGAATGATAAACTATTTTAATCAGCGGTTTTACGAATACGCAGGCGTTACCACCAGTGAATTTTTTATGAATGACTGGATGCAGGTAATACATCCTGACGACCGGGAAAAAACGGCAGAACACTGGCAACGTGCAATCAACACCGGTGAATCAATGGATATTGAATACCGCTTTAAATATGCGCCGGACAACAGTTATCATTGGCACTATGGTAAGGGCCTGCCTTATAAAAATGAAGATGGGCATATCATTGCATGGTTCGGCACCTCTACAGACATTGAATTGCAGAAAAAAGAACTGGATAAAAAGGATGAATTTATCAGTATGGTAAGCCATGAATTAAAAACACCGTTAACCAGTTTGAAGGGATTTACGCAACTATTGATGTTTACAACCAGGCAGGCTAAAAATACCCTGGTGGATGGTTACCTGGAAACCATGAACAACCAGATCAACAAACTTACCCGTTTGATTGCCGACCTGCTGGACATTACCAAGTCGAAGGCAGGAGAACTGCAGTTTGATAACGAACTGTTCGATTTTAATGAACTCGTGAAAGAAATTGCAGGCGAAATGCAGCTGACTACCATTAAGCATACCATTGCGCTCAATCTCTCAAAATCGGTAGGAGTAAATGGCGACAGAGACCGCATTGGCCAGGTAATAACCAACCTCATTTCCAACGCTATTAAATACTCTCCTGCCGCAGATAAGATTGTGGTAAGTACCCACATGGATAAAAATAAAATCATCTTGTGTGTGGAGGATTTTGGTATTGGTATCAGTCGCTTGCAACAACCCAACTTATACTCCCGTTTTTACCGGGTACCTGACACTTCGGAAGCACAAACTTTTCCTGGTATGGGGCTGGGTTTATACATTTCAAAAAACATCATTGAAAAACACCTGGGTAAAATGTGGCTCGAAAGTGAACCAGGCAAAGGATCTAAATTTTATTTTTCCTTAGTGATTGCTGATAAGTAATAATTGAATAGCGTTCGTCGCAATTGCCCCTTTAGATTGTCAGTTTTACACCAGTTGATATTAAACGGGGATAGCTATTTTTGTTGATACAACGATTGCTCACACTTTAATTATTTACTCATGGCAAGGTTAACGCCCTATCTCACGTTCAGCGGCAATTGCAGGACTGCAATGAATTTTTACAAAGACTGTCTCGGCGGCGAACTTAATTTAATGGTGGTGGGTGAAACACCTGCTGCCAACCAGGTTCCGCCGCAAATGAAAGATCATATTTTGCATGCGGTTTTAAAAACACCCGACCTGGAAATTATGGCAACCGATATGCAACCGGAAAACCTTAAGGAAGGCAATGGAATGCACCTTTGCCTTATCTGCCAAACTAAAGAAGAGCTCCATCTTTTGTTCGATAAATTATCTGCAGGCGGCAAAATTGATCAGCCCCTGCACGAAATGTTTTTTGGCTTGATTGGCGCTTTTACGGATCAATTTGGAAAACGCTGGATAGCAGAATGCGATAAGCCACAATAGTTAGCTCAAAAATTGGCGCCGCCAGTTTTTTGCACCGGCGGCTTATTGGCTGGCTGAAGGGCATTGAAAGGTTTGGTAGATTGCTGTATAACCAGTGTAGCTTTGAGATGAATGGTATCAATAGTCCCGGTATCCTGCATATTGCGGAGCAGATAGCTAACTGCCAATTGCCCGATTTCTTCAAGGGGTTGCTTAATATAAGTAACGGGTGAGTAGAAAAGATCCAGCATTTCAGTGTGGTCAAAACAAATTACTGCCAGGTCGCACGGTACCCGTAACGAAAGTGAATTGATCAATTTTAAACTGCTGGTAGCAATTTTATTTGATCCGAATAAAATGGCATCCACAGCCGGGTTGGCTGAAAGCATGGTGCGCACAGCATCTTCAATGTGCTGCTGGTTATTTTCAATACCAACCAGCTGCAACCATGTGTTTTCCAAATGCAGACCACTATTTTTTAAAGCCGCTATATAACCGTTTTTTCGTTCCTGCAAATGCTGCAATTCGCTGTCGTAAGTAATCATTCCAATTCTTGTTCGTCCGGTGGCTATCAAATGATTTACGGCTTCCATTGATGCGGCGTAATTATCAATAATAACATAACTGGTAGTAATGCCGGGAAAATACCTGTCAAGCAGAACCAGCGGAATATCCTGCTGTTGCAGGCTTTCAATCACAGTTTCCGATTTTGCTGGTGGAGAAATAATGAGGCCATCCACCTTCCTGTTTAGCATAGTGCGCACCAACTTGTCAAATTTGACAGGGTCTTCATCCGAACTGCCAAAGATGGTGGTGTATTGATGTTCTTCCGCTTCATTTTCAATAATTCGGGCAAGGTTGGCCGAAAAAGGATTAGAGATATCTGACACGATCAGCCCAATTGTATTGGTTTTATTTGTTTTAAGGCTTTTGGCCAGTTGATTGGTGCTGTAGTTTAACTGCCCGGCGATTTCCTTAATTTTTTGTGCAGTCGCGGCGCTGATTCGCCCCGACATCCGGTTATTAAGAACATAAGAAACAAGTGCTGCAGAAACACCTGCTTTTGCCGCAATGTCCTTTAAAGAAACCCTTTTTTGCATGGTATTTTTTTAAGCCGGCAGTATTGAACATCCCTAAACGGCTGTTAATTCAACGTTAATCAATATTGTTTTTTTGACCTGGATAAACTGAAAATGAGTGGATTAGGCAAGCAGATAGCTCCGTGGCAAGCTGCGTGTTTAATCGTTTAAACAAAAATACATATCTTTGCGTAATTATTACACGTTTAAAAAAATAAATTATGGCAAACGTAATGAATGTGGGATTGATAGAATGCAGGGATTCAGCCAGACCTTTTCAATTGGACAGCAAAAACGAATCGAACAATTTCCACATAAAAAAAGTACTGGCAAATGCCAGCCAATCATTCGCGGCATATTACCCTGATGCAGAATTTGTACAGGATAAAAATGCGATTCTGCAGGATGGGTCAATTGACCTTGTTATTATTTCTTCACCCGGCCAGGAAGGAATGCACCTTGTTACCGAAGCGCTTGAAGCCGGTAAAAACGTAAGGATACTGTAACACAGTTAACCCTTTCCATACGATTATTGCTATTACTGTATGGCTTATCCTTAAGGACGGGCTGTAGACTGTTATTGTACGCTTGTACACCCTGCTTCAGCAGGCGGCCGTGTATTGTACATTAAACAATTAAATGATTGTTTTCCTGTAGCCTATTGCAAAAAAAGCAGTAGGCGTATTGAAACAATGCATTAACATTCATCATTAAAAACTAAACAAATGAAAACATTCTCATTAAAACAATTCGTAAGAATAAAAGCAGTATTTACTATGCCCGCTGAACCAGCGGAAAATAAGTCGGTAACTCCCGAAGTAACAAACAAACGCAAATCCGCTACGTTGCAGAAAAAAGGCCATACCGGTAACTTTTTTGCAGGTCCGCATTGCGTATTTGACCCCAGGCTATTTTAATAATTCATAAAGCAAAGCTGCTGAATGGCGGCATCTTAAAAAGCAGGTTCCGGCTAGTACACCGGGCCTGTTTTATTATGCTGCACATGATCAGTAATGCGCTTTGGAGAAAATTTTTCGGCTGTCATTTATCGGCCATCCTTAAAATCGTGTCAGTCTCGAGGGGCCGATGGATTTAGAGATAATGAAAGCGGGCTTACCATCCAGCGAATCACTTAACAAAATTGCTGAGCCGGTTTTTACAAATGAGATGTGACCGTTTTTTACTCTCATCACTGCAGGTGTAACGGTTAAATCCTGCGACGTACTGCAACTGGTAAATATTACCAGTGCTGCGAATAACATTCTTTTCATGGCTTGGTTTGGAGGTTTGTGTTTATAGTTTTTATTTGGATATATTAATGACAATATTCTTCGTAAAAGAGCGTTTACTCTATGCAATCATCAATGGCATTTTGTTTTCAAACTCAACTTCATTCTTCCCTATTTTGCATCCTCATTTTTATTGAACACAGAGGGCAAAAATGGTATAGTAAATGATAAATTGCCCATTTGCATTGGACGATTATTTTCCTTTATCTTGATTAAGTATTCAACCAGCACCGGCTAATACCACCATTTAACCATATGTAATATTGGTCCATTCAGGCATCACAAACTATGATGTTAATCACACGTGTGGTGATCTTTGTCATTTAAAAAACAGGTTTAAATAAGTTGGCCAGTGTCGCAAAGTAAGCAAATATTTCATATTGCAAAGAAGTACGTAAATAAAGGATTTGCATTATTTTAGAAAACAATAACTGCTATAAATTACTTCAGCGAATTATTGACCTTTTTGTGCCTTCAATTTTTTCTCCACCACATCTGCCGGATACTTTAACGCCAACTGACGTATCTCGTAACTGAATTCGGTAAAAGTTTCTTCCCACAGTTTAGCTTCTTCCGGCGTATAGTTGTAAAAACCATGTGCATTGGCAACTCCTTTCCCTCCTTCCCGAACAATTTTATCGATCAGCTCAGGCACTGCGGTACCGTTGTACAGGGTTGGAAAAAGATCTTTCATCACCGTGTGATAGGCAGGCACACCCGTAAGATCCATCCAGCGAAACACCCCCACCAACGTCATCCAGTAACCTGTATTATTGCGGCAGGCACGGTCAACATCTTCAACAGAAGCGTAACCATTTTCTACCAGGTTCATAGCTTCCCGGTACATGGCATACATCAGCCGGTTAGCAATAAATCCCCTGATGTCTTTGCGCACCAGCGTGGGTTCTTTGCCCCATTGATGCGACAGGTTATATAAAAAATCAGCTTTTAGGGGATCACTTAATTCTCCGCAGATAATTTCCAGGAAACGGGTGGTATGTGAAGGCTCGGCCCAATGCAATCCAAAAAAACGTTCAGGATGGCGGGTGAGTTTTTGCAAAATACTGATGGGTATGGCAGATGTATTACTGGTTAAAATGGCGTCGCTGCTGATGACAGTTTCAATTCTATTATAGACGGATTGCTTTATAGCTTCGCTTTCAAGCGTACATTCAATCACCACTGCGCAGTCTTTCAGCAGGCCATAGTCCTCCGTAATGATTAATTGCTGCAGGTAATGTTCCGGCAGTTGATCAACCAAACCATGTTCACGGGATCGCACCAAATGATCCTGAATTCTTTTAGCCGCATGCTGCAGATCTGCAGTTAAGGGAGCAACGGCAATAACCGGGTGACCCGCCATCAGCAGGCAGGTAGTAATACTGCAGCCCATCAGGCCCAGACCTACTACACCAACAGTAATTTTTGTTGTATCAATTGTGTCCATTTTGTTTATTTGAAAATGAAATAAAGATGTCACACGGTCCAATTACAGTTGACTGAAAAGCTACTTGTGCTGCAAGCAACCTGCATGCAGCGGAATCTGTCATCGTCCAACTCATCCCCAAATTCTTTAGCGTATTTTTCATACTTTTTTATCAGGCTGATATTTTTTTTCTCAATGTCTGTCAGCATGTTCTTCACTTCTGCTGTATCAGGTATATACCATTTTTTATTTTCAAATAACTATCGCAGGCCTTAAGGATGCACGCATTTCATCTGCGTTAACAACCGCGACATTACATGAGCTTATTCATTTTGAAAGTGAGTAAAAAAATCAATGCTGCTATCAATACCGTAAAATGAATTCCGAAAAATATATACTGCACCACCTTCACCAAATTGCTTTTTTGACTGACGGTGATTTCATATACCGCACAGGCCACCACAATTACTTCCAATCCCAACACCACAACTTCCCGAAGTTCAATATAGTGTTGCGTTATCTGCAATTGTTTTACCGCCCAGTAAATAATCAGTGACGAGCCTGTTACCAGGTTTGCCGCAGCAATAAACAGGCTGAGTTTGTTAGCCCGATAACCCGCTGTCCAAAGAACCAGGTGCAGCAATAGCATTGCAATTACGATTATAATTACCCATTGATCTGATTTGCTCATCACTGCGTTTTTAAATACTTTACCGAAGTAAATGTAACTGGTAAAATGTTATTCATTTCAATAAAGAATTTAACTGCAGATTATTTTTGGTATTCGTTCCTGTATCTTACCATATTGCTTCTGCAAAAACAAACAGGTCGTTAAGCAATTCCTTTTGAACAAGATTGCCGGTTGTAAAAAACTAATAATTAACAGCCACCGGCAGAGATATCGTACTTATTTTATGCTTATTACGTGGTGAAGATCGTTGTACCCGGTCGCTTTCTCCGCCATATTATCATTGGCCAGCAGCACAGCATATTCTTTGCGGCTAGCAAGTGTATTACTGGCATCCGGTAAAAATAAAAACAATTGGTATTTGCCGGCATCAATACCTGCAGGCAGTTTTACCTTTTCTTTTATGTGGTGCGTTCCGCTAAACCAAAACCTCGGATCGGTTTTTAATACAATGGCATATTCTTTTTTTGTTTCGGTGTTTCTCAAAATTATTTTCACCGGTCTTGGATTATATAAAGTTGCATAGCCCAGGTTTGCTATTGTAAAATCAATTATTAGTGGGGCCGCTTGGCTCAATTGCTGCGGCCATACAGCCTTGCGCAAAACAAAACGATAGCCAAGATTTCTTTTGATATTGTCAAGACATCCGCTGCTGTCCCAGTCGTTATTTACATCGTTATTATAAGCTGCATTCAGGTAACTGTAATGCATGCTGCGCATCTCTTTTTCTGCATAGCCAGCGGGGGCACAATCATTCTGCGGACTAAAACTATCATCGCAGGTCTCACCGCCAACCACTGTAAATTTTGTATCTGCTTCAATGTATTTTCTTAGTACAGCGTTAGCAGGTTGTCTTGGTTGGGTAGAACTTCCATAGTCGTAAAAAGTACCATAATCATCCTTACCCGATAAGAAACAATCATTGTGAAAACCAATCCTGGCCTGGCTGGAACTATTAAATGCGGCTGTTAATTTCAGCGGAGCGCTTGTTACAGGTGCCGACGGTCCATACAAAAACTTTTGCTTTATTTGTGGTGTACGAACCTGCACCATCCTGTTTTCAGGTAATGCATCCAGCAAGGCTTGTAACAATTCGTTGCGGTGAAGCCAGCTACTATCAAGCACTTTACCGATTCCGCTGTTAGATGCATCGCCAAAATAATCTGTAAAATAATTCTCTCCCCATATACCGATAAAACCTTCCTGCATCACGGCAATGACATCCACGTTTTGTTGCAGTAAAGGTTTCAGTTGCTGTATATGATTTAAAGTGATGTCTCTCGGCGCATCACCATAGGGAGGGCAAATTTTGTACTCATCTCCACAGTCTCCCGCGTGGGAACTATTAGTGTACGCAAAGCGAAGAATCATCTTTAAACCTGCCGCACGAACGGCATCAAAATCTTTTTGCAAATTGGTTAAAAAGGCGGTTGATAATGGTTGATTTTTAAAAGTATCCAGTTCATAGCCACGATAAATTAAACTTACCTTCACTGCGTAACTGGCTTTAGCACTGCGTTGCGGGTTATCCCGGTATGTCCTTAATTTTTCAGCATCCAATGAAACAAAATGACTGGCCCTTGTTCCTGAAGGAATATAAAAACCCCTTTCCGGATTTACAATATCTTCCTGGCTCTCTTTATAGTCAATTGTTTTATTTTGAGCATCTGCCATCGATCCAGTAAAAAAACATAAAAGAACGAATGCAGATTTTATCATTGCCTGGTTGATTTTAGTTGTTGCTTATTCTATTTATGTTGCACACATACACTTGAACGGATATACAATGCCCGACAAAAGTTATCTGCCATCTTGCATGAAATAGTTTAACGGGGAAATTATACAAAAGTTTGCGGAGAAAGTTATGCAAACGTTTTACTAAAACCCGATTTTATTTTAGGGCTATGGAGCAAAAGCCAATAACTATTAAGGAAGTATAAAACTCGTGAACATTTCCTTTTTCTACAGATTATAATATTTTGCGAGACTATCTAAACATCGCCTTGCGTACAAAACTGCATGTGCAGCAATTGACGGGCGAGTGAACCCGGATTTGTTTTGTAAGAAAAAAATAAGCAATAAAAGCGCATTGCAGCAGTCACTTTTCCAACGAAATTAATTGGCCTTGTTATTTTATCATAACTAAAAAGGTGAAGGACTTATGCAGGTCCATCCGCCGTCTACTACCAAACTTTGCCCGGTAACATGCCTTGCTTTTTCTGATACCAGGAACAATGCCGTATCCGCTATATCGGTAACAGTGGCGGGGCGTCCCATCGGAGTGATGCGGCTCCAGGTGGCGGCGTATTCCGGGTCATCCATGGTGCGTTCGGTTAATGTTGCGCCGGGGGCAATCGTGTTTACACTGATTTTATACTGTGATAATTCGATGACTAAATTCTTTGCAAGCATCTCTAATGCGGCCTTGCTCATGCCGTACGCCGCCAAATCTTTATGCGCCTGGTGTCCGGTAACAGAAGAAGTAAATAATAAAGAGCCGCCCGACCCCTGCTTTTTCATTTGATTGGCAGCGGCCTGTGCTAAAAAGAAAGTACCGCCCAGGTTTACCTGCATTACCCTAAAAAATGCTTCGGGAGAATAGGTAAAAAAATCACCAAACAATGTGATGCCCGCATTGGCTATTACAATATCCAGTTGGCCAAATTTACTAACAGCGGTATCTACCATCCGTTGGATAAAACCGGGCTCGCTGGCATCGCCGGCAACAGCAATACAATTTGTACCGCCTGCAGCCATTACCTGTTGAACCGCTTTATCAGCAAGGGTTTCATCTATATCATTCAATAGTACATTGGCGCCTTCCCTGGCAAGCTGGCTGCATATTTCCAGGCCAATGCCCTGCCCCGCCCCGGTTACAATTGCTGTTTTGTTTTTGAAAGACATCTCTTAAAGTTATGAGTTATAAGTTGTAGGTTATAAGTTGTAGGTTGTAAGTTGTAGAACCTTTCATTTTGGTGGCTGTTTAGTTGTCACGAGACCGGCACTAATGTTGTTCTTTACAATCATGAGCCAGAAAGGGTGAATACAGCTTCGAACACGCATGCGCTCACTTATAACCTACAACTTACAACCTACAACTGCTTCAGTGCGAATCCCTGCTCACTTTACTACCCGACCCTCCTTTTAAAAAGTCCATATCTGCACCGAGGTGCGCTTGTTCTACGTGTGTTTGATACAAGTGAACATATCCACGTGTTTGCATCGTTTCTGTTTGCTTCCATGCAGCTTTGCGAACGGCCAATTCTTCATCGGTAACTTCCAGCTGCAATGTTCTGTTATGCGCATCGAGGCTAATAATATCTCCGTTTTTTACCAGCGCCAACGGGCCGCCCACTGCGGCTTCCGGCGATACATGCAATACGGTTGTTCCAAAACCTGTACCACTCATGCGGCCATCTGATATACGTACCATATCTGTAACCCCCTGTTCCAGTAATTTTTTTGGCAGGGTCATATTGCCTACTTCGGCCATCCCCGGATATCCCTTTGGTCCTACATTTTTTAATACCATGATGCAGGTTGCATCAATGTCCAGTGAATCATCGTCTATGCGTGCATGGTAGTCTTCTATATTTTCAAAAACCACCGCTTTACCTGAATGTTTTAACAGCGCCGGTGTGGCTGCCGATGGTTTCATCACAGCACCATCCGGGGCCAGGTTTCCCTTAACTACAAGTATGCCCGATTCCGGTTTAAACGGTTCCTGCAGGGTGCTGATGATGTTGCGGTCATACACTTCCGCTGCAGCGCAATTGTCGCCCATCATTTTACCATTTACTGTAATCGCATCATTGTGAATAATATCTTTCATTTCTTTGATCACCGCAGGTAAACCACCAGAATAATACAAGTCTTCCATATAGTTTTCGCCGGATGGCTGAATGTTAGCCAGCAACGGTATTCCCTGTGAATATTTATCAAAATCTTCAATGTTTAAATCAACACCAATGCGACCTGCGATGGCCAGTAAATGAATAACAAAATTGGTAGATCCGCCCATGGCGGCATTGATCATAATGGCGTTTTCAAATGCCTTGCGGGTTAAAATTTTTGACATCGTAAGGTTTTCTTTTACCATATCAACAATGCGCCGGCCAGACAATTGAGAGAATACTTTTCGCCTGGCATCTGCAGCTGGTATCGAGGCATTGTTGGGCAGCGAAAGGCCAAGGGCCTCAACCATTACCGCCATAGTAGAGGCTGTACCCATCACGGCGCAATGGCCCTGCGTACGGGCCATGCAGGCTTCCGACTCCATAAATTCTTCCGTAGTAATTTGCCCTAATTTATGAGCGGCATCAAAACGCCAAATGTCGGAAGTGCCGATATCTTTTCCTTTCCAGTGACCTTTTAACATCGGGCCGCCCGAAATAACCAATGTGGGGATATTAACACTACAGGCACCCATCACCAGTGAAGGAGTGGTTTTATCACAACCACACAACAACACCACGCCATCTACCGGGTTGGCACGGATAGATTCTTCCACATCCATGCTAACCAGGTTACGGTATAACATGGCAGTTGGTTTTATCAGTGTTTCACCCAGCGACATTACTGGAAATTCAACCGGGAAACCACCGGCTTCCAGCACACCTTTTTTAACGGCCTCAGCCAGCTCTCTAAAGTGCCCGTTACAAGGCGTTAATTCGCTCCAGGTATTGCAGATTCCAATCACCGGTCTGCCATCAAACATGTCTGGCGGTATACCCTGGTTCTTCATCCATGCACGATAAATAAAACCGTCTTTGTCTTTACGGCCAAACCAGCTGCTGCTTCTTAATTTTTCGGGTTCCATAGTCTATTTTATTACAGGCAACAAATTACGCATATTGCCTGACTGACATTTATTTTGTTTGAGGGCTATTATTGCAATGGTTCATAATCAATCTCCAGAAAATCCTGCACGTACTTTACCCAATATTGCTGAATAAATTGTTGATGATCCGGATGGCTGGAATACGCATCATACGATTGCTGGCTGGCGAACTCCATCGCCAATCCGAAATCAAAATTATTTTTTTTACTCGTCTGCCTCAGCGATTCAAAATGCAGCACGCCGGGTATATCCGCCAGTTTAGCGGCAGCAGATAAAAACGCCTTTTCTTCGGTTGTATTTTTTGGACAGTTTAATTTAAAAATAACGGAATGACGTATCATATTTGGTTGGAATTGCAGGCAATAATCGTTTTGTATAAATGCCCTTATAACAACTCAAAAAAACAAATAATTAAGCAGAAAACAAGCGGTTATTTTTCATGCAGGATAATTTACTTTATCCTTCTTATCTACGCTTTGGAAGTGTTGACTTTTCTGATGGGGTTGCCAACCTTGGCGCTACACAAGAAGCACTCAAAAACTTTAACTGTACATTCCTAATTTCAAAATACATACGTTACCGTTGAGTAATAAAGCCCGCCAACAGATGGCCCTCCCAAAAAAGAATAATAGTAACGATTTAGCAGGTTGGTAGCCCCTAGTTTGATGCTTACCCCGGGCTTTTTAAACTGGTAGTTTGCCTGTATGTCTATACTGCTATAAGCAGGCACCTGGCCATTTACCAAAAACGACTGCCAATAATAACTGCTTTGCCATTTGTAAGTAATACCGGCGCCGATTGCTTTATAAAGATGATCGGTTGACAGGGTGATATTGGTGATCCATTTGGGTGTGTTGAAGCCATCTTCCAGCCCATCATTACCGGTTTTTTTATCCAGCTTTGCATAGGCGACATTGGCATTGATATGGTAATTACGCAACAGATTATATTTTATACCAACACTGCCACCATAATTGTACACCGTTGTTTTTGAGTTCGTCCATAACCGGTATCGGTCCTGCAGTTTATTATCATTTAAACAAAAAGCGATCGAATCAGCAACATTTGTTTTGGGAACGCTTGCTTCTACCTGCGCAATAAATGAATGATAACAATTGTAATAAAAATCGACATCCACCAATAATTTTGATTCAATAAACAATCCTTTATATCCCATCTCAAACGAGTTGATGTGCTCCGGCACCAGGTAAGTATAGCTGTTCTTTACCAGCAGTGGTTGATTCTTTTTAATGGCCGCGGCTTTGGAAAGCCCCCCGGTGTTTACGTCTTTAATTACAGCAGCCTTAAACGCGTCAATAGAGGATTTCAAATACGAGTTTTCAAAAACGCCGTTGGACATTACTTTCAGGCCGCCAACTCTTTTAACGCCGCCACTGTTAACATTGCTAAAACCTTCAAACAAACTGGGAAAACGGTAACCGCTTTGATAAGATATTCTGAAACTATTTTTACCGGAGGGAGCATATACTGCTGAAAAACGCGGGTTAAAGGTGGTATGAAAATAATCGTTTTTATCTGCCCTTACTGTGGCGCCGAACTTGAGCTTTTTATCAAACAATTGTTTTGTGGCTGCGATAAAGCCACCGGTTTTGCTGTACACTAAATTGCTAAACGGATCTTGCTTTACAGGATTGATAAAGTAGTTGCCATCGGGCACCACAATATAAGTTCTGTAATCAACACCTGCCAATACTTCTATTGTTGCATTCTTTTTTAGTGTGGGTAAAAATGCGTCAGTAATATTGATCTGCCCGTCGATATTTACGAGGTTGGCCTTTACCCGAAGGGCAGCGCCAGTATCCCAGTTGTTGATGCTTTTTAGCTTATCAAAATTTGCTTTCCAGGCATTGCTACCAGGCACAAATCGTCCTGAGTCTGCAAATGCCCTCGCCATCTGCAAAGCTTGTGGTATTGCGCTGCCGGCCGACACCGAACTGCTAAACCGGTTTGAATAATTACTAAACCAATTATCATCACTCTTAAAAGTCTTGTCCATATTTTCTGCCATAGAACGCAGGTTATAAGAGTCTCCGGTGTTCTCTGTATTCCAGTAGGCATGGGCAGTTATGGTGGATGTCTTTAAAGTAATGCCTTGCTGCTGCACCCTGTAATTCGCCAGCCGAAACCTGTTGGAACGCTGGTAAATATTATCCATTATGGCAAATTTGTACGCGTAGGTAAGGCTTGTATTTTTATTGATTTTGTACACCAAAGCGGCATCTGCTTTAGCATTTTGCAGGTCGTAATTGGCTACCTGCTTTTCATAGTATCCTGTGCGTGCCACCACGTAACTTTTACCCTGCAAAACAAGTGTACGCCTGTTGGATGACTCATCGCCATAGCTGTTTACCGGATCAGCCGCTGGATTATTTACACCAACAAGACCCACACTCGAGTTAGCCGCAGCATTTAAATCTGTATGATCATCCGCTACCCAATCATTTCCTTTTGTAAAAGTGGCGTTTATTTTAAAAGCAAATTTGTCAGAAAAAGCATGCGCTATGCGGAGGCTTGTTTCAGTAAAAAGGGAAGGGTCGCTATTGGCATCATGCAAATGGTTAACACCGGTTTTTTGTTGTATACTAATGCCCTGGCTGGTAAAAGGATCTTTGGTAATAAAGTTGGCGAGACCATTGATCGTATTCATACCGTACAATGCAGATGCAGCACCCGGAATAATTTCCGCACTTTCTATATCCATGTCATTGGGGCCAAGCGCATTGGCAATAGGCGCCCCAAGATGCGGCGCCTGTATATCCATTCCATCTACCAGTTGTGCAAAGCGTACGTTGGTAGTATTGGCAAATCCCCTGGTATTAATTACCTTAAAACCCAGGCTGGGCGTAATCATCTGAACACCTTTCACATTTTCCAGCGCATCAAAAAAAGAAGGGGAAGCTGAATTTTTAAAATAAACAGCCGTTTGTTTTTCTATAGTAACAGGCGATTGTAGTATAGCTTCAGCTACCCTGGAGGCGGTAACAACCACTTCATTCAGCACGGCGGCGTGCGTAGAATCAGCGACTTTGATATTTATCCGGCCGCTATCCTGCGCCAAAACCGGTACCGCAAAAAAGTAACTTATAACAATCCCTGCTACAAATTTCATTACTTATTTTTAAAAGTTTTGGTGTCAATATGCAAGTAAACCGGAACAGGTTCTCGTTATTCCTATGCAGGTATAACGAGACAAACATAATACCAAAAAGGGATTTTAAAAAATAAAATGCTGTGTTTGTTGTGCAAGCAATTGTTGAAATTTTTTATTAAAGCTGTTGAAAAAGGCGATGAGCTGTTCCCCTTTTTCGGTAACGGTCGCCTTGCCGCCACCCTTGCCGCCCCGGGTAGAAATGACCAATGGTGTTTTGGCTTTGGTGTTCATGTCATCTATTAACTGCCATGCCTGCCGGTAACTCATCTCCATTGCTATTGCGGCCTGGCGTATAGACCCATACTCTTTTATCTTTTCCATTAGTTCGATGCGGCCCTTACCTACCAGCTTTCCCTCCGCGGTATTGATCCAAATACGTCCGTCGGCAGTTAAAGACGGGGCAACTTTTTTAGCAGGCATTCCTATTATTTTTACAATGATTAATTGTACTAAGTTAAACCAGTTTACCAGATAAGGCTAGAGCACAATGGACTGATTTTTAAAAATTCAGGCCCTATTGATGGCTAACAAGCCCTTGCAAGAAGCTATCGTTATCAATGCAACTGTTTGTTTGAGCAAAATTATTTTTGCAATAACTTTACGCATGCAGCCAAACTCCATCAACCCTTCTTCAGAAAGCTTTTGGGCGCTTACACCCGAAGATGCTTTTAAAAATATTTCCTGTTCTTTAAAAGGATTGTCCACCACTGAAGCCAACAAGCGGCTTAAACAATATGGCAAAAATAGTTTTAAAGCCAAATCTCATTCGTCCGCTATTATTCTATTTCTATTACAGTTTAAGAGCCCTATTACGATCCTGTTGATAGCTGCTGCTTTGTTATCAATGGCGCTGGGTGATATCTCTGATACAGGTATTATACTGTTCATCATTCTCGTAAGCAGTATACTCGGCTTCTGGCAGGAAAAGGGCGCTGCCAATGCCGTGGAAGAATTATTAAAAATGGTGCAGATAAAATGCAAGGTTATAAGGGATGAAAAAGAAATGGAACTACCCGTTGAAAACGCAGTGCCGGGAGACATTGTAATTTTATCCGCAGGAGATGTAATTCCAGCCGATTGTTTATTATTGGAATCTAAAGAGCTGTTTATTGATGAAGCCGCCTTTACCGGGGAAACGTACCCGGTTGAAAAATCGGTAGGCATTGTAGCCGCAGACGCACGGATTGCTAAAAGAAACAATTCGCTTTTTATGGGATCACATGTAATCAGCGGCAAGGCCAAAGCGTTGGTTATTAAAACAGGCAAGCAAACTGAATTTGGTAAAATATCTGATAAGCTCGGAACAAAAATTCCGGAAACAGATTTTGAAAAAGGCATCCGCCAGTTTGGCTATATGCTGATGGAAATTACGCTGGTACTGGTGATCATCATTTTTGCCATCAATGTGTTGCTGCATAAACCGGCATTGGATTCTTTCCTATTTTCACTGGCATTGGCCGTTGGGCTTACACCACAACTATTACCTGCCATCATCAGCGTAAATCTTTCTGTTGGTGCCAGGGCCATGGCAAAGCAACAGGTAATTGTAAAGCGGCTTTCCTCCATCGAAAATTTTGGTTGCATGAATATCCTCTGTTCGGATAAAACCGGCACGATCACCGAAGGTATAGTAACCCTAAAAGATGCATTGGATATTGAAGGCAATCATTCAGACAAAACATTACAATTCGCCTGGTTAAATGCTACGATGCAACAGGGTTTTAAAAACCCGATTGATGAAGCTATCCGCTCCAGTTACCAGGGTGATGGAAAGGGATTTACCGTACAGGCAGAAATCCCGTATGACTTTATCAGGAAGAGATTAACCGTACAGGTAAAAAACGCCACCGATAATTTTGCCATCACAAAAGGGGCATTGAATTCTATTCTTACTATATGTGATGAGGCTGAAACTGCAGCAGGTAAAATCCCAATGAAAGATAAGCTGGAAGCCATTCGTACCGAATACGCATCACTGAGCGCTGCAGGCTACCGGGTACTGGGCGTGGCATATAAAAAAGGAACTGCCGATAAAAATTTCAACCGTTCCGATGAAACCAATATGACTTTCCTGGGCTTTATTACCCTATTTGACCCGCCTAAAAAAGATGCCCAGCAAACAATTGCCAACCTGCATAATTTAGGCGTACAGCTAAAAATAATTACAGGAGATAATGAACTGGTAGCAGCCAGTTTTGCAAAACAGATCGGCATCAAAAACCCGGTGATTCTTACCGGCGCACAAATGCGGGAAATGAGCGACAGGGCACTGTTTGAAAAAGCACCCAGGACCAATATTTTTGCGGAAGTTGAGCCCAATCAAAAGGAGCGTATTATTTTGTTTTTGAAAAGATCGGGCAATGTAGTTGGTTTTATGGGCGATGGCATAAATGATGCACCTGCGCTACATGCAGCGGATGTGGGCATTTCTGTTAACACGGCGGTAGACGTAGCGAAAGAAGCAGCGGCGATTGTTTTATTAAACCAGGATTTGAATGTACTGGTAACAGGCATCGTTGCCGGCCGCAAAACATTTGCCAACACTATGAAATATGTTTTTATGGCCAGCAGTGCCAATTTCGGCAACATGTTCAGTATGGCAGGTGCTTCCTTATTTCTGCCATTTTTGCCCTTGCTGCCAAAGCAAATATTACTTACCAATTTGCTGACCGATTTTCCTGAAATGGCGATTGCCACCGATCGGGTAGATACAGTGTCGGTCAGCAAACCACAGCGTTGGAACATTCACCTGATCAAACGGTTTATGATTGTGTTTGGTTTACTGAGCTCAGTGTACGACTACCTTACTTTTGGCGTATTGCTGTTTTTAATGAAAGAAGATGAAAAAATATTTCAGACGGGCTGGTTTACAGAGTCTGTTATTTCGGCTACGCTGATTGTGCTGGTTGTTAGAACACGGTTGCCTTTCTTTAAAAGCCTGCCCGGCAAATGGCTCTCCATCGCAACGAGCCTGATTGTGTTATTTGTTCTAGCTATCCCTGTAATGCCATTTGCCAGCCTGTTTGGCTTTGTACGTCTGCCGCTTTCTTTTTACGGATGGATGCTACTCATCATCAGCTGTTATATTATTTCAGCCGAATTGGCGAAGCGATGGTTTTATAAAAAATTGCAAAACCAGTCCTGATGATTTCCATTCAAGTATTTAGCATTTTTACTGGGCAAGAAAAGCGGTGCTGCAAAAATAATTTCTCTTAAATATCTTATTAAGTATTGAGGTATTTATTGGGCACGTTAGCCGGATAATATCCGGTATTGTAGGCAGCTTTCATCAACAAGGATACAATTGCATATATCTCAACTTCCGTTCGTTGAAACTGACGCAGCAGCCCCATCATAGCATAGCTGATTGGATTTACCGCCGGTATAAAAGTTTCCCATTCATAGCTCTTGCCCCACACCAGGCCTTTTACAGTTAACAGCAAGTCAGCATCAAGTGACAGCAGGTATTGTAATACGTCAATACACTTATTCGCATGCTGGTTTACGGTATGAAAAACCGGCGTCTGTCCTCCAAAACCATGTTCGTCAACCCCAGCCGTTGCATTAATATCGGCGCCATATTTTACAAGTACTTTCGCACAGGACAAATGGCTATACTCAGCACAAATGTGTAACAGGGAAACTTCCCGAAGTGGTGTGAAAGTGCAGTCAAGCGAATATTTCTTTACCAACGCATCTTTACCCGCCGTTAAATGCGTATCCAGCAGAGCGCCATCATCCAATAAAACCGACAGTAAAATTTTATCTTCAAAATCTACCCCATAATCAACAAATGTTTTAATGCATTCTTTAAAAAGCGGACCGCGGGTGTACATGTTAATCAAGGCGTAAATCAATGGCTTACCATTCACTATTTTATTTGGGTTTACCCCCTTTTCAAAACACTTCTTGATTCCATCAACAGAATGCGTTTCGAAATGTATCATAATTTCGTGTAGATAGTCCATGTGCAATTGATTTAAAAGTGTTGGATTTTGTTACAATTACATGCTGCTAGGAGGTAGGTAAGCTTAGCCATGCACACTAAATTACAATATGCCAACGTCGGCCTGCTCAAGTATATTTAGCAGAGCTTGACCAACGTTGGCACACCCATTTTGTGGTAATTTAAAATATGTTCACCCTTCTATCTTATGCATTCAAATCTGCCAGGCTGTTATTTCACCAGGTCAAATAACTCCTTGTCTAATTGAGGCTTTACTTCGCATGTATTATCCAGGTGCATTGTAGCAGTAGTGGAAGTGTTATAAGCAGGCCAGTTGGGCAACCCTTTATAATTTGGATTTCCGTTTTTTGCGAAATTGATAAAAGCATTGGAAACCTTGTCGGCCAATACGTACGCATCTTTATTACCACCGGTCATTTCGTTGCAACGCTGAATATTATTAAATACAAAAGGGATTTCCATACAATGAATGGCTTTGTATTTTCCATCCATTACAGGCGATTGCCAGGTAAATAAATACATGTAAACAGGCGCTGCATTCAATGCTGATTTTTCATTGGCCTGGCTAACTGCACCCGGGCGAAACATTACATCAACGTCCAGCAAGTCAACAGGTTTTGTATCATTGGGATATGCCTTTTTAACAGCGGTAATAAAAGCGTCCGCTTTATCTCCCCGTTGGCTTTTAATTACTTCTTTTATTTTTTCAAGCGATGCATTGTTTAATGCGCCGTTTGCAAAAGGAGCAAATTCATTTTTTGTAGTACCTATTAACAACGGAATATTTTTAGATAATTCAAAGGCTTCTTTTGAAAAGAGTTGGTAGGGCAAATCTTCACCATCAATAGAAGGGCCCCAGCTAAGTCCAAAACCGGGTGCCGGCTTACCCTCGGCTTTCATTTTATCCGCTACCACTTTGAGCGCTTTTTTGCCAGCATCGCTTAACTTCTCAAAAGGAATATTCTGCAGGCTATCCGCCTGGCCTGGCTGCAGGTTCAATGCTTTCAATACTTCGGCAGTAATCAATTGGGTGGTTGATTTTTCCAGCATATTCATTCTAAATGAGCCACTTTCATTAATGGCTTTATGAAACAATCCTTTTGCAGATGGCATCGCCATTAATGTATTTACTTTTGCACCACCGCCTGATTGACCAAAGATGGTAACGTTTTCCGGATCGCCTCCAAAGTTTGAAATATTATCCCTTACCCATTGTAATGCGGCTTTAATATCCAGTATACTTACGTTGGCAGAATGCTTATATTTTTCTCCGTAAGCAGAAAGATCCAGGAACCCTAAAATATTCAACCGGTGATTAATAGATACTACTACCACATCTCCTTTTTTTGCCAGGTTTTCACCGTCATAAGAAGGCAATTCCTGCGATGAACCTGTCGTGAATCCACCGCCGTGAATCCAGAACATTACAGGTTTTTTCTTTGTGTTGCCGATGGCCGGTGTCCAAATATTTAACCGCATACAATCTTCATTGGTATAACCAAAATCATGGTGAAAGACAAACTCACCTTCATCCTGAACCGCCGTTGTAGGGTCCAGTAAAGGTGCAACAGGGCCATATACCATGGAACTGCGCACGCCTTCCCATGGTTTGGGAGAACGTGGTGATTCAAATCGTTTGGCTTCAGCATATGGAATGCCCTTGTATGTAAGTACAGTGTTGTTGATATACCCCCTTACTTTACCGGAATTTGTATTGGCTATCGCAATATTTTCCCCGGTTACCAACTGGCTTTTTACGGCGATGCCAATAACCAAAAAACCTGCAATAAGAACAGTTATTTTTTTCATACTAATTTTTTTATTGTTACAGCTATTTTTAAATGATGAAGCAATAGTAAGTTATATATTTTTTTTATAGAAATTGCTTTCCTGATTAGCGCTAATGGAACTCTCAAAAATTGAGGTTCATTTGCTTTGATTAAATAAGGACAACTTTGCATAAAGATCATCCAGTAGCAGGTGCACATCCAGTGTTGTATAGACTCTTATATTCCTTCCCTTATGATTTACTTCATATAAGCCCTCGTTATTAATGAAAGGGGATTGCCGCAACACGTAAAAGCTGGAAGAAGGATCCGGTTCAAACGAAGATTGCAATGCTGTTAACAAAACCAATGGACTATCACCTACTATATATGTTTCGCCAACGTTGAAATTGTACTTAATTGACATCTTCATAACGCGTTCAATATTATTGGTTAAATACGCACCGATTTTGCCCTGTGTTTTTACTTTCGTCAATAAGGAAGCGTATGGCATCATTACCTGGCGATACACATTCCGGGGAACTTGCCAAACATCAATTACTGACTTATTAAATATCACCTGGCCTGCTTTGAGATCTATTGCCAAATTATATTCAAGACTTGTATAATTAGGCGGTGGTGTGGCCAGTTCAGCATATTCCGGTCCGCCTATCCAAATCAATGTTAACCGGCCCGCAATTTTTGGTTCCTGCAGGTAAGCACTTGCAAGATCAGTAAGCCCGGCGCCACACACAACATACAAAGGCTGTTTGGTGTCTTCCCTCATGGCTTCTTTTATAATTGCATTGGATGCATCCGATTGCTGTGGCGTACTATCATTTTCCAATGCATTATTTGATCCCTGGTATACCGGAAAGTTTTTGCCAAAATTCATAATGCCCAACAGTTCTTCGATTTTCTTTTTGGCATTTGAAGCCGATTCTTTAGATGGATCAAAGCCATCGTCTGCTTTTAAATGAGACCCAATAATTCCCCTTATCTCCACTGACGG
Organism: Chitinophagales bacterium; assembly: GCA_038210625.1. Taxonomy (GTDB): domain Bacteria; phylum Bacteroidota; class Bacteroidia; order Chitinophagales; family Chitinophagaceae; genus Ferruginibacter. The sequence continues at coordinate 35,515 of JBBQWL010000029.1, read as the reverse complement.
ACTTAAAAGATGATGCACCAATTGAAAAAGCCCATCCGGGTCACCACCAAAATCGTTGTCTATGATGATCCGCATTCTCGGGCGTACTACATCCTCAGAAAAAATAGCACCCCTATTTTTTATAACCGGATTAGACTGCGAAAAAATACTGGTAGAAAACAGGCTGATGATTGCTGTTATTAAATAAGGTCTGATCAATACAAGAGATTTTACAACCACAATAAACGATTTATAAATTTTTAAACATAAAGTAATTGCTGAAAAAAGCAATTGGCATAACCGCCATTAATAATAAAGTAAAAAAGTTAAAACTTACTTTTTAAAATATCGGCGAAACTATCCTGCGATAGGTAAATGACCATTCAAATCGTTCAATCGTTCACAGCTTGGGGAGGGAATAAAAAAACAATGTTTCACAAAGGATCTATAAAATCAAATGTGAAACATTGTAATGTGGAGCTGCAGGGAGTCGAACCCTGGTCCAAACATATTCACCATAAGCTTTCTACATGTTTATTGCTGCATTAATTGTTGGGAAAAAGCCGGGGCAACACAAACCAACTTTAACCTTAGATGAATGGTCTTAAGCAATGATCACATCATTTCATTGCAGCAACCTGTTTTCTTTTTGAGTCGGCGGAGGAACTTGGCAACCGGCCAGCCCGTTCAACGGCCCTAATGGGTGCTAATCTAATAGATTAAGCAGCCATGGCATACTGAGTATTGCCATTTGAAGTTTTGGGTATTCAGATTTAAGTGCTAATTATCCAACGCACTACATGCTTACACTTACAAAGATCTATGCTGTCAAAACCGGTCAGCCCCGGATATTAATTAAGAATTAAAAATTCATAATTAATAATTTCTTCAAAATTACGAAAAGTTATTTGTTACCCATTTAAATCTAGCCTGCAATACATTTGCAATTCTTATTTAACCAAATTTTACAAATGCCTCCCGAAAGTTACTATAGCGAAAGACTCGTTGTTTTACAAAAGCAATTGCAGGAACAACTGACAAGAAAAAGCTGGCTTGGCTGGCTCCGCTTTGCAGTGGTTGTATTGTTGTTTGTAGCAATTTACTTGTTGTTGCCGTCGGGACTGCAATATGTGGGTGCTGCGACATTTATACTGATGATTGTTTTTACCAGGCTGCTGTTGATGGATCTTCGCAATAAAACAGGTATTGATAACAGCCGGTCGCTTATCAAAATAAATGAAGACGAATTGAAGGCGCTTACGCACGATTATTATTTTTTTGGAGATGGGCTTGACTATACACCGAAAGAGCATCCTTATGCAAACGACCTGGATATTTTTGGCAGGGCATCGCTGTTTCAATATTGCAACCGCACCACTTCTGAAATGGGCGGTACGGCGTTGAGCAACTGGCTGCTATACCCCGCATCTACTGCGGATATTTTACAACGCCAGCAAGCGGTAAAGGAACTGGCCGGCATAACCGAATGGCGGCAACAACTGGAGGCTTATGGCCGCCAGCAAAAAATAAGTACCGCCACCCAGCAACGGCTGCAGGACTGGCTGAAAACAGCACCCCATTTTACAGGTAACCTGTTTTGGAAAATCCTTCAATATGCGACACCATTGATTATGATATCGGTGCTGGTATTGAATTTCACGGATGTAGTTTCAGACACCGTACGAAATTACTTTTTGTTAGGTGCTGGTATACTGGCTTTTATCATGGCAAAAAAAATTGCGCCCTTGCATGAGCAGGTAAGTAAAATGGCGGATGAATTATCTGTACTGGCCAACAGCGTGCGACTGATAGAACAACGACGTTTTGATACACTGCTGCTACAATCATTGCAGGAAAAATTTATTATTGAAAATAGCAATGCTTCCACTCAATTAAAACAATTAAAAAAGATTGTAGAAAGACTGGACATAAGGCTTAACCCGGTAGTGTTTATACCGTTGGCTATTATTTTTCAATGGGATATACAGCAAGCCATGGCGTTAGAAAAGTGGAAGCAACGAAACCGGCAAAATATCAGTAGCTGGTTTGATGCCATTGGCTCATTTGAAGCCTTGCATAGTTTTGCCGGGTTGATTTTCAATCACCCTGACTGGTGTTTTCCGGAATTTAAACAGGCGCACTTTTATATGACGGGCGAACAAATTGGTCACCCGCTGATCAATGCAGCGAAAAGAGTCAACAACAATATCAGCATTACAGACCGTGGTGAACTGATGCTGATAACCGGCAGTAATATGGCGGGCAAAAGTACCTACCTCCGAAGCATTGGCATTAATACCGTGCTGGCGATGGCAGGCGCGCCGGTTTGTGCAATCACTTTTACATTATCGCCCGTACAAATCATTAGCAGCATGCGCATTGCCGATAACCTGGAAGAAAGTACCAGTACATTTTATGCAGAGCTAAAAAAATTAAAAGCTATTATCGAACGGGTAAATGCAGGCGATAAAATATTCATTTTACTGGATGAAATTTTAAGAGGCACGAATTCACTCGACAGGCATACAGGTTCAGAGGCATTGGTAAAGCAACTTATCAAACACAAGGCCGCCTGCATCATTGCAACCCATGATGTGGAACTGGCAAAGTTGAAAGATAACTATCCCTCCAATATTTTAAATTTTCATTTTGATGCACAGGTAAGCAATGATGAATTGTATTTCGACTACCAATTAAAAACTGGTGTGTGTGAAAGTTTAAATGCATCCATTCTGATGAAGAAAATTGGAATTGAACTATAATGGATGTCTGATGGCTGATTTTTTGATGCCCGCCCGGATGACCTGGTCGGACGGGTCTGATTTGTGCTGCCTTCAACATTTCGCCTTCTGTCTTACAGTAATGGAAATGAAGTAATTTATTGCAAGGTGTTTCTGCAAAATAATAGGTTTACGGTCCGAAGTAAATCAGGCTTCTTTTTGTTGGAATTATTTTCCCGCATAAAAAAAAGAGAACATCAAACTGACATTCTCTTTTCGATCCTATTTATTTTCGATCAGAAAAAACTTATAACTTATAACTCATAACTTATAACTTATTTACTTCTTCCCCAACCAAACCAATCATTTCCATTTGCAAACAACATCAGTCCCAGCAACAACACCATGCCCACTATTTGTGCATATTCCAAAAATTTCTCATTTGGCTTGCGGCCGGTAATCATTTCACCCAAAGTAAACAACACATGTCCCCCATCCAATGCCGGTATAGGCAATAGGTTCATAAAGGCCAATATAATGGATAAAAAGGCGGTAATGCTCCAGAAGCTTTGCCAATCCCATGGCGTTGGAAAAACAGAGCCGATGGTTTTAAAACCGCCCATGCCTTTATAGGCGCCGGTTTTAGGGTTGGTCATTTTTTTAAACTGGTCAACATAACCACTTAATTTTTCCCAAGTTTTGGCAACACCTGCAGGAAATGATGCCAGTAATGAATATCTTTTTTCGTCAATTTTTAGCAACCCCAAACTGTCCAGTTCATTAACAGAAAGCCAGGGTAAACCGATTTTACCATCTGCGTTTACTCCGCTTCTTAATGCTAATTTTTGACCTTGTCGTTCCACTTCAATTGTTACACTATCATTTTTCTTTTTCTCTACCAGCTTTCCCATTTCGTCAATAAAAGTTACGGGTACACCATCTACAGCAACCACTTTATCCATCCGCTGCAAGCCCGCCTTTTTTGCGTTCATTGTGTCGAACATTTTATCAGACAAATCACCTACAATGGCATTTCTTCTAAAGTCGATAAAGCCTACACCCTGCTTTTTCATTTCCACCAGTTGCCCAATTAAATCAACCGGCATCACGAGTGTTTTTTGTTGGCCTTCATGTTCAACCGTTACGTTTGCAGCGGTGATCATTTTAGCGGGCACATCGTCAAAGTATTTTATTTCCTGGCCGTTAATGGCTATGATTTTATCTCCGTTGTTAAGACCGTATTTCAGCAATAAACTATCGGCACAATAAATACCGTTTTTAAAAGAGTTGTTCACAATTTTCTGTTCGCCCCAGACAAATAATATCATGGCATAAATAAAAAATGCCAGCAACACGTTTACTGTTACCCCACCCAACATAATAATCAGGCGTTGCCAGGCCGGCTTGCTGCGAAACTCCCATGGTTGTGGTGGTAGTTTCATTGCTTCTTTGTCCATACTTTCATCAACCATGCCGCTGATTTTTACGTAGCCGCCGAGCGGCAGCCAGCCGATACCATATTCGGTATCTCCTATTTTCTTCTTCACCAATGAAAACCATGGATCGAAGAAAAGATAAAATTTTTCTACCCGGCATTTAAACCACCTGGCGGTGATGTAGTGCCCAAACTCGTGTAAAATAACCAGTATGGAAAGGGATAAAATTAATTGTGCAGTTTTTGAACCTACACTTACCCAGTTAATAGCTAATAGTGTCATATTGCCCCCGTGCATACTGCAGCGGGAAGTTATTTAATTGTATAAAAATTGGTGATTGTAAAAGGCTGTATTGCGAACTCATTCCAGATTTTACATCTTTATCAAAGACGCCGCAAAATTACGGGCTTCGCCATCACTTTCAAAATATTGTTCAAGTGTGGGGGTTTGTATAAAATGTACTTTTTCCATGGCTTGTTCAACTACTGCCGTGATGTCTAAAAAGCCTATAAGATTGCGCAGAAAGGCCCATACGGCAATTTCATTGGCAGCATTTAATATGCAGGGCATGTTGCCGCCTTTAAACAATGCCTCTGTTGCCAGCGCTAAATTTCTGAAAGTCTTAACATCCGGCTCTTCAAAATTAAGTGTAGTAAACTTCTTAAAATCAAGTCTTGGAAAATCGTTGGCAAGGCGCTGCGGAAAGGTCATAGCGTATTGAATGGGCAATTTCATATCTGGCAAACCCATCTGTGCTTTAATGCTGCCATCTTCAAACTGCACCATGCTGTGGATAATGCTTTGCGGGTGTACCACCACCTGTATTTGCTCAGGTTGCAGATTAAAAAGCCATTTGGCCTCAATCATCTCCAGCCCTTTGTTCATAAGAGTTGCAGAGTCGATGCTTATTTTAGCCCCCATCGCCCAATTGGGATGTTGTAAGGCGTGGTGTCGTTTTACATTCACTAAAAAGTTAGGCTTCTTGCCTAGAAAAGGACCACCACTGGCTGTCAGAATTATCTTTTCAATTTTATTTCTTCCCTCGCCTACCAGGCATTGAAAAATGGCGGAGTGTTCACTGTCAACCGGAATTACAGGCGCCCTGTTTTCCATTGCTTTTTGCATTACAATTTCACCAGCTACAACCAGGGTTTCCTTGTTGGCCAGCCCAACGGCCTTGCCTTTTGATACCGCTTTCAAGGTAGGCTTTAAACCTGCAAAGCCTACTATACCTGCCAGCATCATATCATAGGTATCAAAATCAGCCACTTCTTCCAAAGCGGCTACACCACAGAAAACTTTTATATTTTCAGATGCCAGCGCTTCTTTTACTTTTTGGTATTTTGACTCGTCACCTATTACAACAGCATTCGGTTTAAATTCAAGGGCCTGCTTTACCAGCAATTCGTCATTTGTTTGGGCAGTTAAAATTTCTGCCTCAAACACGAGTGGGTTGGCACGAATTACTTCGAGCGCCTGGGTGCCGATAGAACCCGTGGAGCCAAAAAGTGCAATGCGTTTTTTTTGAATGGCATCTGCCATAATTTAATTTTTTTAGGCCTGAGAAAATTGGATAATGATATAACGGTTTTTATCAATGGATTATTTGATTTAGCAAATTACATCTTTAAATCTTTAAATGCATCAGCGTTGTATTTTATATATATTTATGTTTGTTACAGGATTTGTTTACAAAAAAAGTTCAGGTAAACTTAAACTGAACAGCAACTTATAGCGGTTCCGGCATCACCTGTATGTTAAGAACAGGCATGCAATAATCCGCAAAGGCGGACAACTTGCAAGAATGATGCTATAATTTAAAAATTAAACAGATTTTTTTCAGGCTCAACCTAATAAGTTACCGGTGAACTGCATCCGGATACGCAACTGAAAATTTTCAATGGTTTTGAATATCTCTTTCAATGTGAGCTGGTCTATTTTGGATAGTTGCTGCGGCATGATGTAGTTATCCGGTGGCAGGTGATCGTGGATAATGTGTTGTGACTGCGTTTTAAGCCGGAGCCCCATTAAATAGTAATAAGATTGCAGCAATTCTGTTACTTCACTTTCCGTGAAAACCTGTTTGTCTTTTAGCGCCTTTAACCTTTCTCCGGTATTGGGTTCAAAGATGCGGTTTTTCAATGCATATACCCTAACCAGGTCAACGATCGGCGTCATTGCCTTTTTGATATCGAACACTTCCTTTTTATCTACTTTAAAAGTACGGATGCTCTTGAAAAAAGGCGTTAATGGCGGCTCGTATTGCAGCGCATTTTTGGCCATAAAATGAAACAGCCTGTCCATCGGATTTTGCAACTGTTCGTCTAAAAAAGCTTCCAGCTCGTTCATGATATTTTCATCACCATATAGGTAGCGGCAATCAAAAAATGTTGCTACCTGCATTACAGTTTCAGGCAAACTTTCGTTCATCCAGGCGAGGTAATTATTTTTCCAGTGCGATAAAGAATGTGTCCACTTGGGGTTTTGAGCCATATAACCACCGGTGCAATAACTAAACCCAATCGTATTTAAATGCCCGGAAACCATGGTCGCAAATTCCAGGAAATATTCTCTTACTTCTTCCCTGTGTTCATTGGCCTTGTCTTCATAAATGATCGCATTGTCCTGGTCAGTTTTTAAAGTTTGTTCCTTACGCCCTTCGCTGCCCAGCACCATATAAACAAATTTTGCGGGTGCAGGTCCCATTTGTTTGGTAACTGTTTCAATTACTTTAATGGCTATTGTATCAGATACTGTTGTGATCACCTGGTTGACAATCGCAGCATGTACACCACGTTCCAGCAATTGAGTCACCAGCCGTGGTACCGCTTCCCACTTGCGTTTCAGCTCATCGATTGATAAAGCTTGTTTTACCGATTGAATGAATACCAGCGGCGACTGGCCCTGTTCGCTCATTAATTTATTGCGGCTGATAAATCCTATGTATTCGCCATTTTTTTCAACCAGCAGGTAACGTTTTTTTGTGCGGAACATATTCAACACTGCCTCATAAACAAAGGCATGTACGTTAATGGCAGCCACAGGGCTATCCATAATACTGCTGACAGGGCTTTCAAAACTGGCTTGTTTGGCAACTACATTATCCCGTATGGTAATGTCTGTTACAAAGCCAATAATTTTACTTTGCTCATCTTTTACAAACAGGCAACTTATTTTTTGCTGCCCCATCACAATCGCCGCCTGGTACACTGGTGTATCTGCCCGGCACCATATAATTTCCCTATACTCTATGCTCTCAATGCGAAGGGAATACAATTGTTCTGACGAGATAAAACTCTTTTCGAAATTGGTAGGATTTTTATAAAAATGCGCAAACTCTTCATTGAGCATTCTTTTACCAAACGAATCTGTGAAGTGCTGGTAAAAAGCTTCGTGCTCGCGGCATAAGGCGTTGAAAGCCTTCCTGGGTAGAGTATAAACCACCGTATCCTTTTTTACAATAACCGTAGTCAATGATTTTCGCCCGTTCAACAATTCTGAAATGCCACCAAAGCAGTCGCCCGGTTTAAATATTTCTACCAGCCTTTTATTGTGGCTGCTGTCGTAAAAAAAGGTTTCATATTCGCCCGCAGCAATAATATCAACCCCTTTTAACCTGGTTGTTTCCTGGTGATAGATGGTAGCATCTTTTGTATAGCGCACTTCGCCCAATAAACTGGCCGTATGCTCCAATACATTTTGTGGCAATACATTAAATGGCACGACTGTTTTAAGAAAACTGATACGGTTATCCATAATGACTTGCTATTAAATATGCACTTATTAAAAGAAACAATACAGCAATCAACCAAACGGATGTCTTCCTGATTTTTTCATCCGGTTTAAAGAGGATGGGTGGTTGTGTAAAGTTGTAAATCTCTTTTCTTTTTACCAGTTCAAAAAAACATTCTGCTGTTGCAGTGGCATCTACCATTGCATTGTGCTGACTTAACAAGGGGCGTTTAAAAAGTAATTCGTATAAATTGCCCAGGCGTAAAAATTTACTATCAGGGTTTTGCTGCAAGTGCTTGGTAGCTTTCATAATGCAAAAAGTACTTAATTTTTCCATGGGATTTTCCAGTGCTTCCCTGAAATAATCGGCACCAATGATCCGGTAATCAAGCTCTGTAAAATGCCCAACAACCATCGGTTGGTATTGTTGCAGGTCTTTTGAAAGCAGTAGTAACAATTCCCTTCGCGGCATACCCGCCTTGTGTAAAAAATCTTTGGTAAGTCCGTGAATATTTAATGCCCCGGGCGACATTTCAAAATCATTGTTATTGATGTAGTGATTTTCTTCTTTAATCTTTTCGCCGGCCTTTGTAAATATCAGCCAGGAAATTTGCACTGCATGCGGCCAGTTATTGGGAACACTGTAGGTAAGGCTCCATTTTTTTGGTAAGCCGGAAGCCTCTGTATCGATAAATAATAGATAATCTTTCAACGGCAAACAATAATTTTTGCAAAGATATTAGTCATTGGGATACAGACTTCAGCTAATCAAAAGAAGGCTGTTTAATTAATGTAATACTTTATCAGGCAAGCAGTTTTTCAATGGCCTCATTCACTTTCTTAAAATTGAATTTTTCTATTACTTCGTCCATCATCTGCTGAATTTGTTGGTTGCATAAATTTCCGATGGAGCCTTCATGGGTATGTGCTGTTACCGGAGTATAATTAAAATTGCCCGCTTCAATATCAAGCCCCACTTTTTTATAAGCATCCCTGAAAGGTGTGCCCTGCAATACCAATTTATTCACCTCTTCTACACTGAACAGGTACTTGTATTTTTCATCTTTTAACAGGTCCTTCTTTACTTCAATATTGCTCAGCATCAGTCCGGCCATTCGAAGACAGTTTTGCAGATTTTCAAAGGCAGGAATGATGTGCTCTTTCAATAGTTGCAAATCTCTCTGATAACCTGATGGCAGGTTAGTCGTCATCAGCATAATCTCGTTGGGCAAAGCTTGTATGCGGTTACAATGTGACCGGATCAATTCAAATACATCCGGGTTTTTTTTGTGCGGCATAATGCTGCTACCGGTTGTCAACTCATCAGGAAAACTTATGAATGCAAAATTTTGGTTGAGGTATAAACAAGCGTCCATACTAAGTTTGGAAAGACTTGCTGCTATATTGGCCAATGCAGACGCTACGATCCGCTCCGTTTTACCGCGGCCCATTTGAGCATATACAACGTTGTAATTCAAATTTTCAAAACCCAATAACTGCGTGGTCATAGTGCGGTTAATGGGGAAAGAAGAACCGTAGCCTGCGGCAGAGCCAAGCGGATTTTTATTCACGATTTTATAAGCAGCTTCCAACGTAAGCAGATCATCTGTTAAACTCTCTGCGTAAGCACCAAACCATAAACCGAAAGAGGAAGGCATAGCGAGTTGCAAATGCGTATACCCGGGTAGCAAATCATCTTTATATTTTTCGCTCTGCGCAATCAGCAGATCAAAAAATTCTTTTGTGCTGTGCACCAGTTTTTCTATTTCGCTGCGCAGAAATAATTTAAGATCTACCAATACCTGGTCGTTGCGGCTGCGGGCGCTATGAATTTTTTTTCCGATGTCACCCAGCTTTTGGGTGAGCATCAATTCCACCTGCGAGTGAATGTCCTCCACTCCATCATCCATTACAAAATTACCTTTTGCTATTTGCTGATAAATTTCTTTTAGCGCTACTTCCAACACCACCAATTCATCTCTTGTCAGCAAGCCGACAGACTCCAGCATTTTTGTATGGGCCAGTGAACCCAGCACATCAAAGGGTGCCAAATAAATATCCAGGTCACGGTCGTTGCCTACCGTAAATTTTTCCACTTCCGCTAAGGACGCTTTATCTTTTTGCCAGAGTTTCAATTAGTGTGTTTTTTTGCTATTCAAAATATTGGTTGTACCAGAACTATTATAATTTCCAAGGCTTGGTTTTATGCAGAAAGAGCTACATCCAATTCATTCTTTTTTCAAATTCTGATGATGAAATAAATTTTACTCTTTTGATTCCTTTCATTTTTACCTCATCATTCTTATCTTCCGTAATTTTATTTTCTATCAGTCGTACAAGCACCAATACTTCATTTGGTTTCCAGTCAGCCTTCTGTTTTTTGTATGAAAATGCAGTGGGTGTTAATGATATTTTTTGCGACAGATATTCATCACTAAGTCCGCTGATCTTTATCAATTTATCAAGATTAACTACTACCCGTTGATAATTCAAAACAATTTTTGACAACATAAAAATGAATTAAAAAATGAGGTCGAAATTGAAATTAAGAAAATCTGTTACAAAATCTGCTCTATCAGCTTTATATAAGTATTAATTCCATTCTGAATTTCTTCCAGGTAAATAAATTCATCTGCCGTATGGCTTCTGGCACTATCACCGGGGCCCATTTTTAACGTAGGAAACGGCATCAGCGCTTTATCCGATGTTGTAGGTGATCCATAATATCCCTTTCCTAATTGAATACCGGCCAAAACCAATGGATGATCCAATGGAATGGAAGTAGATTTCATCCTGGTTGTACGGGGCTTGAACTGGCTTTTTAAATTTGCTTTTAATGCTTCCAGGATTTCTTCAAAAGTGTACAATTCATTCACCCTTACATCGATCACAAATTTACATTGGGCAGGTACTACGTTGTGTTGCTTGTTATCGGTATCAATAACGGTTACGGTTAGCCGCGATTCACCAAGCAGGCTGCTCACTTTATCAAACTTGTAATTTCTTATCCAGTTAATATCATCAACTGCTTTATATAAAGCATTCTCACCTTCATTGCGTGCAGCATGCCCGGCCCTTCCAATAGAAAGGCAATCAATTACCATGAGGCCTCTCTCAGCCACGGCCATTTCCAGTTTGGTTGGCTCGCCGACAATACCAAAATCAATATTTCCCAAAAACGGTAATACCAGCTCAATACCATTCACACCACTGATTTCTTCTTCTGCACTTGCTGCAAACACAACATTGTGCGTAGTATCCGGCTGATTGTGAAAATGTAGAAAGGTAGCCATTAGCGATACCAGGCAACCACCGGCATCATTGCTTCCCAGGCCAAATAATTTGCCGTCTTTTTCAACAGGCGTAAATGGATCCATGGTATAGCCCTTGTTCGGCAATACGGTATCATGGTGAGAGTTCAATAAAACAGAGGGTTTGTTTACATCATAATATTTATTCTTTGCGTAAATATTATTGCCCACCCTTGCAAAAGGAACATCGTGCTTTTTAAAAAAAGCGCAAATAATTTCCGCGGTATCATTTTCTTCTTTTGAAAAAGAGGGTGTAGCAATCAATTGCTTTAGCAACCCCACCGATTCGCTGTATAGTTCGGTTGTTGTCATCATTTTATTAATGTTCCTTTTGTATTAGCAGTCACGTTTTGCAACAGGTCGCTGGCATCGCCGATCAGTACTTCTTTCACTCCGCTGTTGATGGCTGCAAAAGCGTTGTCTATTTTAGGCAATATGCCATCGAATAATTTATTTTCCGTCAGTAACTGTTGGTATTTTTCTTTTGTGATTAAAGTGATTACCGAATCTTCATCAGCAATATTTTCCAATACACCTTTCTTTTCAAAGCAATAAATCAATCTCACATCGTAACTGGCCGATAAAGCCACCGCCAAAGCTGAAGCCACCGTATCTGCATTGGTATTGAGCATTTGTCCATTGCCGTCGTGGGTTAAGGGAGCAATAACCAACGTAAAATTATTTGCCAGCAAAGCTTCTAAATTATTGACCGCTATTTTCTCCTTCACAACATCGCCAACAAATCCGTAGTCAATATCTTTTACTGGTCGCTTTACTGCAGGAATAATATTCGCATCGGCGCCGGTCAATCCAATAGCGTCGCAATCCAACGACTGCAGCTTTGCAACAATCTTTTTATTCACCAACCCGCCATACACCATCGTTACCAGGTCAATGGTAGCTTCATCCGTAATCCTTCTGCCATTCACATAATTGGAAGCAATGCCTAACTGCTCTCCTATTTTAGTTGCAATCTTTCCGCCGCCGTGCACCAATATTTTTTTTGCTTTGATGGATGCAAAATTCTCCAGAAAAGATTGTAAAGATGCATTATCATCAATTACATTGCCACCGATCTTAATTACAAAAAGTTGTTCCATCAAAGTCCGCTTAATATTTCTGAAATTACAGCCTGCGCCGCCCAAACCCTGTTACCAGCTTGCTTTGTAACCAGGCTGTTTTCACTGTCCAGTATTTCATCGCTCAATTCTACATTGCGGCGAACTGGTAAGCAATGCATTACTTTTGCGCTATTGGTTAGTTTAATTTTATCTTCTGTAAGCATCCATGCCGGATCGTTACTGTAAATTTTACCATAGTCATTGTAAGTACTCCAGTTTTTTACATACACAAAATCCGCATCTTTTAATGCGTCATTCTGATTGATAATAATGGTTGCACCTTTCGTGTACTGTTCACTTAATTCATAATGCTCCGGGTGCGTAATCACAAAGTCAGCTTCGCCCCACGCATTTACCCATTGGGCAAATGAATTGGCAACGCATTGGGGCAAAGGCTTTACATGTGGAGCCCAGGTTAATACAATTTTCGGCTTATGTGTTGCAACAAATGTTTCCTTTATGGTAAGAATGTCTGTGAGTGATTGCAATGGGTGAAGGGTGGCACTTTCCAAACTTATAATCGGCACACCTGCATATTGTACAAAGGAGTTCATCACCAATTCGCTGTAATCATCTTCCCTGTTTTTTAAAGATGGAAAAGTGCGGATACATAAAATATCAAAATACTGACCAAGGATAGGCGCTGCATCTTTTACATGCTCCACCGTGTTGCCGCTCATGATGGCGCCTTCTTCAAATTCCAGTGCCCAGCCTTCTTTATCTACATTAAAAACGATGGCTTCCATACACAGGTTTTTTGCGGCTACCTGTGTGCTTAAACGGGTACGCAAACTTGGATTTAAAAATAATAATCCAATGCGTTTGTCTGCACCCAAGCTTCTGTCTGCAAATGGATTTTTTTTATACGCCAAAGCTTTTGCAACAAGGGCATTGATATCCGAAACATCGGTTACAGAAATAAAATTTTTCATTCTTAAGGCTAAAAGCTGAAAGCTGAAGGCTGAAAGCATCGTGCCTGCTGCCTGAAACTAACTGCGTATGATTAATAGATTATTTTCTAATTGATTTTATTAAATTTATAAGCATTGCTTTAATCGAATTTACTTTACCATTTGCCAATTGATAAAGTTCTGCATTAATATATTGTAAATCAAAAGCAAGCAATAAACAATACTCAGCTTCCTGTGCTGACCCCAGGGCAATATCAAGAAAATGACTAAAATCTTTATCAGTATTACGCCCACATCCTTCTACAATATTTAACGGAATTGAATAAGTTGCTCTTTTAAATTGTGACAGGAGATCATATTTCTCATTTGCCGGAAAAGCGACTAACACTTCTTTGTAAATAAACAAAACAAGTTCATGCGACTTAACCCAAACGTCATATTTTTTATAATCTCTCATTTTATTAAAAAACAACCCGCGATCATTGCAAGCGCTGATGCGTATACTAAAAACTCTTTGAATCGATTGCCTTTAGCTTTTTGCTTTAAGCCTTAAGCTCTTCCCTAAACGCTTCTAAAAATATATCTGCTTCCACCTCAGTAATATTCAAGGCTGGCAATAACCTGATTACATAAGGCTTCGCTTCACCCGTAAATATTTTATGTTTAAACAACAGATTCTTTTTCACGTCTTTTAATTCTTCCGGTAATTCTATACCTATCATTAAACCACGGCCTCTTACCTCTTTTATCTTTGGCAACTTTTTTAATTCGGTGATCAGGTAATTTCCCACGGCTTCCGCATTTTTCATCAACGCGTCTTTTTCCATCACTTCCAGTACGGCCAGTGCTGCTGCGCAGGCTAAATGATTACCGCCAAAAGTAGTACCCAGCATAAAATACTTTGCATGAATTTTTGGTGCAATAGAAATGCCTGCAACCGGAAAACCATTGCCCATGCCTTTAGCCATGGTATAAATATCTGCGTTCACACCACTATGGTCGTGACTGTAAAATTTACCTGTTCTGCCATAACCACATTGCACTGAATCTGCGATGTACACTGCATTGTATGCATCGCACAAGCTTCTTATTTTCTGCAGAAAACTATCTGACGCTACATTAATTCCGCCCACACCCTGGATGCCTTCAATAATAACTGCGCAAATATCATCCTGCTTAAATGCTTCTTCCAATGCGGCTTCATCATTAAAGGGAAGAAAGATGACATTATCAGTTTGGTTTACCGGAGCTACAATAGAAGGATTGTCGGTAACAGCAACGGCCAAAGATGTTCTGCCGTGAAATGCTTTTTTAAACGCGATTATTTTTTTTCGGCCATTGTAAAACGAAGCCAGCTTCAATGCGTTTTCATTTGCTTCAGCCCCTGAATTACATAAGAATAATTGGTAGTCCTCTTTTCCAGAAACTTCACCTAATTTTTTCGCCAGTTCTACCTGTAAAGGAATTTTTATTGAGTTGGAATAGAACCCAACTTTATGCAACTGATCTTCCAAACGCTGCACATAATGCGGATGTGTGTGGCCGATAGAAATTACGGCATGGCCGCCGTAAAGATCTAAATATTTTTGATCCTTGTCATCCCAAACGTAAGAGCCAGCTGCTTTTACTATCGTGATGTCATTGAGGGGATATACGTCGAATAAATGCATTTTAGTTATAGGTTATAAGTGATATGTTTTAAGTATGATCCTTTGCATCGAAGTTTATTATCTCTTCATGAAATCGCATTGGGCCTTACTTTTATAATCAATGCAATCAGCATTGATTTAATTTCATTGATTAGACTTGTCAGGTTTTCGTAATTATCATTCTGCAGATATCCCAAATCCTTTGACAATAAAATAAAATATTCCGCTTCATTTGCTGATCCCAGGGCTGTGTTCAAATACTTTGCAAAGTCAGGTTGAGTATTTTTGCCACAACCTTCCGCAATATTAGCTGGTATCGATGAAGCAGATCTTCGCAATTGATTGGTAAGGCTATAAATTTCTTCTTTAGGAAAACTCTTACTAAAGCCGTATACCTCCAATGTAAAATGATGAGCCTTTTCCCAAACTTTTAAATTTTTATAATTTTGCATACCCGTGAGTTTACAACTTATAACCTACCACTTACCACCTATAACTTTTCTAAAACCACGCTGCCTTTAATTTCAAACCAGCGGTTTCTTCCAGCCCAAATAACAAATTCATATTTTGTACTGCATGGCCGCTGGCGCCTTTTAGTAAATTGTCAATGGCAGAATGAACGACTAATTTATTACCCACTTTTTCCAGTTGAATGACGCACTTATTGGTGTTGACAACCTGCTTTAAAAAGATCGGTTCTTTGCTGATAGTAACAAAAGGATGCGTTGCATAAAAGCCTTCGAACAACACGGTTAATTCTTCAATGCTTAAATCGCATTTTAAAGTAGAACTGATAAAAATACCTCTTGTAAAATCACCCCGCCATGGTACAAAACTGATGTCGATATCTGAATTTTGTTGCAGTTGTAGTAGTGACTGGCCAATCTCCCCCAGGTGCTGGTGTTCCAGCGTTTTATATGCCTGTACATTATTTGCCCGCCAGCTAAAATGAGATGTGGCGCTTAATGCCTGGCCGGCTCCGGTTGAGCCGGTAATGCCGGTGGTATAAATTTCATCCAATAAACAGGCGTTTGCGAGAGGTAACAAACCAAGCTGAATGGCGGTTGCAAAACAACCGGGATTGGCAATATTTTTTGCCGTGCGAATGGCTTCCCTGTTCAGCTCGGGCAAGCCATAAACAAAAGTGCGGTTGCCGATTGTCGCTTTGTTACTCAGCCTGAAATCCTGGCTGAGGTCTATTATTTTTATGTGATCTGCAATGGTATTTTCTGATAAAAACTTTTTGGCATCGCCGTGGCCAACGCATAAAAAAAGCACATCGATAGCGTCACTTAAATTGGCGCTGAATGTTAACGCTGTTTCGCCAATCAGGTCTGCGTGCACTTTACTAACCGGGTTGCCTGCATTGCTACTGCTGTTTATAAAAGCAATGTCAACATCTGGATGATTGATCAACAGACGAAGTAGTTCGCCGCCCGTGTAGCCTGCACCGCCAACAATACCAACTTTTATTTTACTGGCCATTATTGGCTTCTTTTACTTTGTGATAAATAGAAGTCTGGTTGCCAAATATTTTGCTGAATCCTCTTACATCTTCACCGGTAAAGCCGGTATTCATTTCGCCGTATTTACCAAACTTATCGCTCATTAAATCATTGGCACTTTCAATACCAATCACCTGGAAACGGTAAGGATTTAATTGTACAAAAACATCGCCTGTTACTGTTTTCTGACTGCTTTCAAAAAAGGCTTCAATGTCTCTCATCACCGGATCCATGATCTGTCCTTCGTGCAACCAGTTGCCATAAAACAATGCCAGCTGATCTTTCCAGTTTAACTGCCATTTGGTTAGCACATGCTTTTCCAACGCATGGTGTGCTTTCAAAATAATCATTGGTGCAGCAGCTTCAAAACCCACACGACCTTTGATGCCAATGATGGTGTCACCAACATGTATATCGCGGCCAATGCCGTAAGCACCCGCAATACTTTGCAGGTATTGAATGGCTTCTGTCGGATGATTAAAACTCTTATCATTTACTGAACTCAGTTCCCCTTTTATAAAACCAAGTTTCACTTCTTCAGTACCCGTTTTCGTTACCTGTGTTGGCCAGGCTTCTTCGGGTAAAATGCCTTTGCTCTTTAATGTTTCTACACCACCTACACTTGTTCCCCACAACCCTTTATTGATGGAATAAACCGCCTTGGCAAAATTCATTTCCACCCCCTTTTCCTTCAGATAAGTAATTTCCTGTTCACGGCTCAATTTCAAATCTCTTATCGGGGTAATGATTTCAACGCCAGGTATCAGGATATGAAAGATCATATCAAACCTCACCTGGTCGTTACCTGCACCAGTACTGCCATGTGCAACGCCATCTGCATGCAACGCTTTGGCATGAGCGGCTATGTGCAAGGCCTGGCTTAATCTTTCGGCACTTACGCTTAACGGGTAGGTGTTGTTTTTTAAGCAATTGCCAAACACTAAATATTTAATGATGGTATCATAATAATCTTTCACAGCATCAACCGTGGTATGGGTTGTAACGCCCAACGTATAGGCATGCTGTTCAATCGTCTTTAATTCTTCGGGAGTAAAACCGCCGGTGTTTACAATAACTGAATGTACTTCATATCCTTTTTCAATGGTAAGGTATTTAACGCAATAAGAAGTATCTAAGCCACCGCTGAAACCTAGTACAATTTTACGTTTTGCTGGTGTTGAATTTTTTAAATCCGTATCATTTTGATCCATCAACTTATATTTATTTTATAACAAATTAAAATACTTCAGCAAAGATTTTGGTAAGCTTCCGCCGCCATCTTTTTTCTTCAACAGCTTTAACAAACGGCTTTGTTTTACATGCATAAAGCGTTCGTATAATTTTGAGTGTTGTTTAAAATCTTCTTTCGTTTCTTCAGGTTCATAGTGATCTGCAGGATCATACAGCATCGCCGTACACATACAATTTTTTCTTTCCTTGCTCATCAAAATATCATAGTTCACGCAGCTTTTACAGCCAGCCCAAAACTCTTCATCATCTGTTAATTCCGAATAGGTTACCGGCTCGTAACCAAGGTCGCTATTGATTTTCATCACGGCAAGCCCTGTAGTTAAACCAAATATTTTTGAAGTGGGATATTTCTCTTTACTCAAATCAAATATCCTGCGCTTGATCTGTTTTGCTACACCGCTTTTCCTGTAAGCAGGTGCCACAATTAATCCACTATTGGCAACAAACTGATCGTGGCCCCAGGCCTCAATGTAACAAAAGCCAACCCATTCGCCTTCTGTAGTTACAGCAATGACTGCTTTGCCTTCGTTGATCTTTTTTTCGATATAATCGGGCGACCGCTTGGCAATACCTGTACCTCTTGCTTTTGCGGAAGATTCCATTTCGCTTGTAATAGTGGTAGCATAATGGCTGTCGCTTGAAGTGGCAACCCTAACTATGATGTTATTCGTTTCCAATTGTATAAAATTGAACTGTTGTGTAAATAAAGAATTTGTAAGAACCTGTTTTTGGAGATTTTTTCACTGACAGGGGCAGGTTTCAAGTGCTCGGCCTATCAGCATCCAGGACTACGTCGGGGGCATGTAACCAATGCATTCATTGCTGAAAAGATAATTTCAGCTGCATGGTTGCTCGTATTATATGGTCTGTTTTGATTCACTTTTTGATTTTGTTAATCAGCAGATGCAAATGTATAACATTTTATAAAAAGAATACGCTAAAATTTATAAAACTTTTATTGCTAGTTACGGGGATTAATACTGTTTACTGGGTAGCATTAAGCGGCCTCAGGCAAAAGCAACCTTGCTGTTTGTTACAAATGGTTGCAACTCTTCCGCAATTTTACGGTCGTTACTTAACCTGGGTACTTTATTTTGTCCGCCCAGCTTGCCTACACTTTTCATATAATCAATAAAACCGTTCTTTTTTACCGGCGCAATTTTTAGCTGCTGTAAGATATTACCGGCGATTAAATCATCATAGTACACATTTTTTGTACGCAGGTTATCATCTATTTTACGGGCAAATGTGGTGAGGTCTGCCGGTACGTTTTCAAACTCTATAAACCATTCATGAAAACTTTTTCCTCCATTATCTGATATCATCGGTGCCACAGTAAATTCGGTGATGTGTACATTTTCTTCATTGGCCGCTTTCATTAACGCAGCCTCTACTTCTTCGCCAATTACATGTTCGCCAAAGGCAGAAATAAAATGTTTTATTCTTCCGGTAACCACAATACGATAAGGACTGGTGCTTACAAATTTGATGGTGTCGCCAATGTTATAAGCCCACAAACCAGCGTTGTTACTGATAACAAGCGCATAGTTCTCTCCCACTTTCACGTCTTTCAATGTAAGCCTCGTAGGGTTTTCGTTAAATATTTCCCCTGCCGGAACAAACTCAAAAAAGATTCCGCTGTCGGTATTTAACAATAACCCTTCCGCCTGTTGCGAATCCTGGAATGCAAAAAAACCTTCACTTGCGGGATATAATTCAATACAATCTATTTTGCGCCCAATGCTCTCATTTAGCTTTGCTTTATAAGGTTCAAAATTTACACCACCCTGCACCATTACACTAAAATTGGGAAACAGGTCGCCTATCTTTTTGCCACTTTTTTCTGCCAGGCGATCAAAATACATTTGCATCCAGGGGGGAATACCACTGATGAGTGTCATATTTTGTTCAATGGTTTCCTGCACAATTTTGTCCAGTTTTTCTTCCCACTCTTCTATACAATTGGTTTCGTAATTGGGCAGTTGGTTGGCCCGTAAATATTTGGGCACATGGTGATTTACAATGCCGCTTAGCCGACCGGTGGGAATACCACCAATGCGTTCCAATTCGGGCGAACCACTTAAAAAAATCATTTTGCCATCGGCAAATTTTGTATTGCCTGATTCTGACATATACATCAGCAGCGCATTGCGGGCGGTATTAATATGGTTGGGAATAGAGTCCTTGGTGATGGGAATATACTTTACTCCACTGGTAGTACCGCTGGTTTTGGCAAAATAAATAGGTTGGCCTTTCCATAAAATATTGTGTTTACCTTCCTTTATTTTTTCGATATATGGCTTAAATTCTTCGTAATCCCTGATGGGAACCTGGCGGACAAAATCTTCGGTAGATTTTATATTTTCGAAGCTGTGCTCTTTGCCGAATACTGTTTTGGCGGCTGATTTTATGAGGTCGTTAAAGATGGATTGCTGATCTTCTACAGCCGTTTCCATACTTTTTTTTATTTGCTTATTTACATAACCAGCGAATGGCTTTGCAAGAAAAGATTTTATTTTCATGATATCCTCAATCGTTAATGCACAAACTTACACAGTTTTATGCATGTTAAATGTGAAAAAATCTATTTACAACTACAAGGCCAATCCGTATCAAGATCTATGCAAGTTACTACTTCCACTGTATTATTTTCCTTTGGAGCAAAAACTATGCGAACATGTTGTTTATCGTGTGTAATGCCTTCCAGCGGGTAGGTTTTTCCCCTTCCATCCTCTTCAATCTTGTTAACGTTTACGTGTCCGCTCACTAAAATTTCCTGTACTTCACTTTCATCGATATGCCTGCAATCCATGCGGCAATGTGCATGCCTGCTATAGATAATCCTTTGTGCGTTCCGGTTGAAATCATCAGTTGGTTTTACTGCTGGAATGGTTATTTCAGTATTATTATTTTTTGGTTTGGGATAACTGCTGGCCTGGTGCGTTTTAACCCACCAAAGCAAAAAACCCGCAGCCAGTAAGACAAAATAAGGAAGGTATTTTTTAAACATCCCGCAATTTACTCACTAACGGCAATAAAGTTTATACCTTTTGCAAAAGGGGTACACTTTATAACGAAGCGTTAGGGATTGCAGCGGAAAGCCCGGTGAGGGTATAGTGCGTGGGTTTGTGCCGTACTTGCAGCGAAAAGCCCGGCCGCAGCCGCGGCAACGCCATAATCAATTTATGTACCCTGATTTATGCAATAAAACATCCTGTTGTATCTTTGCAGCGTATGAACAAAACAGTGGCGCTACATACGCTTGGCTGCAAGCTTAATTTCTCGGAAACATCGTCTATTGGCCGGTTGCTGGAAAATGATGGTTTTGTAAAAAAAGACTTTTCGGAAATTGCCGATGTATACGTAATTAATACCTGTTCTGTTACTGACAATGCAGACAAGGAATGCCGTTTGCTGGTGCGCCGCATACAAAAAAAAGCACCGGAAGCAACCGTGGTAATTACCGGCTGTTACGCCCAGTTAAAGCCTGTTGAAATAGCCGCTATACCTGGGGTTGATCTTGTACTGGGGGCAGCAGAAAAATTTAATATTTCGCAGCACTTAAAAGATTTTACCAAAGGCGACAGCACTAAAATATGCAGTTGTGATATTGCAGATGTAAACGAATTTACAGCCGCTCATTCCATAAATGACCGTACCCGTATTTTTTTAAAAGTACAGGATGGCTGTGATTACAATTGTTCCTTTTGTACCATCCCGTTGGCAAGGGGAAAAAGCAGGAGCAACCCGATTGAAAACGTCTTAGCGGAAGTGAAAGCCATTGCGGCGAAAGGAGCCAAAGAAATTGTATTAACAGGCATTAACCTGGGAGACTTTCGCCCCCCCACCCCCCAAAGGGGGGATTTAGAAGCAGTGCCTGCCAAAGAAAATTTCTATTCACTTATACAGGCATTAGATAACATTGACGGTATAGAACGTTTTAGAATTTCATCCATTGAGCCTAATTTATTAACCAATGAGATTATTGAATTTGTGAGCAACAGTAAAAAATTTATGCCGCATTTTCATATTCCCCTGCAAAGTGGCAGTAATAAAATACTGGGGTTGATGCGCCGGCGCTATAAAAAAGAATTGTATGCAGAACGGGTTAGGCTGATAAAGGCGCTGATGCCGCATTGCGCCATTGGGGTAGATGTAATTGTTGGCTTTCCGGGCGAAACGGATGTTGATTTTAAAGAAACGGTCGACTTTTTGATAGATCTTGATATCAGCTATTTGCATGTATTTACTTACTCGGAAAGAGCCAATACTTTAGCAATGGATATGCAACAAGTAGTGCCTGTTTTCGTTCGTAATGAAAGAAATAAACAGCTGCGCAACCTTAGCTACCGTAAGCTGCAACATTTTACCAACCGGCACATTGGTGAAACAAGAAAAGTGTTATTTGAAAACCCTGATAAAAATGGAATGGCAGAAGGCTATACAGATAATTACATTAAAATAACTGCTTCCCATAAAAAGGAGTGGACAAACAATATTGTGGAATGGAAAATATAAACGACGAAAAACTAAGCAAATTCCAGGTTACCATCCGCTTTTATATGGATGAAGAATTTATGAAGCTGGTACCTGCACACCGGGTTTATATCAACGGTTTGATTGATAAAAACACCATCGATTACTATGCGGTTAGCATGGAAACACAGCGCTCCTGGATGATCATTAACGCGGCTGATAAAAAAGAAGTACAAAACTACCTGGAGCAATCTTCTTTATACAATTACTGGACGGTGGAAATTGATGAATTGTTTGTATACGATTCCCAGGCGTACAGGTTGCCGGCGCTGCAATTGAATTGAGGTTTACAGTGCTATTAATACATCATCACTATATCCTGTAACAACTGAAAGGCAACAGTATTGATAGCTTGCCAAAACCTTGTTGTGACTTATTCTTAGTAATACTTCCTTCCTCCAAATAAGTATTCCAGGTACGAAAATGTGAGGTTGATATTGAAATAATTTTCACTTAACTGGCTGGTGGTTGTAGTGCCTCTTCTGCCGGCTTCCAGCGAAAGAACATACCCCAGCGGGCTACTTTTGGAGTTTCTTGAAAAGCCGATACTACCGCCAAAATCTCTTATCTGATGCCCATCCATTTTAAGGTAAGAATTGCCTGCATACAAACCCATTTGAAAGAATCCTTTTTCGTAGTCCACCCCATAAGGATTCCTCGCTCTTTGCGCATGCTGGAAACCGATGGATAGCTTGTTGCTGTTTACAAGCTGGTAACCGCTGCCCGCGTATTTAAGAGCACTCCAGTTTTGTGTTTGCGCATTTACTGTGTAAGTATATACCCCTTTGTTGACTAAAGCAAAGCCGGCATTATAAGTTTCGGGTAGAGCAAAAAAATCATTTTTAAGGATTTCATTTTTAATTTCTGTGGTGCCATCCGTAACTATCAGCGAGTGTTCTGCATACAAAGATGTTTTCGGCGTGTAGGTTACACCATATGTTGATTGCCATTTTTTACTCAACTTCAATTTAGTCTGTAATGAAAAATTGAAATAATAATTGCGTAAATAAATATTGCTTTTAGTAACCAGGTCGGATGTTAAATCGTTGCTCAAAATATCTTCTGTTTGGTTAATAGATCCGAATAGTAAAGACGATGTAACGCCGATGGAGGTGTTTTTAGTAAGCTTATACCCATTAGACCAATAGAACTGGTTAACGCCACCCTGCCCCTGGTAGCTGGCATCTACATTCAACAATGTTCCCTGTATATTTTTGCTGGTAGAAAAGTTGAATGCCGCAGTACTAAAGGGCATCAGGCCCATACTGCTGCCCCAGTTTTTTGTAAGTTTAGCCGCCAGGTTTACCCTGCGCACCGCAAAGTCAGTTGTTTTATTATCCGGTGCAATAACGCCTGCGCCTGAATAAACCACCTGTTTAAAACGCATGGAAGTTTCAAAAGCAAAAAAATGTTCCCGTAGTTGCGTAAGGGAAGCGGCATTGCTGTTGTTGATGTAGCGTTCATCGCCCAAGGCAACGCCTGCATTGGCCATACCGGTATACTTGTTAAAGTAGCTGGTTTCAATATCCCCTATTCCCAATACCGAGTAAGGCGAACTGTTATTCTGTGCCTGCAGCATTGCTGACGCCATTAAACAAATTACAACAAGACTAATTTTTTTATTTTCTGACATCCTTTTTTTATTTAACAGCCGCATAATAAATTTTTACCTGGGTTTTATTGGCGCCGTTTGCAGCATTGGCAATCAGCAGCCTGTTAAAAATAACGGTGGCATTGGGCGGTAAAACGAGTAAGCCATTTTTGCTTGCTTCCGTATTGGGCAACAGCGCCTGCAGGTAACTGGTTATATCGTAGGTATACGCCGTGCTGGTGCCGTAAAGATTATCTATGTAAAGATTACCATATTGCACTACAGCCGATGATCCAATAATGGTTGTAAGATCGGTACCCAACAGGTTTGTTTGGTCGGTAGCAGACAAGCGCAAGGTGGGCGGCAAGCCGTAATAATTTAAAAAACTATTTTGCACCGGCTTTATTTCCAACTCTGCCTTTACAATTTTTAAAAAATCGGGCAACTGGTAAATATTTTTCAAGTAAGGAAAACTAAGCCTGGTAACGGCGCCTGAAATATATTGGCTATATCCGGCATTACCAGTAGCTGATGAAGCCAGCTGCTTATTGGACGGCCCCAAAGTCGCAATGGCTGTACCCGATCTGTCGGTTGTAATATTATTAAATTGATAATTGATTTGATTGATTCCAAAATCGATGACCGCATTTTCTGAAAATACGCCGGGCTTTTTATAATGCAACCGCATGGTAAGACTGTCTTTAAACCCGATAATACAATTGTTATTAATGCCCCCGACAAAGGCCAGTCCTTTAAAATAATTTACAAACTGATCAACAGTTTGTACTTCCACGGTTTTGTTTTGCAATTTATCAAAAAGCTCTTGCCCAAGCGCCGGCAATAATTTTATTGCCAGGGTATCTCTTGTGGAAGGAGCAATCACCATTTCGCTGCTGCCCAATATGGTATTGGAATAAGGCCAGCTGTTATTGTTAAAAAAACTATACTGTGCTGTTGAATAGGCTAACTGCTGGCTCAGCTGATGAACAGCCAGCTTGTAAGGTACCAGGGTATCGCCATAAAAGCTTTTATCCAATTTTAGAATAATTTCCAGCGAATCAAAAACAGAACCGTTGGGGATGTCGTAAGTAGTATTTGCAGGTAAGCCCAGTTGAACAAATGATTGCGATGCGATGGTGCCAAATTTTTCATCTTTGTACTTCCCCGCTAAAATGGCATGTGTACTGGACGTAACAAAAGAATCTACATATACAGTAGCCACATCCACGGTAACTGTATCTACCAACACCAAATTTGTAATGGTATTATCAATAAAACCGCTTCCAAAAGTGATATCCTGTTTTTCGCAGGAGCTAATAAAAAACGCTGTCAATAATAGGCAGGCCGGCAACAAAAAAATGGTAACATATCGGGGTCTTTGCTTCATAATGCTCAGTTCATTTTTAATTAGTTGGCAATATTATTCCCAGATGGCGCTGTGGTATTGTTAATATGTATTAATAGCCTCAGATCATCTACCAACATTGTTATTGTTACCGCCTGGCCCTGCAATGTTGTCAGTAGTACGGTTAACCGTTTGATAGTTCATTTTTAATGATTGATATACCATTTACATGGCTTTGTAGATGATTAATACCTGTAAATACTTTTTAACGATTTTAACGTTTGCATCCGTAATACTTTCGGCAAAAATTATACAGCATGTACAAACTAAAGCGGCTTACGTTATTGAGTATTTCAGGTATTTCTTTGTTGATTGGCTCCTGCACAAAAACATCCAGCACTACTACTGATACCAGTGGCAACTGGGTTAAAAGATCAGATTTTGAGGGCGTTACACGTAGTGAGGCTGTATCGTTTGTAATTGGTGACACCGCATATATTGGTACCGGCTTTGATGGTATCAACCGCCTTGGTGATCTGTGGGCGTATGATCCTGCACAAAACTTCTGGCACCAGCGGGCTGATTTACCGGGTGCTGCAAGAAGTTCAGCAGTTGCCTTTGCGGCAAGTGGCAAAGGTTATGTCTGCACAGGCTACAATGGTTTAGACAGGTTGAAAGATGTTTGGGAGTACAATCCCGCCACCAACAGCTGGATACAAAAAAATGATTTTACCGGTGGGGCAAGATATGACGCGGTAGGCTTTAGTATATTGGATAAGGGGTATATTTCTACGGGTTATGATGGCAATTACCTGAAAGATTTCTGGCAGTATGATCCTACAGCAGACACCTGGTCGCAGCTATTAAGTATGGGTGGATCCAAGCGTTCCGGCGCAGTTGCTTTTGTATATAATAACAAAGCTTATCTATGTACCGGAAGCAATAACGGCAGCACTTCCGGCGTAAACGACTTATGGGTTTTTGATCCCACCGCAACCCCTATCTGGACAGAAAAAAGAAAGATCAGCAATGTAAGTACAGACGCATATGATGATGCCTATGCTATTATCAGAACCAATGCCGTTGCCTTTGTAATGAATGGTAAAGGGTATGTAACAACCGGTGAAAATGGTGCTGTATTGGGTGACACCTGGGAGTATGATTTTACAAATGATGTATGGACTAAAAAAACTGCATTTGAAGGCGTGGCAAGAACCGGCGCTGTAGCCTTTTCTGTAAATGACCGTGGTTTTGTTTTAACCGGAAGAAGCAGCAGCACTCCATTTGATGACATTCGTGAGTTCTTTCCTTCAGATGCATACAATGCCAACGATTAGTACTGACAGATTAAAATTGATTGGATAAAATTTAATCATGTTCGTTAAAAAGTAAAATGAAATCTACCATTCAAACCATAGCAGTGCTTTGTTTCTTCATTGCGTGTTATAGTTGTAAAAACAATGCTGGCAATACTTTGCCTGCAAATAGCAGCAATAAAGATTTTATGCCTATCGGATCGTACGCCTTTAAAACCGGCGATGGATGGGGCTATGCCATTACTGTTGACAACAAGATTTTTATAAAGCAGTCTACCATACCGTGCATTGCGGGTGATAAAAGTTTTGCCACAGAAGCTGATGCTTCGAAAGTAGCAGACCTGGTTCTTAACAAATTAAAAACGCACCGGAAGCCTTCCATATTTAAATCAGAATTAGAAAAATTGGGGATAGCAGAATAAATAGTGAAGATTGATTATTATGAGGCGATAGTAAAACGGAGTGAAACAATTTCACTCCGTTTTTTATTCTTACAATACCAATTTATGAAGCCTGGTGAATGATCTGGAACAGGGAGTTGCGGTAGCTTTCCCCGATGGGAATAAATTTATTACCAATAACAATTTCATTTTTACTCACCACATCAATACTGCTTAACGAAATTACGTATGACCGATGTACTCTTATAAAATCATGAGCGGGTAACTTACTTACAAATGTTTTTAAATTTTGCAGCGTTATAATTGGCTTCGGTTTATCTACCAGGTATACCTGTGTATAATCTTTCATGCCTTCACAAAAAAGAATGTCGTCAAATTTCACTTTGTAAAATTTGTATTCAGATTTTATAAAAACAAAATCAGCCGCGGGTGTATATTCCTGTTGTACGGGCGGGTACAAAAATTCTTTAGCCCGGCAAACCGCATAAAAAAACTGGTCGAATGAAACTGGTCGTTGTAAAAAACTAAATACGTTACTACCTATATCTGATCCCGATAAAGCGGTTCTTGAATCTACCACTATGATCAGAGAATTGTGCGCATAATCGGCTAAAAAATCTTCCATTTCCACATCTGAAATAGTAGCCATATCGCAAAAAATAATGTCAGTCGCAAATTCCTGTAAATAGTGCCTGGCCTCGCGGGCATTGATGGGCTTACAGATAAATGATAACCAGGGCACTTTCGAAACGTGTTCAAAAAGTATTTTACCAGATTGCTGGTTACCTATCAGCAGGCATTTTAGTTGAAGCATAAATATATTCAGTTAGTTAAAACCAAAACTATATCAGTAAAACTGCAAGGAAATGTGAAAATTAACCGCCTTTTATTTTGACCGGTTCTTTAGTACGTTTCACCTTTTTTCAAATTTACTTCAATCGTTTCATTCCCTATTTTTACACAGTCGTTTTGATTGTTATCGTATCGTTATTGAATAAACCGGTCTTGTATAAAATTATTGAATGAATAAAAAACTGCTCACTGTACTAATTCACATTTCTGGTTGGATGGCTTTCTTTTTGTTTCCGTTTCTTCTATTGAATGTATCGCATTCAAATGACGTGGAGCATTTCAAAAACTTTCATCATCCGGGCAATCAAAGACCCGAACCTAGCTTTTTATTTTTTTTTCTGCGCAACAGTTGGTTGATCATCTTTTTTTACCTCAATCTTTTTTTACTGTTGCCAAAATTATATTACCAGCAAAAAAAATGGTCTTATTTTTTGATAGCGGCAATTTTTATGCTCATTGCCATTTATCTGCCATCGTACGTACGGACCGAATTTATGCCGCCTAAATTGCCACCTCCGGATGCAGGCACAGTTGGGCCGGGAAGAGGGCCGGATATTATAGGCCGGATCTTTGGATTTCTTCATTTTTTAATCACCTGGTTTTTAAGTAGCATCATTCACCTGACAGACCGCTACCGCTTGATGGAGCAAAAGAACAAGGAGATGAAAGTGCAAAAACTGGATGCAGAATTATCTTATTTAAAAGCGCAGATCAACCCGCATTTTTTATTCAACACGCTCAATAATATTTATGCATTGGCCATTACCCAACATGAACAAACACCGGAAGCGATATTACAGTTATCCGACATTATGCGATATGTTACAGAAGATGCCAACAAGGCTACTGTACCATTGCAAAAGGAACTTGATTACCTGGAAAATTATATCACCCTACAACAACTGCGCAGCAACGATAAATTAACCGTAGACTTTACTATAACGGGCGAAGCTGGTAACAACACCATTGCCCCATTACTACTAATCAATTTTATTGAAAACGCATTTAAATACGGCGTAAGCAATCACGAGCCCTGTTTCATCAACATTCATATTCTTATAACGGGGCACCAGCTTACACTAACTGTAAGAAATCAAGTGATGGTTGTAACGGCCGAACAAAGCACCTTTACCGGTACCAATAATACGTTGAGAAGATTGCAACTGCAATACGCCAAAAAGCATACCCTCACCATTGATGAAAACGACAATTTGTATTCTGTATTTTTACAATTAGACTTAGCATGATAAACTGTGTAGCGATAGACGATGAACCACTTGCGCTGGAAGTATTAAAAAAATACATTTGCAAGCTGCCTAACCTGCAATTGCTGATGACCTTTTCTGATGCCATTGAAGCCGTGGCTTACCTGCAAAAAAACCAGGTTGATTTGTTGTTTTTAGACATCCAAATGCCGGACATCAATGGCTTTCAGCTTTACAATAATTTGGCCAATAAACCCATGGTAATTTTTACAACGGCTTATAAGGAATTTGCCGTAGAAGGTTTTGAGGTAGATGCAATTGATTATTTATTAAAACCTTTTAACCTGGCCCGTTTTGAGAAAGCTGTTACGAAAGCGCTTTCCAGGGAAAATAGCAAAGAGAAAGAAGAAACGCCTTCGCAATATTTATACATTCATGCAGATTATAAAATGGTTAAAATACCATTTGCGGAAATTATTTTTATGGAAGCTCTGGATGACTATGTAAAAGTAGTTACCGGTACACAATCGTACCTCACATTGCTCTCGATGAAAAAAATGCTGGATAAGCTGCCTAAAAAACAATTTATCCGGATTCACCGTAGCTATATTGTAGCCATTGATAAAATTACTTTTTTACAATACCGTAAAATAGGATTGCCCAATAACCTGGAACTTCCGGTAGGCGACACTTACCGCACAGAAATTTCCGCCTTAAAAAGGCAGGACTAGCCAATTTGCAAAAAAAATAA
The DNA here is from genome assembly GCA_038210625.1 of Chitinophagales bacterium. GTDB lineage: Bacteria > Bacteroidota > Bacteroidia > Chitinophagales > Chitinophagaceae > Ferruginibacter. Next base: position 5,903 of record JBBQWL010000029.1, on the reverse strand, counting down.
AATAAGAAGCGAAAAAAATTTTGGTACAAACAATTTACCCTTATCTTTGCCATCCGAAAAAACGGTAAAGGGAGCATAGCTCAGTTGGTTTAGAGCATCTGCCTTACAAGCAGAGGGTCCGCGGTTCGAACCCGTGTGCTCCCACTCAATACAGTAAAGGGTTTCAAGCAATTGAAACCCTTTTTGCTTTTTAGTATTGCGTCAATTCTGCGTCACAAACATTTACAGCCTTAGCAAACTACTACCGGCGCTAAAACGAAACGGTACAAAAAATAAAACGAAACGGTACATTTTTGATAAAATTAAAATTATTTTAAAGCTTACTACAGTACCCGATTTCAACGAATTTCTATAATTAAAAATGTCTCCCTAATTGTCGCCCCAATTGTCCACCTATAGAGCTAAATGACGAGGGAAATATAGAGGTAATAATCAGTTTAATGTTTATTCCGAACCATCGGTAAACTGATAACCAATGCTATCCAAAATCGCTTTTGTAAATAATGTTAGTCTTAATTCCGTTTCGTTTTAAATGGACTACGGAAAATTGTAGTAAAATTGTTCCGTTTCGTTTTATCTCCTGTATTATCATTATTAAAACCAAATGTGTTAAAAACACTACCCCCTAAAAAATCAGACTGTAATTGCTTTCTTGCTAACTCAAATATATGGGGCTATAACCAGGCATTGCAAAACAGAAAGATTCATCCGTAAAGTCAACAACGCTTTGCTCTAATTTTAAAATTCCATTTATAAATAATCTTACCTGGAAACCGTCACAGGCAAGATCAAAAATGTCTTTTTTTGTGCCCTTTTTTGCATGAATGTGGGCATTGAACATTTCCAATAATTTATCAGCTATTTTGATGGCACTATTTCTTTCAAACCAAATTTTGAGAAACTTTTTTATACTATTGGAATCTACACTTTGAATCATGGCAGCATACTCAGCATCAAAATCTACTGCATTGTAATCTTTTGTTTTTAACTCAGCATTTCGTACTTCATTGTCCAAAAAATTTGTTAGTTGTTCAATAGATTGTAGTGCATCTATATTTTCACGATTGTGATTTAACCCCCAATCGTTAGCTTCTTTACTTTCATAAGCTCCTGTAAAAATTTCCAAAATTTTTTTATAAACTGTTTCACCATTATCGTAATCAAACAAATCTTTTATTACCAGTTCCGCTATATTTTTATTGTTGTATTGCATATTATGAGGTTAAATTTTTTTTATAAAAAACATTCATTTTAAGTAGTTATAAACAGAAAATATTGGAGTCAACCATTGGCTGTACAGCATATGGTTGACTACAATTCACATCAATAGTAATTGATCAAAAGTTATGTGGGCCTTCGGGGTAAGTATTACATGATCTATCAAAGTGACTTTTAATAATTTCATGACAGCACTTATTTTCCTTGTAATAGCCAGATCATATAAAGAGGGTTTCAAAATACACTTTGGGTTGTTATGGGCAATTACAACGTATTCAGCATTGCATTGAAGGGTAACTAAAGCCAGGTTATTGACATCAGCCAGGTAGCCAGTTTTATCGCCGGTACTCAGCAACCGGCAACAAATAAATTTATCCTTGCTATTAAAAAACATTGCATAGAATTGCTGCTTTTTTTGCAAGAGATTAGGATCCCAAATTTCACGGAAATAATCAGCAAGTGAATTACTGTTAGACAGAACAAAAGGACTTTTCGTTGGCCGGTTGTTGGTTTTTACCTGGCACTGCATTGATTCTTTTTTACGGTTTAGCATTGTAAAAAAATTTTAAGATTAAAAAAACGGTAGGCGCTGCTAAACCGTTAATTGCAGGGCAATTAAAAATTGAGAAGTTTACTCCTCACGCCTACCAAAATGATTAAATTATTTCTATAGATTTTTTTGCCCCAAGAAGGGAATTAACGATTTAGCATTTCAAAAATAGAAAAATTTTTTAATAATAAATACTTTTATTTAAGTTATTGAGTACAACAATTAAATAATGAATTAAACCAATAAAGCTAAATGGACATAAAAGAATACTTCATACCTATTGACATAAATACAAAGCCTTACGTTAAAGCCTACATTATCCATAAGCTTGGCAGTCAACCTAAACTACGATCAAAAGGCCCTAAAATTGAAAGCATTGGTAATAAACTTTTTGACCTGCTGCAGCATAAAACCAATGAAAGAGGCGCAAGAAAAAATGATACCAGGTACACAGCAATTTTGAGAATTTATATTCCTACCGGCTTGTTCAAGAAATTAGGACAAAATTTGAATGAAACAAATCTGAAGCAACTTAATTTATTTATTGAGCTGGAAGTAAAGCAGCTATTTTGCAACTTAATGGATGATCTAATGTGCCATTTACCATCTTTCATAAATAATCTCCCGGAAGTACGAAGAAAACTAGAAATTGAGCCAAGTCAATGGAGTACAGAGGCTATGAAACAAGTGTATTATAGAAGAAATAAAAACTTTAAAGGAGCAAGGTAAATCTGCCTCACTTTCTATGTTTAGGTGTTGAGAATTCCCAACACCCGTAGCCTGGTTATATTTTCAATTCCGCCCCCCTCATTTCCGGTTTTCACTGTGTCCTTTTCAAATCAACAATTGAACTACACTTTTATAAAAATTATTTTTTATGAGTGTAAGAACTGATACCGTAAATCTTATCGTCAATGTCAATGGCAATAGTGCGCAGGCTAACCTTGGAAACCTCCGAAAACAGGCTGCAGACTTAAGATTTGAAATGCAGGGCCTTGTAAAAGGCACTGCTGAATATGCCGCAAAGGCAACTCAGCTTAAAAGTGTTACTGCTGAAATGGATACACTAAAAAAATCCATTGGGCTTACTGCTTTGTCACAGAAAGAACTAACTGCTGAGCTTAATAAATTAAAAGCGCTGCGTGGTTCTGTAGTTCCTTTCAGCGATGAATATAATAAGTTAAGCCAAAGTATTGGTGAAGTTCAAACAAGGCTGAACCAGGTAAAAACAGGATCCCAGGGGTTTTCTTCCATGCTGGCAAAGCTCGGTGATAGCGTAAAGCAGTTTGGTGTACTGGCAGCGGCTTACCTCGGATTTCAGTTTATAACCAATCAGTTTAAGAATATTATCAATGGAGCGGCTAAGTTAAGTGATCAGCTAGCAGATCTTCGTCGGGTAAGTGGCTTAACTGCTGATGAAGCCAGCAACCTAAATAAAAAATTAACAGAACTGGATACCCGGACCAGTACTGAAGGCCTTCGCAATATTGCTATCATAGCCGGTAAGCTCGGCGTTGCCAAAGAAGATATTTTAGACTTTACTAAAGCGGTTGATCAATTAGTAGTTTCGCTGGGAGATGAGTTGGGTAATGCCGATCAAATCACTACCTCGCTGGGAAAAATACTAAATGTTTTTGATGGTAAAGTAACCGGAGACAGCATTTCTAAACTAGGAAATGCATTTGTTGAGTTGGCTAACTCCGGAGTGGCCACTGGTGGATTTATTGCCGATTTTGACCAACGTTTATCGGGAATTGCTAAAAGTGCAGGAATTAGCCTGGGAGCATTGTCAGGCCTCGGCGCAGGGCTGGAAGAAACAGGCAGCCGTGTAGAGAGCTCTTCTACAGCCATTCAAAAACTGATAGTTAAAATTGCCAGCGATATTCCTGCAGCAGCAAAAGTTGCAGGCCTCAGCGCCAAAGATTTTAATAAATTGTTTGCCACTGATGGCACTGAAGCAATTTTAAAATACAGTGAAGGATTAGTTAAAAATAAAAAGGCTTTTGCCGAGATTGTGAACTCGTTAAAAGATGCGGGTGAAGAAGGTGCCCGCACTATTGAAACCATTACAAAATTAGGAAGCAACGCTGATTTATTGCGCCAACGAATTGATCTTGGTAAAAAATCAATAGAAGAAAGCAGCGCTATAACTGCCGCTTTTGCATTAAAGAATGAAACATTTGGCGCTTCTTTGGAGAAAATAGGCAAAGAAATTAACCTCCTTACAACCTCATCCGGATTAACTACTTTTTTAAAAAGCGCCGCTGAAGAAGTACTGTATTTTATCCAGGCATTAAAAAAACTTCCGCAATTTATTGATGACAATTCGCTTGCATTAAAATTATTAATTACCGGTATTGCGTTACTCAATTTTGGATATATTAAAAGTGCTGCACTGATTGCTTTAGATACGATTTTAAAAATTAAAAATGCGATCGCTACAAAAGCCGTTGCGATCGCAACTGCTACAGCCGAAGTTGCACAAGCATCTTACATTGTCGTAACCAATTTACTTGCTGGCAGAATCGCTCTTGCAACTGCAGCGCAAAGATTATGGAGTCTTGCCCTTTCTGTAGGCTTGGGCCCTTTGGGTGTAATTGTTACACTAATCGGTACGGCTGTTATCGCTTTTAACGCCTTCGCAAGTGCCAACAGCAATGCTAATAAAACTTTATCTTTTCAAGCCGAAACTATCCGTGAAACAAATACGGAGCTGGCTAAACAAAAAGGAGAGCTGCAAAGCCTTACATCAATCTTAAACGACAACAATGTAAGCAGCCAAACCCGTGGCAACATTTTAAAGCAGTTAGTCGCAATTAGCCCGGAATACCTTAACCGGTTAACGCTGGAAAATTTAGCTACTGCAGAAGGCAAGCGCATTTTGGACAACTACAATAAATCGCTTGAAACTTCCGGGAATCTAAAGGCGGCAAATACAATTAGAGACAGGGAGGCGCAAAAAGATGCAAATCTGAGGACCATCAAACAGGAATTGGAAATTGCAAAAAGTCAGGGTAAGGGCTTTGGGGATTTATCTACAGATGCACAAAATGCATTTTCAAAAGTAAGCACTTCAGTAGGACGTACCAACATTACATCTTCTTTACTCAATGCCAGCATATCGAAAGAAGATTTTAAAATTGCTTTTGAAGATATCAATAAAGAAATTGATGCACAATCAAAAAATGTACAGGCTGCTACGGCAAATTTTTTAACTCAAACTCAGGCGCAGCAAGATGCCAGGAGAGGCTTTTTATTACATGAAATAACTGCAAGCAGAGCGGCACAGAACGTTGCAAGAGATGAAGTAAATAAGTATAAGGAAAACACAAAAGAATACATTGCCGCCAATGCAGCCTATCAAAAATCAACACTGAATTTAATCAGCATTCGTAAAAAATTTGATGATGAGTTTGGTAATAAAAATAAGGAAACAATAGCGCCCGGCCTTGTAACACCTCCTGCCGACGATGCAAAAAAAGAAGCAGATAAAGCGGCTAAAGAACACAAGCTGCTGTTAGAAGAAGCTGCCAAATTTGAGGCGGATCTTAAAAAATTAAAAGAGCGTGTCCGAATAAAAGGCGAAGAACCCGAACAGGCTGAAATTGATACAGTTACTGAAAAATATAAAGTACTAACTGATAAAGCAAAGGAGTATTTTTTTAAACATGCTATTTATCAAAAGCAATATGGTGTAGATGAGAAACTTATAACTGAAGCTCAAACAAAGGAGCTGCAAAACATTTTTGAAAAATATTACAAAAAGCGTTTTGAGGAAAATAGTGCCAGCGAATATGAAGCAAGCCTAACGGCAAGAACTGAATTTTCAAACAAATTAAGAGAAATAGCTGCAGCAGATTACGCTTCCGGGAAACTTGATAAAATTAATTATGAAAATACCCTAAAGCAAATTGACAAAAATGAAACTGCAGACCGTATAATTATTGCAAAAGATTATAGCGATACAGTAAAAAAAGCTGCCAAGGATGTAACAGAATTTAGAAAAACACAAGAAAAGAAAACTACTGAAGATCTGCTGCAGGCTACAGAGGCGAGAAAACAATTAACAAAGGATGAACAGGCCGCACAGCTTCAAAGAAATATATTAATCACTAAGCCAGGATCAAAAGCAAAC
>JBBQWL010000028.1:0-97247 GCA_038210625.1 Chitinophagales bacterium | reverse complement strand
ATAGTTGTACCAGCAAAATCCAATTTCTTAACTTGTGTCATGGGTCTCTGTTTTTTAAAGTGATTGAATGTTTTTTACTCAACCTTCAATTTACACTTTTACAGGACCCTTTCTTTTATCTCATACATGAGACCTTGTACTGCATTTTTTATTTCGTCTTTTATAGCAGCGTAGCTGAGCTATTAGTTTAGTCAAATAACTGCGGCATTGAAACATGCACTATTTATTATTCCACCTGAAAGTATTAATCATATGTTCCATATCAACCTGCAAAAAGTCCTGCACTGGCTTTAGGGAATCTGCATTGGGAGTAACATCAAAATACAAGGCGCCCCTTATAAAATTTTTTGTTGTATCGCTTAAGAAAAATTGTTTAGCCGTTGCTGCATTTCCACCCACTTTAAAAAATATGCCGCTTAAGCCATTGGGAGTATGTATTAAACTATCATTGATAGAATTAGATACCACATTGTTTTTGTTTGTAAGGGTAAAAGCATCTGCTACCATTTTGTCAAATACATTTACGGCAAAAGAATCTTTATACTGCCCGTTAGGCTGTTTTATTTTGTACATGGCTTTTCCCCCAATCTCTTTATAACTCAAAAATATTCTTGCATGAAATTGCGGGAAGTCGATATTTCGCCAGTAGGAGTTTTCGGGGTTATTATCAAAGTAAGTTGTATCCTGCATAACGGTTGCATATACCGGATATTCAAAACTGTAAGGAAAACCAGCCTGGTCAAATTTTTGATATTGACGTTTAGGAAGATCAATGGTGTAGTACCCTCTTTTTTTAGAAACATAAGGCGAATTGCAGGCTACAAAAAAAAAGCAAGCGCAGACAATAATAAGGACGTAGTAAAATCGCCTGGCAGAAAATCCCCATCTATTTTGCATGTAAACGTATTTGTGGTTTTTTATTTTGGACTGGTTGCTAACCATTAAACATTGATGATTACTTTCACTTTATCAATGCGGTTTTTATTAATTTCCAATGGTATAAATGTAAACGCACCGCTGGGCACTTCCTCATTTACCTGGGGAAATTCACCTGCAATTTCCAACACCAGCCCGGCCAGTGAATCGCTGTCTCCTCTTGCATCTTCAAATGTGTCGCCCGGCAATTGCATAGCTTTACAAACATCATTGATCATTGTTTTACCTTCAAAAATATAGGTATTGTCGTCAATCTTTTTATTGATACTTTCTTCATCATCAAACTCATCTTTTATTTCACCTATAATTTCTTCCATAATATCTTCCAGTGTAACAATGCCACTGGTACCGCCAAATTCATCCACCACTACGGCAAAATGTATACGCCGGTTACGGAACTCCTGCAACAAATCTTCTATCAGTTTTTGTTCATGTACAAACAAAGGGGCACGCATTAAACTATGCCAGTTGTAATTTTCTACTTTACTGGCATTTACATGGGGCAATAAATCTTTCGTATGCAAAATCCCAACAATTTCGTCCAGGTTACTTTTATATACAGGCAACCGGGAGTAATGCAACTCTTCTACTTTTTTTATTACATCTTCAAAGCTGCTGTTATGATCCACGCCACTAACGTCAAGGCGTGTACGCATTACCTGCTTAACCGTTGTATCACCAAATTTGCGTATCCCTTTTAAAATTTGCTTTTCTTCATTGGTAGCTTCATGCTCAGGCAGCAGGTCAATTGCATAATCAAGCTGGCTGTTGTCCAGCAGGGAAGATCTGTTAACAGAAAGTTTTCTTTCAATGCCGTCACTAAACCCAACCATTCTTTTGCTGAACCTGAAAAATATGATATTGAAAATTTCAATTACCATAGAGGCGGTAGAAGCAAACCATATTTTATGATGATTAGCCCATACTTTAGGCAATACTTCAGCAAATAATACAAGTAAAAAAGTAACTGATAAAACCTTTATTAAAAACTTGATCCAAAAACTTAAATCCACTACTTCAAGCCATCCATCCATCACAATATTGGAGATCAAAATGATGCCGATATTTACAAAACTGTTCGCAATCAGCATTGAGGCAAGCAATGTCTTGGGCTGTTCCAGTAAATTAACTATGCGCCTGAAGGACGGCTGCTTTTTTGTCTTCAGCATATTGATGTCCTTATAAGTCAGCGAAAAAAAAGCGACTTCAGCCCCCGCCAATAAAAAGGAAATGATAAACAATAACACTATAATAAAGATCAGCACTGCAGATGCTGCAGGAGTTATTGCCAGTAAAGAAAAGTGTAAATACCTGGTGTAATCAATGACCGGATGGTAATCCAAAATGATTAAATTTTAATGAAAAATATTTAACTGCAACAACATATCCCGGTTGCATCATTGTGATTTAAAAAGGAAGCCTCTCGGGGCCATCATCAATCGGCGGTATATCACCTTCAAGTCCCTCCATTCCGTCAATGGGTCCCATTGCAGCGCTTCCGTCGTGACGTTTATCCAGCATAATCAGGTTATCTCCCACTATTTCGGTCGCAAATTTTTTATTGCCTTCTTTATCCTCCCAGCTTCTTGTTTTAAGACGACCTTCTATATAAACCAAACTTCCTTTATGTAAATATTTTTGTGCCAGTTCGGCTAATCCCCGCCATAAAACCACGGTATGCCATTCTGTTTGCGAAATAAGTTTTCCGCTTCTATCTTTATAGGTTTCAGTTGTAGCCAGCGAAAACTTAGCTACGCCAATATTACCTTCCAGAAACTGCATATCTGGGTCTTTGCCTAAATTGCCGATTAACACTACCCTGTTTACGCCTCTCATATTGTTAACTTTAATCTGTTAAGTCTTACTGCTTACTACTCTAAAACAAATTTAAAGATACATTTTTATCTTTCAAATAGGCTGTTATAAATTTTGGGAAAGGAAGGGAATCAATTTCCTCAATGGTAAAAAGTTTGTACTCGCTTAACTCTAATTTTTTATCAGTTTTAACCCTTACAAACTGCCCTTGAATTGTCTGATGCGTTAGTAGCTGTTTATACACTGGTGAAATTTGAGTAACCTCAAAATTCACTGACCGAAATATTTCTTTGACTTTTTTTAACTCCCTTATTTTTTCCAGTTGCACCGCTTTGTCTTCTTCTATCAAAATGAATTCATACAGATTTTCCCATATGTCTTTTGCGCCACGTTTTCTTACATATAACTTACCGTTATATTCCACCACCAGGTAGTAAAACCACCTGGTGGTTTTCTTTATCTTTTTTTCTTTAACAGGCAGCTGATTTATGAGTCCATTGTTATAGGCAAAGCATTTTGTGTTAAGAACGCAAGTTGCGCATACCGGAAGTTGCGGCTTACATATCACAGCACCAAAATCCATCAGAGCCTGGTTGTAAATACCCGGACTTTTTTTATCAAGCAATTCATTTGCCAACAAGGTAAACTGTTGCTTGCCTTGTACGCTATCTGTTGCTGTCGCAATGCCAAAGTAGCGGGCCAATACCCTAAAAACATTGCCGTCAACTACGGCATACGGCAGGTTGAATGCAAATGATGCAATTGCCGCGGCCGTATAAGGTCCAACCCCTTTCAGTTGCAATATATCCTCATATTGGAAAGGAAATTGTCCGTTCAATTGCTGTGAAATAAATTTTGCAGTAGCTATTATATTTTTACAGCGGGTATAGTAACCCAACCCTTCCCAGAGTTTAAATACCATTGTTTCTGGTGCTGAGGCCAGCTGGTGAACGTCCGGAAAATTATTGATAAAACGATTGTAATATTCCAGTCCCTGATCTACCCTGGTTTGCTGAAGTATAATTTCACTTAACCAAATTTTATAGGGATCTTTTTCGCCCTTCCAGGGCATTTCCCGCTTGTTTTGATATTCGTTCCATTCTAAAAGTTGCTTTACAAAAAAACGATTGTGTCCTGTAATTGTCATTGTTGTCAAATTTCATTCATTTTCCGGGGAAAAGAACTATTTTTAAGTTTAAAGGTATTTTATTAATTATCAGCACTTTGCATAGTTTTTACAAATATTTGTAGCTTTGAAAATTAATAATATTACCTGATTATCAGTTTTTAGTATTGTTTTTTACAATTTAAAGTGCTATCTTTCTGATAGGCAGTTATTTACAAAATATTATCAACATGAGAAAAGCAGATCTTATTTCCGAAATTTCTGACAAAACAGGAATTCCAAAAGTGGATGTAATGGTAACGCTGGAAACAATGTTTAAGGAGATAAAGTTGTCCCTGATTGCAGGTGAAAATATTTATATCCGTGGCTTTGGCAGTTTTATTACAAAAAAAAGAGCAGCAAAAATAGGGCGTAACATTAAAAAAAATGTTGCCGTAGAAATTCCCGAGCATTATATCCCCGCTTTTAAACCTGCAAAAGAATTTGTGCAGGAGGTAAAAAATAAAAATTTGCCCGATAACGAACCCTCCGTATAGCTTACCTTTGCGCCTCAATATTTTTCTTTGTGAAAAGACAACAACTTATTCTGACAGGCGCAGGCATTGTATTGATGGCTTCATTATTCTTTTTTGGTAAAACCGTCGCCAAAAAGGAAGATATTGGAGTGCCAGGACAAGCGACCACCTTAATTCCTCTTTTTAACTGGAATAGTTACTTGCAGGCTGCCAGGCAAAAGCTACCTGTATACCAGCAAAACTATTTGAACAATCTTGAAAATAGTGTCAAAAGAGGGGATGTAAAAGAGCAGCAAATTAAATTAAATAATCAGTTGGCTTCATTTTGGAAAGACTCTGTTCATCAAACTGATTTTTATATTTTTTATACCGCAGAAGCTGCTAAGTTGGTAAATTCTGAAAAAAACCTCACCTTTGCCGCCCGACTGGCTTTAAAAGACCTGCGAAACGAAGAAGATAACGCTAAAAGGGGCTGGAAAGCAGAACAGGCAATTAGTTTATTTGAAAAGGCGATTGAGCTGAATCCGAATAATGACAGCTTGCAGGTCGAACTTGGAAGCTGCTATGTTTTTGGAAAAGGAATGGCGGGAGATGCGCAATCGACTATGAAAGGAATACAGCAACTTTTACAGGTTGCTAAAAAGGATTCTGCAAACATGGAAGCTCAGCTGGTATTGGGTATTGGTGGAGTTATTTCGTCACAATACGATAAAGCTGTTGACCGTTTACTGAATGTTGTAAAGACTGAGCCAGGCAATATAGAAGCAATTTCATGGCTGGCCGATGCTTACGCGGGTAAAGGCGATAAAACCAATGCATTGAAGTGGTATGAGGTTAGCAAAAGGATGATCAATGATCCTGCTTATACCAAAGCTGTAGATGAGCGCATTAAAATGCTAAAGTAAAAAGTACATCGAAATTTATTTTCGATTATTAAGATATCGGGATTAAATTTCGAGCATACATAAAATTATTATTCAACAAAAAAAGACTTATTATGCCTTGTGGTAAAAAAAGAAAACGTCATAAAATTGCAACGCACAAGCGTAAAAAACGTTTAAGAAAGAATCGTCATAAGAAGAAATAGTATCTTTTTATACCTCGTGACGGCATCCCCGCCGGCGCTTGCTTATCAGCAATATTTTTATGCTTGCCCTATCGGTATACCATAAAAATATTGCTATACATTATCCTTCCGTGTGATGTACTCGTAGCTAATTAAATGTGTTTTTTTGACAAAGGAATTAATTATAAATGCTGCACCGCAGGGCGTAGAAATAGCCTTGCTGGAAGATAAAAAACTGGTAGAGTTGCACAACGAAAAAGCTGATGCCAACTTTGCTGTGGGAGACTTATACCTTGGAAAGGTTAAGAAATTGATTCCTGGATTGAATGCAGCCTTTATAGATGTTGGCTTTGAAAAAGACGCCTTTTTGCATTATACAGATTTAAGTCCCTATGTAAAATCTATATTAAAATTTACCAACGCAGCCATTAACGAAAAAACCGAAGCAGGTCTTGATTTTGGGAAATTCTCGGTTGAGCCGGAAATTGTAAAGACTGGTAAAATTGCTGAAGTTTTAAGTGGCAGGCCCAACATCCTTGTACAAATTTTAAAAGAACCTATTGCGGCTAAGGGGCCACGATTGAGTTGTGAATTGTCTTTACCCGGCCGTTTTGTTGTGATTACGCCCTTCAATGATATTATCGCGGTATCGCGTAAAATTCATTCAAGCGATGAACGGAAAAGACTTCAGAAAATCATAGAAGCTATTAAGCCCAAAAACTTTGGCGTTATCGTTCGGACGGCCGCAGAGGGTAAGCATACTGCCGAACTGCATGAGGATCTGTTGTCCCTCGTGCAAACCTGGCAAACAATTCAAGCTAATCTAAAAGGATCGACTCCCCCTTCAAAAATATTAAGCGAGCAGGGCAAAGCCAACAGCATGTTGCGTGATTTGCTGAATGAAGACTTTAATCGCATTGTGGTAAATGATAAAACCATTTTTGCAGAAACAAAAAGTTATATTCAACGCATTGCTCCTGAAAAGGCCGATATCGTGACTTTTTACAATAATGGTTCCCCGATATTTGACAGCTTTGGTATCACAAAGCAGGTAAAGGCAGCTTTTGGTAAAACGGTCAACCTGCCAAGCGGTGCTTATCTTATCATAGAGCATACGGAGGCCTTACACGTAATTGATGTTAACAGTGGCTACAAAAGTGTAAGTAATAACCAGGAGCAAAATGCTTTGGAAACTAATTTGGAAGCAGCCGAAGAAATTGCAAGACAACTTCGTTTAAGAGATTTGGGCGGTATTATTGTGGTTGATTTCATTGATATGAAATTGATGGAAAATAAAAAACGCCTGGCTGATTCTATGGAAATGTTTATGAAAACAGATCGTGCTAAACACGCTGTTTTACCCATCAGTAAATTTGGCTTAATGCAAATTACCCGGCAACGAATGAAGCCGGAAATGAATATCAATACTTCGGAAATTTGCCCCAGCTGCAATGGTAGTGGAAAAATTTCATCTACATTAATATTGGAAGATGAAATTGAAAAAAATCTTAGCTATCTGATAATGCAAAACCACAAGGGACTTACAATTGAAGTAAATCCTATCCTGTTCACATTTCTCACCAGTGGTATTATTTCCAGGCGCAGAAAATGGAGCTGGAAGTACAAACAAAAAATTAAGGTGGTTTCAAAGTCAACCTATCATTTAACAGAGTTCCGTTTTTTTGATGACAGCGACGAAGAGATTAAATTATAACTCCCCCTCCCCCTTTTTTTTACAGAATTGCCTTTCAGTTTAAATATGCACTTTCTCAATCCCTGTTTCTACCTGAATAAATCATAATGTAATAGGCCAACATAGCCACTGATGAAACTGCTGCCACTACGTAGGTTAAGGCTGCCCATTTTAGTGCATCCTTTGCTTTGTCATGTTCAATTGCAGTAGTAAGATTTGTCCCCTCCAGCCATTTTAAAGCCCTTGCAGAGGCATCAAATTCAACAGGCAGCGTTACGATTGTAAATAGTGTGGTAATCGCAAATAAAACTATCCCTACCAATAAAATAGTTTGATTACCGCCGCCGAAACCCATTACACCCAAACCTGCTAATATAATCCACTGGGAAAGTGTAGTGCTGATTTGCGTTACCGGCACCAATTTGCTTCTTAACATAAGCATGGAATAAGCTGTGGCATGTTGTATTGCGTGGCCACATTCATGCGAAGCAACAGCCGCGGCCGAAATATTCCTGCCTTCATATACATCAGCACTCAGGTTAACTGTTTTTTTTACCGGATCGTAATGATCAGATAAAAATCCGTTAACAGGTATTACCTGCACATCATAAATCCCATTCTCTCTTAACATTTTTTCTGCTATTTCTTGTCCGCTCAAACCGCTGCTGGTTGCCACTTTGCTGTACCCTGTAAATTTACTTTTTAATTGAAATTGTACCATCATTCCAACCAGCATAAAAATTAATGATATTGCAATAATGCCCATTGTCATTTCGCTATTATTTATATTGAAAAGTTACTGCATATTGCATAAATAGCAAAAGGCAACCTTTTACAGCTGCCTTTTGTTTAATCAATTTATAAAATTTTTATAGTTTCTGTAGTTTAGAGTTGTACTTGATTTCGTCATTTACAATAGTTACATAATAAATACCTGAGCCCAAAGAGGCAGGCAGGTTAGTAATGACAAGCGAATTATTCCCCTTATTCAGGTTGATGTTTTTACTGTAAACCAACTGACCTGCAGTATTCTGAATTTTTAAAGTTGCAAAGCTTGTTTTAGTTGAAGTCATCGTAACTGTGAAACTGTTTTTGAAAGGGTTAGGAAAAATATCCGCTCCTGTGCTAACACCCATTGAAAGGTTAACGATTGCAGAAAAAGTTTCCTTACCGTCGTTGTCTACTTGCTTTAAACGATAGTATACGTGGTTACCTCCCGAAACATGGTCCTGAAAGCTGTAGTTTTTGATCGTGTTGCTGGTGCCGGCACTTTTAATTTTTGTAACACTTGTAAAATCTACACCGTCATAACTTCTGAATAATTCAAAATGATCACTATTTAACTCCTGGCTTGTTTGCCAGTTTAGTGTAGCTAATCCATTGGAATAACTTCCTGTAAATGATGTTAATTGGATAGGAAGTGGACCACCAGAGGTAACAATCAGCGTAAAATCATTAAAATAAGTACAAACCGGATCAGTTAAACCTGATTGTGTAGGAGAAACAATTAAGCGGTATTTATAACCATTCATTGTAGCATTGACAGCACCAAGGGCCAATGGCAGAGAAAAACTGTTAGTAGTAAAAGTAGTTTGAGCCGCTGAACCAAAGTCATTGAAAGTGGCGCCCCCATTAGTACTCTTCTGTAATTTGTACCAGGTATTGGTTTGTGTGGGATCTGTTACTACATAATTAACAGTTACAGAATTCCCCTCAGTAACTGAAGACGGTGCATTTACTGCTATCTGCGACTGGCAAACATTGATAGAGATATCGTCTATTCCCAAATCGTTTCCGCTGGCAACAGCTGTTGCGTTCACTACTTGTAAATCAACAAAACTTGTGGTAGCTATGAACGAACCACCAACTTTAACCCAGGTTGGTGTATTGGTATAAGCAATAGCACCAGAGTTACTGATAACAGCACCATTTACTTTAAATGACAAATTGGGTTCTGAACCTGTAATTGCCGCTGCGCTGGATGCTGGTAATACATTTAGAACCCAGGCAGAAAACTCATACGTTGTGCCAATACAAACAGGTATATGTTTGATTTGATAAAATACAGGGCTAAAGGTAGTATTCGGCGCACCATTAACAACCATAAAGTAACCTCCATCGCCGGTATGTTCGGAACCTCTCCAGTCTCCTTTTAAACAATTACCTCCGGTGCTGTTACCTATTGTTTTAACGATTGAATAAGTAAATTCCGGCTGTAAGCCCCCTTTAGAAGCGGTATAGGTATAATCAGAGCAAGGAATTGAATTTCCTATAGCTGCTGTGCAACCAGTTAATGCATCACCAACATTTCCTACAGGACTATAAGTACTGGACCCTGATTCAGAGCAGTTAGAAGCATGGGTATTAATGGTGATTGCCGGTGAACTGAAAGTTCCTTTTGCACCTAATAAGTTAGGGCCTTTTACGCCTGTGCATTGAGCGTTGATGATTTGATAGCTGCATAAGCTAATAACAGTTAAAATAATTGTGTAAAACTTTTTCATCTCTTTAGGGTTTAGAATTAACTAAAATTGTAAGCGGAGATACAAAAGATAAGTGGATAGGGCACATGAATGATTAGCTATTAATCTTTACAGACTAATTAATGCAGCTAATAATCAAATGATGATTAACTAAATAAAAAGAGGATGTGTGGTAATTTTTCTTGTGGTGATTGTGTAGGATGGGGATCTACTGTTGGGTACGATTCGTAATTCTTGAGTAAAGGTAAATAGTAAATTGAAACCAGCAAGTCCTTTCGTCGAAAAAATCCAATTTAGACTTCTTCTCAAGAAGTCCGTAAAAAGAAGCGTTTGTTTATAAACAAAAAAGAGTTGCAGGAGCAACTCTTTTTTGTTATGGTATCAATTTTATACCTGTTATTTATATTGAGCAGCTATTCCTTTTGCAAGGTCACCCATTTTATTTAAACCATCCTGTGGCAGATTTCCTTTTTTAAATTCAGCCAATACTTCTGGTAGGGTACTCTCCATTTCCATTAAAAAATGTTCCTCGAATGCTTTTACATTTTTAACAGCAACGTCTCTAATCAAACCTTGTGTACCCAGGTAAATAATAGCTACCTGCTTTTCTACCGTCATGGGAGAATATTGCAATTGCTTTAAAATTTCAACATTACGGGCACCTTTATCAATTACATTTTTTGTAGCGGCATCCAGGTCTCCACCAAATTTAGAAAATGCCTCCAGTTCCCTGTACAAGGCCTGATCTAATTTTAATGTACCAGCCACTTTCTTCATTGATTTAATCTGCGCATTACCACCCACACGACTAACAGAAATACCTACGTTAATGGCCGGACGAATACCTGCGTTAAACAAGTTTCCTTCAAGGAAAATCTGTCCGTCAGTAATAGAAATAACGTTTGTAGGAATGTAGGCAGATACGTCACCAGCCTGTGTTTCAATAACAGGTAAAGCCGTAAGTGATCCTCCACCTTTTACAAGATGTTTGATAGATTCAGGCAAGTCATTCATTTGCTTTGCGATATCATCTCTTGCAATTACCTTAGCGGCCCTTTCTAATAAACGGCTATGCAGATAAAATACATCACCCGGATAAGCTTCACGACCCGGTGGACGACGGAGCAACAAGGAAACTTCGCGATATGCCACTGCTTGTTTTGATAAATCATCATAAATAATCAAAGCTGGTCTTCCGGTATCCCTAAAAAATTCGCCAATCGCAGCACCTGCAAACGGGGCGTAGAATTGTAAAGGAGCAGGATCTGAAGCGGATGCGGCAACGATTGTTGTATAAGCCATTGCGCCATTTTCTTCCAATGTTTTCATAATACCTGCTATGGTAGAAGCCTTCTGCCCAATGGCTACGTAGATACAATAAACAGGCTTGCCGGCAGCATAAAATTCTTTTTGATTAATGATGGTATCAACACAAATGGCAGTTTTACCAGTCTGGCGATCACCAATTACCAATTCTCTTTGACCACGACCAATTGGAATCATTGCATCGATTGCTTTGATACCTGTTTGCAAAGGTTCTTTTACAGGCTCCCTGAAAATTACACCTGGCGCTTTACGCTCCAGAGGCATTTCATACAATTCACCTTGCAAAGGTCCTTTACCATCTATAGGTTCACCCAATGTATTTATAACGCGGCCGCTCATGCCTTCACCTACCCGGATAGAAGCAATCTTATTGGTACGTTTTACTTTATCTCCTTCTTTAATTTCACTGCTATCTCCCATCAAAACCACACCCACATTGTCTTCTTCAAGGTTCAAAGCAATTGCCTTTACTCCGTTTTCAAACTCTACCAATTCACCACTGCGTACATTGTTTAGTCCGTATACGCGGGCAATACCATCTCCTACCTGCAAAACGGTTCCTACTTCTTCCAAACTTGCGCCAGCATTAAAATTGCTTAACTGCTGACGGAGTATTGCTGAAATCTCATCCGGTTTAATCTGTACCATAACTATTTAATTTTAAAAAGTTGTTTTATCTGAGTTTATGGATGTACTGATTGTCCATAAATTGTTTTTTAATATCTTTCAAATCCTTTAAAATACTTGCATCAATTAAGGCTCCTTCCATTTCAAGCATATATCCACCAATCAGTTCTTCTTTCACGGCTGTTTCAACTTCAATTGTGTGAAAAGAAGTAGATGCTTTTACTCTGCCAATGATATCGTTCTTCAGCTCATCACTAATTGGTGTGGCTGTTGTTATTTTTAACTGGTGGATTCCTCTTGATACATTAAACTGTTCGATATATGCATTTGCTATTTCAGGCAAATTGGTTTCTCTTCCCTTGCGAACCAAAAGACGAATGAATAAACTGGTTGTGTTATTTACCCGTCCTGTAGTAATAGATTCAATAATTTTCTCCTTGGTGGCCGGTTTAATTACCGGGCTACGCAATACCGATACAAAGTCAGGATTGCTTTTGCAAATACTTTGCACGAATTTCATATCTGTACACACATCATCAACCTGATTCAATTCTGCTGCCAGATCAATCAGACTTTTTGCGTACCTGCCTGCTAAACGTGGGTTGTTCATTGTTTACTTTATGTGCTGATTAACAGGTTGCCAAACCATTTAAATCCGGCCGCCCGTTTATTGACCGTTAATTAAAATTTTGCTTCGTCTGCCAACTGCTTAATATAAGTTTCCTGTTCTGCTTTACCCGATAACTCCCTGCGTAGAATTTTCTCACTCACCTCGATAACCAGTTTGCCTACCTGGTTTTTCATGTCTGTAATAGCAGCCATCTTCTGTTCATTAATCGTAACCTGTGCATCTGCAACAATTTTAGCGGCAATTTCTTTTGCCTGCTCTTTAGCTTCGCTGATGATTTTGTCTTTGGTATCCTTGGCTTCTTTTAACATCACCGATCTTTCTTCACGGGCTTTAACCATAAAAGCTTCATTCTCATTTTTCAACTGCGCCATTTCAAGTTTTACCTTTTCTGCGGTAGCAATTGAACCGGCAATATTTGCTTCCCTGTCACTTAACCCTTTAATAATAGCAGGCCAGGCAAACTTTTTAAGAATAAAGAAAACGATTAAAAAAGCTAATAGTGTCCAAATTAATAATCCCAAATCCGGTGTTAATAATTGCATTTTTTTTGCCCTCCATTCTCCCTGGGGAGTATTTATTTATAAGATTTTTGTCAAATTAACTTTGTTCTTGCTACTGCAAATAATCCGTACTGTAGTTTTAAAATTACTGCATCCTCCGTCCTGTACTTTGGATGCAGTAAAGAGTTGTAAAGCTTTGACCAAACAGGTAAAATTAAATTTGCAAATGCAAACGCCTGCCGGTAAAGCTTAAACACTTTCTTACAATACCATTGCAAGGAAACCAATGATGATTGCAAACAGTGCGGCACCCTCAACAAGGGCAGCTGCAAGAATCATGTTTGCACGTATGTCATTGGAGGCTTCGGGCTGGCGGGCAATGGCTTCAACAGCGCCTTTACCAATCTGGCCAATGCCGATACCTGCACCCATTGCTGCCAAACCGGCACCAACAGCACCACCTGCGTTAGCAAGCGCACCAGCACCTGCTAAAAAAACGGTCATTAAACTCATACTTCTGTTTTATATTGATTAAAAAATAAACTACTAAACAATTACTGCATCATCAGGAAGATGTTCATCTTTCGGATGCTCGCCTTCAAACGCCTGGCCAACAAAAACCGCAGTAAGTACGGTAAAGATAAAGGCCTGTAAAAATGCTACCAGTAATTCGATGAAATATATAAATACGGTAAACGCAATCGAAACAGGAGAAGCTCCCCATCCAATGGCAGGTTGTATTTGTGCAAAAATAAAAATAAGGGAGATAAGGCAAATAATAATGATATGCCCGGCAACCATATTTGCAAATAACCTGATGATCAAGGCAAAGGGTTTGATGAAAACACTTAAAAATTCCACCAATATCAAAACCGGTTTTACAAAACCAGGTACCCCGGGCGGGTTAAAAATATGCCCCCAGTAATGACTGTTTGAACTAGCTAATATCACAACAAAAGAAATAACTCCAAGTACAATGGTGAAAGCTATATTACCAGTTACGTTTGCAGTGCCAGGTATTAGTCCAATTAAACTATTGATGAGTATAAAAAAGAAAACTGTTAGCAGGTAAGGCAAATACTGATTGGCCTTGTGACCCAGGTTAGGCCTCGCTACTTCGTCTCTTACAAAAGAAACCAATACCTCTACCAGGTTTTGCTTGCCCTTGGGTGCAGATGTTACGCCATGTCCCTTACCGTAACTTTTGGCTACACTTAACATCAGCCAAACCAGCAAGGTTAATGCAAGGATCATTTGAACTACATTCCTGGTTAAAGAAAAGTCGTATACTTTTACCCCTTCTTCAGTTGCCATTATTTTGCCATCTTCGTTCAATTTATAACCATTCACCTCTTTATGGCCATGCTCAAATGCTGACGACATAAAAAAAGACAAGCCCTTCTGAGGAGAGTATAAAATAACAGGTAAAGGAATTGATACCGGATGCTTTTGACCGTCACTTCCTTCAAATTCTAAAAAATGAAATTCATGGGAATCCATAATATGGCCAAATATTACTTCTTTGGCATCAAATTGATCTTTTTTCTCTTTGCCATGTTCCTCTGTGGTTTTTGCTTCACCTTCCTGCGCAATCAGGTTAAGGGATGAAAACAGTAAAACTGTGCTAAAAACCAATACCAGTATAGTTTTGATGCGCTTAAATGCCATATAGTACCTCAAATTTGGCGCAAAGATAGGGGTTTAGCAGATAAATGGTGAAGGAGAAAAGAGAAATTATTGGGTATTTTTTTACTGTGAGAATACTGCTCTATTCCATAAAATTACATTTTTTATTTATCCTTTATCGGGCCTCCTTTTTGCAAAACAGACTCCGTAAAAAATGATAAGCAAATGCCTGTAATGATCCCTAATTATCTATATCAGTTACCTGTTGTTTTTCAAATTGCATTTTATGTAACTGGTAGTAAAAGCCCTTTTTAGCAATTAGTTCATTGTGAGAACCAATTTCCATTATCTCACCTTTATCTAGTACAATGATTTTATTTGCTTTGCGAATGGTAGAGAGGCGGTGGGCGATTACGATGGAAGTTCTGCCGGCAATTAATCTATCAATCGCATGCTGAATGAGTTGTTCGCTTTCAGTATCAACAGATGAAGTAGCTTCATCAAGGATCAATATTGCAGGATCATATAGCAAAGCCCTTACAAAAGACAATAATTGCCGCTGCCCCAGGGACAATGTTGCCCCTCTTTCCATCACATTATAATTGTAGCCCCCGGGCAGTTGCATAATAAAATCGTGTATGCCAATCATTTTAGCAGCTTCTATCACCTGCTCCATTTGTATAGTATCATTGCGTAGGGTCACATTATCATATACCGAACTGCTAAATAAAAATACATCCTGTAAAACCACCGCTATACGGCTGCGCAGGTAAAAAAGATCGTATGATTCTATGTTTTGCCCATCAATTTTTATCGCACCTTCCCGTATGTGGTATAATCGGTTTACAAGGCTGATGATGGAAGTTTTACCACTGCCGGTATTGCCAACAATGGCAAGGGTTTCTCCTGCCTGTACATGAAAGGAAATATCCTTCAACACATAATCTTTATCATTGTAGGCAAACCAAACTTTATCAAATTCAATACTCCCTTTTATGTCTTTTTGAACAATTCTTTTTGCCGGCGAATTGTCTGTAACATCCGGGTCATCTAAAATTTTAAATACCCGCTCGCTGGCAATCATCCCCATTTGTAGCACATTGAATTTATCGGCAATAACTCTTAATGGGCGAAATAATAAATTTAAACAGAGAATAAACGAAGTGATTACGCCCGCAACGGCAGGCTTTTCCAAGTCAGGTAAAATCAGTGATTCCCTGGCTGCCCACCACACCAATAACCCCACGGATAAGGCGGAAACCAATTCTACCACCGGAAAAAAAACTGAATAGGCAAAGATTGATTTTACGTTGGCGTTACGATGCTCCTTGTTAATGGTATTGAATTTTTTAAACTCCCTGTCTTCTGCTGCAAAGGCCTGTACTATCCCCATTCCGGTTATGTGCTCCTGAACAAAGGCATTTAACTGGGCCACGGCATTGCGAACACGGATAAATGACCTGTTTACGCTTTCCTTAAAATAATAGGTAGCAACAATCAATGCAGGAAACGGCGCCAGGCAAATCAGCGTTAATTTCCAGCTGATAAAAAACATATAAGCCAGTACTGCAAAAATAGACAGCAGGTCTGCAATGATTGGGATAAGCCCATCGCTAAAAATATCATTGATAGACTCAATGTCGTTGATAGTTCTTGTGGTGAGTGTACCAATAGGTGTTTTATCAAACTGGGAAAGGTTAAGGCTGATTATTTTTTTGTAGGTAGTTACCCGCATATCTTTCACTACGCTTTGCCCCAATGATGCCGTAAAAAAAGTAAAAATAAAACGGCAAACTGTCTCTATCAACAGCAGTACCAGCTGAATAACTGTAATACCAATAATTACCGGGCCGGCACCTTTTAAAAACCAGAAATTTGTTCCTGCCTGTAGCCCCCGGTTAATTGTAAGTTGTATAAGCCAGGGCCTGATGGGAGAAATGACGGCTAAAAAAACGGCTAAAAAAAGCGACCAATAAAATTTGCTTTTATAAGGTGAGGCAAACTGAAACACTCTTCTAAGCAATGAAAAATTGAAAATAGTTTTTGGCTTTGCCTGTTCGCTCATATTGTAAAGTTAATAATTCAGCCGCTGCCCCATATACTGGCGGTGCGCTTTATTATTTAAAATGTTTGCAGGTGTTGTTTTATTGCAGTTCTGTTTTTTTATTGTAGGCTTTAATAAATATGGCTCCCAGGTTTCTGTAGGGCGGCACGTAGTCATCCCAGCTTTCCCTTACTTCTTTATTGGGATCAGCATAAAAAACTTTATTGAGTGCTGCCCACATATCTTTCCATACAATGGTGTTACCTGAAACCAATGCCTGGTTAAGATAGTTAATGATGGGCCGGTTAATATCGCCTTTGCCAATCTCCTTGGTAGATATAATATGTGCCTCAGGGCAAATGGTCAATATTTTACTCAGGTTTTTATACCCGCCGCAGGAACCCAACACAATTATTTTTGCACTGCCTGCCATTCTATTAATAGTGCCGGGTAACCAGTAACTATGCCCCCTGTGAATTACAATAGAAGGCACAATATCCTTTTTCTCTAAATACCTTGTTAAATGCGCCTGGGCTGTATCATCCAGGTTCTTATCACTGTCTAACGGCAGGTTGGCGTATATCCATACTTTTTTTCTTCCTTTCAGCGATTTTATTTCAACCCATTCTCTTTGCTGACTTATTTTCCATTCTTTAGTATTAAAGGAATTCATAAATCCCGAAAAATTAGTTTTGCCGTCATCATCACCATAAAAAAATACCTGCTGCACAATGCGCCCGCTATCATCGGCCAGGTACTTATTTTCTACGGAATAAATGGAAGGAATGCCGATTTCGCTGGTAAGATCAACATTACTACTATCAGCCGACAAAAAAATGGTTTTTAACAGGCTATAAATTATTTTCCCCCTGCCATTATTGTCATTCATACTGCGTTGCTCGTTGTTGCTTACATTTTTTAAGATGGTTTCCAGCAATGCGGTATCCCTGATACTACTATAACTATCTGCTACATCAACGGCATCTTCCAGGTTACTTGATTTATCAAGGTTAGCCACAAAAGCTTTCATCAGCACAGTCGCTTTGTCCTGGGGCATTGTTTTTAAAAAAACATCCAGCTGGTTAAAGTTGGCAGCCATCTTAATAAATTTCCTGAAGAAGTCCATATTCACGCTCAGCATCAATTCGTCTCCCCTTGGAGCAGCTCCCATCTTTTGCAACAGCCTGGCGAAACTGTGTTTGTAGCTTGAGGTATAGATATCATTCTCGCCCATTACAATTACATAGTAAAGATCCTGTGCCGATAAAGGTTCAATGGCCTTCATCCTTATGGAAAGATTATTCTGTTCGTGCAACTCATTGATGGGCGTTATAAAATACTGTACAGCCTTTGTTTGCAACATTTCTCTTAAGCCGTTAATGCCAAACATAGCTACAGGAGTATCTCTTCCGATCAACCTTTGCTGATAATTGATTTCTGTTTTTACCAGTAATTTAAAATATCCTATGTTGTCCATTCTTTCTTCACCATCTCCAATCAATTTTTTTATGCTGTCGATAGATTGTTTTCCATTTATAATATCATCTAAAAAAGGAAAGTAAAACAATGCATTGGGGGTATGGCTAATTTTTACAATCGCCATTACGAGCGGGTTGGTATTTTTGTGGATTAGTTTGGCTTCTGGCGAACTCCCGGAAGAAGCATAATCGTACAATTGTTTGGGATTATTTAAACTGGCTTGTACCACCATACTATCTGCAAAAGGCTCGTTTACAAATGGTCGGATTGATGAGAGTATTTTATCAGGATTTAAAGTGCAAAACTTTAAATAAATGATTTTTTTGCTTTCGTTGTAACCCTTATTTGCTTTAAATATTTCAACATTGATTTTGCCAATTTCATAGGGCACTTCCTCAATGCTGGGAGCCATACTCTGGCTGTCGATATTGGCTTTGAGAATTTTTTCGAAATTATTAATCAGCGACGGAGCAAGTACCGGATTCAGTTTATGTGATTTCCATTCTGTTCTGAAATTTAATACCACTTCCTGAACATAATTTAGCTGGCGTATTTTTTCATTATTGGTAGCCACCTTACTGGTTGTTTCGATAAAGTCCTGCAGGTCTTTTATTTTACGGAAGATAGCATCAGTTACCTGTAGATTAATTTCTTCATTGGAAGACACTTTTATCATGCCGTCCAGCTTTCCGTCTGCCTTATCGCATTTAACCTGCTCATCCTTTATACGTTCATGGTTGCGCTGTCGCTGTATGGGAACAACCACAGAATCTGCCAAACCAAAAACATCTGAAAAGAACAGCAGGAATATAATCGGTAAAAAATATTTCTTCATAAAGACGTTCAACTGCAAAGATGACTAAAAATACTTCACTCTTTTTAAAGATTGATTTAATTGAGGGTGCAGCGCAAAGTTACAGCATGCGGTTAACAATTTGATAATATCAGAATCCTTTTGGGCTGATGCAATATTAAGCTGATAGACTACTTTTGTGCATCGAAAAAAGGTATGAGTAATGTTAAAAAAATATTAATTGCTGATGATGAACCAGACATCCTGGAAATCATACAATTTAATTTGCAAAATGAAGGTTACGAAGTAATAACTGCCAAAAATGGAGATGAGGCACTTGACCAGGCAAAAAAACATCACCCCGACCTGATTATCCTGGATATTATGATGCCGGGCAAAAATGGTATTGATGTGTGTAATATCCTGCGCATGCAGCCTGCTTTTAAGGAAACACTCATCATTTTTTTGAGCGCCTTAAGCGATGAAGGAACTGAAATACGGGGCCTGGAAACCGGGGCAGACGACTACCTTACTAAACCCATCAGCCCAAAAGTGCTTACCAGTAAGGTAAATGCGCTTTTCAGAAGATTGAACAAAGAAGGCAGCGATAGCGTGCAATTGGGCGATCTTAAAATTGACAGGGAAAAATACATTATTAACTACCAGGGCAGCGACATTATACTTGCCCGAAAAGAATTTGAACTGCTTGCCTTATTGGCCTCCAAACCGGGAAAGGTTTTTTTACGCAACGAAATACTAAACCAGGTATGGGGAACTGAAGTAATTGTTGGCGACCGTACCATCGATGTACATATTCGTAAAATTCGACAGAAACTTGACCTGGATTGTATCACAACCGTAAAAGGAGTTGGATATAAATTTGAATTGTGATGCCGCTAATTTTCGCGACGGATCAGGCATTACCGCAACTACACACAAACAGCCGTTTCCTTTTACAAAAACGGTTTAACTTACACTTGTTTAAATTATCAACTATTCGAACAGGTAATTGCAAAAAATGTTTTCAACCAAAAATTTAAGCCCGCAGCAACTTTCAGCAATCACTGCGTTTATAATCGCAGTTCCTATCAGCACTGCAAATTATTATTATCATCCCGTTTGGTTTGTTTCTGTTCTTTCCTTTATAATCATTTTTGCCGGCAGCTATGGCCTTATTTTATTTATGGTACAACGTTTTGTTTACCGTAAAATAAAGTTGATTTACAAATTGATTTACCAGACAAAAGCCAGCAAACGGGAAGAGTTTTATTATAAAAATATTTTGCCTCAAAAAAGTATTGATGAAGTGAGACAGGATGTAGAAACCTGGGCTGAACAGCGCAGGGCAGAAATTGAAGTGCTTAAAAAAAATGAAGTATACAGAAAGGAATTTTTGCAAAACTTATCGCACGAATTAAAGACTCCCATTTTTGCCATCCAGGGATATGTTGATACCCTCATAAATGGTGCTCTTGAAAACCCGGAAGTAAACATGAAATTTTTAAACAGTACTTCCAGGAATATCGACAGGCTGGTAAACCTGCTGGATGACCTGGATGAAATATCCAAACTGGAGCGTGGTGAACAACAACTCTACAAAGAAAATTTTGTTATCCAGGAATTAGTAAAGGATGTGTTTGAGTCGTTGTTGATAAAAGCAGAAAAAAAGCAAATTCGCATGGTAATTAAAAAGGGTTGCGAAGTGCCGTTGAGTGTATTTGCGGATAAAGAAAAAATAAGACAAGTGCTGATTAACCTGGTTGAAAACGCCATTAAATATGGTAAACAAAATGGTACCATTGAAGCCAGTGCTTACAAGATTGACGGCAAAAGAATTTTAATTGAAATAAGTGATGATGGCAACGGCATTGCTGAAGAACATTTAGACAGAATATTTGAGCGGTTTTACCGTACCGACCTTGCCCGTAGCCGCAAAGTTGGTGGCAGTGGCTTAGGGCTTGCAATTTGCAAACACATTATCGAAGCGCATAACCAGGCAATGCATGTACGCAGCGCCATTGATGTTGGAACTACTTTCGGCTTTACGCTGGAGTCTAAAAAAGACTAAATATTTATTTCACTTTACATCCGTTTACATCAACTATCATCAGTTGTATTACTGCTTAAGTAATTATTAAGGTTTTAGTAACGTACTGTTTACAATTAGTACACATTGTACATTGAACTTTACATTAAACTATATCCGTTGATAAAAAGAAAACTTGATGTAGCTGTAATTTCTGATGTTCACCTGGGTACATATGGCTCCCGCGCCAATGAGTTGTCCCGCTACCTCTCTACCATTGACCCCGCTATTTTAATTTTAAACGGTGATATTATCGACATTTGGCAGTTTAGTAAAAAATATTGGCCTCCTGGTCATATGCAGGTGATTAAGCAAATTACCAGCATGTTAAGCCGCGGCATAAAAGTGTATTATGTTACCGGCAATCACGATGAAATGCTTCGCCGCTTTGAGCATTTTTCAGTTGGCGATTTTCACATCGTAAATAAAATGGTAATTCATCACGGCGACGGCAAGCGTAGCTGGATTTTTCACGGTGATGTATTTGATGTGATAATGCAACACAGCAAATGGCTGGCAAAGCTGGGCGCTGTTGGTTACGACACCTTGATTTATATTAACGCATTCATCAACTATATCAGTAAAAAATTAGGAAAGGGAAAAATTTCTCTATCAAAAAAAATTAAAAACTCTGTAAAAGGGGCTGTAAAGCACATCAATAATTTTGAAGAAACAGCGGCCAGTATAGCTATTGAAAAAGGTTACGACTATGTACTGTGCGGGCACATACACCAGCCGGCTAACAGAACAATTACAACCACCAATGGCAGCGTTAATTATCTTAATTCAGGAGACTGGATTGAAAATTTAACCGCTCTTGAATACGATAATAATAAATGGGATGTGTACCATTTCCAGGAAGATAAACTGGTGCAGGAATTAACAGACTCCTTTTATACAGACGAAGCAGCTTACCTGCGCACAGCTGAATTGTTTAAAATAATGATGCAGGATTTTGCTATTACATCTTAAAATATTTTTATGAAAGTACTTTACGCTATACAAGGCACGGGAAACGGACATGTAAGCAGGGCCAATGAAATTATTCCCTTTTTAGAAAAAAAATGCGACCTCGACATTTTACTGAGCGGAACCCAGGCAGATGTAGGACTTAATTACCCGATTAAATATAAAATGAAAGGGCTGTGTTTTATATTCGGCAAAAAGGGTGGAGTGGACATGTATAAAACATTCAAACAAATGCAGTCCAAAAAATTTTTATCAGAAATAAAATCGCTTCCGGTTGAAGACTATGATCTTGTAATTAATGATTTTGAACCAGTAAGCGCCTGGGCTTGTAAGCTAAAAAATATCCCCTGCATCGGTATGAGTCACCAGTGGGCCGTACTACACAAAGATGCTCCCAAACCTACATCGAAAGATTTGTTCGGAACCATCATTTTAAAACATTATGCCCCCTGCAAAACGGGTGTAGGTTTTCATTTTAAATCTTACGGAGACAACATTTTTACGCCGGTAATAAAAAGAGAAATTCGCAACGCACCAAAAAAAAATCTTGGTCATTATACTGTTTACCTGCCGGCTTACTCCGATAAAAAATTAATCGCTTTTCTTTCCGTTTTTAAAAACATTGAGTGGCAGATTTTTAGCAAGCACACAAAAAAATCTTACACTGCAGGCAACTGTATCATTAAGCCCGTAAGCACTACTGAATTTACAGAAAGCTTTACTTCCTGCGAAGGCATTATATGCGGTGCTGGTTTTGAAACACCTGCCGAGGCACTGCAGATGGGTAAAAAATTATTGGTAGTACCCATGAAACATCAATACGAACAACATCTAAACGCTGCAGGTGCACAGGATTTGGGAGTGCCAGTTATAAAAAGTCTTAAGAAAAAACACCTGCACAAGGTTGAAAACTGGTTGAAAGAAAAGGAGGCATTACATATTCATTTTCCCGATAAAACAGAAAAAATTATTGACCTCGTATTGGCGATGCCTGTAGTAAAAGCCGTTGCCACAATGCCGGCTAAAAGTTTACCTGTCAACGGCATTTTACTGCCCCGTTGGATATAAATTATATGGTGCTTTTTATAAAGCATCCAGGTATTACTTCCGCATATCCTGCAACAAGCGATTTGCCTCGTCAGATAACACAGTAGCTTTTAATTCACCGGACTGCTTAAAGGTAAAGTACCTACAGGCCGCATCGTTCATTCTAAAATCTATATCCTGTACAACGATATTGTTTTTGAAAAAATGCAGCGATCCATCCAAACCACATTTCAAATCCGGCTTGGCAGTTGATGCACTTATTACAGTGCTTAAATTAGTTATTGTTTTTTTGTCGCGGATAATTTTCACAGCAACCACGGTATCCATTGTGCCATCTCCTTTAAAAAAATTGATTGCCACGCTATCGGCATTTATTATATTTTCTTTGAGTATTTTGTTTGGCCTGCTGCACGCTATAAAGCAAAATAAAAAGCCGGTAAATAATATCATCTTCATGTTGTAAATATACAAGACCGCCAGTAATATCTTAGCTAAAAAACAAACCACCCCGCAAGACTGCGGGGTGGTACAAGCGTTTAAATTTGTTCTTGCTTAAGGAAACTTGTTTAGATTGCTATACTTAAAAAAGGTTCAGTTGCCAATAGAATGGTTGCAAGATGATAAATGCGTGTTACCAAAATATTATTGCAGGGTTACGTAAATGTTATATGATGTACAACACCATTAGCAACCTCACATCGAATAAAATATCAAAAAGGATTTCAATAAAAACAAATCACCCGGCAAAATACCGGGTGATTTGTTTTAGCGACTTATTGCTTATTAAAAGCCGACAACTCCTACTGTCTGTTAAAAATTATATTTAACTCCAAACTGGGCCTGGAAGCGGCTGTTTAATGGATCAACTGTATAGTAGTGATTATTTAAACCTGTTGGTGCGTTAAAATTAAATGTTGGTAAATAACCTGATGATGGCTTGCCAGCCGCTACACCATTGGCATCTTTTACAAAAGTAAGCACGTTAACCGTATAGTTATTTACATTGGTTACAAAGTACACATGTCCCCAATTATTATTCAGCAAGTTCAACACGTTAAAGATATCAAGGCTTATCTGAATAGACCGGCTGCCTTCCTTACCAAATTTAAACTCATGCATCAACTTCATATCAACATCATGATTCCAGGGTGTTCTTAAGCCATTTCTTTCTGCATATTGCCCTCTCCTGGAGTTTAAATATTTATCACCAGTTATTAAATTATTCAAGTCTGTCCATTGCTGAGCCGCAGTGTACACCTGGCCATTTTTTGTGAAATCGGCAAGCCGGATATCATTTTGATCTCTTGGAATGTATGGTAGATTAGCGTTAGCTGCATTACCAAAAGGATTGCCTCCTGAATTGTATACAGCAGAATAAGGGCTTCCCGACTGGCCTGCATAAAAGAAAGCAAGCGTTGTAAGATTCGCCTTATTCCATTCAAGATTCACTCCGGCGGTAGCAACTATTCTATGACGAAGATCGAAATTTGAATAGGCTAGTTGCGGATTGTTTGCCACCACTGCAGGGTTCACTTCAAAGTTCGACTGGAAAGAATTGCGGATACCATTGCTTAAATCTTTACTCATTCCATATGTGTATGCTGCACTCCAGTTTAAACTTATCCTGTGCGATCCTAATTTAGAATAGTTTGAATTTTTATTTAACTGGGCTGTTAAATTATACCGATAGCCTTTTGTTGTATTGGTTAACAGGTAAACATTTGAATATTGCGAATTCAATTTGCCTCCTACATAAACAGGAGACTGGGAAGGTCCTGAAGAAAAATACTGCACACTGTCTTTTATATTAATCTGCTGAAATTTCACATCATACAAAGTCTTAGTGTATAAGGCATCCAATGTTAGTTTATACCCCTTTCCAAACCTGATATCCACCGCGATATTTGACCGCCAAACCGTAGGCAGTTTAAAGTGATTATCGATCACGTCGATTTCTCTTGTGTTTGTTGCATTGGCATTTGCCAGTGCGTGGGCATTAATGGTATCCTGCAGGTTAAGCGGATTAATTGCCAATGGCACATTGACATTGCCGCCAATAGTATTGGTTGCACTTGGCCTGAAATCAATATTATTGTAATTACCGCCGGATAATGTTTCAGCGTACCCTAGCCATGCAAAGGGCATCCTTCCAACAAAAATTCCGGTACCGCCCCTTACTACCAGGCTTTGATCGCCTTTCACATTCCAGTTAAATCCAACTCTTGGTGAAACGGTCGGCTTGCCAAGCCATTTATTGGTAAGCTGATTAAATGGGGTATTGCTGTAAGTTGCATTAGAGGTATTGTTTTTTGCAGTTGCAAAATCTTTATCCACAGCCACATTATTACCAAGGAACGGATAATCAATTCTGAATCCTCCGGTCAATTTAAAATTATGATTTAAAGAAATTTCGTCCTGTGCGTAAACACTTGTGAGGTTCACGTTATAGGGGCTTGGTGGGTTATTGTACAGATCGTCTCTTGTGTTGGGGTATTTATCATTGGTAGAATAAGCACCACGAATTCTGCCGGGTTTGTCTGCCAGGAAGTTTGCTAAATTTGAATATTCCCAACGGCCGTTCCACGAGTTTACAAACCCGTAAGTAAGTTTATAAAATTCATTGTGTGTTCCAAAAGTAAACTTGTGAATTCCTTTTGTCAGTGTAAGGTTATCATTCAATTCAATTGTTTGCTGCTTCATATTGTAAATAGAAGCTTCACGCCAGGTACCTACCCACGCTGCACCTCCGCCAATATCCATAAAGGGAGAGAGCACGCCAGGAAAATCCCTGAACTCGTGCACGTTAATATAACTTACACTTAACTGGTTACTTAGCTGGTTAGAGATAGTTGTTTTTAATTCTGATGTAAGGTTTATGTTTTTTGTATGCTGGGTAAAATCAGTAGATCCAAACTGGAAGTTGGTGGAAGTGCGTTCAAGATTATTACCAACACCATTGGTGTAAATTCCTCTCACAGTCAATGTGCTTTTAGCATTCAATTTAAAATCCAGTCTTGCAAATAACTTATCACTATTTGTAAAGATTTTATAGGCTCCCTGGTACGAACCTGCATCGTAATTATACTTTGTTTTTAATTGGTTGTAAATGCTCGCGGCATCTGCTAAACTAATTGCCGCACCAGGGTCACCTGCATTATAAAAGGTTGGTTCCTGGCGACGGGTTTGTTCAAAATTTACAATAAAGAAAGCTTTGTTTTTTACGATTGGTCCGCTAAGTGTTGCACCATATTGGTAATCATGAAAATCAGCTCCAATTTTTGTTTTCAATCCGTCTACACTTTTACCCATCAATGCCTGGTTGCGGCCATAACCATAAACAGATCCATGCACTGTATTGGTACCGCTTTTAGTAACCGCGTTTACCGAACCTCCGGTAAAATTTCCAAGCTTTACGTCAAAGGGCGAAAGTTGTACCTGTACTTCCTGTATCACATCAATGCTGTAAGGATTAGTACGTGTTCCTGCACCTGCAGCACCCGACTGACCACCACCACTTGTACCGCCAAATGAGTTACTAAAACCAATCGCATCGTTATTGATTGCGCCATCAACAGTAAGGTTATTGTACCTGAAATTGCTGCCAGCAAAAGAGTTATTATTGGATTGGGGTGTCAGTCTTGTAAAATCACCCAGGCTTCTGCCTAATGTCGGCAAGGTATTCATCTGTGCCCTGCCAATACTCAACCCATTACTATTTTTTTTTGTAGCCGAAACAACCACCGCTTCCAGGCTGCCGGTGTTAACTTTCATTACAATATCTAAGTCAGGATTATTTCCCAATGTTAAATTCACATCCTGGGCTCTTTCTTCTTTAAAGCCTACAAATGTAATGGCGATTGTATAAGGGCCTCCCGGCTTTAAGTTGGTGATACTAAAAATTCCTTTTTTATTGGTTTGTGTTTTTGCCACTGCACCGGTTGGTACGTGCGTGAGTTCCACTGTTGCCCCCTGAATGATGGCTCCTTTTTCGTCGTGTATAATACCATTTAGAGAAGAAACAGTTTCTTGTGCGAAACCAGTTAATCCTGCTAACATTAATATAACAAATATTAATTTTCTCATAAAACTTTGCATGTTTTTTATTTTCTGCAAAGCACCTACTCCAATGTTAAGCCAATATGTATTTTGTGTTATTGCAAGGTTAATGCACCCTGGCCAGTTACCGTTTATTGATATAAAAACAGACCTGTTGAATTAAGCAAACTGAATTTATTAATCATTTTAAATGAGGCAGTAAAGGATTATTAAACTGTTTGTCCATTGCAATAATAGATATGTATACAATCTAGGGCTTAACAATCTTTGTTACATTTCCATTTGAATCATACTCATTTTTTCCTATAAATTCTCCCTGCTGATTGTAATTTTCCCATTCCCCTTTTTTGAATCCGTGTACGTACTCTCCGTCACTTTCCTTGTATCCATTTTCATAAAACCAGGTTGCAGGACCGTGGTATTGACCAAAGGTATCCAGTGGAAGTTTTGCCGTCAACTGCCCATTGCCGTAATACTCAGCAATAAAAATCCGCTTGTTATTTTTTGTAACAATAATCTGCCTGATAGAATCAGACAAATCTTTCATCACCTGGCATGTTATCGCTTCTTTGCTGTTAATATAATAAGTTGCTGTTGCAAATTTATTGGTGCCATATTTTTTTATATAAGTGGTATCGCTGCTTTTTTTAATTGAATCCAGCCAACTGTAATTGACACCGGTAACCAGATAAGGTTTTTCTTTTTGGGTGTTACATCCCAACATAAAGAAATAAGCAGTAAGTATTAAAACACATTTCATTTTTGCCCGATAAATGATTGATAGTAAAAACCTAAAAAGCAGCTAACGATAGCTGCTTTTTAATTGTATTAAAAAAATCTTAATTAAATTTTGTCCATGTTTTCCACCATGTGTCGCCTACAGCACAAGCTCCTTTATATGTTACACTTGTAAAGCCGTTTGCAAGCTTTGGATGAGTGAATGACCCACCAGATACAGCAGGAGAACCTGATGTTGGATTAAAATCGGGCGTTGAATAATTAAATGGGGCAGTCAGACCTACAAGGTCATTGGTAGCCAAAATACTATTGCCATAATCAGCTGTGTTATACCAGGCTGCAATAGTTGCTGTAGTATTAGGAGTAAGCGGTGTATTGGTATTAGTACCTAAGCTGTACAATACTGGTGTTGGGCAACCTGCAATAATAGTGTTTTGCACAAACAGGCTTCCAGCTATATTGTTATCAGTAGGTACTCCCTTAGTAGCATCAATATACAATCCGTTTGGATAGCCCATGATAATGGAATTAAACAAAGACAGGCTTGAATTTCTTCTTATTTGTGCTCCCCAAACAAATAGACTGTTACCTGTATTGGTTAATTTTTCTTTTGGTCCCATCACCGTCATGTTACTAAAAATGGCACTTGTTTGTGGCAAAAGAGAACTACCTGCAGCATCGTTATCACTTTCGAACGCTTCACTTTTTGAAATATCTGCAACAGATGAATCTCTGAGAGAAATACCAAATTGTACTTTACCACTAAATCCATTGTCTGTGTCAAAATCATCATCCAGTGTACGGAAAGAGATCAGGTGCGTGCAATTTACTGTACCACCAAACCATTCAAAAGAATCGTCGTTGGCGTAAGATACCTGTACGTTATCGATAATAGTTTTATTACCTACACCGCCAAAAGTTAAACCGTTGATTTCTTTATCAGGTAAAAAAGCATATCCTGCGTATTCAATGCGCACATACCTGAGTATACCACTGTTATCTGCAGGATTTTGGCCCTGTGATGCCGGAGTGCCATACAAGCCAAGTCCGTCACTGTTGTTTACACCACCTTCAATTTCACCAATTCCCTGTACGCCATTAAAAGAAGCATTGGTGGGAGCGTTACCTAACAATATTACGCCGGCCCAATCTCCCCGTTGTGGAGTCGCTGCTTCAGAAGTGAATACAATTGGTTTATCAACTGTACCGTCAGCAATAATCTTACAACTTCTGGTTATAATTAATCCCCCGTTTTTCCCACTCTCTCCAACTATTTTAGTTCCTGGTTCAATCGTAAGAATGGCTCCATTTGTAACATACACCAATCCACGAAGCTTATAGGTATAGCCTGCTTTTAAAGTAAGGTTGGCGCTTATCCTTCCCTCTAATATAGTACTTACAGTCTGGTTGCTTGTTGTGTCTGTAACCACCGTTGTAGGTCCATCCATTTCTATTTTGCGACACCCCATGGATGTAGCCGCAATTAACATACTGTAGAGAAATACTTTTTTCATGTTGTTATATTTGTTGTTCTGTTTTTTGTTTGTTGATTTAAAAATTATATCCAAAACTTACACTTACGTTGGTTCCATACTTTCTCTTTATCGCAAATGCATCAGTACCGTTATCGTATTTTTTATTGTCGTTTAAATCGTTGTAGTAAATAGCCTGCTGATTAAAAATATCCGACACGTTCAGTTTTAACTCGCCTTTGCTTTTCAGTATTTTTTTAGCTACCTGAAAATCCATTACTGCTCTTGGATTTTCCCAGATAGGAGGCTGATCGGAGCCGCCTACAAATACTATCCTTCTTCCAATCTGGTTAAACAGCAGCGTAGTGGTAAGACCGGCTTTTTCAATATCATACTGCAGGCCGGCATTTAAAAGATAAGGGCTTTGCCCCTGCATTGGCCTGTCAAGCGAAGTACTTTGGCTGGTAACACGGTTGTATATATAAGATACATTTCCCTGCACAGTAAAATTTTTCAAGGAAGGGTTGAAGTCCAATTTTTTTCTAAATTCCAGTTCTGCCCCAAAGCTGTTGGCCTCATCAGCGTTAATAAAGTTGTAAGTACTTGCGCCGCCTGAACCAACATTAAAATAGGCCTCAATGGGGTTCTTAAAATATTTATAAAAAACGCCCAGGGTAAATAATTCGCCGGCTCTTGGATACATTTCGTAGCGCAGATCAAAATTTGTAACCTTGGTTCTTACAAGTGCCGTATTACCAGCAACGGTTGCTCCTAAATCAAAATCATAAAATTGAAAAGTGCTTAATTCCCTGAACTCAGGACGAATAACAGTTTGCGATCCTGATACCCTGAAATTAGATTTATCTGTTAGTTTATAAGTAAGGTTTACGCCCGGTAAAAAGTCTGTTACTTTACTATGAACATGTCGTGGATCGCTCTTTTTCATGCTGCCTACTACCTGGTCAAAATTCTCAACCCTTACTCCCCAAACTGCACGAAACTTGTTGGTAATCTGGTTATCGAATTGCAGGAAACCCGCATTTAAAATCGAATTGGCTATATAGCGATATCCTTCGCCGGATAATTCATTAAAAGCAAACTTATTGTCGAAACCAGTTCCAAAATTTTCTGAAGCGAACACCTGGTCCAAACCTAAATGACGCAAACCCGGATTATCAGAAGGCAGGTAAATTGCGAATGGCCTTGCATCAAACAACCTGTCTTTAACCTGGAAAAAATAACCGCCTTTTATGGTCTGCGTAAGACCGTTGCCTCTAAAACTTTTACTCAAATCGCCACCTGCGGTATATACGTAATCATTTAAAAACCCATAATACCGGCTTCCACTTTTTTGCGATGATTTTGAAGCGCCGATTAACAGTGAATATGGAGAAGCAGGGTTGGTTGGATCATCCTGGTTGTATTGCACGCGACGTTGATCAGGTATATATTGATCCAGGATATTAAAGCTACCAAACCAGTGAAATTTGGCGTCGTACTTCTTAATATTATGATCACCGGTTAGCTGTGTGTTAAAAAATGTATTTGCTTTAAAAGCCAGTTCATACGCCTTAATATTATCACCTGTTGCAGGATTGGTTTCAAAGTCTTTACCTGTTCTTAAAGTAGTATAATCAGTAGTGTTTACATTCAACATATTCTTGAGCGAAATTTTGGTATTGCTACCTAATTGAAGCGTAAAGTTTGCCAATGCGCCTGCAAGTATATCTGTTGAATACTTATTATTAAAATAATCGAAATTTAAACTCGCTGTGTTATTTTGGAAAAGATTTACCTGGTTTTCAAAATCAACAGCCTTGTTGCTGCGGTTATAATTTACTGCCATGATAGCTGCCAACGTATTGTTACCGCCCAGCTTTTTATTAAAGCCACCATTGATCAAAAAACTCTCGTTTAACAACGGTAAAACATTTGAACTGTTTTTCTGAGTA
The DNA here is from genome assembly GCA_038210625.1 of Chitinophagales bacterium. Taxonomy (GTDB): domain Bacteria; phylum Bacteroidota; class Bacteroidia; order Chitinophagales; family Chitinophagaceae; genus Ferruginibacter. The sequence continues at coordinate 66,267 of JBBQWL010000028.1, read as the reverse complement.
CTCCAGATATTGGTGAAATCTTTCCCGTAGGCTGTTTTTGCACCGTTATCAAGGTCAGCAAAAGCACCTTTCCGCGGAAAGCCAGCTGGTAAGCCCCTGGTTCCGTTATCATACCCTAAAAAATCAGTATTACTTCCTTTGTAGGTATAAAAATCTTTTCCTATTGTTTGTGTATTAAACCCTGTACCAACCTGGATACTAAAAAAATCTTTTGCGGGGATATCTTTTGTGTTTACCTGTATCAGGCCACCAGCCCACTCTCCGGGCAGTTCGGGTATAAAAGATTTATTGATAATAATATTATCAATCATCGAAGACGGTAAGATATCGAAGCTGAATGTTTTACGGTCGGGTTCTGTACTACTCATTAAAATGCCGTTCAGCATTGCCTGGTTATAGCGATCTGCCAATCCCCTTACCACTAAATATTTTCCCTCCTGAACAGATGTGCCGGGTACCCTCTTTAGAACCTCTCCGGTGTTTTTATCAGGAGACCTTCTGATCGCCTCTGCACTAATTACCTGTGCAACAACGGGTGTATTTCTCTGGTAGGCAATTAAAGCGGATACTGATTCTTTTTTTGTGGATGACCGGATAACAACGCCAGTTTCAGTTTTGGTTGCGGTTTCAAGAATGATATCCAGGTGGGTAATTTCATTCGCTTTAACTTCTACATCTGCCAATTCTTTTGTGGAAAAACCAACCGAGGAAAGACGCAGTGTATATTTTTTTCCGGCATCCACAGTTAACTGAAAATAGCCGTCTGTATTGGTTGAGGCAACTGCTTTCGCGCCATCAAGCGCTATACTTACGCCTGATAAATTTGATCCTGTTTTTGCATCAGTAACCTTCCCTTCAATCTTGCCTTTTTGCGAAAAAGCATTCAACGATCCGATAAAAAACAGTATTAACATTCCTCCAATTCTCATGCGTTATAATTTGTGCAAAGAGACGGTTGATATGTTAACCCAAGGTGAAGGGAATGTTACGGAAAGGTTACCACTATGTTAAGCGAATGTTACCTTGCTTATGTTTAGTAGAAACAATACTTCAACTACAGGGTACCTATCTTAAGTACCATTGATGAAAATGATGAAATTAAATCAATAACCCGTAAAGGGGAATTATAGGACCAGCAACTTAAATATTTTAAAGCTGATTGCAAAAATCCAATAAAGTCAACAGGTCGGCTTCTTTATTAAAATCGGGATGGTGTTGTTGTATGTATTCTTTAATGGCTGGAGCTGCGCCCTCTTTAAATGCCTTTATAAAATCCTTTGCTGTATTTATTTTGTACAGGTTATTAAAGTTTTTAAGCCAGTAGCGTTTTGTAATTTCAATTGCATAGTTACCTTTAAAGGGCCTGCTGACATACACGTTGGTAACCGTGTTATTCACTTTGCCTGCATTTTGATTAGATACCCCATTGTTATCCGCAGCTACCGTCATAGGGTTTATTTTACTTCCATAACTAATCAGCAAATCTGTTTTACCCGTATGGGTTGCCACCTCGTACACCTTGTTTTTTACAGGTATAAATTTTTTGCCTGCTATATAAATAGTATCAACGGTTGTTAAACCCGTTAGCGTAAACGCAGTGCCCTCTTTTTTAAAGAGAATGGTTTGATCATAAGCGCAATAGTTTAATGGTGCCTGGTCAACTTCGCCGGTTTTTAATAGCACAGTACCATCCACAAATTGATCATAGAGGTATGATTGGTGTGCAATAACACTATCATCGTATGATTGAGAATTACCGGCAAAAGGAAATTGTACAAAAAGGTAAGTAAGTAAGATTAAATGTTTCATAGTGAAATCAATTAAATAATTGAGTATCCTAATCTAAGATAAGGTTTTAAGGCAGGAATAATAGTTAAAAATAAAACTTCCACTTTTTCAAGTGGAAGTTTTAAATAATAAATAGGTAAGTCTTATTGTTTATTTATAAAACTGGTCAACGATATACCGGTATGCGCTACCGTTATAAACAATATAATCTACTTCAAATTCCTTATTGTCTGCACTCACGGTAATTGATGGTACTCCCACAAGCGTCACACCATTTGCAACAAAATAAGTATCGTACTGGTCCTTATCAAATTTTACTGCAAAGTCAGATAATACGCCATTGTTATTTTTAAAGCTAATGTTGTAATCAATTTGGTAATAATAACCTGTGATTACTTTTATTGTATTAGGGTTTAAAGGTACAAAAGTGGTTGGTTCACCTTCCCATCCCGATGGATTACCTGCCGGGTAGGTACCCAAAACAGGTTGACTTGTGGTATTCCACCTGTAGTAATTCCATAAATATGCTCCTGCAATTGGGTTGCCTATTACATGAAAATATATGGTTGAAAAATTACCGCTGATGTTTTGTCCTTCTGCATCTTTAATTACTACTGGTAATATATAGCTTACAGTAGGATCCATTTTAGCAGGGTAAAATATAATTTTCATCGGTGCAATCCGCTCACCTGCCTTTATTGTACCTGTAGTTTCTATAAAGTCGTAGAGTGAATCTGGCATTACTTCATACTTTATGGAATCAGAACTGAAGTTGTCCAATGCTTTATTAGGATCTACATCAACAGATACATTGAGGTCTTTTCCAAGTGTACCCGAGCCGGCAAGACTTATATTATAAGTCGCGGTATCAGCTAAGTCTGTACCCGGGTATGTCAAAGCTCCTCCTCCAAAATACTGCATACCAGAATTGATTGTTGAACCACTTCCGTTTTCTATAAATTGAAGCTCCATTATGTTTCCTGTATTTTTTTCAGGATCAATATTCATATCGCCTTTTTTCAAGCAAGAAGCTAAACTTAATATGGCAATAAAAACCGTGAATAATATTTTAATCTTATTTTCTTTCATGTTACTAATTTTTAGTTTTTATTATTGTGCCCAAAAAATTAAAGAGGTAAAAGGCGTAATACCAGTGGGTACGTTTGCGCCATTATAAGTTGATTCAGATACGGGATATAGAATCCTTGTTGGCAATTTATCAGGCCTTGTACTTTCAGATACCGAAGATGCAAAAGTAGTAAACCCTGAACCTGAAGTAATAGCAGGATAGTGAGTACGACGGTATTCATTCCATCCTTCCTGGCTGTTAACAAAATTCAGTGCTATAAATTTTTGCGTAATGATGGCCTGTAGCTTTTTTGCATCTGATGTAGCCAAACTGTAGTTTACAAGGAAGTTACCAATATTGGCCTGTTTGTATTTAGCTACCCATGCCGCCAAAGTATCGGCAGGCACACTAAGAGATTTATCCGGCAGTTGATAGGTATAATTAAATGAGGCCAAAATTCCTTTATCAAACAAGGTGGCGTCTGATGCTCCGGTGATGATACCTTTCAAACTACCTTCCGCCTGCAAAAAGTAACTTTCCGCTGCCAGCATAAGCGGTTGTCCTGCATTAGGGCCTTTTAAAATACCAATTTGGTTGCCATTCGATTTGCCGTCCCTGTCTGTTCCTGAATACCAAAAGCTACCTGTAGGACTTGACGTGAGGCTATTACTCTCGACTCCTAAACGGTTAATGCCGGTAACTTTGTCCTGATTGGCACTAACAGGAAACAAATAATATATGGCCCTTCCCCTATAAGAGTCATCCAATGTATGGCCATCATAAAAACCAAAAATAAATTCACTTGGCATCCACGCTTTGTTAGCTGCACTTCCGGTATAGCCGTAAGCCCAGGTATTCCATGCCGGATTTTGCTTGCCGTTATCCCTTGTAAAACCTGGATTAACCAAAGCATCTGAGGTTAAGAAGCCATCGCTGCTAAAAGTTTTATTCGAAAAATCAACTTTATCGCCACCTCTAATAATCAATCTCAATTTAAGTGTGTTTGCAAACTGTTTCCATTTGGCAGCACTGCCACCGAACAACACATCAGCTCCACCTAAAGGCGTTACACCTGGGACATTTGCACCGGCATTGAACAAGGCAATTGCGGTGTCAAGTTGATTTGCCAGGTCTTTATAAATATCTTTTCCGGAAGAATAAGCCGGACTCAAATTATTAGCGCCCTGCAAAGCAGATTCGTAAGGAACATCATTGAAAGCATCTACCAGCAACTGAAATTCATATGCTTTCATCACCCGGGCAGCAGCATTGTAATAATCATAAATATCCTGGCCGGCTGTCTGATTTAAAATAGCCTGGTAATCTTCCAGGTTATCATATGTAGCGGACCATAATCCCGTATTTGCAGTGGTGTAGTTGTAGGTGATCGATTCCCCGAAACCACCATAGCCGCCGGCGTTAGCAGCATACATACCTGTTTGCGATCCGTAAGAATTGTAAGAATTCACCACATTTGCAGTAGAAGTAAGCGCTTGTGGCAATATCAATTCCGGTGTGGCCGATGTGGCATTATTGGGATTATTATTAATATCAAGGTATTTTTTACAGGATGTGCCCAGCACTGCCATTCCTAAAAGCATACCTGCGATTGTTTTTTTCATAATTAATGTTTTTTTGTGTACCATGACTACAAGTTTAGTAAATCGTGGTTTTAATAATGTCGTAGTTGTTTTAAGCCTTGATACTCTTAAAATTTGAAAGATACGGTTGCTCCATAAAAGCGGGATGGAGGTGCAGAATCCAGGCCGGTAATACCAATACCATTGTTATCATTACCTGCACTGCTGTATTCCGGATCTGTATATAAGTTATCTTTAGCAAGCCATAAAGCAAGGTTCCTTCCCTGCAGGCTTACTGTCATACCTTTTATGGTGGTATTCTTTCTCCCAAAAGCTCTGCCTGGAATATCATAAGAAAGAGATAATTCTCTTAATTTCCAAAAATCGCCATTGGTAAGATAGTTAGATGTTACATCGCGGTTAATTCCATCTGTCCAGAATCCATTGTTACCATTACCATTTGCTATGGCTACGCTTGTGTTAGGCATATAAGAACCTGGCTTATTAGGATCTGCAATAACAGAGTTGGGGTAAACAAAACTTTGCCTGTTATAGGCAGCTGTTCTGATACCTGTTCCCGACCAGTCCAATTCTGTACCCATTGAGTTAAACACTTTATAGTTCCCTCTATGCTCAAACAAAAACGATAATCGCAAATTTTTGTACTGAATTGCACCATCAAGACTAAGCCTGTTTTTTGCGTTGGCGTTACCCAATACAGATATAGCTGACGCTTTTGTAGGCAAGCCTGTTGTGCTGCTTACTATAACATGTCCGGATCCATCTCTAACATAATCAAAGCCCATAATAACAGGGAATGCATAACCAGCTACAGCATAAGAAGCTCCTGAACCATTGCTGGACAGGGATAGTTTAGGCAACTGGGCGCTAATAAAGTTTACGTTGTTATCAAGATAGGTATAGTTACCACCAAAAGTTACATTCCAATCTGTATTTTTAATGATCGTGTAGTGAGCGGTTACTTCCAAACCACGGCTTTGGGTTTGCCCGGTATTGGTCAATAATGCACTAAAACCTGTTGAATTTGAGACAGCCGTATTTACAGTCTGGTCGTCTGTCTTGGTATCATACCAGGTAACGCTTGACACAAAACGGTCTTTCAATAGATTCAAGTCAAAACCAACTTCATACCCTTTTGTTATCTCAGGCTTCAAATTATTAGAAACCAGTCCGTTTCCAACTGTATAACCTGCAAGACCACCGTAAGGGAAGCCATTAGCCGTGCTATAGGTTGGTAACAGGTAGTATGCTCCGAAATCTCCGGAGTTACCAAGATTAACCAACCCTGTTTTTGAATAGCCACCCCTGAATTTAAGGTAGCTGATTTTATTACTATTTTTAATTGCCGCAATCGCATCACTGGCAATGAAAGACAAATCAGCTGAAGGATAGAAGAAAGAACGGTTGTTAGCTGCTAACCTTGAATCCCAGTCATTTCTCGCGGTAGCATGAAGAAACAATACACTCTTGTATCCCAGTGTTAGTCTGCCGTAGGCACCTTGCTGACGCGTTTTATAATTACTCTCGTTTGCATTGGGTGTACCAACACCATTGCTAACATTGAACAAATCTGGAATAACCAAGCCATTTGCTCCAACACTTACAAACTTCGACTGGTTTTGATTTAGCTGTACGCCGGCCGATAAACCAAAATTAAAATTGCTGAATTTTTTATTGTAGTCAGCATAAATATCAGTTGAAAGGTTTGTAGTGTAAGAGCTATAGTCGCTAACAGAAGCAGAAATATCTGATTTGGAGCTTGCATCGGTATTTTTTGAATATTCAGTAAACTTGAATGCGCCTATCGTACTTTTACCAGAATAATTTCTCGTAGTGAGTCCCTGGCGGGCAATTAAATCAAGTCCTGTTACAGGAGTGAATTTTAATTCCACATTTGCAATAAAATAGTCATTCCGTTGAGCTGCACGATAATTATCCGCAGTAAAATATGGATTTTGATACCATGGGTTGTAATATCCTATTGGATTGGCAAATTTATCTGTTCTCCAATTTTTATACCTGGTAATATCTACGTTAGAAGGCATATTCAACATATTGCCGTACATAGATCCGGTTTGTGTAGTGATATCATACCTGTTTTGTGTATAGGCTGAATTATAGGATACACTTACTTTATTGCCCATCCGCCTTGTGCCGTTTACCCTTAATGTTGTACGATTGTATTTGTCGCCGGGTGTTGTACCAGTTACTGTTGCATATTGTCCAGATAAGTAAAAGGTAGAGTTTTCATCACCATTTGACACTGAAAAATCGGATTGATTGGTGATGCCTTTCTTCCAGAATTTAAAATGGCCATCATTGTACGTATATGCTGCAGAATCCTGGGAACCATCTTCTAAAGGTGGGCCTAGTGGTCTTACTACGCCGTCAAATGCTGCTCCGTAAGACTGATTTTCCAGGTAATTGTAAAAAGGCAATCCATTTGCATCTAAGCCATATGCAGTACCACCCGCACCAAACTGGGTTTGTATTTTAGGGTAAAACGCAACAGATTCAACCGTAGTTGTGTTGCTAACCGTAATAGCAGATACGCCTCTTTTACCTTTTTTTGTTGTTACAATTAATGCTCCGTTGGATCCCAGCGAACCATACAAGGCTGCCGCACCAGATCCATTTAACACCACCACGTTTTCAATATCTTCAGGGTTAAGATTTCCCAGCACTTCACTTGGCACATACACATTGTCTAATACAATCAATGCCTGGTTATTACCAGTTAAAGAACGTTGTCCCCTTAATATCAACCTATAGTTTGGATTAACGCCACCACCAGTACCGCTGATTTGAAAACCGGCCACTTTGCCCTGTAAGCCGTTTGCCACGTTGGTAGCTTTACCAGCAGTAATTGTTTGAGCATTGATAACAGTTGTGGCAGTGCCTATTTCTTTCCTTTTAGACTTAATACCACCTGCTGTTACCACAATCTCGTCCATCATACTTAGCTTATCCGCCAAAGAAATGGAATACTGATCTTTACCTGCACTCACTGTGATCTTTTCTGCACCATAATTCACAGATGAAATAACCAATACTTCACCGTTCTGGGCGTTGATTTTAAAATTTCCGTCTTGGTCTGCGGCTACAGATCCTTCGCCTTTTAATTTTTTGATGGTAGCTGCCGGCACAGGATTTCCTTTGGAATCTGTTACCCTACCCGAAACTAACCGGGTTTGAGCAGAAACTACTACAAATGACAGTAAGGCTACCGTCAACATTGTCATAAATTTTCTCATGTTCAATAGATTTTTTATTTTTTTTATAATAGAAAAATAAATGGCAATCCAGAAAGGGCAAATTCCCTGAATTAACATTTATTTAATAAAGACGCAATAAAGGAACGATTTGCTGCGTTAACAACAAAATTTTTGTTAATTTTTTATGTATTTTCAAATAATTCGGCTTACCCTCCCTCCTTTGTACCATTTGTTTTTTCTATCAAAACCCGTCTAAAAATTAATTTTTAACAATTATCATCTTAGTTTTTAAAGTTTTAGCTAAAGTTTTCTGTAAATAGATAGATAATCATCATAGTATTTTATTTCCATATCAATTGCAATTTTTTTTCTAACAATTTAAAAAAAGGGGCTGCAAGATTTTAAATAAACCGTTTCTAACATTTATTTACATCTAACAAAACAAAAAGCTGCCTCAAATTGAGACAGCCTTTTATTTTAATACTGGTTATTCTATTGCTTCTGCAAAATCAATTTATTGGGACCGTAGTCTCCTCCGCCATTGTCTGACTGGTTGATACTCAAAGTGATAAATCCCGTGCAGGAAAACACATATCCTGCAACATCCCCGGCACCCGCACCTTCGGCAATATATTGAGTTGAATTCACTCCACCGTATCTTCCGTATGTAACTTTCGGAATCGATGCAGTTCCTGTTACAGGATCAATATTTACAATAATTGGGTTAATAACAGTTCCACCAGCAGGATAAATTTCACTTAAGTCAATCTGGTTTGCCCCCGGCCCACCCTTAACATGTACAATATCTCCGGCATGCCAGTCAACCCAATCATCCCTGATTACCTTATAATCTCCTTCCATCCCGCCAGTATATGGACAAACAACATACACTGTGAATGAGAAGGCTGATTTATAAGCTGGTCCTGTAATTAAACCACCGCCGCCATTGTCACCGGCATTATTAATATCATAGGTTTTACCACTTTTTGTAACAGCTTTGGTAAAGAAGGTAAATATTGAGCCTGGATCAAATGCTGAAGCAGGTACACCAAATGCAGTTGCCAGCTCAGCAGTTGTTGCTGTAAGTTCAACCTTACTACCGGCTGTATAAGGAATTGATTTTACCAATTTCCACAGTGTTGTATCGGTTGATGTACCGAGCGTAGTGTAAAGTAGTATTTGATCAACATCTTCCCCTCCGGGGTATTGGTGTACAACTATCCCCACTGTGGACGTACTGCTGGTGCTGTTTAAATTGGCGTTAATGGAACTGTCCTGTACCAAGTAAGAACCTACTGCCAGGTTTTTAATATCCGTCAGCGGATTGATGTTTCCATCTGTCTTTTTACAGGAGTTTAGCGTAACCAAAGCTGCGCAAACTGCCATTATTATAATTAAGTATTTCTTCATAATTTCTTTTTTTAATTATTTAATGAAATTGTCAGGATTAGTATCCCAGAACACTTTGTTTGCTACGTTACCGGGATCTTTCTGCGGCGGTGCGCTTGAGTTCCTGTTTACAAAAACAGATGGATAAAAGAAAGAACGCATAAACAGCCCTGGATTAGGCACTGCCACGGCAATTTGCGCACCTAAAGGCATGCCCGTTCTTCTTAAGTTATTGTAAGCTTCCACTCCATTACCCCACAAGGCAATGTAATATTCAGACATGATTATATTAAGTTTTGAATGGTCGCTGGTAGCGGTGTCATAATTGCTTAACACCTGGGTAACGTAGTTCGTAATCTGCGAACCTGATGGCACTAGCGTCGGATCAGGTGTAACATTTACGGTTGCAGGAAAAGACATCACCTTACTGATTGAGGCGTTTATACCCGCAGAAAGCAATGCTCTCGGAGTACCTGCTGGTACGGTAACACCTAACACCAATGCTGCTTCTGCCTCAAGGAAAGAAGTGTAGGAAGACAACCATATCGGGTTAATGCCTGCACCTTGTCCGCCCATTGTAGATGTAACCTGCTTAAACTGCCCACCATCAAACTGACCGCCGACAGGATAAACCCCCATTGCAGTTGTATAGTTACCATCTGGTGGTGCACCACTGTTATCACCGTGGTCACGTCCATGATACCCCTTTCCTACAGTACAATATGGACTAACATCTGGCACCGATGGATACCATGATGGGAAACTTGAACTACCAAACTGGGATTTTGCAAAACAGGGACAAGTGGATGAAGTTGCCCAGTTGTAATTGCCTACTTGCCTGTAAAAATAGTAGCGTACCCTTGGGTCGCCAGTGGTGTTGTTTGGAATGCCACCATATTTTTGTGCCGTAACCATCCACATAAAGTAGTTCGAAAGGTATTCCCCATTGCCATTATTAGTGTAGTCAGCTGCATAGTGGCTATGCCTTGCATCCGGTGCTGTAACAGATGTTCCGTAACGGAAAACAAAATCCTGCGCCGCTGTATTAACAAGATCATTTTCAGTGATCAGCGCCTGGATTTTTGCAGTTGCGGATGGATCCACCAACCTGGTCTGCATGTAAAGCTTCAGTTTAAGTGTTTTTGCGAACGTTGTCCACTTCGCTTTGCTACCGCCATAAAATAAATCGTTTCCTACAAAAGGAGCTGAGTTTGGCTTTGAAAAATCATCAATGGCGCTATCCAGCAAACTTTGGGCAGCTACATATACAGTGGCTCCCCCATCTACTTTTGGAATCACGTTATCATTTCCCAATACCGCTTCCGAATAGGGTACATCACCAAAGTTGTCAACCAATGTTGCTATAGTGTATGCTTTTAAAACCCGTGCAACACCTGATTGCAGGTATTTTCTTTGCGATTGTGCCAGTGGAATTAATGCGTTCGCATTAGTTAAAACACCTGTATATGCAATCGTCCATTGAAAGTCAAAAGAAGAAGGAGTGTAACCATTTCTATAAAATGGACCGTTCCAGTGCTGCAACCGGCTCAACTGTCCACCGTAATCGCCGGCTGAAGTCCAGAAGGAGTTAAAATCAAGCTGCACTTCATTCAGATACAAATCCACATCTGCTGTTGAAGCACTTGGATAGTTGGGGTTTGTTAACAATTTATCAAATTGTTTTTTACAAGATGATATTCCTCCGATAAGCAATATCCCAAGTATCGCTGGTAATATTTTTTTATAATTCATAATTTGCTTTTTAATGTGTTAGAAAGTTACTCTTATGCTTGCACCCATGCGGCGTGCAGAAGGGCCGGAAAGAAATTCAAGTCCTCTGCCATTGCTTACACCCAACCCTGAAGCTTCAGGATCAAAATGAGTATACTTAGGAAAATTAGGTGCATAGTACCAGAGATTGGTTCCGGAAAGACTCAATGAAATTGAACCAAAAGGTGTTTTATCTAAAAACCTGGCCGGAACACTGTAAGAAAGCGAAGCTTCTCTTAACCTTACACAAGTGGCATCATAAATAGCTGATTCATCTGCAGCGCCGTTGGTAATACTGTTACCATAATACGCTTGTGATGATGATATCTGGATATCATTTGGTTTACCATTTTCCAGCACACCTGGCAAGATGTAAGAGGCTGCCCTGTCAAATTCTGTATCTTTCGATACACCTCTTCCAAGCAAGGCTCCGGCAGTTCCTGAAAACATCTGTCCCCCTTGTGTATAGTCCCACTGCATTCTGAAACTAAAGGATTTGTAACTTAAAGTACTGATACCAGAAACTTTGTACAATGGATTTGGATCACCAATTACGCCGATATCATTTGAATTGATATAGTTACCGTCGGTTCCAACCAAACGCTGACCGGTTTTAGGATCTCTTTGAAAATAGTTTGACATAATTATGCCCAGTGGATATCCATTCTTAGCGAAAGTACCTTCATTGGAATAACCTGCAGTATTTACCTGCGCCAGATCTGATGGTATATCAGATACCATACTCTTGTTCAAAGTATATAATCCGTCAATTTGCCATTTCCAACCCAGGCTTTCCACCACGGTAACACCTAACTGAATCTCAATTCCCTTATTTGTAACCTTACCCGCGTTAATTTGTTGAGATGTATAACCGGTACTTGGGTCAAGATCTCTTCTTAAAATCTGATCGCTTGCAATCCTGTTATATAAAGTCAAATCAAGTGACAATCTGTTATTGAAAAATTTACCTTCTATACCAGCTTCCGTTTCTTTCAGTAACTCTGGTTTTAAATTTGAATTAGGTAGCAAGTTAGGAATCGCATTTACGTTGATTGGCGTACCTGTTGCAGTCACAAAACTTCTTGATGCAATGAACAAAGAATTTCTAGTGGCGTAGGGAGGCGGAAAGTTGGCACTTGTTGAGTAGCCAATTCTCAATTTCAGGTAATTGATGCTCTTATTATTCTGTAAGCCAGCTATTGCTGAAGTTGGGATAAAAGATAATGCAGCATTTGGATAGAAGATACTTCTGTTTTTTTCTTCTACAGTAGATTTCCAGCTGTTACGGCCACCTACAGTAAGGTATGCATAATCTTTATAAGCAACAGTACCTGTTAAAAAACCTGCCAGTACCAATTGCTCCTGCTTGTAATTAAGCGCAGATCCATTTTCACTATTAGTAGTGTGGTTAATAAAATTTCCGTGGTTCATTAAACCATACACTAGTTGTTGTGAACTGGTCATACCAGTTTGATCGTACAAATCCTGTCTTCTGTTTACACCAGCATCTGCATTAAGGCTAAAATTGCCGCCCAGGCTGTGACTGAAGTTTAATAAAAGCGTGTGATCCCATATGGTATTAATTCCGGTAGAAGTTCTTAAAATACCGGTTGGAGTTGCTACACCACCTTTATTTTGAGAATACTCCTGGTATTCACTGTAATTATCATACCCAACGCGATAAGTAAGGAAAAGACCTTTGGCAATATCATATTTCGTGCTCATCTGCCCGTAAACCCTGTTTACCTTGTCTACAGTAAAAGCATTGTATAAGGTCCAGCGGGGATTTTGAATACCGTTGTCATTCCGGTAATACACCTGTGAATGATCTGAAGGTTTTTCATAAGGCAGTCCCATCAAATCCATTGCAGTAGGGGTATACATCACGTTACCAAAAACCGAAGTATTGGTGGAATTGTTACCATAACTATTACTGGTTGGTGGCGATTTTACATTTGTACCAACATAATTCATTGTACCACTAATGGTAAAACGGTTGCTCAATTTGGCTGTTCCGCCTACCCCAAAATTATTTTTTAAAAGACTGTTTCCGGGAAGGTATCCTTTGTCATCTGTATGACTGTAGTTCATATTGTAGTTAACGTTACCAGCCGAACCGCCGACATTTACCGCAGTTGTGCTTGTGTTACCTGTTTGGAAAAAATTCGGAACACTGTTGTGAAACTTGTAATCATAGGGAACACCTTTATATTCAGGGAAATCAGCATTCAGAGAAGCTTTGTCATAAGGGTGTGTTACCGGCGTTGGAGGATTGGTAAATTTTGCTCCCCAGTTACTAAAGAAAAGCAATCCTAAACTCAAATCAAAACCACCACCATAAGATGTGTTATACTCAGGCAAAATAGCTTTTGTTTCAAACATTGACTGAGAAACTGATATTTCAGTTTTCTTTTTAACAGATGATGTAGACCCGTTTTTAGTTGTAATTAAGATAACACCGTTTCTTCCCGCCTCACCATATAATGTAACCGCACTTAACCCCTTCAGAATACTTACGTTGTCAATATTATTAGGATCCAGATCAAGAAACCGGCTGGAAGTCTGCGTTCCATAAGTAAAATCGGCTTTCGCATTGGTGGAACTGTTAAATGGCACACCATCAACAACAAAAAGCGGATCAGAAGTACCTGTGATGGTACTGATACCACGGATGTTGATATTGGTACCACTACCGCTTAAACCACTCGTAGCCAAAACGTTTAACCCTGGTGCTTTACCACTTAGAATCCTGCCCAGGTCCGCTTCCGGCCGTAGTTCAAGATCTTTTTTACCAACTGTGGAAACCGCGTAGCCGAGCGCTTTCTTTTCTCTCTTAATACCCAGCGACGTTACTACAATTTCAGAAAGAGCCCTTGTGTCCTGGTTCATCACAACTTGTAGTTCACCCGAACCCGCTGAGCTTTTTACAGTCATCGGCGCATGTCCTACTTCAGTAACCTCCAGCGTGCTTCCAGGCTTGGCTGTAATTTCAAAAACACCCTCAGCATTTGAAGTAGTGGATGTTTTTTCGCCTTTTACTTTGATTGTGGCACCTGAAATGGGTGAACCATCTTTAGAATCCGTTACCCTCCCCTTTACCAGGGTCTGGGCAAACACGGAAGTGCTGCAAAAGAGCACAGCCAGCATTACTGCAATTTTTCTCATAAGAATAGTTTGGTTGAAAAATAAAAAATGAATGTAGTAAATAAATTGCTATAACCACCTAAATAATTTAACTATTTATTTACATTTGTTAATGGCACTAATTATTTATAAAGTGCTGCGTGAGTAAAAAAAATAAAAAAATTGATAAAAATGGCTCACAATCATTCCTGAAGAAATAATATTGGCTATTTTTTTAGAAAAATAAGTATTTTTATTTATATAGAAAAATAAATAATTTAATTAAGAAGCCATGTAACATTATTTTTTTGGATATTAAATTTTTGATTTTTTCACAAAATTTGTTGAATAAAGGAATATAAATTATCTAATCTCTATAAGTTTTTCACATTTTATATTTGTCATATATTTTGTGAAGTGCTATAAAATATTAAGCGGTATTTCTTTACTTTTGAAAACCGGTTACATTTATATAAGTAAATCCAATGCTTTTAAAAGAAATTCATTTTGGCGGTCCGCCAACTTGCCGGCTAATAAATTTCTGATACGGATTCTCCCTACCGTTCATGGATGAAGTGTGTAAAAAATTAACCACCGTTTGTTGCTGCAGTAATTCATTTGAAACCAATACTATCCGACTCATTTTAAAATAGAAGTATTAATAAATTAATGTTACTTCTGTGTTACCAAAATGTTACCATTACAAAAGCGCTTTATTCTTTTAGGCCAATGTGTAACCTTTGCGGAAATTTTTAAACCATGGGATTAAATTCAATTTTCAAGATTTTTTTACCTAAAGACAGGGTGTTTTACCAGTTATTTGAAAGTGTTGCGGAAGAGCTTGTGAAAATGGGATACAAACTGAAAGAAGTGGTGAATGAACCGGATTTTGATAAAAGAGGACAATTGATACAGGAAATTGAAGACATGGAACATGTGAATGACGATTACACCCATAATATATTTACCGAACTGGGCAAAAATTTTATTACCCCCTTTGATCGTGAAGACATTCATTATTTAGCTACTTCTCTTGATGATATTGCTGACTATATATATGCATCGGCAAAAAAAATAAACTTCTACCGGGTTAACCCCAATGAAACAGGGTTTCTTAAAATGGCAGAATTAATTGCCGTTGGTTGCGTACAAGTACATAAAGCTGTTACAGAGTTGCGCAATATGAAAAATATGCGCCAGATAACAGACGCTTTGGTGGCCATCAATAGTATAGAAAACCAGGCAGACGATATTTTTGATATGAGTATTGAGCGTCTTTTTGCAACGGAACCTGATGCGAAAGAAGTAATAAAAAAGAGAGAGATTTACCAGGTGATGGAAATAGTAACCGATAAATGTGAAGATGCAGCCAACGTTATTGAATCGATCATTGTGAAATACGCTTAATCGTTTAATTGAGCATTGCCAAAAAAAATTTATGGGTACGTTACTAGTTGTAATCATTATTCTTTGTGTTGCATTTGATTTTATAAACGGTTTTCACGATGCGGCTAATTCCATTGCTACCATTGTTTCCACCAAGGTTTTAACCCCGTTTCAGGCTGTTATTTGGGCTGCGTTTTTCAACTTTGTCGCTTTCTTTATATTTCATGATCATGGGGTTGCCAACACGGTTGCCAAAACGGTACATAAAGAAAGTATTACACTGATAGTGATATTGGCTGGCGTTATAGCCGCCATTTTCTGGAATTTGCTTACCTGGTGGTACGGCATTCCATCATCTTCTTCTCATACATTAATTGGCGGATTTGCGGGTGCAGCTATTGCGCACGCCGGCTTTAGCAGCATTGATGCACAAAGTATTTATAAAACAATCATTTTTATTGTGCTGGCACCCTTAATAGGGATGCTGATTTCTATTTTTATAACGCTGGTTACGGTACAAAAAAACTTCTGGCTTAAAATAAGTATAATTGCCACCCTCGTAGGGGTCTGCGTGCTGTTTATTCCTTTTAAAAAAGAGCTTGAAAGATGGGCATTGTTGGGTTTGGGCATTGTTTTTATCGTTACTTATTTTGTAAATTATATCAAAGGCGAAAATGCGTACCGTACGGGTAACATGTACAAGAAATTACAGCTGGTTTCTTCTGCGGCATTCAGTATTGGTCACGGCGGCAGCGATGCCCAAAAAGTAATGGGTATTATTTCAGCAGCATTGGTTTACAGCCAGTCGCATGGCGGTTATGGTATTGCAAGGTTGGAGGATATGCCCAACTGGGTTCCATTGGTCTGTTATACTGCTATTTCTGTCGGTACTTTAAGCGGAGGATGGAAGATTATCAAAACAATGGGTACCAAAATAACCAAAGTTACGCCGCTGGAAGGTGTTTGCGCAGAAACCGCAGGCGCCATTACTTTATTTACAGCTGCTAACCTCGGCGCGCCTGTTAGTACTACGCATACCATTACAGGCGCAATTGTTGGTGTAGGTGCAACCAAAAGGTTGAGCGCAGTTCGCTGGGGCGTTACGGTTAGTCTTGTATGGGCCTGGATATTAACCATCCCTGTCAGCGGCTTGCTTGCTGCACTTGTCTATCAATTGCTAAAATTATTCCTGTAGCATCTTTTCCAGGGATACCACGATTAGATGCCGGCAAATGCCAGTTTGCAAAAATGGAGCTTTCGATGTTTTTATTAATTACCTCAACTACACAGGTGATTTTTATTTGATGAAAAACATACAGTAATTTTGGGCAACTATACACCTAAACTCAATTAAAAAACATGGGTAAAATATTGGTAACCGGTGGCTGCGGCTATATTGGCATACATACAATTGTGGACCTTGTACAAAACGGGTACGAAGTAATCTCTGTAGATAACAATTCAAGGAGCAATATTTCCATACTGGATGGTGCTGAAAAA
The DNA here is from genome assembly GCA_038210625.1 of Chitinophagales bacterium. Classification (GTDB taxonomy): domain Bacteria; phylum Bacteroidota; class Bacteroidia; order Chitinophagales; family Chitinophagaceae; genus Ferruginibacter. Next base: position 49,426 of record JBBQWL010000028.1, on the reverse strand, counting down.
ATAATTGGCAAAAAGATCAACAACTACGTGATTGATCTATGTGATTTAAAGGCAACTGAAACTGTTTTTGAAGAAAACAAGGATATTAAAGGCATTATACATTTTGCTGCTTACAAGTCAGTAGGAGAATCAGTTGAAAAGCCTTTGATGTACTATGAAAACAATATTGGGTCATTGGTAAATATTTTAAAGTGTGCTGAAAAATATGCGGTTCCCAATTTTGTCTTCTCTTCTTCCTGCACCGTTTATGGTAATCCAGATGCCATTCCGGTTACAGAAGCAACACCACAAAAACCCGCCGAATCTCCCTATGGAGCAACCAAGCAAATGGGTGAAGTAATTGTCACAGATGCGGTAAAAAGCAGTTCCCTTCAGGGAATTTTGCTGCGTTATTTTAATCCCGTGGGCGCACACCCCTCTACTTTGATAGGTGAAATTCCATTGGGCAGACCAGCTAACCTGGTGCCTGCCATCACACAAACTGCTATTGGAAAATTACCCACCATGCAAGTTTGGGGCGAAGATTATCCGACAAGAGATGGTAGCTGCGTTCGTGATTATATTCACGTTTGCGACATAGCGCATGCGCATACACTGGCTTTGAATCTACTTATTAATAAAAAGAATACAGCAAACCCCGAAATATTCAACCTTGGTACAGGGGATGGGTTTACAGTTTTAGAAGTTATTAAAGCTTTTGAAAAAACAAGTGGCGTTAAATTAAACTATACTATCGGTCCTCGCCGGGCAGGTGATGTGGTAGCCATATACGCCAACAACAACAAAGCTAAAACCGAATTGGGCTGGCTACCTGCAAAAAGCCTTGACGAAATGATGGAAAGTGCCTGGAAATGGGAGCTTACCTTAAAAAATAATAAAACGAGTTAAAAAAGGTCAAGTTAATTGTTCACAAGACTTATCTTGCGCCCAATTTTAAAAAAGATAAGCAAATATTCCATGTTAAAAGAAATACAGGTAACAGGCAATAAAGACACCCGCAGCGGTTTTGGAGATGGCATTTTAGAAGCTGGCAGAAAAAATAAAAATGTAGTAGCATTAACAGCAGACCTTTTAGGATCAATGAAGTTGAATGCTTTCGTTAAAGAATTTCCCGAGCGTTTTATACAATGTGGTATAGCAGAAGCAAATATGATTTGTGTGGCTGCAGGATTAACTATTGGCGGTAAAATTCCATTTACTACTACTTTTGCCAATTTTTCTACCGGTCGGGTATATGACCAGATTCGCCAGTCTGTTGCTTATAGCAATAAAAATGTAAAAATTTGTGCATCTCACGCCGGACTTACTTTGGGAGAAGATGGCGCTACGCACCAGATTTTGGAAGATATCGGTATGATGAAAATGTTACCGGGCATGACGGTAATTGTTCCCTGCGACTACAACCAAACCAAAGCGGCGACCATGGCCGTTGCAGAATACGAAGGCCCGGTGTACCTGCGTTTTGGCCGCCCGGTATGGCCCATTTTTACAAAGGAAAGCGATTTCATTATTGGTAAGGCTCAAAAAATTTCAGATGGTAAAGATGTAAGCATTTTTGCTTGTGGTCACCTCGTTTGGAAGGCAATCGAAGCTGGGAAGATTCTGGAAGAAAAAGGCATCAGCGTAGAAATTATAAATATTCATACCATTAAGCCGCTTGATGTAACGGCCATTATGGAATCTATTACAAAAACCAACTGTGCCGTTACTTGTGAAGAACACAATATTATTGGAGGATTAGGCGACAGTGTAGCACAGGTTGCGGCGAAAAACTTGCCGATCCCCATTGAGTTCATTGGAACCAATGACACATTTGGTGAAAGTGGCAAGCCCACCGAGCTATTGACAAAATACGGGTTAGACACTCCCAATATTGTCGAAGCCGCCGAAAAAGTAATTGCCAGAAAAAAGGGATAACCAATTAAACTTTTGATCAAAAAACCAATCTTAGATTGGTTTTTTCTATTTTTATACCTGTTAACAATATGAGCCAACAACACTTAGACGATACTGAACTACTAATGCAGTTTAAAACACCTGCTACCAAAGAAAAGGGTTTTACAGGCATTATTAAAAAGTACCAGGAAAAATTATACTGGCACATCCGCCGTATGGTGGTAGACCACGAAGATGCCAATGATGTTTTACAAAACATGTTTATTAAGGTTTGGAATGCGCTCGAAAATTTCCGGGAAGATAGTCAATTGTATACATGGCTTTATCGTATAGCAACCAACGAAAGTCTCACTTTTATTGAACAGCAAAAGAAAAGGGCATCCATTTCGCTTAGTGATGTAGAGAACGGGTTAAGCAATAAATTAAAAGCCGATAAAAACTTCGACAGTAATAAAATTGAATGGAAACTGCAAATGGCCATGCAGCAGCTGCCCGAGAAACAACGGGTAGTTTTTAACCTTCGCTATTATGATGAAATGCCTTACCAGGAAATGAGTGTTGTACTTGAAACCAGCGAAGGTGCTTTAAAAGCAAGCTATCATCATGCAGTAAAAAAAATAGAAGACTATATATTAAACCATTAAACTTTTTACCTCATTGAAGGTCTAAAAAACGCGTGAACCCAAGCAATGACATATTATTCGAGTTACAATCATTAAGCCCTCTTTTGGCAAATTTGCCCAGGATAAATGTTTTGTCAGTACCGGAGGGCTACTTTGATACCTTAGGGGATACCATTTTAGTTTGTTTAAATGACCAAAACGGAGCAAATACATTCGTACCCTTGAATGACATTCCTGCAGGATATTTTGACAATTTATCTTCATCAATTCTTGATAAAATAAAAGCTACGAGTCAGCATAATAATCTTGAATTTACTGAAGAGGATATTGCAATACCATCCTTGTTGCAAAGTAAACAACCAGGTAATTTATTTGACATACCACAAGGGTACTTTGACAATTTATCAACTGCTATTATAGATAAAGCAAAAGCATCGGCGCAAAGTACAGTTGACGAGCTGGAAAAAATATCTCCTTTATTGCTAACTATACAACATTCCAATATTTTTGAGGTACCGGCTGGTTATTTTGAAAACATTGCTTCTGCTATTTTAAATACAGCGGAAGCGTTGCCAGCAAGCACTGAGAATGAGTTGATGAAAATATCCCCATTCTTACAAAGCTTGCGGCATTCCGAAGTTTTTACAACACCATTGAAATATTTTGACAACCTGTCAATAGATATTTTAAGTACCGTAAAAACTTTGCAGCAAACCGCTGCATTGGAACTGGAAAAAATATCTCCTTTATTGCAGGGTATTCAGCATATCAATGCTTTTGAAGCACCTGCCGGTTATTTTAATACTGTATTGGATAACGTGTTGAATATAGTACAACCAGCGGAAGTGGTGCCTATGCCAGATACCCGGGTTATAGAAATGCTACGGGTAAGAGCTTTATTCCGGTATGCGGCCGCCGCTGTTATAACAGGAGCAATGGCATTGGGCGTTTATAAATATGTAAATCATCCAACCGCTCCCAAAATAGATACTACCCAGTCCTCTTTTGCCAAGCTTGATCCTTCGATTGAAAAAGGAAAAAGTATGAATGATGAACAATTTAATGCGGCGTTAAATAGTCTTACAAAAGATGATATTACAAGTTATCTTGAAAAAAATGGAAGTGAAGAAGATATGTCCATGCTAACATCCAGCCCGGATGAAATTGATTTACCAAATCAGGATGACTACCTGCTGGATGATAAGACGTTGGAAAATTACCTGGATAAAATCAATTTTAAAAACTAAAGAGGAAAAGGAGACGAGATATGAAAAAGCTATACTTTTTGCTGGTATTTATAACCGTCACAGGTTTGGCCAAAGCGCAGGATGAACAGGATTTTGCCAATAAAAAACAAGCTGACATTGAAGCCCTCAAAGTAGCTTTTATCAGTAAAGAGCTGGCGCTTACGCCACAGGAAGCGCAGCAATTCTGGCCGGTATACAATCAATATTCCAACGAGCTGGCTGCAACAAAAATTGATAATCCCGATGTTTTGGAAAGGGACGAAAAAGTACTGAACCTGAGAAAAAGCTACCGGGACCGCTTTACCAAAATATTAGGGCCTCAAAGGGTGAATAATATGTACAATGCAGAAGGGAGATTTCGTCAATTATTATTTAAAGCAATGCGCAAAAAAAACCAATTGCAAAACAGGCCAAACCGACCTTTCAGAAGAAATTTTTAAGCGCACTATTGATTTTTCGCCAAAATTGAATGCATTGAAATGTAGTGCTGGCGGTCTCAAGACATCATTAGAGTTCTACAAAAGGTGTTTTAATGTCATGGTAAAAAAGAAAGGTCCAATGTTGTTCCTGCCCTGTTTGCCACCATTGCTGCCTTAGTTCCATACACTTTTTTCCATCAAAATCATATTTGGCAATAAAGCGGCTTTTCATCTGTTGTAACTGCGGGGCTACATCGCCTCCAAAGAAGACAGTTTTACCATCTTCTTCAATCCAGAATACCTGGTGAAAAGGCGAATGTGCCCCGGTAACCTCATATCGTATATAGCCATCAATCACTCCATTGCCTTCGGTAAAAATTATTTTATCACTGTTGGATAGTATTTCGAAGTCTTCAATAATATAGGAACTGTTTGCCTTATCCATACCAAAAGCCAATTCATCTTTATTAACGTAATACCTGGCATTGGGGAAGCTGAGAAAATGCTGTTGCAATACTTTATCTTCGATACTTATACCGCCCGAATGATCTTTGTGCAGGTGACTCAACAAAACCTTCGTTACTTCCATCGGGTTAATGCCGTTATTCAACAGGTTATGGTGTATTTGCAGCACACCATCTGCTTTGGCAAATCCCAGCCCTGTATCAATTACCAAAATATCGTTTTTTGTTACAACACAAAAAGGTTGTACTTCCACCAGCAAACTACCGGTTGATCGCTGTTGCAGATCATCATTTTCTTTATCAAAAGCAACAAATTTTTTTGTTTTGTCAACAGTAAAAGCGCCTTCGCTTAATGGTATAATTTTCATTGAATAGATTTGTTATCGGGGTGTAAATTTAAACTCTCAAATAACAGGGAGTAATTATAAATAGAATTTAGTCACTGGCAGGCACTTTACCGCAATACCATTTGACGGTCGGCATCCAGCCTTATTAATATAAAAAGTAAAATAGTAAAGGTTAGCAGGGATGAACCGCCATAGCTTAGTAATGGCAAGGTAATGCCAATTACGGGTGCCAGGCCGATGGTAACAGAAATATTAACCGCCACATGAAAAAAGAAAATACTGGCTACACTATAAGCGTATACCCTGCTAAAAGTACTGCGTTGCCGTTCCGCAATGGTCACAATACGTAAAATTAATCCCAGGTAAATCAGCATCAGTAAAGTGCTGCCCCAAAAACCAAAATTTTCGCCAACTGAAGTAAATATAAAATCTGTGTGTTGTTCAGGCACAAAGTCTCCCTGAGTTTGAGTTCCCTTTAAAAAGCCTTTACCGGCTAACCCTCCTGAGCCAATGGCGATTTTTGATTGCTTAACATTATAATTTTGCTGATCATTTTTTTTCTGCTTTGCTTTTTCATCGGCGGTGTTAACTACGTCTGCTGTGTTTTTACCAGCAAATGGATTGTCCACACCCACCATACTGAATATACGGTCTGCCTGGTATTTTTTAAATACATGTTTAAATGTAAATGGAACAACTACCCCTACAAACAAAATACAAAAAGCCCAACAACCAACTATCATCAGCAACAGCCCATTGTTACGCCGGATTTGTTTTTTATTTATAAAAAGTGCCAGCACCCCCAACACACTGAATGCAATCAGCAATGTTTTGGTACTTAACAAAAGTGAAGCTACCAGCAAAACTGCCATCGCCGCTCCTACTATCAGGTATCCAGGCGGTAGCCCTTCCCGGTACATGGGGATGAGAAAAGAAAAGTATACCAATGCCAGTCCTGTTTCGCCCTGCAGGATAGATAAAGCGGCTGGTGTAAATGAAATGGCGGCAGCAACCAGTTGGGCCGCCGGCCTCGTAAAATTTGTCTCTGTCATAGACAAAAATTTTGCCAATGCCAGGGCCGTAAATATTTTACACAATTCAACCGGCTGCAAATTCATAAAGCCCAGCGGTATCCAGCTTTTAGACCCCTTTATTTCTTTTCCTACAACAAAGGTTGCCAATATCAGCGCAATGCCTATCAGGTAAGATAAATTAGCCGTCGCGGTAAATAATTTACTGTCGGTTAACAAAATAAAAGAGGCCAGTATTATACAGGCACCAAAATAAAACAACTGTTTACTATAGTTTTTCTTAAACCCTAAAAAACTTTGTAGTACTCCATCCCCATTCCGGTATTCTACAGAAAAGATGCACAACAGACCTATGGCCACCAATGTGGCATACAGCCATATCAACAACCAGTCGACCCCCTTCCCTATTTCCGGACTTTTCTGATACATTTCGTTTTAATTTTTTACAGTGTCTTTCGGCTCCGGCTTTCTTTTTTCGTTCGGCAAAACTGCATCTGTATTCATCCTTGGGAAATTATTGTTGCTATCTTTTTTTGGCAATTCTTTTTTTGTGGAACTGTCAGCGTCTTTCTTTAATTTATCCAATAAATCTGATTCATCATCCTGCTCAAGTTCCATGGTATCTTTTATCCCTTTGAGATAGCCTTTTGCAACCAGGTAAGCCGAATCTTTCACATGACGTAATGAGTCCTGGGTTTTTATAGCAGCATAAATACGGGCGGGTATCAAATTAAGGTTGGACAATTGTTCAACTTGTGCCAGCCTTGCAGTACCCGTAATAGAGTCCTTTAAATATTTTTCAATCATTAACCCAACAATTGGCGCTGCATACGTACCTCCAAATTTTCCGCTGTTCTCAACAACACACATAATAGCGATTCTGGGATTATCTCTCGGGGCAAAGCCACAAAAGAAAGCATGATTAGGTTGTTTTACGAGGCCAATATAATTTTCAACTGTACCTGTTTTACCACAGATGCTAATTCCTTCTACTTTGGCTCCTAAACCAGTACCTCTTTCAACCACGCCCTCCATTCCATCGTGAACCGCCTCAAAAACACTGTCGGGAATATCAATGGCGTTGTGTTTTTCTTTAAAGGCTTCCAACATATCAAATTTGTCGCCTCCTTCAATAGAATCTACAACATGTGGAGTTTTATACCATCCCTTATTAGCAATATAAGCCATCTCGTTGGCAACCTGTAAGGGAGTAACATTTACTTCACCCTGCCCTATACTAACAGAAACAAAATTGCAATAGTTCCATCTACCTTCTCCATATCTTTTAGGACTGTTAAAATAAGCCGCTGTTGGAATAAATCCTTTCTTTTCAGCGGGCACATCTACACCCAATCTATGTCCAAGACCAAAGGCATACATATACCTGTCCCAATTGGAGAGACTGCTGTCAATAGTGGGATACTTGGGATTATTGATCACTTTTTGCATAACTGTAGCAAAATAAGTATTATCCGACACGGTGATAGCCCCGCGCAAATCAAAAACACCTTTATCCAAGCATTTTGGCTTTCCTGTGCCGCAACCGTAAAAGGCCCCGGAGCAAGCTACTTTGAAATGAGTATTGATAACCCCTTCATGCAAACCAATCAACGCCTGCAGCGTTTTAAAAGTTGATCCCGGAGAATAAGTTGCCCCCACAGTTCTGTTTAACAAGGGAAGGGCCGGGTTCAAAAAAAGTTCCGAAAAATGCTTTCGCCTTTCACTGCCTGACAAAAATTTGGGCTTGTATGTAGGCGCACTTACCATTGCCAATATACCACCGGTTCTGGGGTCAACGGCTACAATAGAACCTAATTTATTTTGCATCAGTTTTTCGCCCAGTTCCTGCAATTCAATGTCTATAGATGTATGCATATTTTGACCGGCGATCGCTGCCGTATCAAACTTTCCATTCTCTAATTTTTCGGTCAGGCGGTTTTTGTTATCTCTTTTCCAATATTCAATTCCCCTTACTCCCATCAACACTTTTTCATAACTGCGTTCTATGCCGGTCATACCCGCATAATCGCCGGAAACGTACCCTTCATCCTTATGTCTTTTTAAAAAATTAGTATCTACTTCCGCGGTATAGCCCAGTACATTCGCTGCGGCATCATACGGATAACTTCTGACAGACCGTTCCTGCAAATAAAAAGCCGGGGCAAATTTATACATCACTTCATTGAGCATAGCCATTTTTGAATCACTTAATAACGCTTCGAAAACAGATGCACGGCTTCGGCCATTTTTAATGATTAATTCAACCACCCTTTTATTAAACTGAGCAGTATCAATTTGTAAAATTTTACAAAGGGCAAACGTATCAACTCCCTTTAATTTATTTGGTGCTAGCATTAAATCGTAAATAGTAGTATTTTGAAGCAATACATTTTTACGACGATCGTATACTATACCTCTGTCGGGATAAACTACCTTCCTGAACTTACCCTGGTCATCAGCCATAATTTTGTATTTGGATGAAATCACCTGCAGAGAAAAAAGCCTTGCAATGATAACAACAAACATAATAGCAAAGGTTAAGCGGATTACGTTTTGGCGGGACTGGTTAAAAACAGACAATTTTTATGATTTAATTTATTCTTTATTATTTTTAAAAGTAGGAGCACTTACCAAATTTAAACTATAGTTGTGCTAATCAGGCGGGCTTTGCAAAAATATTGTTACACAGTGTTGGTGCGGAATTTTTGCTTTCTCGAAAACAGCAATTCAGCAAGTACAATCAACACCAGGCTTATAAGGGTAGAAAACAACGTTTTGATGATAAACTCCCAGAAATTGCCAAACTGCAGGGCTTCCAGCAAAAAAAGCCAGCTGTTGTGCAGCAAGGTTAGCACGCCGGCATAAACCATATAAGGCATAAAACCGCCCATACTTTTTAATGAAGGCTCTTCATAATTGCTATCTGCCCCTTCATGCGGCAGCATAATGTTAATTACAAAGGGTCGGATGTATGCGATCAAAACACAGGCCGAAGCGTGAAATCCGGGGTTATGCCGAAAGCTATCCAATGCAAAACCAAGTAAAAAAGCCAGTACCATTTGTAGGGTACGGCTAAAATTAAACGGCATCCAGAAGATAAACAAAATATAGATATATGGAGTTGCCATGTAACTCAAATGTACCCTGTCCAGCACAAAAAATTGTACCAGTATTAGTAAAATAAAACGCAGAATATTTTTAACCAGTGTACTCATTGTTGCGGCCGCTGCAATTAATTGTTGATTTTAGTTTTTGCTTTTTCTATCAGTTTATTAATCTCCTCCTTTTGATAATTATCTATAGCATACACGTGTTGAAGATTATAAAAATTAGCAGTTGACTTTATTTTGATAATATAATTATTGGAGCTTTGTTCCGGTAAAACCTCCATCACTGTACCAATCATTAATCCATACGGAAACGTTGTTGTAATGCCGCTTGTAACTACCGTATCTCCTTTAGCTACTTTTGCGCTCTTTCTTACATTGATCATGGAAAGATAATTAGGTTCTTTTCCGTCCCAAACAATAGTACCACCGGCTAGCGGATCGTTCTTTAGCAAGGCATTGATGCGGCTGTCTTTATGCAGCATACTCATGACCACTGCGAAATTTTCGCTTACATCTGTTACAATACCTACAACCCCGTTGTTCGTATCTATTACACCTTCATCTTTCTTTAACTGTTGCGCTGCCCCCCGGCCTAAAACAATAAAATTACTTTGTGAAGTGACAGAGTTAGAAACTACTTTAGCCGCCTGGTAGGCCCATTTTCTATGATTGCCCAATGTATCGTAGGGGATGGAATCGGTAATGATTTTCACCGAGGTATCAGGTGTTTCAAAATCTGCTTTTGCAGCATTGCGCAGCCGCTCATTTTCCTTTACCAATTGCTGATTGGTCTTTTTCAACTGCAGGTAATAGTCAACTTTGTTGTATTGTTCGTTTACCCTACCGGTTATCTCATTAACATATATAGAAGCTACTGCGTTATGATAACGGTTATAATGAACTATTAAATAAATGCAAAATACCTGCAGCAACAGGAAGAAAATAAAATTAAAATACCTGCGAATGAAAAGAAAGATATTACGCATGAAGCAGTCCTCCAAATCTCTCAGCGGGAGAGCAACTTGAGTATATGATATGTAGCACAGTTTTCAAAACAACCAAACTTAAACGCACCAATGGCAAAGATAGCTAAGAGAAAAAGCGAAGCTTAATTACCGCATTACAAAAGGATATTTGTCATAATTTTTAAGCGCAATGCCTGTGCCTCTTACCACGCTTTTCAGCGGATCGTCTGCAACGTGTACCGGCAATTTTATTTTGGCAGCTATGCGCTTGTCCAACCCACGCAGTAAAGCCCCTCCGCCGGTAAGATAAAGACCACGGCGATAAATATCGGCAGCCAGTTCCGGGGGTGTTGTTTCAAGCGCCTTTAAGATAGCTTCTTCAATTTTAAAAATGCTTTTATCCAGGGCTTCTGCCACTTCCTGAAAGCTTACCATCACCTGCTTAGGAATACCTGTTACCAGGTCACGGCCATTTACAGGGATATCATCAGGCGCATTTTCAAGATCCTTCATCGCTGCACCCACCTGTATCTTAATCTGTTCCGCAGTACGTTCGCCAATCAGCAGGCTATGGTAACGACGAAGCGCTTCCATAATGTCAGCAGTAAATTCATCTCCAGCAATACGAATACTTTGGTCGCACACGATACCCGCCAGTGCAATTACAGTAATGCCCGTTGTACCACCGCCAATGTCAATGATCATGTTTCCAACAGGCTCTTCCACATCTATACCAATACCCAACGCAGCTGCCATAGGTTCGTGCAAAAGGTACACTTCTTTGGCCCCGGCCTGTTCAGCACTGTCACGCACCGCACGTTTTTCAACTTCCGTGATACTGCTTGGTATGCAAATCATCATCCGCCAGCTAGGCGCAAACAATGGCTTTTTGGGATAGATCATTTTAATCATTTCCCGGATCATTAACTCCGCAGCATTAAAATCAGCTATTACGCCGTCTTTTAAGGGCCGCACCGTCCGTATACTTTCATGGGTTTTTTCGTGCATCATCAATGCCTTTTTACCCACCGCTAAAATATTTTTAGGATTGTTTCTGTCAAGGGCAACAATAGAAGGTTCGTTTACAACAACTTCATCGTTAAAGATTATCAGGGTATTTGCGGTGCCCAAATCCATGGCAATTTCCTGTGTGAAAAAATTAAAGAGACCCATAAATTATTTTAGAGAAAAAAGAATGTAAGATAATGAACGCAAAGTTGAACTAATTTATTTGAATTAACAATGACAAATACTTTATTTTCCAACATTTTAAAGAAAGGTTTTACCGAAGATCGAAAGGGTGAAAACCTTGCCTGCAAAGCCTTTTGTTGATTTTATCGATGTAAAAAAGCAGCCCTTGTTAATTTATCAATTTAAATTAATTAAAGTAATATAACAGTTGCGTTGCAGATTACCTGAATTCAAATCCAATATCTTCCCTGAAATACATACCGTCAAAATGAATTTGCTCCAGCATATAAGTTGATTGCTCCGCCGCTTCCGCAAGGTTGTCTCCAAAAGAAGTTACGGCTAAAACCCTTCCACCACTGGTAAGCACCTCGTTACCGTCCAGCCTTGTTCCGGCGTGAAATATCATTGTGTTATCGAGTTTGGTATCATTCAAACCATTTATAACTTTACCTGTTTCATGCTCATTAGGATATCCTCCGCTAACCGCCATTATGGTTACCGCACATTGTTTACTGGTAACGATTTCAATTGCGTTTAAACGCTGTTGCGCTGTGGCTGATAAAACTTCAATCAGATCGTTTTCAATTCTTGGAATAATTACTTCTGTTTCCGGATCACCCAGCCGGCAGTTGTATTCTATCACAAACGGTTCCCCCTTTACATTAATCAGGCCAATAAAAACAAATCCCTTATAATCCAATGCTTCTTTTTGCAAACCCTCAATGGTAGGCCTTATAATTTTTTCGGTAACCGTTTTCATATATGCAGCATCAACAAAAGGTACCGGACTTACAGCACCCATACCACCGGTATTAGGCCCGGTATCTCCAACCCCAATTTTTTTATAATCTTTAGCCTCCGGCAATACAACAAAATTTTTACCATCTGTCAACACGAAAACGCTTAGTTCAATACCATCCAGGAATTGTTCTATAACCACTCTTTTTCCGGCATCTCCAAATTTAGACTGCTGTATCATTAATTGAAATTCTGCCAGCGCCTCGATATGATTATTGCAAATAAGTACTCCTTTTCCGGCAGCAAGCCCATCTGCTTTTAAAACAATCGGCAGGGGGTGATTGCGGATGTAAGCAATACCTGCATCGTAAGAATTGGAATCAAATTCCTGGTATGCGGCTGTTGGAATATTGTGCCTTTGCATGAAGGCCTTTGCAAATGCCTTGCTGCCTTCGAGTTGTGCTGCTTCTTGTGACGGTCCAATCACTTCGATGTGTGCTGTGTCTGTGCGGTTTTTAAAATAATCGTAAATGCCTTTTACCAATGGTTCCTCAGGCCCTACTATCAGCATAGAAACTTTATTGGCGATACAAAAAGCTGCCTGTCCCTCAAAATCGGTTACGGCAATGGGCACATTTGTACCAAACTGTGGCGTGCCGGCATTGCCGGGAGCGATAAATAGCTGATCACAAAGCGAACTTTTGTTTATTTTCCAGGCCAATGTATGCTCTCTTCCGCCGCCGCCGACTAGTAATATGTTCATGAAATTGTTTTAAATGTTGGATGAAATCTATGGGGTGCGAATTTAAAGCAGCCACCACAGTAAACCATAATTTTTTTAAACGCAATGGTACTGCGATTTTTATTTTTTGAGAAATAATGGTATGGGTTGTCTTACTTAAAAGAAATTAGCTACTTTGAGAGATAAAAAATCAATACTCACCAGCAAAAAAAATATATGAGTGAACAGGTAAAAACCGCAGGCCACCCAAAAGGATTGTATGTATTGTTTGCAACAGAAATGTGGGAGCGGTTCAACTTTTATGGCATGAGGGCTATGCTGATACTCTTTATGACCAAGGCTTTACTTTTTGATGATCATTTTTCGTCCAACCTTTATGGTAGTTATATCGGCTTTATTTATCTATCTCCTTTACTGGGTGGATATATTGCCGATCGTTTCTGGGGTAATAAAAGATCCATTTTGGTTGGTGGTTTAGTAATGGCAATTGGTGAGTTGATTTTATTTTTTTGTGGGTCTGTTTATGCTTCTTCGCCGGGTTTGTCGCAGGTTCTTTTTTATTCCGGCCTTGGCTTTATGATTGCAGGTAATGGCTTTTTTAAACCAAATATTTCTTCGCTGGTTGGGCAGCTTTATCCGGAGGGTGATAACCGTAAAGATGCTGCTTATACTATTTTTTACATGGGAATTAATGTTGGAGGAATGGCAGGACCGCTTATTTGCGGACTGGTGGGGCAAACGGGTAACCCTGCAGATTTTAGATGGGCATTTTTGGTTGGATGTCTGGCAATGTTATTAAGCCTGCTGATCCAAAAACTTTTTCATGATAAATATGTAAAATCTCCGGATGGAAATATTCTTGGTTTAACGCCGGGAACTACACCTGTGGTAGTTGATCCGTTAACAGATATAGAACACAAGCCGGTTAAAAAACCGTCAGCCCTCTGGCTCAACCCTGCTGCTATTGCAATAGGTACTTTATTATTTGCTTCCGTTATGATCGGCGCCATGTATCTTGATACAAAATGGAGCTATCTTTTTTATCTTCTTTCGGCAAGTTTTTTATTTATTATCATCCTCATTTTTTCTGATAAAAACCTCACTGCTCATGAAAAACAGCGGATATGGGTGATGGTAATTATAGCAGTGTTTGTTATTTTCTTTTGGGGTGCCTACGAGCAAACCGGTGCTTCACTGGTGTTTTTTGCAGACCGTCAAACCGATCTCAATTTATGGCCTGGCTACACTATGCCGTCTAGCTATTTTCAATCTTTTAACTCAGCTTTCATCATTATATTGGCACCCATCTTGGCGTGGATTTGGCTGAAAATGGGAAAAAGGCAGCCCTCCACTCCGGCTAAAATGGGTTTGGGTCTTATTTTACTGGCTTTGGGTTATTTCTGGATCGCTTATGGCGTAAAAGATGTGCAATCCAATGTACAGGTGAGTATGATCTGGCTTACAGGAATGTACCTGCTTCACACTTTGGGCGAGTTGTGTCTTTCCCCGATCGGTCTTTCATTGTTCAATAAATTATCACCACTTCGTTTTGCCTCCCTGCTGATGGCTGTTTGGTTTTTGGGGAATGCTGGTGGTAATAAATTAGCCGGTGTTTTAAGTTCGCTCTATCCCTCAGAAGGGAAAACAACTTCTTTTCTTGGATACCAGATTTCAAATCTCTATGAGTTTTTTATGTTGTTTGTTGTAATGGCTGGGATAGCGGGAATAATTCTTCTATTGTTATCTAACCGGCTAAAGAAAATGATGCACTTGAGTGAAGGGTAATATAATTTTTATTTTTAAAAAGACGGCTAAACACTGTGTCGCACTAATAAGAAGGCAAAAAAGATTTACAAACGGGTAAGAATTAAATTAACCGAATACCTGGGTTTGTTGACGCTTAACTGTTTACTACAAAGCTTCCTAAATAGGAACCTCCTTTTTTTGTTATCTGTATTTTAGCTTTATTGAATAATGGAATTACCAAAATATCCATGCAGTACAGCTGGCAATTCAATACCGGCATCGGTTTGATTGTTTTCCAGCAGGCAGGCAACAATTCTTGGCAGTGCCAGGGAAGAGCCGTTTAAAGAATGCAGCAATTGGGTTTTGCCGTCTGCGTTTTTGTACCTTATTTTCATCCTGTTGGTTTGAAAACTTTCAAAATTACTGACAGAACTTACCTCCAGCCATTTTTGCTGCGCAGCGCTGAACACTTCAAAGTCGTAGGTAAGTGCACTGGTAAAACTCATATCACCACCGCATAACCTTAGTATACGGTAAGGCAATTGCAAATGGTTCAATAATGTTTCTACATGTCGCACCATTTCTTCCAGTACATCGTAGCTTTTCTCCGGATTTACCAGCTGAATAATCTCTACCTTATCAAACTGGTGCACCCTGTTCAGTCCACGCACATCACTGCCAAAACTTCCAGCCTCTCTTCTAAAACATGGAGTATACGCCGTCATTTTTACCGGTACATCTGCTTCTTTTACAATTTCATCGCGATAAATATTTGTCACCGGTACTTCTGCAGTTGGTATCAGGTAAAATCCATCTGCCGTTGCATGATACATTTGCCCTTCTTTATCCGGTAACTGGCCGGTTCCATACGCACTTGCCTCGTTTACCATTAACGGGGGCAAATATTCTGTGTATCCCGCAGCTGTATTGTAATCTAAAAAATACTGTATCAAGGCCCGTTGTAGTTTGGCTCCCTTTCCTTTGTACAAAGGAAAACCACTGCCGGTTATTTTAGCACCGGTTTCAAAATCAACCAGGTCATATTTTTTTATTAGTTCCCAGTGTGGTACCGCATTTGGCGGCAGCAAAGGCTTTACACCACCCTCCCTTACAATTTCATTTTCCTCGGGTGTTTTGCCAGGCGGTACGGAAATATGCGGCAGGTTGGGAAATAATATAATTGCATCCTGTAATTGCTTTTCGGCCAGACTAAGTGATTCGGTGAGCTGTTGCAAAGTAGATTTGTGCTGCGTTACTTCCTGCTTTTTTTGTTCGGCCTGTTCTTTTTCACCTTTGCCCATCAAAAGGCCAATGGCCTTACTGGCTGCATTCATTTCTGCCTGCAAAGTTTCTGTCTCTACTTTTAGTTTACGAACCTGTTCATCCAGCTCTATTACCTTATCTACCAGCAAAACATCTCCAAAGTGTTTAACACTTAGCCGTTCTTTTACAAGTGCTGCGTTTTGCCGTATAAATCCAATCTGTAACATGTATATTTTTTTGGCAAAGATAGAACACAGATGATGCTGATGGTACAGATTTTAACAGATTTCGTTTTTGCTGGTGCCGACAACCACTGGAATCCGCCCGTTGCTTTGTTATCTTATCTGCTTTATCTGTTCGACAGGTGTTCCATCTTCCTTATTAATTATATTTGCCCAATGGAACATGCAAAAGAGGATTTACAGGTAAGGTGGTTAAAGCTCCGTATTTTTTTAAAAGAAAAATTTGCCATTAAGCCAGATATGGACGGCATACTTTTTTTAATTGGCGTGCAGGAACTAGGCACAGGAAAACAAGTATATACAAAAGAACAAAAGCAAGACCTGATGCACATTGCGGTTTGTACAGTATTGGCGCAGAGTGGGTATTATGTGGTGGAAGGACTAGACGAAGAAGGGTGGCCGCATTTTAAACAGTTAAAGCCGTTGCCAGCATTTAATGTTTTTGAACAGGAGAATTTTTTAAAGGATCACGTTTTGCTTTACTTTGAACAGATTTTTAAAAAAGATAATTAATAATGAAGCCATTCTTAAAGTTGAGTTGGGTGCTGGCATTGTGTGCCCCCTTTTTTTTATTGCAGGCGCAAATAAAAAAGATACCGGCCAAAAAGGTTCCCGTACATACCACAAAAATCGGCCCGTCCGTTACGAAGTCAACTGTGGCAGACACGTTAAAAATTACGGCGCCTGTAAGAATTAAAATAAGCACCAGTATGGGTGAGATTGTGGTTAAATTATCTGACAAAACACCCCTGCACCGGGATAATTTTGTAAAACTGGTTAACAGCCATTTTTATGACAGCGTGCTTTTTCACCGCATCATTGCAGGTTTTATGATTCAGGGTGGCGACCCGACCAGTAAAAACGCGGAACCTGGTATATTGCTTGGTAATGGAGCTGTGGGGTATACCATACCGGCTGAATTTGATTCAACGTTGTATCATAAAAAAGGAGCTCTTGCGGCAGCCAGGGATAATAACCCGCAAAAAGCAAGCAGTGGCTGCCAGTTCTATATTGTACAGGGAAGAAAATACAGCAATAGTGAACTGGATGTAATTGAAATGCAAAAGGGCGTTTATTTTTCACCGGCAAAGCGGATGACCTACACGATGAACGGTGGTACGCCTAATTTAGATATGAATTATATTGTTTTTGGAGAAGTTGAAAGCGGAATAGAAGTGGTGGATGAAATCGCACAATCTGCAAAGGATGGCAATAACCGACCGCTCACCAATATCAGCATGAAAATGGAAGTGATAAAAGAAGATGGAAAATGATTTAATTTGCAAACCGGAAAAAGGTATCAAGTATCAAGTATCAAGTATCAAGTATCAAGTATCAAGTATTGAGAAAAAAGTTCAGGATAGATATCTGCCGGCCTCAGATCCCTTATAATTGAGAACTGTGGCGAACCGGCAAAATCAGACATCAGACATCAGACATAATTTTAACACCTAAAATATACAACATGAATGTTCCTTCAAATCTCCGCTACACAAAAGACCATGAGTGGATTTCGTTAGACAATAATATTGCCACCATTGGTATTACAGATTTTGCACAGGGCGAACTGGGTGATATTGTGTACGTAGATATTGCTACAAAAGGAAAAGCACTGTCGGCTGAGGAAGTTTTTGGTACAGTTGAAGCAGTTAAAACAGTAAGTGATCTTTTTTTACCAGTTACAGGAACAATCAATGAAATTAATCCCAAGCTGGAAGCACAACCAGAATTGGTTAACACCGACCCTTATGGTGATGGGTGGATGATAAAAATGACTGTTGACAATCCAGCTGATGTTGAAGCTTTACTGAGCGCCGAAAATTATACTGCTTTGGTGGGCTAATTTAGCCCGGTTTTAATTCATTGATTCTCTAGGATCAGTAACTTTTTGTCAATGCAAGCAGTAAATAAGGTTGCTTTCAAAAAATTTATTCCTGGTATTATTTGGCTGGGCGTAGTGTTAGGCCTGGTAATGATACCAGGTAAACAATTACCTGAGTCAGAATTTCTGTTTGAAATAGATTTTGACAAATTTGTGCACGTCGGCATCTTCGGCTTACTGGCTGTTTTGTTTTGCTGGCCATTCTATAAAAGCGATGTGTCCCGAAAGAAACGGATTGTTTTTTTTATTATGATTGCCTTGCTTACCAGTGCCATAGGCTATTGTACCGAGCTGATGCAAAAGTATTGGGCTGAAGGCAGAAGTTATGATTTAATGGATTGGCTGGCGGACAGTACAGGAGCGCTGGGCGCTTTTATTTTCAGCAGGATCGTTTTTTTAAAGAAGTAATCAGGCTTTTTTTCCAGATGCGAAAAAGCAATTTTTTTAAAATGCATCCTGTTTTATAAAACTAGCCAAATGTAAAACACCGCAAGAATTGGGGCACAGTTTCTGAAAGCTTAAAAAGTACAAGTGTGCGACGCCACAAATGATCAAAAAGGCTTACCTGCCCGGACAATAATTAATTTTCGCAAATTATTTTTTATGACACAAAAAACATTCATTAATTGCTGCTTGCGGCAGTTTTTAGTACATTTGCCTATATGATGAACGTAGAGAATATGGAATACAATACCACACGTAGTTATTTAACGATGAGGGAGTATGGCCGCCATATACAAAAAATGGTTGATTATTTGTTAACCATCGAGGACAAAGAGAAACGGCAGCGCAATGCAATGAGCCTGATTGAGCTGATGGGATTTTTAAATCCGCACTTAAAAAATGTGGAAGATTTCCGTCATAAATTATGGGACCATTTATTTTTAATCAGCGATTTTAAACTGGATGTGGAAAGTCCTTATCCTATCCCTACCCGGGAAACTTTAAAGGCAAAGCCTGAACCATTAAAATATCCTAAAAGATATCCCAAGTTCAATCACCTGGGAAAAAATATTGAAGTGGTAATCAACAAGGCTTTAAAGGAAGAAAATCCTGAAAAACGCCAGGGATTTGCCAACGCCATTGCTTATTATATGAAACTTACTTACAGCAACTGGCATAAAGAATTGGTGCATGACGATAATATTCAATCGGAGTTGCAAAGTATTACCGGCGGACAACTTGAGTTTAATAGCAGACCATTTGTAAAGCACCGTACCGACAACAGAACCGATCGCGACGATTACAGAACAACAGGCACAAGTGGTGGCGGTTACCGTAAAAACTTTAGTGGCAGAAATACTAATACCAATGCCGGCAGAGATAACAGGGGAGGTAATGCGGGCCGTGATAACAGAACCGGAGGTGGTAATAGTAACAGACCAGGCGGTGGAGACAACAGGAATAACAACAACAGGAACTTTAAAAAGCGGTTTTAAATCGCTTTTATACTGCATAAAAAAACCGCTTCAATTGAGGCGGTTTTTTTATGCAGATCAATAAATTACCAATTAGTTTGCAGCAGTCGTTTTTGTTTTACCGCAGCTTTTGCCTGATTTTGAACAACAGGACTTGGTGCATTTTTTCTTTTTGCCATTATCGGCAAATGTTACACCTGATATCATAACAAATGCGGTTGCTAACAAGAATACTTTTTTCATATTTTATTTTTTACTTCAACGTAAATGTAACAACAATATTATTTTTATCCAAACCCTGACTGTTAAGGTTTATACGTTTTGCAAAGTAGCAATTACAGTTACTCCACCTTTTACAACCTGGTTAAGTTCAACATTTACTTTTGTGCCTAAAGGCAACAACAAGTCTACCCGGCTACCAAACTTAATAAACCCAAATTCCTGCGCCTGGCTTACCTTTTGGCCAACCTGCAGGTAATTTACAATTCGTTTTGCCAAGGCGCCGGCAATTTGTTTTACCAAAATTTCTGTATCGCCCTTTCGTAATACCACTGAATGACGTTCGTTATCAGTTGACGATTTAGGATGCCAGGCCACCAGGTATTTACCTTTGTGGTATTGGTTATATACCACGGTGCCACTCACCGGGTTGCGGTTAACATGTACGTTTGCCGGACTCATAAAAATAGATACCTGTAAGCGTTTATCTTTAAAATATTCCGGGTCAACAGTTTCTTCAATAACCACCACTTTACCGTCAGCCGGGGCTATTATGTCATTTTCATTAATGGTTAATGTACGGTTGGGTATGCGAAAAAAAGAAATCAGGAAGAGCAATAAAAATAGGGTGGCAAAAAATATAACATAGCCCAGCCAGGCATTGCTGGCGCTGAAAAAATAAAAGTAAATTAAATTAATGGCCCCGAATATCAATGTTCCGATGGCAATTGATTTATACCCTTCCCTGTGAATCGTCATGCGTTAGAATTGAGACGGCAAATGTACGTTGCAGAAATACAAAATTTTACTTTTGGGTAAGAAGTTTTATGGAAGATCTTGTATGTATTGATGGAATATTCCGCTTATTTCAGACAAATAATTTTACATACACCCACACAAAAGGCACAGCTATCAGTAACGAATCAAACCTGTCTAAAAAGCCACCATGGCCCGGCATAATGGATCCACTGTCTTTTACATCGGCCATGCGTTTGATTTTACTTTCCAGTAAGTCACCCATAGTTCCGAATACAGCGCAGATGCCGGCGATACCGGCGGCGATACCTACAAAAATACTAACAGAAAAAATAAAATAAGCTGCCGTACCAATTGCCATTACACAAAGCACTGCACCTCCAGCCGTTCCTTCCCAGGTTTTTTTCGGAGATATTTTTGAGAAAGGTGTTTTACCAATTAAAGAGCCGACTATATACGCCATGGTATCGTTAATCCAGATGGAAAAAATAATTGTGCAGGACACAAAGATTCCGAAGCCATCAAATGAAGAGTTGCCTATGAAAACAGCATTGACAAGCCTTAAATTTATTAATAACAACACGGGCAATGTTATATAAAGCAATCCTAACAAACAATATTTCAAATACTGCTCACCATAAATCTTCTTCATCAACTTTACAAACTCGTACCAGCATCCAAAATGAATGATGGTAAACAACACAATAAAACTCCATTGGTTCCATAACAAACCGGTTAGCATCACTGCTACAAAAACAACCGCCGTTAGCGTACGGGTTTTTAAAACTTCGACATTTATTGCCATTTATCAGGATTGATGAGTGTTGCCAATATTTTCTGGATTGGCTAAAAAAGGATTATTGGTATCAATGTAACCGGGTATCATCACTTCTTCTCCCGGCCGGTCAATATCATTTTTACTAACTTTTTCAAAATATTTAAACAACCAGTATACCAATGCAATGCCCACCACACCAAACCACAGGGGAAAATGATCATCTATTTTTGAAGGATCTGTTTTTGCGCCGGGCTTGGTTGAAATGAACAACATCGTTATAGCAAAAGCATTATTAAAAAAATGCCCGATGATATTTAACCAGATATTGCCCGTTCGGTAATACACCCAGCCCAAAACAAAGCCCAGTGCAAACCTGCTTAAAAACCCAAGATAAGATCCATGTATCGCACTAAAAATGATAGAAGTAACCACGATGGCTAAAATGGGCTTTTTAAACCAACGGGATAGTAAATTTTGCAAACCTCCCCTGAACATTGTTTCTTCAAAAACAGCAGGTAAAAAAGCGATCATCACAACAGAAACCAGGTAATCCAAAAAATTATCCATTCTTGCTATAACGGCCACCTGTTTATTGTAAGCATCTTCTGCTTCTTTAAATTGCTGCAGTGTCGCCTTTGACCAGGGTATCAGTTCGGTCAGCTCCTGCAATGCACCAACAATCGGCAAGCTTGCAAACATAACCAGTACTACAACTCCTGCCTGCTTTACATCTACCTTATGTGTAAACCCGAGGTGCAGCCACGGCTTTCTGTGACATAACAAAGCGTAAAAAAGCGGCGGTAAAAAAAACAGGAATAAGGTGCTGATAAATTGCATCCATCTTAGCGCTGTGGCATTTTCAGGTACCAGTATTTTATCCATAATAGCCGCAGAAGATCCGCCGGAAAGGTCTTTCAGGTGAATTTTACCAATCAATGGAATCAAACTGATAAAGCCGCCAAAAATGAGTCCTACTCCGCAAAAAACGGCTAAAATACCCAGCTGGCCCCAGTAATTATAACGTTTGGTAGCAAAATGCGCCATAGTAAATGCTTATAAGTGCGTAAATTTACAGCCTAAAAGTTTACAGTTTACAGTTTATTACACTGGTTACTTTATAAATTACTTTTAAAGGTATACCAGTGATCAGCAACAGCAATTAATATTTATGCCTTCTATCGGTAACATACAGCTTCCTGAATTTCCCCTATTACTTGCACCTATGGAAGATGTGAGCGATCCGCCATTCAGGGCGGTTTGCAAAGACAAGGGTGCTGATTTGATGTACACTGAATTTATCTCTTCAGAAGGATTGATAAGGGATGCGATCAAGAGCCGGCAAAAGCTGGATATTTTTGATTATGAAAAACCGGTAGGCATACAAATATTTGGGGGCGACGAAGAAAGCCTGGCGATGGCCGCCAAAATAGTAGATGTAACGAACCCTGATTTGCTGGATATTAATTTTGGATGCCCGGTAAAAAAAGTGGCCATGAAGGGCGCCGGCGCGGGTGTTTTAAAAGATGTTGACCTGATGGTTCGTTTAACTGCCGCGGTAGTAAAATCAACGTCGCTGCCGGTGACGGTTAAAACGCGGCTTGGCTGGGATGATGAACACCGGAACATTGAAGAAGTGGCGGAACGCCTGCAGGATGTGGGGATTAAGGCACTTGCCATACATGGACGAACCCGTTCGCAAATGTACAAGGGCAATGCCGACTGGGAACTGATAGGAAAAGTAAAAAATAATCCGCGGATCAAGATCCCGATATTTGGTAATGGAGATATTGACAGCCCACAAAAAGCATTGGAATACAAAAATAAATTTGGCGTGGATGGTATCATGATTGGTCGTGCTGCAATTGGTTATCCGTGGATATTTGACGAGATAAAACATTTTCTGCAAACAGGCGAAATTTTACCTTCCCCAACCATTGAAGACCGGGTGGAAGTGTGTAAAAAGCATTTGCATAAATCGTTTGAATGGAAGGGCCCCTTGGTTGGTATTTTTGAAATGCGTCGTCACTACGCCAATTATTTAAAAGGGCTTCCCGGTATAAAAGATTACCGTTACCAACTGGTAACATTAAAAACTGTAGAAGAAATTGACGCCGTGCTGGATGAAATTGTCACGAAATACGCCGGTTACCAGTTTGAAAAAACGCCCATAGAATTAATCAATTACCACGAAAAATGTCCGCTGTAATCAGCACCTGGCTTCTTTCTTTTTATTGCCCGGCTTTCCCATGCTGATTGCTTTATTGATGTAGGTGATGGCATCAGGCTCCTTACAAGCCGTATCCCCCATATTAACAGTTACCAGGCCGATTTCTTTTGCCGCTTCTTTTGCTTTGTTACCCAGTGGAACAACATAAGAACCTGTTGCAATTACAAATTGATTCATCGTATGCTTTACCCTGTTGGCTGATGTATGAATTTTTTTGGTAACTATTTTTAATAGTTCCTCCAGTTTTTTTATGTTAAGCAATTCGTCTGGTTGTATTGCCACAATATTGGCTAAAGTTGCCCAGCCTGATGAAGCTATCTTTTCAACAGGTGATTCAATCCATTGCAAGGCCAGCTCCCAGCCATGCTTGCTTTCGGCAGCTATCCACGCGACTGTAAATTCGCTGATCATAGTATAGTTGGCATTTTTAACCCAGGCAGCAAAATCCTTATGAGTCATTTTTGTTTCATCGGCTATCAAGCCTGCGAAATATTGGGCGTCGGCATTTCCGGTGGCAAACAGTTCTACGGCGAGCGAATAATTCTTTTTAATCTTTTTTTGTATTGGTTTCATGTCACCTACCTTAACGCCGAAAACCGGCTCACGGGCACCATGGCGTATAAACGTTTTCTTTGTTTGTTCGCTACCCAGGATAGACAGCATTTTCATTACTTCATCTTTAGTCATTGAATAACTATTTAAGTTGATCAAGATAAGTTTGAATACCCGTTAGATATTGATGGGCCCTTTTTTCAGCAATAAAATCTGCTCCCAGGCTTATAGCAGCTTCTATAGCGAGCGCCATGCCAAAGCCGGCCCAAAAAGATTTGCCTGTGTTATTTCGAAAATAAAAAAAAAGGGCGGCTCCTGCAAGTAAGATGGCTATTTCTGTAAAGCGGTAAACAACAAAATTGCTATTCACTTTTTCCATCCTGGGAATTTCGCTGGTTTTAAAATCTCCGGGATTCATATCATATGCATACACATTTCTTTTACGATCTGCATCGCACCTTTTGTACACGGTGTAACCAACCGCCAAATGCATTAATCCTACTATTAAGAACGGAATGGCAAACCCTTTGTGCCAATTGGTTTTTAGGCAAAGAAAAAAAATCAGAGCCAGCAAAATAGCGGTGATACCGATGATAATAAACAGCAGGCTCTCTGATTTTTCTGCGTCAAAATATTTTTCAATATCCGCTTTTGTAAACATACATGTCTTTGAGGTGGTAAGATATACAATAAAACAGTTTTAGTCAATCGCTGCCAGCATCTCCACGCTAAGCGGTGAAACGGAGGGATCAAAATAATGTGTCAGCACACCTTGTTCATCTAGCAGGTATTTCGAAAAATTCCAAACTGGTGCCTGGTTATTCCAGCCATTTTTACCGGCATCGCTCAGCCAGTTAAAAACCGCGTTTTGATCAGGGCCTTTAATGACCTGGCTTTTTTTCATCAAGGGGAAACTTACGCCATAATTTATTTTACAAAACGATGCTATGTCTTCATCACTGCCAGTTTCCTGTTGTTTAAAATCATTGGCCGGAAAGCCGAGTACCACAAGTTTATCTGTAAATTTTTTATACAGTTCTTCCAACGCTTCGTATTGGTGAGTATATCCGCAATCGGATGCCGTATTTACCAGCAGGATTTTTTTTCCTTTTAAATCATTTAGTAAAAGCAGTTCGTTATTGCTTTTTAATACTTTTAAAGTATAGATAGATACTGCTGGCTGTATTTGTTGTTGATTGATTTTTATGCGGTTCTTTTTAAGACTGCTTAATTTCATCAACGCCGGGTAGAACACTTTGAGTAACTGTTGTTTGATAGTCATACATTTTAATTATTACTGAAACTTATTTCATCAGCCATTTGAAAATACTGAGTTTGCCTTTATAAGTCGGGTATTTAATATTTGGATCAAACCAGGTAGGTGTTTTTAAAATGCCTTTCCTGTGACTGAAAGTATCAAAGGAAAACTTACCATGGTAGTTGCCGGTACCGCTCGCTCCCCGGCCGCCAAAAGGAAGCTGGTGATTGGTTAACTGCAACGCGGCATTGTTAATACAGCCCCCACCAAACGGGATGGCATCAATCCATTTTTTTTCTTTTTCACTGCTGCCTGTAAATATGTAAAATGCAAGTGGGTTGGGATTTTGAGCAATTATATCCCTGGCTTCCTGCATGGTTGAAAAACTAATAATTGGTAATACAGGTCCAAATATCTCTTCTTTCATAATGGGCATCTCCATTGTAACATCATCTATTAAAGAAGGTTCAATATACAAAGCCGACCTGTCGCTTTTTCCTCCGGCAAGCAGCTTTCCCTGGTCCAGGTAAGTCACAATCCGGTCGAACTGTTTTTCGTTGATGATTCGCCCATAGTCATAGCTATCTTTTGCATCAGCCCCCAGAAATTGCATCATCGCTTTCTTCAACGCCTCAATCAATGCATCTTTTTTAGAAGCATGCACCAGCACATAATCTGGTGTAACACACATTTGCCCCGCATTGGAAAACTTGGCCATTGCAATGCGTTTAGCCGTAACCGTTATATCTGCGTCAGCCTCTACTACGCAGGGACTTTTACCGCCAAGCTCCAGCGTAACCGGTACTAAATTTTTGGCGGCCATCTGGTAAATAATTTTGCCAACAGCGGTGCTGCCTGTGTAAAAAACATGATCAAATATAAAGGTGTTCATCATCTCCGGAATTACGGTAGCACCATCTCCTTCAATAAATAACACATATTGACTTTCAAAAGTTTCTGCAATTATCTGCTTCATAAGCGCCGCAGTTGCGGGAGCAAATTCAGATGCTTTTACAACAACGCAATTACCTGCCGCAATGGCTCCGGTCAAAGGTGTAAACAATAATTGCAACGGGTAATTCCACGGACCAATAATCAGAACAGTTCCCAATGGTTCTTTTACAATAAAACTTTTTGAAGGAATATTCAATAGATTGGTACCGACAGCCTCACGTTTCATCCATTGATTTAAATGACGGATGGTGAATGAAATTTCTGATAATAAAAAACCGGTCTCGGTTACCCAGGTTTCTTCCGGGCTTTTTTTAAGGTCTTTATACAGTGCTTCCTGAATTGGCACCTCGTATTTTAATATAGTTTGTTTTAGCCGGGTAAGCTGTTCTTTTCTGAATGCAAATGATTTTGTAGCGTCGCTTTCAAAATATTGCCGCATCTTTAAAAGATCATTTATTACTGGCATGATGATAATTTTGCAGCAAGGTAATTAAACCATTTGTATGACGGATGAACAGTATATGCAACAGGCTTTGAAGGAAGCCCGCAAAGCTTTTGATGAAGGTGAAGTACCCGTGGGTGCTGTAATTGTAATGAATGACCGCATCATTGCAAGAGGCTATAACCAGGTAGAAAAATTAACCGACAGCACCGCCCATGCAGAGATCATTGCATTGACTGCGGCTTTCAATTTTTTAGGCAGCAAGTATCTTCCGGAAGCTGCACTATTTGTTACCGTGCAGCCTTGCCTGATGTGCAGCGGTGCCTTGTACTGGAGTAAAATTGCACGGGTTGTGTATGGAGCCGAAGATGAGAAAAATGGCTACAAAAGAGTGGCGCAACAGGTTTCTCCATTTCATCCTAAAACAGTCGTTACAGGAGGTATTTTACAAAATGAGTGCGCACAATTAATGAAAGATTTTTTCAAAGAAAGGCGATAGCATTCAATTTGTTTATTAACAACGCCCTAAAAAATTACCAGCTTTTTCTTTACCACTTTATCTTTCTGATTAAGTGAGACAAAGTAGATGCCGGGTATCAACGATAGAAACATAGCAATTTCTTCCCGGCCATTTGTGAGTAACCGATTGTCTTGCCTGCATAATTTTCCTTTTGTATCGGTAATTTTTACCTGGATTATGCCAGGATCAAAACCCTGCACCTGCATTGAAATTTTATTTTTAGCGGGATTAGGATAAATATTTACCGACCGTTCATTGTCGGCTATTTCCTTTTTATCGGGCACAATATTTACTGCGGCATTATTTAAAATACTGTCAGCCACGTGGGGGGACTGTGCAAGACAACAAGCAGTAAAAACACAACAAGAAATCAACAGATATGCTTTGAGCATGGAATTTAATTATGGGGAACTAAATTGGTCAATTATCGTGTCAATACTTCACAACGTTTTCTTAAAAAATGAAACGGCATTGTATTTGACATCTCGGTAGAAGCCCACTAAATTTGTAAAAAATAATGGGTTACACGTTATCTTAAACAAGTATTTACATTAAAATCAATCTATAAAACAACAATTATGGCATTTACATTACCGGCATTACCATATGCTCACGAAACATTGGAGCCACATATCGACACTTTAACCATGCAAATTCATCATGGAAAACACCACCAGGCTTACGTTGATAATCTCAATAAGGCGCTTGCTGGAACACCCAATGAAGGCAAAACATTAGAAGAAATAGTAGCTGTTGCGGGAACCATCAGCGCACCGGTTCGTAATAATGGAGGTGGTCACTGGAACCACAGTTTTTTTTGGGAAACGATGGCACCTAATGCAGGTGGCGCGCCAACCGGCGCCGTGGCTGATGCTATAAAAGCAGCCTTCGGTTCCTTTGATGCATTTAAAGAAAAATTTGCTGCCGCAGGTGTCGGCCGTTTTGGAAGTGGTTGGGCATGGCTGATTGTAAAAGATGGCAAACTTGAAATTTCTTCAACGCCTAACCAGGATAATCCTTTGATGGATGTTGCTGAAGTAAAAGGTAAACCAGTATTAGGAGTAGATGTGTGGGAACATGCTTATTACTTAAAATACCAGAACAAGCGTCCTGATTATTTGGCTGCATTTTGGAACGTTATCAACTGGAAGAAAGTGGCTGAGCGTTTTGATGCCGCTTCAAAATAGTAAGGAATAGTTTTTTAAAAGCTGCAATATAAATATTGCAGCTTTTTTTATGCCCGCATCTTACTCACCCACCGCAAATATTTCTACACATTATGGCAACTTAATTTCCTTTATAAGCTGCATTTTACTGGCAACATTGTTGGTGTATTAATACGGTAACTATATTATCTCATTTTTAATTTAATTATTATGCCATTTATAACATCCAATCAAAATATTGGCGAACCTGTGAATATTTATTACGAAGATTTTGGAGCAGGAAAGCCTGCTGTTTTTATTCACGGCTGGCCTTTAAATAGCGCCATGTGGGAATACCAGGTAATGCAACTAACTCAACAAGGTATACGCTGTATAACCTATGACCGGCGTGGATTTGGTAAGTCGGACTGGCCTTATGAGGGCTACGACTACAATACAATGGCCGGAGATTTGAAAGCCTTATTAGATCAGCTAAATTTGGAAGATGTAACTCTTGTAGGCTTTTCGATGGGTGGTGGTGAAATTGCGAAATACTTCTCCCTGTACGGTGGTGCCCGTGTTTCAAAAGTGGTTTTAGTGAGTGCAGTTGTTCCTTATATGTTACACACCTCAGACAACCCTGAAGGTGTGCCGCAGGAGCAATTTGATACTATGGCCAATGAAATGAAGAAGGACCGGCCAGCTTTTATGGAAAGTTTCGGTAAAGATTTTTTTGGGGTTTCCTTACTAAACCATCCGGTAAGCGATGCATTTTTAGCGAATAATTTAACCCAGGTAATGAAGTCTTCGCCTATAGCAACACTGCAATGTGCACAGTCATTTTCTTCTACCGATTTTAGAAAAGATGTAATAAAAATAAATGTGCCGACATTGATTATTCATGGTGATAGCGATAAAACAGTTCCAATAAAAGCCACCGGTGAAGAAAGTGCCAAATTAATTCCCAATGCTAACTTTATAATTTATGAAGGTGAGCCGCATGGCTTGTGGTATACGGCCAAAGAAAGGTTGAATGAAGATCTGCGTGATTTCATTTTAATTGCTGCGGACCAGGCTGAAAGTAAATTTCGGGAAAGGGAAAATGTAGGAGCGAATAATGAACCTTATCCTGCATTTTAATCTATAATAGCCGACCATCCCATTGGCTCAGGCCATTTTGCAAAGCAACCCAGGTTTTGCAAAATGGCTTTTTTTATGGCACCGGATCATGACCATGCCCGCCCCAGGGATTACATCGAACAATCCTTTTTGCGGTAAGCCAAAACCCTTTAAGCGGACCGTATTTTTTAAAAGCTTCAATACCGTACTGCGAACAGGTAGGAGTAAAACGACAGCGACTGGGTAGCCAGGGGGATATTATTAACTGATACAGTCGAATCAGCAGTATAAAGGGGGCACTAATTATTTGCTGTACTTTCTTCATGTACCATTTTTTGAAGCCGGCTTAAAACAATTTTTATTTTTTCTGTAACCAATGAATAGTCAGGAATTTCCTTGCCAACGTACATCAAAAAAATAGCCAGTTGTTTATTATTCTGTTCAACCTGCAGTTGAAGATTATTTTTTTGTAAACGATAGGCCTCTTTCATAAGCCGCCTGATACGGTTACGATGCACGGCTTTTTTAAAGTGTTTAGTACTTACGGTAAACCCTGCCTGTAAATGAACGTCTGCGTTTTGCCGGTACTGCCACACTACTCTAATTGGAAAAACAGAAAAAAATTTCCCTTCCTTAAATAACTGGTCAATTATTTTGCGACTTTTAAGTCGCTCCTGTTTGCCAAGCGTATATCGTATTGTAGATTGCAATTATAACAAAAATAAAAAAAGCCTTCCAAAAGGAAAGCTTATATTTTAATGCTTGATATTCCTTCTCAGGAATTAAAGCTGTTTATTTTTTTCCGAAACGTTCGTCAGAAACGGTCAGTTTTGCACGACCCTTTTTGCGGCGGCTTGCCAATACCTTACGGCCGTTGGCAGTTTGCATGCGCTGACGAAATCCATGAACATGTTTTCTTCTGCGTACATGTGGCTGGTATGTTCTTTTTTTACCTGGCATTGTATTAAGTTTTTTCCTTTACAAAATTAGTTACAAAAACATTTTTAATCTACATTCATCAGGGCACCATCCCTGCTGCTTGTGAAAGGACGGCGAAGGTAAGGTAAAATTGTGATTTGAAAGGTTTGATTTCAATTTTTTTTATCATTAAAGAACCAAATGTTCCGCGTGAATAGGGTTTCCATAAAAAATAGTGGCCTTCTGGTTAAAATCGGCTGCTGAATCTGTGGTATAGAAAACAGCATTTCCTTGCTTACTGCATTTGCTTTCAATTTCAGGATGCCTTTCCAAATAATTTACCAGGCTGTTAGCAACAATTTCGCCTTGCGACACAATTGATATAGCGGGCGGCAAATACGCACGTATCTTATCAATCAATAATGGATAATGAGTACAGGCCAACAACACAGTATCAATTTCAGTTGACTGCTCAAATAACTGGTCCAGGTATTTCTTTATAAAATAGTCCGCACCTGGTGAATCGTATTCACTATTTTCTACCAATGGCACCCACATGGGACATGCTTGTTGAAAAACCTGTACGGTAGGAAAAAACTTTTCTATCTCGATGGGATACGATGAAGACTGTACAGTTCCGGCTGTACCCAATACGCCGACCTTTTTGGTGCTTGTGTAATCGCCAATAATTTCTGAAGTAGGTCGAATAACGCCTAATACTCTTTTAGAAGGATCAATCAGTGGCAGGTTAAGCTGCTGTATACTTCGTAGCGCTTTGGCAGAAGCCGTATTACAAGCCAAAATTACCAATGGACATCCCTGCTTAAAAAACCACTCTACACATTGCAAGGTATACTGGTAGATGGTTTCAAAACTTCGTGCCCCATAGGGCGCTCTCGCATTATCGCCCAGGTAAACATAATCATAACCAGGAAGCCGGCTTTTTATTTCCCGTAAAACGGTTAGGCCTCCATAGCCGCTGTCGAATACACCAATTGGTCCTTTTAGCATCTGTCAAAAATACAAAAGCCATCCCGTTTGCAGGATGGCTTGTATAAATACTTATTTAAAAATTAAGGCTTAGGCTTAGCTGCCGGCGCTTTGGGCGCTTCTTTATCTTTAATATTTAATTTCTTTTTCACCAGTGGCAAAATATCATCTCCCGGAGGGCCGACAATAACTGCATTTTGATCTAATACGTAGGTGTAAGCATTTTCTTTACCAACTGCCTTAATTGTCTCCAGTGCTTTCGTACGGATTGGAGCCAGTAATTCCTGCTGTTTTTCCTGTAATTTCTGTTGTGTTGTTTGTTGAAAACCCTGTAATTTTTGGTACAATTCAATCAAAGCACTTCTTCTTAATTCTTTTGTAGCAGATGATAATTTAGCCGAATCTTTTACAAAAAGACTATCTTTTTCCTGCAACTCTGAGTTTAAATCTGTGTACTGCTGTTGTAATGCAGTTTGGTAATCCTGCAATTGGGTAGTAGCTGTTGCTGCTTCAGGCATTGCACCAATAAGTTCTTCGGTATTGATGTAACCGATTTTTTGTGAAAAAGCGGTATTGGTCAATCCTAAAATTGATACAACTAATACAACTACTGCGAATAATTTTTTCATCGTTGGTTTAAATGTTTAATTGTTTTGTTTATAGTTTATTTTTTTGTGGTTTTGGCTGCATGCCATTATTTGATTGTGATTTATTTAACACCCAAAAATTTTAATACATCATCGCTTTTGTCAAGTTTTGGGTCGGCAAATATAACGGTAATTCCCTCACTTTTATCTAAAATAAAATCATAAGATTTCTCCACGGCCAATTTCTGAATAGCCACATAAACCCTGTCCTGTATGGGTTTTATCAATTCTTGTCTTTTTTTAAACAAGTCTCCTTCAAAACCAAAGCGTTTTTTTTGCAGGTCTCTTACTTCTTTTTCCCTGTTAAATAATTCGTCTTCTCTTTTCTTTTTCAAGTCATCACTTAACATAACCTGCTCTGCATCATAATCCTTATACATCTTATCCAGGTCAGCCTGTTTTTTTTCAATTTCCTGCTGCCATTGGGCACTAAACTGGTCTAATTTAGTCTGGGATTCCTTATACTCAGGCATTTTTTCCAGTATATATTTTGAATCAATTACAGCATACCGTTGTGCTATTGAAACAAATGACAATAGCAGAAAGGCACTTACAAGCGTTACTAGTTTTTTCATCTTAAAACTTTTTATACAAATTAAAGGATAAAATTTAAGCTGTTGATAATTATTCAGGTTCCTGGCCCAGCATAAAGGTGAATTTAAATGCATTTTTTACCGGTTGACCTGCCTGGATTCTGTCTATCCCAAGGCCATAATCAAAGCCCAGCAAACCAAACATAGGCAAAAAGAAACGCATACCCACCCCAACAGAACGACGTAATTTAAACGGATTATAATCTTTAAAATCATACCATCCATTGGCAGCTTCAAAAAAGGCCAGCCCATAAATTGTACTGCTTGGGTTGGTGCTGAAAGGATACCTTAATTCAACCGTATACTTATTAAAGATGGTAAAGAATTCAGACGGCGTTACGTTATCCGGGTTTACTTTCGGGTCTGATGAATTATATACAGGGTAGCCTCTGTGCGCAATGATATCATAACCCAATATGGCAAAATTGTTACTTAAACCCGCATCTCCCAACTGAAAACGTTCAAACGGCGAAATCTGCAGTTTGGAATTGTACCTGCCTATAAAACCATATTTGGCTGAAGCTTTTAATATAAACTGTTTATTTTTATCCGCGCCGTGGGCTATGCCGATGGGTACATAATAATCCCCGTTAAAACGCCACTTGTGAAACTCAGGCCAGCGGTATGGATTTTCTGTTTCGTTAACCAGGCCAAGCGCCGAGTAAGGAAGTGTAAATTGTCCGCTAACCATAAAGTTAGAACCGCCGGTTGGGAAAATTGGATTACCCTGCGTGGCACTACGGGCAAGCGCCAATTTTAAACTGATATTGGTGGAGGTACCATTGCTAATACCTTTAAAAATATTAGCATAGTTTTTCAGTTTGTATTGCTGCACATTTAAAGAAGTAACAAAAGAAAAATAATCATCCGGCCATTTTAATTGTTTACCCAGTGATACGCCCGCTCCAATTGTTTTGAGGTACGAACTATCTCCGCAACTATTACAATATTGCCCGTATGCATTGTAAGCATTGGCATATTTTGTATTGTAAAGGCTCACAGAAAAAGAGTTTCTTTTTTTACCGCCCAGCCATGGTTCTGTAAAAGAAAGATTGTAAGACCTGTATGCACGTCCGTTAGATTGAACCCGTGCACTCAATTTTTGTCCGCTACCCGATGGTAAAGGATCCCATGTTTTTTTATTAAAAATGTTGTCGATTGAAAAGTTATTGAAGGTAATACCCAATGTACCCGTCAATCCGATACCCCCGCCAAAGCCGGCAGATAATTCCAGTTGGTCATTCGATTTTTCCTCAACACCCCAGTTAATATCCACCGTGCCATTGTCAGAATTGGGAACAATATTCGGAGTGATTTTTTCAGGGTTAAAAAATCCTAACTGGCCCAATTCTCTTTGTGTACGGATGATGTCCTGGCGGCTAAATTTCTCTCCGGGTACCGTTCTTAATTCCCGTCTTACCACATAGTCTTTAGTTTTTTCATTGCCTGAAATTTCCACCTTGCCAATGGTAGCCTGTGGCCCTTCCTGCATACGAATTTCAAAGTTGATGGTATCATTGTAAACAGAAGTTTCTATGGGATCCACTTTAAAAAACAAGTAACCATCATCCATATACAAACTACCGATATCTCCACCTTCTGCAGTTAACTGCTTGCCTAAACGCTTATTTAATAATTCAAGATTGTAGATATCGCCCTTGCGGATACCCAGCAAAAGATTTAAGACGGAATCGGAATATTTTGTATTTCCACGCCAAACCATATCACCGAAATAATATTTATGCCCTTCGCTCACTTTAACATACACATCTAAATTTCCTTCAGAATTGGGCACTTTAGCGTCTTCTACAATATTGGCATCTCTAAAACCTTGTGAGTTATAATAATCCAGCACGTGCTCTTTGTCTTCTTCGTACTTAACGGGGTTAAATTTTGCTGAACTAAATAATTTAAACCGAAACCATGGATCCAGGTAAGATTTTGTTTTAGAGATGGACAGGTAACCATAATCCCGCAAGTAATCCTTAAAAGATACTTTGTTGCTACTGTCTCCAAATGGACTGTTACTTTTAGGCGGGTATAAAGTAAATCTCGTCATCTCGTGCGTACCCTTCATTTGCTTTTTCAATTTCAGGTCGTCAATATTATCGTTACCTGAAAAATCGATTGAATTTACCTTAACCTTGTTGCCTTTGTCAATATTAAAATCTAAAATAACCGCATTTACTGAAGATGTAGACTTCTCTTCTTTAACTACTGTTTTTACGTTACGATACCCTTTGTCTGCAAAAAATTTCTGAATGGCATCCATGGCACTCATCTTCATATTATCCGTAACCACCCTGTCTTTCACCAATCCGCTCTTCGTTACCAAATCATCTTTTTCACCTTTTTTTATGCCATTGAATTTAAAGTCTGCCAAACGAGGTCTTTCAGTAATTGCTATTTCTACATACAGATCTTTACCTTCCAGCCGGGTGAAATAAATAGCTACATCCGCTATCAGGTTTTGCTTCCATAATTTGGTGATGGCCTTACTAAAAATATCTGTGCCAGGAAGAAGAACCTTATCACCTACTGCAAGGCCAGAGATAGAAATAATAAGATTACCATCAAAGCCTTTGTTACCTGTTACAGTTATGCCTGCAATAGTGTATGGTTTGGGAGTTTTGGCGTTTAAAATTTCCAGCAATTCGGGATTTGCTGAAACCGGGTGTGAAGTATCAGGAACTACCTGGGCAACTGCGGCATTGCCAATAAAAGCGATGATAATTATCAATAAAAAGTTCTGGTAAATCCTGTGCATTAATTGGTTTTTTTACTATCCGGCAAATTACTTGCTATAATGAAAACTATTTGTTAAACAATCCGCCTGTTTTTAACAGTGCTTTTTATAAAAAATTACAACAATTCTACCCTTTTAAATACGCAATAATATGTATTGTTGCAAGGGTCACTTACATACTTATTCATCCGGCAGACGTTTTGTTTTAAGAACAATGCACACTGCAGAACAAAGAATACAACTATGAAATGGGTATTTCTTCCTTAACCTGATCACCGGTTTTACCAAATCTTCTTTCCCTGTGTTGAAAATCTATAATAGCTTCATACAGGTTATCTTTTCTAAAATCCGGCCAACGGGTATTTGTAAAATACAATTCAGCGTAGGCAAGCTGATATAGTAAGAAATTACTGATGCGGTATTCGCCGCTTGTTCGGATCATTAATTCAGGATCTGGAAAACTACTGGTTGATAAATATTGTTGTATGGTATCTTGTGTAATTTGTTCGGGCTGAAGCTTTCCTTCTTTTACATCGATTGCAATTTGCTTTACCGCTGCCATCAATTCCCAGCGGCTGCTGTAACTAAGCGCCATAATGAGGTTTAGTCCGGTATTGGAGCTTGTTTCCTCAAATGCTTCGTTCAATTCCTTCCTGGCATTTTCGGGCAACATGCTCATATCTCCAATGGCGTGCATCTTAATATTATTCTTATTCAGGGTTGGAACTTCCTTGCGGATAGTATCTACCAATAATTCCATAAGGCCAGTTACTTCGTATGCAGGCCTGTCCCAATTTTCAGTACTGAATGCGTACAATGTAAGGTACTCAATACCCAATTCAGCACAACCTTCCACTATATTCCGAACACTTTCCACCCCGTGCATATGGCCAAAAAGACGGTCTTCGCCTTTTTCTTTAGCCCATCTTCCATTGCCGTCCATGATGATGGCGATGTGACGAGGCAATTTTTGCATGTTGATTGTATCCTTCAAACTCATATAAAATAACATCAGCACTAGCGGCCGACTTTGGGGTGCAAAAGTAATAAAATTTAGTTGCAATAAGCGTTTTAACCAAATCTTAACCGTTAATGCTTAACCAAAAAAAACGCCGGATTTACATCCGGCGTTTTTTTTATTTTAGAAAAGATTAATCAGGGTTTAGGGCATACATAACTGCTGATGTTAAATGACAGACCCACTTCGAAAATAATGTATTGATCTTTTTGTTTGCTCCAGCCACGTTGCACGCCTTCATTTCCGATAGGAACGGGCACTTTTTCATAACTCCTGTCTTGCAAAAGACCGGCAGTAGACAACTGTCCGTTCAACGGCGGGAATTTATCCGCTCCCACGTAGGTAGTACTTACGTCATCCAGGTAATCGGTAGTAGTAAGGCGTTCTGCAATTTGAAAAGAAAGGTTCATGTTGCTGTTAATACTGTATTTTATGCCAAGGCCGATAGGAATGCACATAGCAGTACTTCCATAAGGCTTTCTTACTTTACCATCTGCCCCCACATATTTTATATTCTGTCCTTCTGTACCTAAGGGGCGAAGAAATACTTTTTTATTATTTAAGTATGCATAAGGATTGTAGCTAAAAATCCCCAATCCGAGGCTTACGTAGGGTGTAAATGAAAAATCGGGGTCGCCTGGAATGTATTTTAAAAAATTAAAATCTCCGTGAACTGCAAATTCAAGGATATCTGAGTTAAAACTTAAGTTCCTGGTATTTTGAAAACTATTCTTACTATAAATGTCGCTATAACCAAGCTGCGCATAGTGTGCACTTACCCGCAAGCCCAGGTAATTATTAAATTGTTTTCTGTAAAAAACGCCCACGGCAGGTTTAAGCCTGTTAAGTTTCGCCCGTGTATTTAAATCGCCGAAATAATGAGCCACACCAGCTGTAAAGCCAAACTCGCCCTGCTGAACTGTACCATATTCTTTTTGCGCCATCACCCCAGAAACCAGGGAGAAGAGCAACGATACAGAAAGGATGGTTTTTTTCATAACTACAAAGTAAAAAATTGTTTTAAAAATAAGTCAGCCTATTCCCTGTTAGATGAAAGAAGTTTATGTAACAACAGTTAACGACAGGAACCAAAATTAATTGCGTTTATCCAACCCCCACGAAAGCTTATTACGTAGCGTTTGTAAAAAATTATTTTCATTTAGCCTAACCAGGTTAATTGAAAATTCTTCTTTTTTAACAGCTAGCTGCACTTCTTTAGGTACTAACTCCCGTCTGCTATCCAGGCTACATAAAAAACCGTCACTTCTACTTTCTACTTCAAATGAGATTATATTATCATCTGAAACTACAATGGGTCGTATGTTCAGGTTGTGAGGCGCTACTGGTGTAATTACAAAATTGCCACTTTCAGGAAACACAACAGGTCCATTGCAGCTTAGTGAATAACCGGTTGACCCGGTAGGCGTAGCAACAATTAAGCCATCCGCCCAGTAGGTATTTAAAAATTCGCCGTTTAAGTACGTATGAATTTTTATCATGGAGGATGTATCTTTTTTATGAATTACAAACTCGTTTAAACAAAAGGGTGCATTACCAAATAATGGAAGATCGGCATCCAGGTGAATAAGGGTTCTTTTATCAAGTACATAAGTTCTATCGACCAATGCTTTGATGGCCGAGCCTAAATCTTCTTTACCTATTGTGGCAAGAAAGCCCAGCCTGCCATAATTGATTCCTAATACAGGTATTCCTTTATCCTGTATAAGCGTTACCGTATCCAGCAAAGTGCCGTCTCCACCGAGGCTAATCATAAAATCATAACTGTCATCCAAATCTTCTGCCGCATTGAATGTGCCATATTTGCCCCGCATGTTTACGGCAGAATAAAACTTGTTAAAAAAATCCTGGAAAAAAACAGGCTCAACATTATAGGTTTTCAGCTCCTCCATAAAGGTTTCAATATCCTTGTGCTGATCGTTTTCTATCCCCCGGCTATATATTGCAATTTTCATTTTTTTACTTTTATTATTACCGCATAACAACCCCTGACCTGCTATTGATTGGTTGTGTTGTATTAATTAAATAATAAGTCTGCTAATTTAATTGAAAAATATTTACTAATTTTTTAAATAAGAAGGTATTGAAACAGCGGTGAATTACTTACTGGAAATTGAGGAGGTATATAATTACTTATGGAGGAATGCGACGTGTAAAAAAGAATACCTGAACAAACAGAGATGGCAAACTAAACTTAAATATCCAGGTAGTTCATTAAGTGCCGATAGTTGGTATCAATATTATCCTCAAATTTTTCATCGCCAAAAGAATATAGCACATTGTACTCGTATCGCTCAAAAGCAGTAACAATGCCAGTAATTTCCTGTTTGTTTAAATGAAGTGTAACGGTAAACATGCCCGAGTCGGCATGCCGTGTAGTGTTAAGGTTTAAGATAACGGCGTCATTGCTTTCCACAATTCTGCTTATTTGCGAAACGGCAAACTGCTGCCGTTCCATTTCCAGTACGATGATGCCACCAAATTCGTTTGATCCTGAAAATGCAGCCATCGCTTTTAATAGATCGGGGGCGGTTATTACGCCCGTTAATGCATTCGTTTTATTTATTACAGGTACAATGGAAGTTTCGTGCAGGCTGGTGTAGTTTACCGCATTTAAAAAATGTACATCATCTTTTACAGAGTCGTGTACAAAATTCTCCTGCAATATTTCAATACCCGATTTTTCATCATAGGCATCCAGCAAATCATCTTCACTGATCATTCCTAAATAAATTTCCTCATTCACTACCGGAAGGTGCGTAACTCTGTAATCATTGATAAGACGAATGGCCTTACCAACAGAATCCTGCAATTGCAGTCTCGGAATATTATTATTAATCAGTTCTGCTGTAAGCATAAAAGAGTAATTGTAGCATTACAATAACGGTAGAAAACTTGTTTTAAGTATAGGACAATTAAATTTGTTTAACTGTTGCAGCAGGCATTTTTTGTTTTGCTAAAAAAGCATCCAATACCTGGTTAAATTCTTCTGGAACTTCCATCATGGGTGCGTGCCCGCACTTATCAATAATATGTAATTCGCTATTCGGAATCAGGTTATTAAATTCTTTACCAACAAAAGGCGGAGTAATACTATCGTTATTACCCCAAATAAGGCAGGTAGGTTGTTTAATATCCTTCAATTCCTCGCCCAGGTTATTGCGGATGGCACTTTTCGCCAGCGCAATTATTTTTATTACTTTAATACGGTTGTTGGTTATTTCAAATACTTCATTCACCAACTCTTCTGTAGCCATAGCCGGGTCGTAAAAAGTAAGCTCTGTCTTTTTTCGTATATATTCCTTGTCGCCACGCTTAGGGTAAGTATCACCCATGCCATTTTCAAACAAACCTGAGCTACCGGTTAATATCAATGATTTTATCCGTTCCGGATGTTTTAAAATATGCACCAGCGCTACATGACCACCTAGCGAATTACCTAGTAAATGAATATCATTATAATTGCGGTGCTCAATAAAACGAAAAACAAATTTTTGCAAACCTCCCACAGAGGTATGAAGCAAATCCAGTTCCAGCAACGGAAGTATGGGCACAATTACTTTGTGGGTTAAACGAAAGTGTTCAATCAGGTCCTTAAAATTACTTAGTGCGCCGAATAGTCCATGCAGTAACAGTAACGGTTCCCCCTCTCCAACTTCTATGTACTTAAATTTTCCGTCTTGTTTAAATTCGTAACTCATTGTTGGAACTGATAAATGCAGGTGATATAACCAACCGCTAAAATAGTGATTCGGGTTAAAATTACAGTAAATAAAATAATGCCTCAAATTAACGGGCTGCTTTGGAAGACAAGCTTTCAAAATATCCTTCCAGTTGTGTAAACATATCTTTGAAAACCGGGATGATTTTTCCAAAACCATCTATTACAAATGGCGCCCATGGCTTCACGAAGGGATATACTTTAGACGATTCCATATTAGTTTCATTAAACAGGTGTATTTTATCTGCATAAAATAAAAAAACGCTGAATATGATGATGTATAACACAATGTATAATAGTATGCCTCCAATTCTGTTCAACCAACCCAGCATTGCCATTTCAAAAGTTTTTTCTATCAGCTTACCGCCCATATTTACCAAT
This sequence comes from Chitinophagales bacterium, assembly GCA_038210625.1. GTDB lineage: Bacteria > Bacteroidota > Bacteroidia > Chitinophagales > Chitinophagaceae > Ferruginibacter. Next base: position 9,100 of record JBBQWL010000028.1, on the reverse strand, counting down.
ACAGCCACCACTATAAATACGATGGCGAATGAAATAAAGGGTAGCCAGGATGCTGATATAGTGGCTTTGTTTTGCAGGTACACCGCTACAACCGAAGACAATTTAAGTGCTGCAGCCAGCCCCAATATAAACGCAACGATAGAAAAGATGGCAACGATCAGCCCTTTCTGATAACCTTTAATAATGGCTATCACAATCAATATGGCAAAAACAATGTCTATCAAAAAAGTAGTTTTATTTACTCAGTAGCTCCTTAACAATTGTGCTGATTATTTTTCCATCGGCAAGGCCTGCCAGTTGCTTACTGGCTACGCCCATTACTTTACCCATATCAGCCGGAGAGCTTGCCCCGGTTTGAGTAATAATCGCAGCAACAGCTTCCCTAATTTCGTTTTCCGTCATTTGTTTTGGAAGAAACTTTTCTATTACAGCAATCTCTTCTCTCTCTTTTACTGCTAAATCCTCCCGGCCCTGTTTTTCAAAAATATCCAATGAATCCCTGCGTTGTTTCATCATTTTTTGCAAAAATTTTTGCTCGGTTGCCGAATCAATTTCGCCCCCGGCTCCCGGCTCTGTTTTCGCCTTAATAATTTCTGCTTTAATAGCACGGAGGCCCCTTAAAACGCCCTCGTTTTTTGCTTTCATTGCATCCTTCATTTCTGTCATTATCTGTTGCTCAAGATTCATATGTGTAGTTGCCGAGTACCCTTGCCGGACTTTTTTATATCGTAAATAAAAATTTTATTGTATACATCGCAAATGGGCAGCGATGCTTTTATTGTTGCTCTTTCAACTGGATTGCCCTGAACTTATCAAAAAACTCTTTGGCGAATTTTTTCATATCATCACTCAGTTCATGTTGATGCGTAGCCCTTTTAAAAGTATCTGCCATTGTCATCAGCATCTGGTAATAAAAGTCCGCCATTTCATCCATCATCATATCCTTAGTCCAAAGATCAATTCTTAATGCAGTTTTATCTGCCCCATCCCAAAAAGCAATACACATGGCTTTGGCTTGCTGCGCCATATCCGCTGTACTGTCGCTGGCCGCCCAGCTTATTTGCTGAGGAATTTTATCCGGATCTAACAGCACATCAATTTTAATAGTAGACTGGTTCATATAATTTTATTGTTACCTGCTTTCCAGATTGCTTTATTTAATGATAAATTTTCGGATGCAAAGATAAAGCTTTGTGTTAATCCTTTAAGGAGGTACATTTTTCAATAGTTTGCCACAGCATATCATTTGCTTTCGTGGAATCAAAATTGGCCGCCGTTAAACTGCTTTTAGTAACCAATACATTGCGCAAGGTTTCATCTTTAAATACCAGCATCATTTTATCCGCAATATTTTCAAAAACGCCTGGCTCTGTAAATAAAGCGGCATCATCACAAACTTCGTGCATAAGAAGTGAATTATTTACAATTACCGGCACGCCACATTGCATAGCGTTTATTACATTCGTATAGTAACTATCCAGCAAAGGTGCATATATAAAAGCATAGGCAGCGGCTGTGACTGTGGCAAGGGCTTCAATGCCAAGGTTTGGTACTACTATTACCTCATTTCTATATTTGTAAGTCTGCAAACTTTTTTCAAACAAATTACCTGCGCTGTAATTAGTTGCCGCAATCAGCAGCAGCATATTGCTTTTTTGTCGTTTCTTAAAAAATGAAAACGCCCTTAGTAAATTCATGAGATTATTAGCAGTTGTAAGTTCGCCGGTAAATAAAAAATACTCCTTCCCTTCTGCATATTTGTTTTTGGCGTTTTCTTTTCCTGGTTGATCCAGTGGTATGAAATGATTATTGGTGCCGTTATATACTACCTGCACTTTTTCTTCTTCCACTTTATACTGGTTACAAATACTATTTTTATAACACTGCGCAGTGGTAACGGTTTGTGCAGCTTTATGAAAATGTACCGCAATTTTTTTCTGCAATCTGTAGGAATCTGGCTGGATTGAAAACTGCTGCAACACCAAACATTGCGGCACAGCTGTTTTGAGTGAACAAACGGCCTCGATATTGACAAACACCGAAGCATTGACTTTTTTTAAAATTGCCGGTACCCGGTAAGTATACCACGCCGATTTCAAAAAACCGTTGCTGAAATTGGGTGCATTTATTATCGAACTATTTTTTAAAGAAGCCAATGGCTCATTCTTATTTGCTGTTAACAAAAAAAAATGGTGTTGAGGGTGATCACTCATCAAATGCCGAAAGCGATCCTTCATACAATTAATTTCATCATACACCTGCGCCTCTTGTATCGAATTTATATTTATCACTACGTTCATTATTGCAAAAATAACCTTGTCAAATCATATCCTGCTAATTACTCAACTGGTTGTTAACTAAATTGCTTAACCGGTCGTTAACTTTTGTTAATAAACGCTTAACCAAAGCCCAGTCTATATTTGCCCATTGATGAAAAATCTATTATAACCCCATGCAAAAAATTGCTCTTTTTTTCATAATTACCATTTTGTGTTCCAGGGTTACCGCACAAACCAGCGTTGACACACTATCTCTGTCATTTCCCGCAGCTGAGAAAATATTTTTACAAAACAACCTGTCGTTACTGGCTGCAAGGTATAATGTAGATGTAAACAAAGCACTGATAAAACAGGCAAAACTTTGGGACAACCCGGTTCTCACCACCGATCAGAATATTTATGATGGCAAGTTTTTTCAGCACAACACCACCGCCGGGCAGGTGTATGTACAAGTAATGCAACTGGTACGAACCACAGGTAAAAGAAATAAAGCCGCACAACTTGCGGAAGATAATACCACCATTTCCCAGGAGCAGTTTGATGATTTGTTGCGTACGCTTCGTTATACCCTGCACAACGATTTGCTGGAAGTAAGCCATCTGCTGAAAATTAAAAAAGTTTATACAGGAGAAATAGACGAAGTCAATAAGCTTTCCAAAGGGATGGATCTTTTGCTGCAGGCGGGGAATGTTTCTGTGAAAGATAACCTGCGCATAAAAGCATTGCTATTCAGTTTGCAAAACGAATTGGTAAACGCAGATGCCCAATTGCTAAACACAGAGAGTGAAGTAAAATTATTACTCAACAACAATGATCAAAAATTTATAGCGCCGGCATTTGAATACAAATTTGGAGACCTTACCACGGTAACGATTCCAGATACAAGTGCTTTACTGCAACAGGCCATTGCAAACCGGCCGGATGCAAGGCTTGCACAAACCGCTTTGGCGTTGCAAAATCACAATCTAACGTACCAGAAGGCATTGGCAAAACCCGATATTAGTATTGGAACAGAATATGATCAGCGCAGCAGTTATGCCAACAATTATGTAGGCCTGGCGGTTGCACTGCCGTTAAATATTTTCAACAAAAACCAGGGTAATATTGCAGCGGCAAAGTTCTCTATCCAGCAACAGCAGGCAGTTACAGACCTTACAACAGCAAGAATAAAAAATGAAATTTCAAATGCGGCCAGCAAGTTTGCTTTTTACCAAAGTGTCAATAACAGGCAACAATTAAATTTTTCTCAGCAATACGATACCCTTTTCAACAACATGCTGCAAAGCTATCAGCAACGCCAGTTAAGCTTGTTGGAATTTATTGATTTTATGGATGCTTATAAAGACACAAAACTAAAACTGCTTGAGCAACACAATGGTTTGGTACATGCCGCAGCTGACCTTAATTATACAGTAGGCAATGACGTAATAAAAATCGATTAATTGTTAACGGTCTTTAGTATCCAAAAAATCAATCGGTTTATTTAGTATATCTATATCCTTTTTTACAAATAACTCTTATAACAACAACTCACTAACATACAATGAAAATAGCCCCAATAGCCTCCCTATTTTTTTCCGCAGCAATTTTATTTTCGTGTAAAGAAAAGAAAGAAGCAGAAGCAGATCCCCATGCAAAAATTTGTATTACAGATTCAATGGAGCACATCATACACATAGATTCTGCATCCAATGGCAACATAGAAAACGCATTAAAGTTGTCGGGCGAGATTAGCTTTAGTGATAGCAAAGTGGTAAAAGTATTTCCGTTCAGCAGCGGAAAAGTAATGGAAGTAAAAGTTTCTCAAGGCGACAAGGTTAGCAAAGGGCAAGTGCTGGCAACAATCAAAAGCGTAGAAGTAGCAGGCAACTACAGCGATTTGTCTACCGCAGCAAATGATGTGAATATTGCTAAAAGGCAAATGGATAATGAAGCCTCTTTGTTTAAAAACGGCATTGCCAGCGAAAGGGAATATAGTGAAGCAAAAGAAAATTACAGCAAGGCACTTACGGCAGTACAAAAATTAAAGGAGCAAATTAATATCAATGGCGGCGGACATACCAATGTTGGCGGCAGCTATGTAATCACGGCGCCCATTGCTGGTTATGTTGTTGATAAAAAGATCAATGCAGGCGCTTTTATTCGTGCCGATAATACGGAGAACATGTTTACCATCGGCGATATAAGTGAAGTATGGGTTTGGGCAAATGTTTATGAAACAGACATTGCAAAAGTAAAAGAAGGCTATGTTGCCAATGTAACTACATTGGCCTATCCTGATAAAACCTTTAACGGCGTGGTAGATAAGGTTAGCCAGATACTGGACCCCGAAACAAAAGTGATGAAGATAAGAGTGCGGTTAAAAAATGATAACCTGCAATTAAAACCAGAAATGTTTGCCAACATTACTGTTCTGAATAAAGAAGGGCAAAACGCCATCAGCATTCCATCAACGGCCATCATTTCTGAAAACGGAAACAACTACGTGGTTACCTACCAGGGCAAATGCGATCTAAAAGTAAAGCAGGTTGAAATCATGAAAATATTAGGAGACAAAACCTATCTGAAAGCTGGTTTACAGGTAGGCGAAAAAGTAATTTCTGCTAACCAGATTTTATTTTACAAAGCCCTGACAGAAAAATAAGCCGCTCTATCACACACCGCTTTTTTAAACGCTTTTTACACCTGTTATGAATAAGTTCATCAAACAAATAATACACTTTTCTCTACGTCACCGCTACCTGGTATTTTTTTTTACAGGTATCCTTGTAGTGATTGGTATTTTCAGTTATAAAAATACACCGATTGAAACCTTTCCGGATGTAACCAACACGCAGATCATCATCATTGCGCAATGGAGCGGCCGAAGTGCGGAAGAGGTTGAAAAATTTATCACTATCCCAATGGAAACGGTACTGAATTCCGTTCAGAAAAAATCAAACCTGCGTACTACCTCAGCGTTTGGCCTTTCTTATATCAGGATTATTTTTGACGATGATGTAGACGACGCCTTTGCAAGGCAACAGGTAATGAGCCGGTTAAGTGGCGCCGATTTACCCGATGGTGTAAAGCCAGATGTGCAGCCACCTTACGGCCCCACCGGTGAAATATTCAGGTACACGTTAAGCAGCGCTACCAGGTCTATCCAGGATTTAACCACCATTCAAAATTGGGTGCTCGACAGGCAATTTAAAAGCGTGGCCGGCGTAGCCGATGTAAATAGTTTTGGCGGCGAAGAAAAAACTTTTGAAGTAAGCGTTAATCCCGATCTGTTGCTAAAATACAATCTCACTTCGCTGGATGTGTACAATGCCATTGCCAAGAGCAATGTAAATGTAGGTGGTGATGTCATTGAAAGAAACGGTCAATCCTACCTGGTAAGAGGTATCGGTTTGCTGAACAATATCGACGAAATTCAAAACATCATCATTGCCAAAACCAACGGTGTGCCCCTGCTGATAAGGAACGTGGCCAATGTAGTGGAAGCAGGAAAACCCAGGCTGGGCCAGGTGGAACGGGCCGACAAGAATGGTAAACAAACAGATGTAATTGAAGGGATCATTGTAATGCGCAAAGGCGAAAACCCCAGCGAAGTGTTGGACAATGTACGGGCCAAAATAAAAGACCTGAACGAAAATATTTTACCAAAAGATGTAAAAATAAATACCTTTTACGATCGTACCAACCTGATGGATTTTGCGCAGGAAACCGTGATACATAATTTAATTGAAGGCATTGTGTTGGTAACCCTCATCGTATTGTTGTTTATGGCCGACTGGCGAACAACCGTTACGGTTAGTATCATCATCCCTTTATCATTGTTGTTTGCTTTTATCTGTATGCGCATCAAAGGCATGAGCGCCAACCTGCTTTCTATGGGTGCTATCGACTTTGGTATAATCATAGATGGAGCGGTGGTAATGGTGGAAGGATTGTTTGTTGCCATGGATCATAAAGCCCGTGAAGTGGGTATGGAAAAATTCAATAAACTGGCCAAACTCGGCTTGTTCAAAACAACTGGAACAGAAATGGGTAAGTCTATTTTCTTTTCCAAGCTTATCATTATTACTTGTTTAATTCCCATTTTCGCTTTTCAGAAAGTAGAAGGCAAAATGTTTTCGCCGCTGGCTTATACACTTGGTTTTGCGTTGGTAGGCGCTTTGCTGTTCACACTCACGCTCGTACCTGCACTGTCCAGCATTTTGCTCCGTAAAAATGTGCGTGAAAAGCACAATCCCATCGTGTTGTTTTTTGAAAACGGGGTTGCTAAATTATTAGCAGTTGTATATCGCAATCAAAAAATAAGTGTATTGATTGCCATCACCGTCATGGTTCTGACTTTCTTCTCTGCTAAATTTTTAGGCACTGAATTTTTACCCGACTTAAATGAAGGTGCTTTATGGGTGGAAGCCGAATTACCGATGAGCGTTTCATTATCCGAAGCCAACCTGGTGAGCAATAAAATGGTTGACATCCTGCAAAAATTTCCGGAAGTAAAACAAACACTGTCGCAGGTAGGCCGAACCAATGATGGTACCGATCCGAAGGGTTTTTTCAATGTTCAAATACAGGTAGATTTAAAACAACAAAAAACCTGGACAAGAAAAATTACAGAGGATCAATTGATAGATGAAATGGACGCCCAGTTGCGCAAATTTCCCGGCATCGTATTTAACTATTCACAACCCATTCGTGATAACGTGGAAGAAGCGGTGGCCGGTGTAAACGCCGCTATGGCAGTTAAAATATTCGGGCCAGATTTTTTAACGCTGGATAGTACCGCCAACGCCGTAATGGATGAACTGAAAAAAGTAAAAGGCATTGAAGATTTGGGCGTGCTCAGAAACCTTGGTCAGCCGGAGTTTCGCATAGAACTGGACCAGCAGAAAATGGCTTTCTATGGTATCAATACTGCCGATGCCAATGCGGTAATTGAAATGGCCATTGGCGGTAAGGCCGCCACACAATTATACGAAGGTGAAAGAAAATTCGATGTTCGGGTGCGCTACCAGCGGGAGTTCAGGGCCAGCCAGGAAACCATTGAAAATTTAATGGTGCCGGCCATTGATGGCGCCAAAATTCCTTTAAAAGAAATTGCCAGCATACGCACTTTAACGGGACCGGCATTTATATTTCGGGATAACAACATGCGGCACATCGCCGTAAAATTTTCTGTGCGTGGCCGGGACCTAGGAAGTACCATTGCCGACGCTCAGCAAAAGGTGGATGCGGCGGTGCATTTACAACAAGGATATAAAATGAGCTGGAACGGAGAGTTTGAAAACCAGCAACGTGCATCCGCTACGTTGGCGAGGGTGGTGCCCATTTGTTTGCTGGTAATATTTTTAATTTTGTTTATCACTTACGGCAATGCGAAAGATGCTTTTTTAACCATCATGAATGTACCATTCGCATTGATCGGTGGTATTCTTGCACTGCACCTCACCGGTATCAATTTTAGTATCAGCGCGGGCATTGGCTTCATCGCCTTGTTCGGGGTGTGTATTCAAAATGGAGTAATTCTTATCAGCGTGTTTAGAAAAAACCTGGATGCTAAAATGCACCTGGATGACGCCATCAGAGAAGGTGTAAAATCAAGGGTACGCCCTGTAGTAATGACGGCATTGATGGCTATGATTGGCTTAATGCCCGCCGCTATTTCAACCGGTATCGGTAGTGAAACACAGAAGCCTTTGGCGGTAGTGGTAATCGGTGGCCTGGTAACTTCCACCATTCTCACGCTGTTAATTTTACCGGTTATTTACGCACTCGAATTTAAGTTAATGCACAATAAGGAGAACAGGAAACTACTAAGAAAAATACGGGTGGTAAGCAAGGTTGAAAAACCAAATGAATAGAACGAAATGTCTGATGGCTGATTTTTAGATGTCTGATTTCTTTCGGTTAATAACAGCACGCTGCTCCACAATTTGGCAAACCAATTTGTGGAGCTTTTTTATAAAATTATTGTCCGGCCTGCAAAGCTTTGTTCGGCTGCATTGGCGTCGCACTCTTTTACGATATCATTTTGTTCAGCAATTCCATGCGTTGGATTATACATTGTCAAAACTGTTCTGTTATAACTAATTTGCAATCGCCCTTTTTGGTACTCTCATGACAGGAAGCAGCGCTGCACTGGCCATCGCCTAATTCCTGCGCCAGTGCGAGTTAAAACTCCTCCTCAAAATTATAACAGCTATACCTTATTCCTAAGCAGAAGTTTAGCAATTTGAATATCTTATAATGATAAGTTAAAGGCCGACTGTAACTTGCTCCTGGCGGGTTGTTTATTTCTAAATCATAATAACGAGTTAATATGCTATCGTTCCTAACTCGATATCGTATTAACAAAGAAACAAGGCCGTGATTAAATAAAATCAATTGCCTTCCAATCGTGTCAGAAAAAGCATGATTGGTTTCTCCATAATGATTGATAGTGTTTATCTGATCTTGTAATTTTTTTAAAGTGAGAGTATTAGATCTATAGAGATTAAGAAACGATATTAATTGTCTATCCTTTTTCAACATCTTTCTATAGTTTACTTTGGGATCATCAAATATCCATCGAAGTGAATCACAGTTTGGGTACTTTGTAATAAGTCTAACGTTACAGTCGTAAATTGAATCATTCTGCGCCATGGCATGAAATGAAAACAACGTAAATAATATGTTCAGAAATAATTTATAGGTATAGGCGTTTAGGTCGCAAAGTATTAACTTTGGACGATGACAAAACGTGCTTACTTTGCAGGAGTGAATTCAATTACATTTAACCGGACTTTTAAATCAGATGATGATTGCTTACAATACCTGTCAGATCT
>JBBQWL010000027.1:0-98489 GCA_038210625.1 Chitinophagales bacterium | reverse complement strand
AATAGGCGACATACACGGTGGCTTAAAAGCACTGCAACAACTATTACAAACCGCTATGGTTACAGTTGAAGATACCCTGATTTTCCTGGGTGATTACGTAGATGGATGGAGTGAATCTGCCGGCGTGATTGACTTTATCATTGACCTGGATAACACCAACGAATGCCTGTTTATAAAAGGCAATCACGATGTATGGTGTGAAGAATGGTTGCGAACCGGTGTAGCCAACGCCACCTGGCTTTTTCATGGCGGCCAGGCTACTGTCGACAGCTACGCCAACGCCAGCCACGAAAAAAAATTACGCCATCTCAATTTCCTGGAACAAATGCCTTACTATATAACCGATGATAATAACCGGTTGTTTATTCATGCAGGCTTTACCTCTATGCATGGGCCGCAAAAAGAATTTCACGACTCCAATTTCACCTGGGACAGAACACTGTGGGAAATGGCACTTACAATGGATAAGCGCATAAAAAAAGACTCTGTGCTTTTTCCAAAAAGGTTAAAATTATTCAAAGAAATATACATTGGCCATACGCCCACTTTGTATTATAATATCGATACCCCTATGCAGGGATGCAATGTGTGGAACCTGGATACTGGCGCTGCTTTTACCGGCAAATTGAGCCTGATGGATATCACTACTAAAGAATTTTGGCAAAGCGACCCGGTATGGCAATTATATCCCGGCGAAAAAGGAAGAAATAAAGATTAAAGGCGCTGCATTTTTTCGAGCATTGTTGCAGCGCCTTTAGTCATTTAAACAACATATTCCACTTCCATCGCCTCCCATTGCTTCGGCACTTCCAACCTATCAATCATTTTTTCAATGGCGGTCTGGGGCAAAGTAAATTCGCGATTTTTATTTTGCGCTGCCAGTTTACTATATGTAGTTTCTACATAAATAATTTTAATGCGGGGTTTGTACGGTTCAAACAAATCAATCAGCTGCTCCCTCATTTGCGGGGTGATATTGGTAGCATTCCAAACAAACGCCTGTTTACTGCGCAGGTATTGCTTTGCCTGTTCCTTCGCCGCTTGAATGATGCGTCCGTTCCCTTTAGCATCCCCATACCCAATCTTTGCTTTTCGCCGCATGTCATCCAATGAAACAACAGGAAGCGTGGGATAATTTTTAGCGATGTAAAAATCTTTACCGCTACCAGCAATGCCGCTCATGATAATTACCAAAGTCTGCGTGTCATCAAACGCTTCAAAATCAGGTTGCCGGTCATCCTTCCGGAAATACTGAAACATGGAAAGATTACTTGAAAAACTTTTCGGTTTGCCCCAGCAATTATGCTCTTTCGCCAATTCTTTGAACAACTCAATTTTGTACAACAATTCATCTACGTCACTACAAATTCTGCCCAGTACATCGGCTGTTGCCAGCAGTACAAGTAAGCGGGTGTTTACTTCAAGGCTTGCTTTTATTAATGCCTGTACCGGGTTGGATTTTTCAAAAACCCAAAGTGGCAAGCCATGATAGCGCACCAGCCCGGAAATATGCTCTCTTATTACAAACGGTACTGCAAAATCACGGTACAAAATTTTTCTTGTTGTAACAGCCCCTTTTTTTGCATGGCCCGGCGAAACGATCTGTCCATTTTCATCTGTAAAAGTGGTTGATCTTTTTTCAACATCGTGCATTAGTGCGGCAGTCCAAACAGTCTCCCTGTCTTGTTCGTTAAGGGCTTTAAATGCCTCCATATTTTCTAAGGCTGCCAATACCATTTGCGTATGTATCGCTACATCTCCTTCTGCATGGTGCACGGGGCTTTGCGGTACACCGTGCATATCATTTACCCAGCTTAAATTTTTCAGCTGCTCCCAGTTTTTATTTTTTGTTAGTGTCCACATTGCTTTCAAATTTTAAGGGTGCACGTTTCCAGTTTCTTGTCCAGTGTTCATCTGTTTTTACATGCCCTTTGCGCACGTACTTAAAAACATTTGTTTCAAAATCATCCACCTTGTATGCATTGCTGTTCCTGCTTACAATTCCCTCCATCGTACAGGGCTTATTGGTCTGTACATCTACCGATAGAAAAGTACTTTCCTTTTTTACCTGCGACAATAAGTTATTTTCAAATTGTTGCTGGTCACTAAAATTTGTGATGGTTTCAATTACAGGTACAACGGGCAAATCAAATAGTGATGCAATGAAGATGGTCTCTTCCCATGAAAGCCACTTGTCCAACTCCCTTACAGCAAAAACATAGTAATGCTGTTCAATCAAAGGGTATTGAATAGAATGAATGGCGTATAAATTTTCCCCGAAGATTTCATACTCTCCCAGGTCATTTTTCAGGTGACTCCATTTTTCCCTCAGGTAGCTTGTCCATGCAGATGTGGTAGGTGCTGCGTGTGACCTGGCGAATACGCCGTACCTGCTAAGGCAATTGTTTTCGCCATCCAGTTTTTCGGTGTGTACAACGGTGTCCAGTTGCCGGATGTGTTGCCAGTAATCACTATTAATTCTATCGTCGCTGGAAGTGCCGGGAGAGAAGGGATAATGAAATGTCCTTCCGTATTTTTTTGATATAGACATGTAATAATTTTTAGAATAAAAAATTAAGCGGCTCTTTAGTTGCTGCTTATTGTTTGATATTTTATCTAAAAATTACATAGCCGTTGCGTTTTGAAGATGATGTGTTGTACACTAATATGGGGTTGTTCAGTAACAAAAACTGTTGCAAATATAGTAAACACCAGCATTTTGATAAGTTATTTCAACCATCCGTCATTTTTTTTCGAGCCAATGGCAAATTCTGACAATAAAATTCTTATGCCTACCCGCGTAAAAAATGCACCCTTTTAAAAGGGCATTCTTAATATATTTTGTTATTGGTTATTAACCACAAAGTGAAAGGAGTTGTTGCACGGAGTAAATCGAGTTTATTTTTCTCCATGTAACTCCGTGTTTTTTTACCACAGAGTGAAAAGGAGTTTTGGCACGAAGTTACTCAGAAACTCCTTTAACTCTGTGCGGTTTTAACTCCATTAACTCCGTGGTAAAAAAAATGCCCTCTCTCTAAAGGGCATTCGTAAATATTATTTCAGTTGGTTTTTGATCCGTTTTGAAGGCACACATTTCTTTCAATGCGTTTTTCAAGGCGGGACAGCGGTCTTTTTTTAGTAGGATATTAAATACTCGTCGGTCTTTTTTAGGTGAATGGATGTTTGGTCTTTAATCAGGGTATCGGATAATCGGTGTTGTTGGTTTTCTAGTTAATTGGTTTGCTTGTTCGGTTAGGATATTGTAATTCGGTTGTTGGCTTTTAGGACTTGGTCTTTTCTTTAAAATAATGGATGTTGTTCTGGTTGTTCGGATTAGGTTTTGTTCGTTAGGATATTCAATTTAAAACTGTTCTTGAAAGTTGGTACGTTGCCTGCTTTCTGATGTAAAAGTGCAACAAATACTTGCAGCGTTTTTATTTTTCGCTTAACAGAGTTGTTATTTCGACGAATGGTTGAGAATGTTCGATTTGGCATGAAGTGATCTTACTATCGCTGATACATTATTCCTTTGGCCCGCGACAAATAAAAAACCTCACCACAATTACTGTGATGAGGTTAATTCATTTTGTGGCCTCGCCGGGAATCGAACCTGGATCTGGGGCTTCGGAGGCCCTTATACTATCCATTGTACTACGAGGCCATGATCACTTTCCAAAATGGCTGAAATTACTACCGAATATTTTTACCGCTATGGCCAGCAATATTACGCCGAAAAATTTTCTTATCACCACCATGCCGTTTGGCCCCATAAATTTTTCTATCCACTTCAACGACTTCAATACGATGTAGATAATAATGCAATTGATAAGAATACCTAAAAAAATATTGATGTCCCCATAATTGGCCTTCAAACTCATGATGGTAGTGAGTGTACCGGACCCCGCTATCAGCGGAAATGCAATCGGTACCACACTGCCGCTTTTGGCATTGCCCTCGGATTTAAAAAACTCATGCCCCAATACCATTTCTAACCCGATAATAAAAATTACAATACTACCCGCTACCGCAAAAGATTGTACATCCAGCCCCAACAGGTTTAAAAACTGCTTGCCAAGAAATAAAAACAAAATCATCAATGCGCCGGAGGCTAGTGTAGCCTGGGTAGACCTGATTTCGCCGCCCATCTTCACCCTAAGCGAAGCCAATACCGGAATATTGCCCACCATGTCAATTACCGCAAAAAGGGTAAATGCCACAGTTACTATTTCCTTAATTGCTATTTCGCCAAAATCCATTTACTGAAAATTTTTGCAAATATACATTTCAAGTACTGAAAGCAGGCGCTGTTATTTTACAGGCAGATTGTAATCCTTATTACAAATTGAATTTTAATTTAATTCCGCCGTAGTAATTTTCGGGTGCGGATGGATTGAAATACCGGTTGCCTGCGGCGTTTAAATCGTTACCTAAACTGTAGGGTGTATTAAAAGTACGGTCAAAGGAAAAATACAATTCACCCTCCAATGATTTACACAATTTCTTTTTGTATCCAACACGCCCCATCAGCAAATTATATTGGGAAGCGAAAAATGTGTTGGCATCATTGAGCGGTAATATATCTGTATAGCTGTAGGTAATGTTGGCATAAAGTCCAGGTTTGGTGGTAACATCCATACCCGCTAAAAATACATTGGGCGGCGTACCGGTTAATTTGTTGCCGCTATAATCATTTACACCTTGCTGGTAGCTATTAAATCTTGCATGGATGTTGGTATAATTGCTCCAGATTTTCAATTCATTTACAAAGCCATTTGCAGCACGAACAGGATAATAATTAATGGTTGCTTCCAGGCCGCTTTGTTTGGTTTTGCCGGTGTTTACAAAATAGTCGGCACCGCTTGCATCTCTTCTTGTTACGATAGTATTACGCAGGTAAAAAATATAATAAGCAGCATCAATAAACAATTTATTTTTTACCGGTTCACTTCTGAAACCCAGCTCATAATTCACGGCTTTTTCGGCATCCAGCGTTGCATTAAAAATACCGGCAGAAGGCACAATTTCATCAATCGTTGGCGGAGAATACCCCTTACTAACGGTGGCGTATACACTAAAATAATTTCCCATCTTTTTTAATAAAGAAATACGGGGTACAACAATGGGGTCAAATGTTTTATTGATTGTTTTTACCGGCCGGTTATTCAGCCTCGTAAACCCATAATTGTAATTGTTATAACTGATGCCAGCATTCAATATAAAATTATCTGCAAGGCTGATGTCTGCCTGCAAAAAAATATTGTATTGCGTGGCACCAATTTCATCATCAAACTGCAGCGTATCCGGTACACCAAGTTTGTTACCAAATGTTCGGGTACTTGTAAAACCATACTGGTATTCGCCGCCAACATTCATCGTAAAATTATCGTGGTGGTATTGGGTAATGCTTCTGCCGCCGATGCCCTGCTCTGTTTTCCGCTGAAAATTTAAAATGCTCGGATTGCTAAAGCGGGTATTGGAAGTGTATACATTGGTCGTGTTGGTCCAATCATCATTAAAACGGTAAGTATGGCCAAAGCCTGCGTAAAATGTTTTTACATACAAGGCTGCCTGCTGATCCTCCGCACTTTTAAACGGGCCACCTGCAGGCCTTGCCTGGCGTGGATTAGCTGCCAGTTGTGCAACAGTTAGCCCTCCCGGTGTTTGATAATATAAGTCGCTGTAAAAAATATTGGTTTGTATACTTTGCTTTTTATTGAGGTCAAATAACGCGGTATAATTGGCTACATCCCGGCGCATGTTGGTGTGGGTACGCCAGCCATCGCTTTGCTGGTGTGCATAGCTAAACCCAACATTGGAATGATCGTCGCTTTTTTTATAGGCTATGTTTGTGCCAAAGGTTCCCCAGCTGCCGGCAAGTGTGTTAATCGCAATGCTGTGTTCATCTTTATCTGCAGTGCGGCTGCTTAATAACACCACCCCACCTGTGCCGGCTCCGTACAAGCTACCTCCCGGCCCTTTTATAATTTCAATCTTACCCACATTTTCAAAACCGAGTTGGTTAAGATAAGTATTGCCATTGGCGTCAGTAAATGGCATACCATTCCAATATACTTTTACATTGCGAACACCAAAAGGCGAGCGTAATAAATTGCCTCGGATAGATAAGCGATAACTACCGGGACTACGTTCATCCATCTTAACACCGGGCACCGTATTTACAGCTTGCAGAATAGAAGTATTGCTGTACCGCTCCAAATCAGTTCGGCCCAATACACTTACTGTTGCAGGAATGTTCTTTAAGGTGGTATTTCGTTCAAAAGCCTTCACAATAGCGGAAGATAGGGTAATGCCTGCCGGATTTAATTCCACATTGATTAGCTGCGATGCCGCATATTTTCCTACGGCAGATAAGTAACCAATATGAGTAAAATGAATGCTGACTTTATCACTGCTATCAATAAATTGAAACACACCAGTACTATCTGTTTGAGTAACGGATTTACCGGCAACAGAAATGGTTACACCAGCGAGTGGCAGGTTATTTTCCGCACTAAAAACAATGCCTTTAAAATTATGCTGGGCCATTACAGGACAGAAAAAAAAGTTCAGCAAAAAAATAACTACAATGGTATAGCGCATAACAGAATGATAAATGAAAATGCAAGTAACATCATTTAAATCTTTTTGCCGGATAATTTTAATTCACTAAAATATAGTTGCGGGCACCAATAAATGCCGGAAAATATCTCAGTAAAAAGCGGTTGTAATTTTTTAATGGAAAGTAAAGCAGATTTTTCAAGCCGCAATTTCCTGCTCGTAAGCAATATAATTCACCAATTGTTTGCGGATATTAACAACTGGTTTTATAATAATTTTACAGAGGTACAGTTGGCCATCTTTGCGGTAGTTTTCCAGCACTGTTTCACTTGCGTTATTATTAGTTAACTGAAGCTTTATAGTTTGCGTATTTTTTTTATTGGTAGAAGGTCCCTGTAAAAATTTAGGATTTCTTCCATAGGCTTCCACAGCAGAATAACCGGTCATTTCTTCAAACCCGGGGCCAGTGAAAGCAATTTGTTGTAAGGGATCAGTAATAACAATTACAAACTGCCGGATATTCCTAAGCGCTTCATTCAATTGCTCTTTACCCCACAAATTTACTTTGGCAATTTGTTTCATTTGCTGAACCGATTGCTGGTACTTTTCCGCATCCTTCATCAGGGTGTTATAAGTACCGCAAAAAACATCCCAGCTTAATAAAGGTGCTTTCATATCAAAATCCAGATCTTGCATAAAATATTTTTAAAGTCAACATTTGTTTAAGGACAATTCGTATAAAAAATCAAATTTTCCTGCTATTAAAACCTGATAACAACAGTACCCGCCAAATTGTTGACAGGTTTTTTAAATTTATGCCTACGCTTTTATCAGTAAAGAATAATTAACGGCGGCTGATAACCGCCGTTAATTGATAAACTGCTAATTTTTGTTTTAAAAAGCCACACTTACACCGGCCATCCAGTTAAATCCACGACTGTTATAACCCACAATATCCTGGTAGTGCTGGTTGGTAATATTCCGGATGTCTGCAAACGCATTTATTTGTTTGGTAAGATGATATCCGGCGTAAAAATCAAGAGTACAATATTGTGGCATGCGAGCCGGTCCTGCATCATATTGTCCTTTTAACCTGCTGCCAACAAAACGAAAAGATGGAGATACGGTGAGTTGCGAAACAGGTTGTAAAGTAAGCGTACTGTTAAAAGTAAAATTGGGCCTGCGGTAAAAATTCTTCACCTTTTCGCTGCCGGTATTTCCTTTTCCATCTACCCAGGTAATATTATTTACCCAGTTAGCTTTTTTGCAAACCGCAATATTACTTTCCAGCTCAAAGCCATAATCGTTTTGTTTATCACGGTTAATGTATTGACTGGCATAAGTTATCGGGTCTGAATAAAAAATAATCAGCTGACGAATATCCCTTTTAAATGCCACCAACCGCAATGAGTTTTTTTTGTCGTTGCCAAAGAATTGTACTCCCGCTTCGTAGTTGATACTTTTTTCGGGTTGCAAATCCCGGTTACCGTATTCACTGTACAACTGGTACAGGGAAGGCACTTTATACGCAGACGAAACATTGATAAACACCCTTGTATTTTCATCAATATTGTAAGACGGATTGAATGAAAAAGTAGCATTGCTGCCATAAATATTATGGTGATTGTAACGTACCCCGCCTTCTATATTAAAGCCATCCACGTTCAACAAAATTAAAGAAGCATACAGTGCGTAGTTATTTGTTTTAGCACTGTCTTTACCAAGGGCGGATGAATAGGCGTAATCAAAATCTCTGCTGTAGCCGTTACTGGTTTGGCTGGTGTTGTGAGCACTACGCTGCACACCTGCAACCAATGATAATTTACTGCTGAGTGATGCATTGCCAAACAACTCAGACACATACGACTTTCCTTTAAAATCTGCCCGGTAAAAATCTCCGTTGTCAGCAGCAGCGGTGGTATCATTAGATATGGTACGGTGGGTATTGACGAACGTATTGCTGAAATGAAATGACGCGTTTTTTAATTTGTAAACAAACGTGAGTGAATTGATGAAACTGGTATTGACACCGGTATAATCCTTATCATCTTTAAAAGCACCGCCATCCAAACTGCTGTTATACTTTCCGTAATTCGTCATGCCGGTGATAGACAATTTTGGTGAAAACGCGTACCCAAGATTTGCCTGTAGATTGTTTTGTTTAAATCCATCCTTATCAAACGTGTTTCCGCCGGTACTGTCATAGGCAGATGAAAAACCTTTGCTGTCGGTATGATTGAAATTAAGGTTATAAGAAAATTTATCAACCTTGCCGTTAAGCCCGGCACCTGCTTTAAAAGTATGGTAGCTTCCATACGCTATATTGGCCGAAGGTGTAATTGATTTTGCACCCCCTTTTTTTGTAATGATGTTGATTACTCCTGCCACCGCATCGCTGCCCCATAGTGTACTTTGCGCACCTTTTAAAATTTCAATTTTTTCAACCTGCGCAGGGTTGATGTTGTTTAAATCAAAAGAGTTATTAATCAGCGACGGATCATTTACCGGTATTCCATCCAGCAAGATAAGGGTGTTGCCGGAGGCGGCGCCACGCATATACATTTCCTGGTTGGTACCCAGTACATTGTTAGCACCGTTAACGTACACACCCGCCTGGTAATTCAATATTTCCGTGAGTGTTTTATCCGCATTGCGCTGCAGGGTGGCCTGGTCAATTACGGTGATTACCTTGCCCGTTTGCGACTGCTTGATGGGCGTTTTTGTGGCGGTTACCACCACTTCATCCAATGTTTTTTTTGTACTGTCCTGTGCGTACAAATGACTACTGATAATTACAGCAGTCACCAATAAAATTTTTCTTTTCATTTTTTGAAAAAATTTTTTTTGTGACTGCTTCCGGAAAATTACAATGCTGGTAAATTAGTACCCACCATTGTGTAGAAATATAAATGCCTTACAGCGCTTACACTCCATGCCTTTCGCCCGAAAGCCGTGAATGATTAAATATGATACCTGGCAGGTCTTCTGGCTTGAAGCATTGTAAAAACCTTCCCATTCCTTATTGGTTGGAACAGTGGTGAATCTTCGACAATTTTTGCTCTTCTTAGCCTCCCTTTTGGGGAGGCTGGAGGGGCTTCTTTACAGCTACGGGGATAGCGCCGGAATTACACCGGCTTCCCTTTTAATTCTCCGCATTGAAGCAGAGAAACCAAATTCGTTGCAAATGTAGGCAGATTGATTTTTACTATCCAAATAAAACGCAGGTTCTTTATGAAAACCATCAATTCAATGATGGTTTCTTTCACCAGCGTCACAAAAACATCACAAGGAAAAAGTTACATGCATCATTCCCTTCATACTTAGTTTGGTTTGGCCGCCTGCAAATTCCTGTGCCAATGGCGATTCAATGTTGGCGCCTACGGTTATCTTTTTAATGCTGACTTCAACCCCAGCTAAAAAATTAAACGCATGCCCACCGGTAGCAAACCGGCCGGCATCCATTCCATCACTTAAATAAATTTTTTGTTGGTTTAAGCGGTTGCCTTCGATGTTTTCAAAAGAAAAACCAGCGTTGGGTATGATGGTAATACTACTGGTTTTTAGCTGGTAAAATGCAATGCTGTTCAGCGTTAACCTGTTGCCATATTTATAGTGCTGGCTATTGGCCATGCCTATTTTATAACTGGCAGCTGTGCTGATTCCAACATTTTTGTATTGGATAGAATGCCTGGCATTTAAAAGAAAGTCAACACTCCCCGTGCCAAATTGCGCATTGATATCGGCCAGTGTTGTTGTGCTGTCATTTGCATCCACATTGAAAGCGCCGCTGGGTATTTTAAACCCACCGCCAATCCACAGTTGCTGAGCTGTAGTACGGGATGGATTTTGCAGCAATTTGGAGTCAAACAATTTATAATTTGCCAGCACGGTAATATCTCCTTTGCCGTTTTTCTTTGTATGTCCTGCATCATCATCAAACTGAATATTGGAGTGGTACGGAAGAAACCCCAACAACTGCAGGCGTTTGCCCACATTGATGCCGCCCCATATTTCGGTGGTGTTATAATAATTATGACTGAATTGTGTGGGATCATTTAACAGGTGCGTATGGTAGGCTGCATAGTTCCATCTTATGCCAATAAATTGGCTTTTAAAATTGGGAAACAATCCCATGTACAAATCTCCCCCGCCACAACCGCAAATAGGGCAGGCAACACTAGCCGAAACTGCTAACAATAAGATAGCAGCAATACATAACTTCTTCATTTAAAAAATTAAATAAGTGAATAATAAAAAAACGAACAAATGAAATAATTATCTATACACGGGGAGGTTGAAAAAAATCGAATGCGATTTTATTGGTGAGCCTGTTATTGAAAGGCGGATAATCAGGGCTGATCAAAACCCCTATTAGCTGAAAAGTATATTGGTGTGCAGAAGAACAAAAAAATTCGGTTTTATTTTCATTTCTGCGCCCCGGATTTTGTTTATTTGTTTTTTCTTCCTGTTGCAGTTTTTTCATCATCTGGCATTTGCCATTACAATGCAATGCAGGCCTGGCTTTATTGATGCAATTTTTTGCGAAGGTTGCCGTGTTAGTATAATAATCAAGCATTACAAACCCGCCGCTAAACGTTTGTATTACAAACGCTATAATTAATACAAGGGTCGTTAGTTGCTTCAACATGACTGCAAAAATAAGGCTATCTCGATTTTATTTTATGACTGGCCTCATAAAATAAAATTTGTTTTCTTTCTGCGCAGGCAATTTATTATCAGCTTTCTGTATCTTCAAAGCATGACATCAAAAACCAACAAGCTTACCCTTTTTGATTTTACCATGATAGTGGTGAGCCTTGTTATTGGCATGGGTATTTTTCGTACCCCGGCCAATGTCGCCAAGGCATCACCGGATACATTTTTATTTTTTACAGCCTGGATAGCGGGTGGTGTAGTAGCATTGTGCGGCGCATTAACCTATGCAGAGATTGGCAGCCGCTTACCTGTAACCGGCGGTTATTATAAAGTATTTTCTTATGCCTATCATCCGTCTGTTGCATTTGCCATCAACTGTGTGATATTGGTCAGCAATGCGGCTTCTCTTGCGGCGGTGGCACTGGTGGGCGGCGAATATATTACGGGCATCTTTATACCACTTTCAAAAGATATGAACTGGATGAATATCGCTGCCAATGTAGATCATATCCGGAACATCCATATCACTATTGCCATTACGGCCATTGTACTTTTTTATGGTGTAAACCTGGCTGGTTTAAAGATGAGTGCTAAAACACAAAATGTGCTGGCTGTAATAAAGATCATTTTGATATTACTGTTGATTGCACCACTGTTCTTTGCAGATAACCACACGGCCAGCCAGGTTATCAATTCATCTACCATTTCCCCCACTTTTCAGGAGTATATAAAAGCCTTTGGTATTGGGTTGGTTGCTGTAAGCTTTACTTACGGCGGTTACCAGCAGACCATCAATTTTGGTGCAGAAGTAGAGCAGCCGGCGAAGAATATTCCCCGCGGCATTTTCTTTGGCATTGCCATCATTGTAACATTGTACCTTACCATTAATTACGCTTATATAAAAGTAATAGGCTTTGATACACTGCACCTGCAAGCAACCACCAATATTGCGGCAATCATGGCGTCGAAAATTTTCGGCATCAATGCTGAAAGAATTTTGTCGGGCTTTTTATTTTTGAGTGTACTGGCGTACGTAAATGTTTTACTGATGAGTAACCCGAGGGTAATGTATGCCATGAGTGAAGACAATATTCTGCCACCTGTTTTTAAAAAGCGAAATGCTACCACGGATGTACTCACCGTTTCACTTTCGGTGTTTGCAGCTATTTGTATTATCATTATTTTTTGGGCGAAGGAATTTGACAAGATTCTAAGCTTTACTATTTTTTTAGATTGCTTTGGTATGGTACTTTCTGCCGCTACCATTTTTATTTTGCGAAAAAAAACAAAACACCTGGATGATACCGGTATTTATAAAATGAAGTTGTTTCCCCTGATGCCGGTTATCTTTATTGTGGCTTATGCATTTGTTGCCATTAGTATTGCGCTGGATTATAAGAAGAATGGCTATGCAGCCGCGATCGGCCTTTCGGTAATGGCTGTATTTACCGCCTTATATTTTTTATTGACCGCCTTAAAAAAGAATAAAATTTAACGCTAATTAAAATCTGATCAATGGATATTTCTTACATCATTAACGAGCTGGCAGAAGACAGGGAAAATTATTTCAATGCCATTGCACCGCCCATTATACAAAGCAGCAATTTTGCCTTTAAAACAGTGGATGATATGCGCAATGCTTTTGCCGATGAATACTCCACTTATTTATATAGCCGCGGGCTAAACCCCACCGTTGATATTTTAAGAAAAAAATTAGCCGCCCTGGACAACGCTGAGGATTGCCTGGTGTTTAACAGCGGCGCTGCTGCCATCTTTGCGGCGGTACTGGCCAATGTAAAAACCGGCGACCATATTGTATCGGTAAAAAAACCGTATACCTGGGCGCAAAAAATGTTCAATGAAATTTTGCCCCGCTTTGGTGTAACCACTACCTATGTTGATGGCCGTGATATTGAAAATTTTGAACGGGCTATTTTACCGAATACTACCGTTATTTATTTAGAAAGTCCGAATAGCTGGGATTATGCCATACAGGATTTAAAAGCCGTTGCCGAACTGGCAAAGGCAGAAGACATCATTACCATTATTGACAACAGTTATTGCACACCCATTTATCAGCGGCCAATTGATTATGGTATTGACCTCACATTACAATCAGCCACCAAATATATCGGTGGCCACAGCGATACGGTAGCCGGCGTGTTATGTGGCAGTGCCGAAATGATTACCCGCATTTTTAATTCGGAGTACATGAATATCGGCAGCGGCATATCGCCTTTTAATGCATGGTTGCTGATCCGAGGCTTACGTACTTTGCCCATGCGACTGCAACACATTACGCAAACCACCGCTAAGGTGATTGACTATTTAAAAGGCCATGATAAAGTAGAGGAGGTATTATTTCCTTTTGATGAAACCTTTCCGCAATACGCGTTGGCCAAACAACAAATGGAAGGCGCCTGTGGCTTACTTACGTTTATCATTAAGGCTGATACGGTTGAACAGATAGAACAATTCTGCAACAGCCTGCAACATATTTTAATGGCCGTAAGTTGGGGTGGACATGAAAGCCTCATCATACCCAAATGTTCGGGATTGCCCGCCGCCGCATTTAATCCGCAGCACAAAGATCACCGGTCGCTGAGGTTGTATGTTGGGCTGGAAGAAGCTGATTATATTATTAAAGATTTGGAGCGGGGATTTGTGATGATGGGTTGATGGTTGAATTTATAAAACAGTAAGCGGAGTTTGTTTTTCATTGCATCCGTATTTACAATTCATATTAAAGCTTCGCAGCTATTTTAAATCATTTACTGTCTTGAATTTAGTTTCTGGCGCTTTCAATTTCTACTTCAATATTTTCCAGATTACCTATAGAGATAATATTGCCCAATTTGTCAATTACAATTTTTGTAGGAATACTTTTTATTTTATAGGCTGTCACTACAACATTTTTTGTATCGAGTAGTACATTAAAACTGTAGTAATTGTCCTTCATAAATTTTAATGCTATTTCATTTATCTTTTTAGGCCCTGCGTTTTCCCATACATCTATGAAAAGAAATACCACTTCAGAATCCATCTTATATTTATTTACTGCCTCCTGCATGGCCGGAAAAGAGGCGATACAAGGGCCACACCAGGTAGCCCAAAAATCAAGTACGACCACTTTATTTTTAAAGGAAGAAAGCGACACCTTCTGGCCCAACATATTTTTCAATGAAAAATTTATTGCCTTTGTAGTACCCATTTGTGCGCTGACAGTCGCCGCGGCTTTTTGCTTAAAAATAAGTTTGTATTTTTTTTGCAGTGCACCAAATTCGCTTTCAGGAAGGTTTAATTGTTTATAAATAGATAGCAATTGATTTACCAATATGGGAGAATTAACACCACTAAAAAATTGTTGCTCCAACACCTGTCTTGCATAATTTAAACCTTTTACTTTCTCTGCATAGGCAACATACCGTTCCATACCTGCAACATTTAACTCCCCTCCTTGCTGATATAAGCTGTCCTGATAATAAAAAGCAGAGTCATATTGTCCAAGCTTATACAGTATAAGTGCATAAGTGTTGATATACTTGTTGAGCGCACCATTCAGGTTTAAGTCAGGGTCATTATTTGTTGTAGATTTTTTTATGCATTCTTCTATGTAATCTATTGATTTTTTTGAAAAAACTTTAGCAATTTCTAAATCAGTTCCTTCATTATCAAGTTGGCCTCCACACAGTTTCCACGCTAAATAATTATAAGAGTACATTGTGTTAAATCTATCACTTACTAATGTTTCATACTTCGCTACTTTGCCCCATTCTTTTTTATCAAAAAATAGCGAATTTATTTTAGCATAAAAATCGTCTTTAACTTTATTAGAACTATCTTTAAACCAACTTATATAATTGTTCATTGAATCTAATATCGATTGTTCTGTGTCTCCTTCTTTTTTATAGAATTTATAAAAGTTGGCCCAAAATTTTTGTTTTGCCAATTCACCATTTGGATACTTTTTCAAAATTCTATGTTCTATTTCCTGTTGCTCTTCCGTTATTCCTAACAAGCGGTATATACTTCCGGCATTCAACCATTTTTTTTCATTGTTTTGAACCTTTTTCATTTGGCTAGCATAAGCCAGCAATTTTGACTTTACAACGTTTCCCTTCTCACCAAACAAAAGGGTTAAGTAATCCAGGTAGCTATCTTCTTTAATTGGCGCCGGATATGACTTATATGCCGCTTCATACATTTTAACCTGAATTCCATTTTCAGTTTTTGTATCCAAATAATAAGGTGCAGATTTTTGTAATAATCCTGCCAACACTATTTTTTCATTAACGAATGACTTTCCCTGTTTGTCGTGTAAAAAAAATATAAATCCAGCTCCGCAATTATTATCAACAACCTTTTTTCTGGTTGCTACCAAGGGACTGTAGTCAGCATTATTTATTTTTGCATCTACCATTCCAATGACTAATACTGATACAGAATCCGGGGGCTGAAATAAAAACTGGTATTCATTATCTACTTTTTTTACAGGGATATACTTGCGATAAACCTGTTGCTCAACCTGATAAAGCACTAAAGCTTCAATTTTATCTGGCAACAACAAATTTTTAGGCGGCTGGTAAATATAAAGCTTCTCAATTCCTGCTTTCTGCCTAATTGATACTGATGTAATTTTCCCCTTATTTTGTGCTTCACAAAAAGGTAAAAGAAAAAATAATAATAAAGCGACAGTGATTATTTTCATTGTTTTAACCTGCTTAAAGCCATCTTGCAAAAATGGAATACCTTTTATAGGATACAATTTAGATTTGTAGTAAATAAATACCATCACAAGGAGAAAACAGTTGATACATTGTATCAACTGTTTTACATCTCGACCTCTAACAATCTGTTAAAGTAGCCGTGGGGCCGCATGGCCCTGCGCCGTGCTGACAACTACTGCACTCATTACCAATGCAACACTTTTGTATTTTGTCACCTGTGCCAGCCATAATGTTTTTCATTTCCGTTCTGCTTAATTTGCCTTGCATATTGGCAAGGCTCATTTTTGTTGTTTTCATTTTTTTTAATTTTAAAGTTTTATAAATAGTTTGCGCCTCCTTCCCTGCAACTTCTCAACAGGCCTAAGCAGAACCGAGGACATTGAGTGTGCCCGTTATCGCTCCGTAGTATGCAACCCTGGCCAAGACACGGGCTCGTGAGGAGACATTGTTGCGAAGAGAGGAACTAAATCGACCTTAGTGCCTGACTCATTTTTTTATCTATTAAGTTCTTTAAGGGCAGTATAAAGGCTACCTAAGGACGAACTTTTACTTACAATTTTGCCATTCTTATCTATAACTATATAACTGGGAACTTCCTTGATTTCATAATTATTGACTGTTATTTCATCGGCCAACAATGATGGCCATGGTGTATGTAGTTGTTTTTCTTTTACAATCCAATCTTTTTCTTTTTTATCAATTGACACGGATATATACATTACATTTTTTGATACATAATGAGCCTGAATTTTTTCAAGTAAAGGCAGGGCTTTGATACAAGGAAGACACCAGCTAGCCCAAAAATCCAATACAATAATTTTCCCTTTAAGTTTTTCTAAAGAAAATGATTTGTTGTTTATATCTTTTAATGTAAACTGGTAAGCAGTTTGACCGGTATGAAATGTATTCTTAGTTTTAGTTTGTGCTAAAAACTCAAGGGCCTTTTTGCCTGAAGAAGTATTTTTCAAATACTCTGGTAGGTTGTCAAAAATTGCCTGGCGCTCTTCAAAGTATCCCCAATTTATATAATAATAGTTTATACATCCAAGTAAATAGTCTCCGTATTTTTTTTGGACAATTGCTTCATTGACTGTTTTAAAAAACTCTTTTTCAACAATAGTGAAACTATCAATTGCCTTTAGATACTCGTCCAGTTGTTCATTTTTTAAAGTTTCTTCCACCCTTTTATTTAGTACCCAAAAATGTTCATTATTTTTCCTGTTAAGTGTATCGTAAAAATAATTACTCAAGTCATTTTCCCTTGTACCGTTTGCGGTAAACTTTCCGTGATAGTTGATTTCAATTTTAATGGTTCCGGGTTCAACATAAAATACATAATCGTAATAATCGTCCTTTATTGCAATATGCAACTGATCTAACGATTTTACAACACCATTAAAATAAAACCTTCCATGTTTAAATGGTATATATGCTAATATGGTTTGATCAAGTAAATACACTTTTAACGTACCGCTATCTACACCAGTCACTTGCCCATCTACAATAAATAATGAATCAGATTTAATATTTGCACTCTCTGTATTATTTTTTACTGTATCCCTGATCAGGATGTTTTGAGCAAATAAATTTGTATCGCTACAAACTATTAAGATACTTACAAATAGAATTTTTCGATTGATTGATAACTTCATCATGATTCATTTTAAAAATGTGAATAGAGGTTTTCTTAATTCAAGAAAACCTCTATATTTTTAAACGCTGCAACTGGTAGAGCCGTGATCACCGGCAGTACATCCATAGTTGGTTGTATTATCCCCCTCTGAGTGACATTGGCAATCTCCCGAGCAACAGCAAGCATAAAATCCACTTCCGCAAGTGACAGAACAAGGTCTTCAGAACCTGCCGTTATATTTTTCATTTCTGTTCTACTTAATTTACCCTCTATGTTAGCAAGACTCATTTTTTGTGTTTTCATTTTTAATTTTTATAAAACTGTTTGTCCTTAGCTTTTAGCATAAAAGGCTTTGGCCGCCCCGCTACAGTGTTGCAACACCGTATAGTTCCGCAGGGCTTTTCTTATTGGGGAACTATTCCAACAAAAAATATTGTACATCTCAATGTTACAAGCATTGGGGATCTGGTATCCTGCAATTCATGGCGAAATATGATTTTAAGAACTGGCATTTTAAATCTGCCTGATATAGTTTCCAAAATATTTCACTAAAAAGAAATGCTACTCGAAAATTTCTCTTAGTGTTTTATCCAAAATAGGATTATCATCTACTCCCTTATATCTTCCTATAATCATCCCGTTTTTATCAATTAAAATCATTGTGGGTATTTCTACTACAGCAAATTTTTCATTGATATCTCTATCATTTCTTTGCCCTTTCAATTTGGCTTCTCTATTCAATCCCCTTAAAACATGGTTCCATATTCCAACACCGTCTGTTTCGATGGCTTTTTTCCAGGCCGTAGTATCATTATCATTATCAGCTACCCCAATAATTGCCAACCCCCTTTTCTTTATATTTTGAATATATAGAAATTATGTGAGGGCTATTTTCTCTGCAGGGTACACACCAGCTTGCCCAAAAATCAAGCAGCACATATTTGCCCTTAAACAACCTTGACAATAGCGGATTTCCATTTACATCTTTTGCGAAAAAATATTTAGCCATGCTACCAGGAGTGCCAACTTTTTGTTGTTCTATTCTTTCTCTTACATTTCTAGTAACTATATTTTGCTGTGGTTTATTACCAAGCCTACTATAAAAAAATGTCAAAGAATCAACCGATAAATCCCTGATATGATATTGTAGTAAGTACGCTGTAACATAAGACGTGGGATGAGATAAAAAAAATGCGTAATCAATGTTCTTTTCTGAATCAACCAATGGAGCCAATAACTCAAGTAAAGAATCTCTATTTCCTTTTATTTGATTATTGATTATCTGGTCTAATTGATCTAACTGAGGTCTAAATTTTTCCCTCATGGGAATTTTTAAGACTTGCAGATCCTCATATTGTTTTTGGGTAAGTGAGCCGGCCATACGGGCTTCACTAAACTTATTGAATGTTAGAGTAAGATTTAGGGTAGACGGTTCAAGAAAAATTTCAGTAGTGTTTACACCCAATTCCCTTGTATTGTATAAATGAATAAAAGCTACTGTCGGTTCACTTATATTTCCTTTAAAATTAAAAATTCCATCAACAATCAAACTGCTATCATTTATAACTTTTTGGTCTTTATCTATGTAATAACTCAGATATATCACCCCCGTATCATGCCCTACCACTTTACCTTTCAACTCAAACATATTTGCCATTGATTGGGCGTATACCAATAGGGGCTGTTTAGCAATAAGGAATACAGAAAATGAAAAATAGCCTAATGACTTTAAGAAACCTATCACTATGTATATTTTGTTTTTTATTGAAAATTTGTGGCAATGAAACAATGTCAATATGTGAAGTAAGGTATTGTAATTGTTTCAAAATTGCTAAAGCTATTGCACCGGGGGCATGCAAAAATTTCGAAAGCAGCACTGTTTCTTCGTCTGGAATTTAACCGCCCCAGGCGCAATTGAAAATACAAATTGAGCTGTTGGGCTGCGACCAAAATCAGGTTTTAAAACACTGTTCATTTTGCGAACCGCCTTTTTTGCTGGTTTTTTACCGTTTATAATAATGGATGTGCCGTGTTACAAAAGGATGTTATATTTTTGGCCTATGCGATACATTAGTTACACCCTTTTAGCCATTACCTGTTTTTGCACCACAACACACGCACAGGAAAAATGGGACCTGCGTAAAATTGTAGATTACGCGGTGGCCAACAATATCAGTATTAAACAGGCTGACGTGCAGGCTTCCATCAGTGAGCTTGCCTTCAAGCAAAGCAAACTGGCCTTATATCCCAATGCCAATTTCGGTGCCAGCACCAGCGTTAACAGTGGTCGTAACCAGGATCCTACTTCGTTTAGCCTGATCACGCAAACTTACCTAAATGCGGGTCTGCAGTTACAAACAAGCGCCGATATATTTAATTGGTTTAGTAAAAAGAATACTATTTTAAGTAACCAGTGGCAATATGAAGCTTCCAAAGCTTCTGTTGATAAATTAAAGAATGATATCTCTTTAACGGTAGCCAACGATTACCTGCAGATTTTGCTAAGCCGGGAACAGGAAAATATAGCGCAGGTACAATTAAAGCAAACGCAGGCGCAATTGGCCAATACCCGCAAACTGGTAAACGCAGGCTCGTTACCGGAACTCAATGCTTCAGAACTGGAGGCGCAGGAGGCAGTGGACAGTGCCAATTATATCAGCGCCAAAGGAAATGTGGTACAGGCCACGCTTGTATTAAAGTCTGTTTTGAATATGGATGCGGCACTACCTTTTGACGTAGCTGTACCCCCTGTAGAATTGATACCGATAGAAAAAATTGCCGACCTTCAGCCTGATGCTGTTTATGACCTGGCGATTAAAAACTTACCGCAACAAAGGGTAAACGAGTTTAAATTAAAAGCCGCACAAAAAGCGTCCGAAGCTGCCAGAGGCAATATGTATCCAACGTTTTCTGTGTTTGGCGGATTAAGCAGTAACTACATCAATGCCAAATCCACTGTCTATGCTCCAACGGGCAGTTATAGTAATAACCCTTTGAGTCCGCAAATAGATGTGGGCGGTACTGTATATAAAGTAAGTTCGCCAGATTACAGCATTGTGGGTAAAAAAGGAACGCCACTTTTTACACAGCTCAGTAATAACTTTCGTCAGCAGGTGGGGTTAAGTATGAGTGTGCCCATTTTTAGTGCTGGCCAGTTACGTACCAACTACCAACGTAGTAAATTAAATATTAAAACGGCAGAGCTACAACAGCAGTCCGATAATTTATCCATTAAACAGGATATCTACCAGGCATACAATGCAGCCACTGTGGCGCTGGAAAAATTTAATGCCGGCCAGAAAAGCGTAGCGGCTTCGCAACGCACATTTGAATTTGCGCAAAAGAGATATGAAGTGGGTATGCTGGGAACTTTTGAATTGATTACGCAACAGAACAATTTATTCAGGGCTAAACTACAGAATGTATTGAACCAATATGATTTTGTATTTAAAATGAAGGTGCTGGAATTTTATCGCGGTCAGGGTATAAAATTATAAAAGAAGCCCCTCCGGCTCCCAAAAGGGGAGAGTATGGAAGGAAGATCTTGCTTAAATTGTATTACTTTTTCCCGGGGTTGGTGTATCAACCACTAGACTTTTGTTGGAAATGAAAACTCTATTTTGAATAGCTTCTTACACTAATAATTGATTTATTTTGAATAGTAATTTTACAATAGCAAGCATACAATAAATAATATAACTTCATCTTCTGTTGAATTAAAAAAACAACAGGGATAAAACTAACTAACATGAGCAAGACTGTAAAATGGATTCTTTTTGGAGTGATCGGTTTGGTGGTATTATTGGGCGGCTTAAAAGCGGCCGGCGTTTTTGGTAAAGAGCAAGGGATAAAAGTTACCATGGAAAAAGTACAGAAGCGTACCATTACTGAAATTGTAAATGCAAGTGGTAAAGTATATCCTGAGATTGAAGTAAAAGTAAGCCCCGATGTAAGCGGTGAAATTACCGAACTGGATGTGCAGGAAGGCGACAGCGTAAAAAAAGGACAGATACTGGCCCGCATTTTTGCAGATATCTATAGTATCCAGGCTAACCAGGCCGCCAGCGGCGTAGCTCAAAGCCAGGCACAGGTGGCTAACTCGCAAGCCGCTTTGGATGCACTAAAAGCAAACGTTGACCAAACGGAGAAGACCTATAACATGCAGAAAAAACTGTATGATGATAAAGTAATCAGCAGCAATGAATTTAACGTGGCGGATGCCGCATATAAATCTGCACTCGCTAACTATAACGCAGCCAAACAAGGCATCAGGGGCGGACAGGCGGCGGTACAAAGTGCACAGAGTAACCTTGCAAAAGCCAATAAAGATTTAAGCCGTACGGCCCTGCTGGCACCCATGAATGGAGTGGTAAGTTTGTTAAGTGTAAAAAAAGGCGAACGTGTGGTTGGAAGTAACATGATGGCAGGTACAGAAATGCTGCGCATTGCAGACATGAGCAAAATTGAAATCAGGGTTGACGTTGGTGAAAGTGATGTGCCTAAAGTGCACCTGGGTGACAGTGCTATTGTAACAGTAGACGCTTACACAGACAGAAAATTTAAAGGCATTGTAACACAGATTGCCAGCAGTAATAATGGTGCCAGCACACAAAGCGCCCTGGCCAACACCAGTACCGATGTAACCAATTACAAAGTATACATTCGCCTGCTGCCGGAAAGCTATCCCGATCTGTTGGGTAAATCCAGTTATCCGTTTCGCCCTGGAATGAGCGCCAGTGCGGACATTCAGACCAAAACACATGTGAATGTGCTAAGCGTACCGATCAATGCGGTAACTACCCGTGAAAAGAATGACAGCACCAAAGCCGTTAAAAAAACTGTGGACGGACAGGAGCCTTCTGTTAATATAGATGACCTGGAAGTGGTGGTATTTATTTTAAATAAAGATGGATCTGTAGGTAAGAAAAAAGTAAAAACTGCTATACAGGATATCAATTACATTGAAGTTACGGAAGGCCTTACCGAAGGAGAAGAAGTAATTACCGGCCCTTATGATATTGTAAGTAAAACACTCAAGGAAAAAGATAAAGTAAAAGTGGTAGACAAAAAAGAATTATTTACGCCGAAAAAATAACAACCGGAATTTAAGTTTTATAATAACATTGTATTGCACAACTTTTCATCTTTTTGAGAAGTTGTTTTTTTTTAATCCCCTGTTTTAATGTCACCTGTTTTGAAACGTAACTTATCTGTACTAATACCAATTTTGTTTTTTAGTGCTGTGCTTATGGCCCAGCAAGTTACGCTGCAGGTAACTGTTTCATCCGCTAAAGGTGAGCCCTTATCCGGTGCTACGGTGCGTTTGTATACTTCACCAGATGCTGTTTTATTAACTTCCATAGTAGCTTCAGTTAAAGGCACCGCGTCTTTTTCTGTAGCTCCATTTGCTGTGTATCATTTAAAGGCTTCAGCCGTTGGATTCGATGGAATTGACACGAATATTTCCGTACGAGATCAACCTTTACAATTGCCTTTCGTGTTTACAAAAACATCCACCTCTTTAAAAGGCGTAGAAGTAATTGCCCGGAAGCAGCTACTTAAACAGGAAGACGATAAAACCATTGTAGATGCTACCGTACTGGCCAATAGCAGCAGCAATGCGTACGAAGTGTTGGAGAAAACACCGGGGGCGGTAATTGACCAGGACGGCAATGTGTACTTAAGCAGCACCAGCCCCGCCACTATTTTTATCAATGGCCGGGAGATGAAACTCAGCAGTGCCGACATTGCTTCTTTACTAAAAAGTTTACCCGCAGGCAGCGTTACCAAAATAGAAATACTGCGTAACCCTTCGGCAAAATATGATGCTGCCAGCAGTGGTGGTATAGTAAATATTGTTTTGAAAAAAGGAATTAAACTCGGTACCAGCGGCAGTGTAAATACAGCCGTATTTCAGGGTGTTTATAACACGGCAACCCTGGGCGTTAATACCAATAAAAGTGCCGGCAGAATAAACAGCTATTTCAGTTACCAGTATACTAAGAGAAACAATTATGAAGCGCTTACTTCGAACAGGTTTATAAAAACTGACTCTTCGTTATTGGCACAAAATTCCTACACTACCTATCCTTCTGTAAACAATTATTTTGGCGGTGGACTGGATGTTGCGTTTACAAAAAAATTCAGTCTTGCATACGACATCCGGCTAACCAACACCAACAGTAGCAGTAGCGCCGGTAACAGCAATACGATTTACCAGAAACCCGCAATGGATATATTGAAAAACAGCAGGTCGGACGTAGCGAATACAACAAGCGCATTATTTATTGGCAATACCGTAACAGCTAAATACAAAATTGATTCTGCAGGCAGTGAATGGACTACAGAGCTGGACTATAATTATTACAACAACAACAATACACAGGCTTACAGTAATCAGTTTATTTTACCGGTTAGCCCGGTTGTAAATGGCAGTGGCGAAAATAAAAACGGTAAAAATATTGTTGTGGCGCAAACAGACCTCATACTTAAATTACCAGCAACAATTACACTGGAAACAGGTATTAAATTAACTGCCAGCAACAGCAGTAACAGTGCCGGCTATGTATACGCCATCGGCGGAGGCAACAGCGTTACTGACCCTTACCAAACCAACACCTTTAAATACAAGGAAACTATTAGCGCCGCCTATGTGCAACTGGCAAAAACCTTTTTTGGCTTTACCTTAAAACCCGGACTGAGATTAGAAACCACTGACATAAATGGCCGTCAACTGGTGCCGAAGGACACTGTTTTTTCTATTAAAAGAACAGATCTTTTTCCTTATGTTTTTTTACGGCACAACCTGTTTAAAATGTTTGGTCGCAACCTTATTGGTAACGCCATTTACCGGCGCAGCATCAAACGGCCTTATTATGAAATATTGAACCCATATCCTAAATACATTGATCAGTATTTATATGATGTTGGCAATCCAACATTGCAGCCGCAGTTTACCACCAATTATGAGTTGAATGTAACCTTTATGGATTTTCCTGTTTTTGCAGTTGGGATCAATCAAACCAATAACATTTTTAGCAACGTTACTTACCAGGACGATGTAACCAAAATAGCTTACCGCACCTATGATAACCTGGGTAAAAATAAAGAGACTTATATGCGTGTTATAGCCGGTATGCCTCCTGGTGGAAAATATTTTTTTTACATGGGCGCCCAATACAATTACAATGCGTACAACGGCATTTACCAAAACAAACCGCTCAATTATAAACGTGGCAGCTGGCTGTTTTTTATGTACCAGGAATTAAGAGCGACTAAAACAATTACGCTGAATGTACAGGGCTTTATGCGCACCAAAGCCGTACAGAATTTTTATGAACTCGATAATTTTAGTGGCTTATATTTTTCTGTTAATAAAGCGGTGCTGAATAAAAAAGGCAATGTGATTTTCTCCGTAAATGATTTGCTGCAAACCAATCATACCAACTTTACACTTAACCAGGGCAATGTACAGGCAAGCGGATCAAGAGTAAACGATACCCGCAGATTGGGCATTACCTTCCGGTATAATTTTGGCCTAAGTAAGCCGAAGAAAGAAGGCAATACTTTTGGAACACCGGTGGATAGCAAGGATAATTAAATGCTGAATGAGGGCACGCCGGCATGCCTGTGCGAAGAGCCATTTACGATAATATTTGCGGATAGCCATCTACCATTCTCTTTCCCTGATGGCCTCCTCAATATCAATGTCAACGCCAAAATATTTGAGTATGTTTTCTACCGTTATACCGATTGAATCCCGGGCCACCGTTTCCAGTTCGCTGTCATTTTCTGCAAATGCTTCCTGCAACTCGTTTGTTTTAAGCGTCATTTTATCCAATGCTTCCTGTATCTCCGCTTTGGTATGATTGCCCTCTTCAATAAAGCTTACCACTTTCCTGATTGAATCCCTTAGCTGATCAACTAAAAAGTTGGGGAAATAATCGTCTTCGTACATTTCTGTTAAATAGTCAAAATTGTCTGGAAGCTTTTTTACGCTCATAAACTGTGGATATTTATTATGGTATCGGTTGAAATTAATAATCTGACCGGGTCATTAAATTCATTTAAAGAAACAATTTTTCCGCCACTGCAACGCTCTCCGGTTTACCTACATCCACCAATAAATCCCCGCTATGGTCATAGCCCAGGATAGTGTGATCATTGGCCAGGTCCAGGTAAGTTTCAATGATAGAAAATTTGCCTCTTTGTTTAATTAAATCCAGTATCTCCGGCTGATAAATTACTACGCAACTATAGGCCATTTCTTTTAAATCAGCTTTGTTGGTTTTCACGTCTTGCGCATTTAAATGTGGCCCTTTTTCTTCCCCGGTCTGCACGTTTTTCCAGCCACGCAGGCGGCTGTCTTTATCAAATAATAATACTCTTGATGACTTTCTGTTTGTAACGCCAAATGTAACCAACGGCTGGCGTTGCTGATGAAAAGCGAGCAGTTTATTTAAATTAAGATTGGTTAGTATATCCACATTCAGCGACATAAAAGGCTCATCACGAGATAAGAGGTCTTTTGCTTTGAGCAGGCCGCCACCGGTTTCCAGCAGTTGCCCGGTTTCATCACTGATGGTTATATTGCTTCCCCATCCCTTATTTGTTTTGATTGCGTTGATCAACTGGTCTGCAAAATGATGCACATTTACAACAACATCTTTAATATTGTACTGTTGCAGGTATTCAATATTTCTTTGTAATAAAGATTTGCCATTTACCGGCGCCAGTGCTTTGGGATGCACATCTGTCCAGGGTTTAAAACGGGTTCCCAAGCCGGCCGAAAATATCATGGCTTTCATAGGCGATTATCCTTTTGTTTCTGTTATCTTTTGTTCAATGTGATTTACTACAATTTTCACCCCGTACTTATTTCTTAAATGCCTTGCCACCGCATCAGCAGCATATACGCTGCGGTGCTGTCCGCCGGTACAACCAAAATTGATGGTTAAATTTTCAAACCCACGGGTAATGTAATCTTCTACCGAAATATCCACCACTGCATATACACTACTTAAAAACTCCGGCATTTTGGTTTGCTGTTCCAGGTACTCTTTTACGGGCTTATCACGTCCGGTTAATTTTTTATATTCCTCAATTCGGCCGGGGTTTAATATGCCCCGCATATCAAACACAAAGCCGCCACCGTTGGTAGTATCATCTTTTGGATAACCACTTTTTATAAAGGAAAAACTATTCACTTTTACCGTCAACGGTGTATCGGCAGGTGCTTTAACAGGTTGAAATTTTTTAACTACTTCATCCGCCACGATCAGGTGTAACAACCTTTCAAACTCTGGCAATCCAAGCCCGCCTTTTTTATGTTGCATAAACCATTTCAGGTTTTGCAACGCCAGCGGAATACTGGTTAAAAAATGTGCTTTTCTTTCAAACAGGCCACGAAAGCCGTAAGCCCCCAATACCTGTAATAGGCGAATCAATACATAGCCATTGTATTCTTCTTCAAACCGGGCTTTATCTATCGGTTGCTGCAACAGGGTTTCCAGGCAACTGATATAATATTGCAACAGGCTGTTCTTCCATTCATCAGTCAGGTTTGCTTTGGCCTGCCATAGCAATGATGCTACATCATATTGTACTGCGCCTTTCATGCCGCCCTGGTAATCAATAAAATGTACCGCATCGTCTTTTACAATAATGTTCCTGCTTTGAAAATCGCGAAACATAAAATATTTATGTTCTGTATTAAATAAATTATTGCTGAGCGTTTCAAATTCATCTACCAGCTTTTCTTTATCGTAAGCAATTTTCAGGGTATCTAAAAAATAATACTTAAAGTACAGCAGGTCACTTAAAATCGCCTGCTTTCCAAATGCACTGCTGGTGATACAGTAGGTATAATCCAGCTCACTATCGCCATTTACCTGCAGACCAGCCAATGCCAGTAAGCTTTTTTGAAACAAACTATACACATGATCGGTAAACCCTTCCTGTTCCAGGATATTTAACAAAGAAGTTTCCCCCATATCCTGTTGCAGGTAGCCTGTTTTACTTTCATTTACGGCATATATTTCGGGCACCGGGCTACCACATTTTTTAAACTGTTCGCTAAAATACAGGAAGGCTTCATTTTCCTTTATGTTGTAATTGGTCGTTGCTATAAAAGAACCTCCCGCAGTTTTGATTCTGTAATATACCCTGTCGCCCCCGCTTTGCGGTATGGTTTCAATTTCCGTTATGGCATCCTTGCAGTACTGGTGAAATAATTGTTTTATATGCTCCATTGCCCTGTATTAATAATGATTTTGGTAAAAATAGGCCATTTTATTCATCAGCTAAAACTGCCTGTGAACGCAATATTAAGGCTATTGGAGCGTTAGGCACACAGCAATGTTATTGTTGATAACAAAATTATACATTCTCTATTTCCAAAATATTTCTGACAGCCCGGCTGATTGTTTTAGTACCAGTCAGATTTGCTTTTAACCGATATATTCTATGAACCGTAAACTATTCCTTCCGCTGATTTTTGTAGTGTTCCTTTCTTTATCCAATGCAGTGATTGCTCAAAAAAAAGTGGTCATTATCGGCTCTTCAACCGCGGCAGGTTATGGTGCCACCAATTATGCATTATCCTGGGGTGGATTGCTGGAAAGCAGTTTCAATGTAAACACAAGTGACGGAATTGACACCTTGTTTTACAATATTTCCATCGGCGGATATACCACTTACGACGAAATGTATAGCGGTTGTTATGTACCGCCCGGCAGACCAGCGCCCGACCCAATGCACAATGTAACCATGGCCTTGAGTTACACTCCTGATGTGGTAATCATTAACCTGCCCAGCAATGACGTAGGCGCAGGATTTTCTAACACGGAAACTATGTATAACCTTCGGCAGATGTACAATACGGTTACGGCAACAGGGGCCAAATGTTATGTCACTACAGCCCAGCCCCGCAACGATTATACCGTTAGTCAACGGCAGGAATTATCAGATATGAAAGACTCCATCCTTGCCCAGTTTGGCACTTTTGCGCTCAACTTTTGGGATGACCTTGTTACTTCCGATGGGTTGAATATGATACGGCCTGACAGAAAGGATCCCTATACAGATATGCACCCGAACGACCTTGGGCACCAGTTTCTTTTTGAGCGGGTGCAGGCCAAAAATGTTTTTGGATTTGTTGTTCTGCCTTTGCAAATCACCCGTTTTAACGGCCAGTTAAAAAATACCGGAACCGCATTAAGCTGGCATACGGAACAACAGGAACCAAACACCGTTTTTGAAATTGAAAGAAGCGCTACCGGGCTTAATTTTGAACCGATTTTTTCCCTTACCGCCATCACGCCGAACTATTCGGGTGACTATGCTGCAGCAGATAGAAATCCTTTACCTGGCCGTAGTTTTTACCGGCTGAAAGTGATTGAGCCTGCCCGCTCGCTTTATTCAAACACCATCAACATCACCAATAACAATAACGTACTTAAAATTGCCCGCCTGTTTACAAACAGCAATGCTGCTACCATAACGGCCGATATCAGTAACACAAAAAATGAGCTTGCCATCATTACTTTGGTGAACAGTGCCGGGGTTGTATTGAAGCAAACGAAACAGTATCTAACAATGCCTTCTACAAGAATTAGTATGGCAGTAACTCATTTTGCTGAAGGAAAATATTTCCTGAAAGTTACCACGGCGGGCAATGCGCAGGCCACCAGGGCTTTTATAAAATAAAAAATTCAACATGCTATAAAACGGATACTCTGCACTATGCAAGAAGTCCGTTTTTTTGTTGGCCGTTTCGGCAACCCAATGCCAGGCTTAACAGGTCGTCTGCTTTTTTCTTTGTTGATTTATCGGCTGTTAATTTTTATTGTTCGATATTACAGCTCAAAATAAACGATCGACACATGAAAAAAATGATTGCCTTCCTTTTACTCTTTTTTATATATGTCCTTTCTTTTGCGCAAGGCAAAGCCACTGAAAGCCTTGTCATACATAGTAAGATACTGGCCAAAGATGTAAAGTATTCCATTTACCTGCCAGCTGATTATGAAAGTTCCCAACGCAGGTATCCCGTGCTGTATTTATTGCACGGGTATAGTGATGATGAAACCGGCTGGACGCAATTTGGAGAAATGCAAAAAATAACCAATGAAACCATTGCCAAAGGCGATGCAACGCAAATGATCATCGCCATGCCGGATGCCGGCGTATCGTGGTACATAAACGATGCTGCAGGCAAAGTACCTTTTGAAGATTTCTTTGTAAAGGAATTCATCCCCTACATCGATTCCGTTTATAAAACACGTAACAAAAAAGAATTTCGTGCCGTTGCTGGTTTATCAATGGGCGGGTACGGCGCTTTAATTTATGGAACCAAACATCCTGAATTATTTGCAGCCTGCGCACCATTAAGCGCTGCGGTGTGGAACGATGACCATATCGCCGAACTGGCTCAAACAGACTGGACAAACTATAAATTCAATGAATTATTTGGCACCAACCTGGAAGGAAAAAAGCATTTAACCGAGGCATGGTACAAAAATTCTATACTGAAAATTGTAGCTACTACACCCGCTGAAAAATTAAACACGGTTCGTTTTTACATTGATTGTGGCGATGATGATTTTTTAATAAAAGGCAATATGGAATTGCATGCCTTGCTAACAGACAGAAAAGTTAAACACGAGTTTCGGGTAAGGGATGGCGCACACAACTGGACTTACTGGAGAACGGCGTTGCCGGAAGTACTGAAATTTGTTAGCGAAAGTTTTCACCGGTAGAAGGTATGTCTGATGTCTGATTTTTTGATGTCTGATGTTTTTCAATTTGGAGAGATTACCTGATAGCAATATTTCAATAGTTGTTAGATAATGAATTGTAAAGTGCCTGAAAAGCAAGAAAATTAAAACGACAAGCCCGGTTAATAAGACTATAAAAAAGCTATTGGGGATGCCTGGTGGCTTTTCTATTTTTGACATAACAAACCATAGCAATTCATGAAAACTATTCCTGGAAAAAAGTAAAGTAACAAACCGAAAAAAATCAGACATCAAAAAATCAGACATCAGCCATTTGTACTCGGCGTAAATTAACAACCCGAAAAAAATCAGCCATCAGACATCAAAAAATCAGCCATCACACATGTGCCTTTTCCTCAAACTCCTTACGATACTGCGAGGGCGTTAGCTGCTTGGCTTGTTTAAATTGTTTGCTGAAATGCGCCCAGCTATTGTAGCCACTTTCGTAACATATTTCCATCACTGCCTTATTGCTGTTGGTGAGTAGTTTACAAGCGTGGCTGATGCGCAAATCCTGTATAAATTCAAAATAGGTTTTCTTAATGTTCTTTTTAAAAAACCGGCAAAACGTTGGTATACTCATGTCTGCCACACTGGCCACCTGCTGCAACGTTACGGGTGTTAGATAGCGTTTAAAAGAAAAGTCGATGATCTTTTCAATGGCAGGATTGATGTTGTTGTTGCCTGGCAAAAAATTTTGTGTAAGTGTAATGCAATGTGATGAACTAGCAATTTTTTGCAGGCATTGCAACAGGCAATTCAACCGGTAAAATCCTTTCTGTTGCTGTACATCCATCATCATGGCCGCGATTTCCTTTTGCAGCCTGGCCCCAATTTGTAACCCGTCGTTCTTGTTTACCAGTTGCTGCACATTTTTCAGTTCCGGTAATTGCAAAAATTCCTGCCCCAGTATGTCTTTTTTAAAATGTAGCACCAATGCGGAGCCAATCGTTTTATGGTGTTGCTTTTTAAACCAGTGCGGCAAATTGCCCGCGATAAAATAAAGATCACCCGGTTTGTATTCCCCGATAAAGTCTCCGATCATGGCGGTGCCATAGCCTTCTGTTATCCGTATCAGCTCAAACTCCTCGTGGCGGTGCCAGTTCGTCTCAAAGTCGGGCGTACGGTAGATACGGCAGGCAAAACTCTGCTGTTCGTCGAGGTGTATTTTTTGAATCAGTGTTTTCATGTTCCTTGCATTAGCTGCTATCTTATCAACTATTAACCCTAAATTTATCAATAACTGATAAGATAGCATATTTTATTTTAAAAATAGCAGTTGCATACAACCCGTAAAAGCCAGAACTTTACCCTTTTAAACAACGATTGTATCATAGTGTATTAAACTTGCCGTATGTTGTTATTAGGTATTGATGTAGGAACCTCTTCTATAAAAGTTGCGATTGTGGATGCGCAAACCCAACAATGCATTACCACGGTGCAATATCCCGATGCCGAAACAGGTATTACCAGCCTGCAAAAAGGTTGGGCAGAACAAAGCCCCGACATGTGGTGGGAGAATGTACAACAGGCAATCATAAAGGCACACGCTCAAAAAAAATACAACCCACAGGATATTGGTGCCATTGGTATCGCCTATCAAATGCACGGCTTGGTTTGTGTTGATAAAAACCAGCAGGTATTGCGTGACAGCATTATCTGGTGCGACAGCCGTGCCGTAGAGATTGGCAACAATGCGTTTGATGCCATTGGCCATGAAAAAAGTTTACAGCATTTGCTAAATTCTCCTGGCAATTTTACCGCCGCCAAACTGGCCTGGGTAAAAGAAAATGAACCGGAAATATATGTGCAGATTGATAAGATCATGTTGCCCGGCGATTTCATCGCCATGAAATTAACGGGTGAAATCACTACCAGCATTTCTTCTTTAAGCGAAGGCATTTTCTGGGATTTTAAAAACCAGGAATTATCCAAAGATGTATTCGGTTATTTTGGTTTTGATACCTCGGTGATCCCGGAAATAAAAGATGTTTTTACCTCACACGGAACGGTACAGCCTTCCATTGCGGAATGCCTTTCTTTAAAAGCAGGTATCCCGGTGGCTTACAAAGCCGGCGACCAGCCAAACAATGCTTTATCGTTAAATGTACTGGAGCCGGGCGAAGTGGCGGCAACTGCAGGCACCTCCGGTGTTATTTACGGCGTAAGCGATCAGCTGGTATACGATCAGCAATCCCGGATCAATAGTTTTGCGCATGTAAATTTTACAGAACAACAAAAAAGAATCGGCGTGTTGTTATGCATTAACGGCACCGGTATTTTAAATAGCTGGATCAAAAAAATTACCGGCAATAAATATACTTATCCCGAAATGAATGCTGCTGCAGCGGGTGTTGCGCCCGGCAGCAATGGCTTACAAATGTTGCCATTTGGCAACGGCGCCGAACGCATGCTGGAAAACAGGCTGGTGCAAAGTCATTTTCACAACATTGATTTTAACGTTCATGAACCGGCACATCTATTCAGGGCTGCCCAGGAAGGTATTGCTTTTGCATTTCGATATGGCTTTGATATTATGCGGGCAAATGGTATGCATCCTTCGGTGATACGTGCGGGCAAGGCCAATATGTTTTTGAGCGATGTATTTACCAACTGTTTTGTAAATGCCACCAATGTTCCGGTGGAGCTGCATGACTGCGATGGCAGCGTGGGTGCGGCCAAAGGTGCAGGTATTGGCGCTGGTTTTTATGCTACGCCAAAAGAAGCTTTTTCAAACAGCAAGCCATTGAATTTAGTAGAACCAACACAGGCAACATTGTATGATGAATTGTATGCGGAGTGGAAGGCGTTGTTGAAGTCGCACATTGCGTAACAACAAACTTGCTTCACATTTATCTTTTATTTTTGACAGATTTAAGATGCTAAAAAAGTCGTATAAATATCTGGTGATTGCAATTGTCAATCTGACAGTCTTAACGATTTTACTTGCAATATGGACAGATGAACTTGAATTAAGATTTAATGATTCTGCAACGCTAATAGAAATAATAAAGATTATAGGATTCACTTTTTTGACACTAATTGGAATGCGAATGCTTGTTAGCTTTTTTAGAAATAAAAACATAACAAGAACAAGTTTTAAAATTAAAATATCAGTACTCTTGACGTTTTTGATTTCTTCTTACTTGTACACTGGTTACATTGCAAAAATTTATAGTAATGTTATAATAAATGGACAATTTAGGCGGCAGATTGCAAAAAAAATAAGTGATACAAAAATGTTGAATGGAACAAAAGGGGAAAATTTAACTTTCATAGAATATCAGCAAATTACAAAAATGTCCAGGTTTCCAACACTGCCGGCTGAAGCGTCAAACATTCAATATGCTTATGACTACGATGGGTTTTTACCAGATTATTCATTTAGCTTAAAATATGATTTGCCGAAAGAAATGAAAGTAGATACAATAGATTACAAAAATGAAGACTTTACCCAATTTAAATCATTTGAAATTATCGGTGATAAGAAAAGGGTGACATATTTTGAAAGTGATCAATGATAAAAGGTTAGTCACTTGTTCTAATACCAAAGAGCTGCCATAAAAAACAAACTATGAACGGAGCGTCGCCAATGAAGTTCAATTGAAAAACCGTCGCTGGTCAAATAAAAAAAGTAAGTAAATAACAATCGAAAATAAATTTCTAAACTTCCTTATCCGCTGCGGCAGGTAAGGGCAAACTAAAAAAATATGTCAGTAGTAACAGGTAACAAAGAATTTTTTAAAGGCATCGGGCAAATAAATTTTGAAGGTGTTGAAAGTGATAACCCCATGGCTTTTCGCTGGTATGATGAAAATAAAATCGTGGCCGGTAAACCCATGAAAGAATATTTGCGTTTTGCCTGCGCTTACTGGCATTCGTTTGTAGGCAATGGCGGCGATCCTTTTGGTGAACCCACCCATTTACATCCCTGGAACGAAAAAGCGGATGCGGTAGAAAGGGCAAAAGATAAAGCTGATGCGGCTTTTGAATTTATTACCAAACTGGGTTTGCCTTATTATTGTTTTCATGATGTGGACGTGGTAGATTATACCAATGACATCAACGAAAACGATAAACGCCTGCAGGCTTTAACGGCTTACTTACAACAAAAGCAGGATGCCAGCGGCGTTAAATTATTATGGGGCACGGCCAATTTATTTTCGCATAAAAGGTATATGAACGGTGCTTCAACCAATCCTGATTTTCATGTATTGGCACATGGCGGCGCACAGGTAAAAGCCGCACTGGATGCAACAATTGCATTGGGGGGCGAAAACTATGTTTTCTGGGGTGGTCGCGAAGGTTATATGAGTTTGCTGAACACCAACATGAAAAGAGAGAAAGAGCATATGGCCCGCTTTTTACATACTGCAAAAGATTATGCCCGCAAGAACGGTTTTAAAGGCACCTTCTTCATTGAGCCAAAACCATGCGAACCAAGCAAACACCAATACGATTATGACAGTGAAACAGTGATCGGCTTTTTACGCCAGTTCGATTTGCAAAATGATTTTAAACTGAATATTGAAGTCAACCATGCAACGTTGGCTGGCCATACGTTTCAGCATGAGTTACAGGCAGCCGCCGACAACGGTATGCTGGGCAGCATTGATGCTAACCGCGGTGACTATCAAAATGGCTGGGACACTGACCAGTTTCCAAACAGTATCGGTGAACTGGCAGAAGCCATGCTGGTGATTTTGGAAGCCGGTGGCTTTGGCGGTGGCGGCATCAATTTCGATGCTAAAATCCGCAGAAACTCTACTGATGCAGCAGATTTATTTTACGCCCATATTGGTGGCATGGATACATTTGCAAGAGCCTTGATAGTAGCCGATAACATCCTCAATAAATCTGATTACAAAAAAATCCGCAGCAATCGCTACGCCAGTTTTGATAGCGGAAAGGGTGCTGAATACGAAGCAGGCAAATTATCGATGGAAGATTTAAGGACGTACGCTGCTGAAAATGGCGAGCCAAAAACCACCAGCGGTCAGCAGGAGTATTTGGAAAATATTATCAACCGGTACATTTAATACAAAGGTGGGTCACCCCAAAAAGGGTGGCTCACCCCGATACATTTTTCACTCCACAGTCTTCAGG
Source organism: Chitinophagales bacterium (assembly GCA_038210625.1). Classification (GTDB taxonomy): domain Bacteria; phylum Bacteroidota; class Bacteroidia; order Chitinophagales; family Chitinophagaceae; genus Ferruginibacter. The sequence continues at coordinate 63,033 of JBBQWL010000027.1, read as the reverse complement.
TGGGTCACCCCAGAAAGGGTGGCTCACCTGAAGACTTTTTACACATTATAAGTTCAGCGATCACCCAAAACTGGGGGCTTAACGGACGACGTTTTATACGCTACAAATTAACCGGGTGAGCCACCCTTTAAGGGGTGACCCACCCTCACCAAGCTTTAACCTCGCCATATGTTGCACTTCAATTATCGCATTGTTTTTTTTACTATCATATTGCTGACTGTACTTTTAACCAGTACTGCGCAGCAAAAAAAACACACGCCCATTTCGCAACCGCTCATTACAAGCATCTATACAGCCGATCCTGCAGCGCATGTATTCAATGGCAAAATATACATCTATAATTCGCACGACATTGATGCTGATATTCCCGAAAACGGCGACCATTTTGTAATGAAGGATTATCATGTGTTGTCTATGGACAGTATTGGCGGAAACGTAACAGACAATGGGATTGCGCTGGATATAAAAGATATTGCCTGGGTGGGCCGCCAGTTATGGGCACCTGATGCAGCTTATAAAAACGGCACTTACTATTTATATTTTCCTTTAAAAGATACAAACGATATTTTCAGAATTGGGGTGGCAACCAGCAAAAAACCAGCAGGCCCGTTTAAAGCCGAAGCCCAACCAATTGAAGGAAGTTACAGCACAGACCCCTGCGTGTTTAGGGATAAGAATGGCAGCTATTATTTATATTTCGGCGGCATCTGGGGTGGCCAGTTGCAACGGTGGACCAATGGCGTGTACGATTCAACATCAGCTGTCCGCAGGCCGGATGAACTGGCTGTTTTACCGGGAATTGCAAAGCTAAGTGCAGATATGAAAAGCTTTGCAGAACCCGTAAGAAAAGTTGAAATACTGGATGAAAATGGCAAGCCATTTTATGAGGCCAATAACGACAAACGTTTTTTTGAAGGCGCGTGGATGCACATCTATAAAGGCAAATACTATTTTAGTTATTCCACCGGCGACACCCATAATATTTGTTATGCCATGGGCGATAGCCCCTACGGTCCGTTTACTTACAAAGGCATTATTTTAAAGCCCGTAGAGGGCTGGACGAGTCATGTATCGATCGTAGAAATAAAAGGCAAATGGTATCTCTTTTATCACGACGCACAGTTATCCGGCAAAACGCATTTACGCAATGTAAAAGTAACGGAGTTGAAATACAGGAAAGATGGCAGCATCATACCGATTGATGCGTATAAATAGTGTGTTTCAAGGAAGTTTCACACAACGAACGCAACGAAATACAACGAGGCAAAGATTTCCTTTTTTTGCAAGACCACCAGCATTACAAACAATCTTTCGTTGTTCCCTTTGTATCCTCCGTCCCTTTGTGTGAAACAGTTTCACGCAACGATCGCAACGAAAAACAACGGGTACAAAGATTTCGTTTTCAGCAGAGCATCAGCATTACAAACAATCTTTCGTTGTTCCCTTTGTATCCTTTGACCCTTTGTGTGAAACAGTTTCACGCAACGAATGCAACGAAAAACAACGAAACAAAGATTTCATTTTCAGCAGACCATCAGCATTACAAACAATCTTTCGTTGTTCCCTTTGTATCCTTTGTCCCCTTTGTGTGAAAAAAAACTATAACAGAAAAGAAAGATCTTCGCCCGGTAAAATTGCCCGCTTACCCGCTTTTTCATTTTCATCCCAATAAAATAACATACCCGGCTGCTCTCCTGAAAATTGGAGATGGGCGCCTTCCAGTTGTAAAAAAGTTCCTTCCGGCAAAGCCACGATGGGCAGGCCCGGGTTCATCTGCATAAACTCTTCCAGCCGCTGGTCGCGGGTTTCACCATAATGACCTGCAGGTTTTACATTGGTATAATGTGGATTAATTTGAAACGGCAACAACCCCAGCGCATTGAAACTTTTGGGTGCGATCACGGGCATATCGTTGGTTGTGCCAATACCCGGACCGGTAATATTTGATCCGGCGCTCCAGCCAATATACGGCGTGCCTTTGTTGACTTTGTCACGAATAACATCCAGCAACTGGCAATCGTATATATCATGCAATAATTTAAAGGTATTGCCCCCACCCACCATAATCACGTCTGCTTTTTCAATCGTCGCTTTCGCATTGTCCGGCTGTGCGGTAATAACCGTATAGGGGAGGCTGCTTAAACCCGTACGAACCATGGCTGTATAGGCTTCATAATCTCCATCTACTGATGCAAAAGGGATGAAGGCAATGGTCAAAGACTTATCTCCCAAAAAGTTATTGATGGGTGCCAGGGCTGTTTCCAGGTAAGCTCCGTTACCTGCTCTTGAACTGCTGAATGCCAGCAACCGGTTGGTATGCATAGTCAAATTTAAAGGTGGTTAAATTTCAAAGGTATTCTTTAAAACCGCTTCGGCCATAGTGCAATTATTATTGTGCTTCCACAAGTATTTTTTGCTTTTTGTTATGCTGAATTTATAATAATTTTAATAGATGAAATCCTGCTTTCTTTTCCTGCTGATGATAAGTTGCGTCCTGGTTACAAAAAGTCAGCGGGGAAGTTCTTTTATTCCATCGGCACAAACCTATTCCACCGCCGCCATCGCGGGTTATGTGCAGGATAACTTTACAACAGACCGCGATAAACTGGAGGCTATTTATGGCTGGGTTACTGCCAATATCCATTATGATAAAGACAGTATGTACAATATTAACTGGGGCGTAGATGAGCATACAAAAGCCGCTTCCACCATCAGGAGAAGAAAAGGTGTTTGCGAAAACTTTGCTACCGTGTTTACAGATATTGCTTCCAAGTGTGGCATCCCTGCTTTTACCATCACCGGCTATACCAATGTATCGGGCAATATTAAAAGAGCCGGCCATAGCTGGAGCGCCGTTCAACTGGATAAAGAATGGTTGCTGTGCGACCCTACCTGGGATGCCGGCAATGGCAACCGCACCAATTGGTTTTTGCTGCCACCTGCACAGTTTATTGACACCCACATGCCTTTTGACCCACTCTGGCAATTGTTACCACAACCAATGTCACAGCAGGATTTCAGCAATGGCCGTTCCGCTGCTAAAAAAAATGCTGTTATTTGGAACGTAGCCGATTCGGTAGATGGTTTTATGCAACTGGATAGTTTGCAGCAACTGGAAGCTACTTCCCGCAGGATAAAGCAGGCGGGCATCAACGATGAAATGACGAGGGTTTGGCGAAATTATGTGGACATGAAAATTGCGATTGTATATGGCGACCAGGACATGAATTATTACAACGGCGCGGTGGCCGACCTTAACAAAGCCACTGCCATCTTTAACAATTTTGTTACCTACCGCAATAACCGTTTTATGCCGGCCAGGCCGGATGTTGAAACCGCTGCCATGCTAAACCCCATTGATAAATTACTGGCTGCCGCCCGCAAGAAAATAAAACACATTGGAGAAACGGTGGAGAACTTTCAGTACGATACTACGAACCTGAAAGAACGCCTGGACCGTATAGCAGCTAAAACTGCAGAGCAACAAGCTTTTTTAAAACAATATGTAGCGAGCGAGATTGCCAACAGGGATAAATTGTTTTATAAGTAAGTGGTTTCACACAACGAAACAAAGACAACGAAGAACACAAAGGGTAATAAATAATTCGTTGTCTCCTTTGTTTTTCTTAGCGCTCTTTGTGTGAAAAAGTTTCACACAACGAAACAAAGGCAACGAAGAACACAAAGGGTAATAAATAATTTTATGTCCATTTATTCTTCTTAGCGCTCTTCGCGTCAAAAAGTTTTACACAACGAAGGGATACAAAGATTAATCAATAGTTCGTTGTCCCTTTGTTCTTCTTAGCGCTCTTTGTGTGAAACCAGTTGTGTGAAACCCTTTTGTGAATCCTGAAGAAAACAAGGTAGATTCGTATCCACAATACTCTTTAAAAATAAAAGACATTTCATGAAAAAATACATTTCCCCGTTCGCCGTTTGCATCGCATTGTTTTTGACAACTGCTTTCGTGGCTAACAATAAAGCCAATGAATGGGTATCCTTATTTGATGGCAAAACATTGACCAACTGGAAAGTCGGAGATAATGCCGCTACCTTTAGCGTGCAGGATGGCACCATTGCCGTCCACGGTGAAACCGCTCATTTGTTTTACGACGGTCCGGTTCAGCAACACAAGTTTAAAAATTTTGAATTTAAAGCTGATGTAATGACCTTTCCCGGATCTAACTCCGGCATCTATTTTCACACCGGCTTTCAACAGGGCGGCTGGCCTGCCAAAGGGTACGAAGTACAGGTAAACAACTCTCACACCGACTGGCGCAGGACCGGCAGCCTGTACGGCATACAGGATGTAAAAGAAGTGTATGTAAAAGACAATGAATGGTATACCGAATACATTAAAGTAGTGGGCAAAAAAGTGACCATCAAAATCAACGACAAAACAGTGGTAGAATATACCGAACCCGAAAATTTGAAACGTGAAGGCGGCGATTCTTTGCGCCGGATATCCAGCGGCACGTTTGCTTTACAGGGACACGATCCAAAAAGTGAAGTGCATTTTAAAAATATTATGGTGAAGGTTTTGCCGGACTAATTTCACCTTAAAATAGCCGGGCTTTATTTCCAAAGAGGCAAGTCAATATAAATGGCTTGCCTCTTTGCATACTTTCAAAAGCCGAATGGTTAAATTTGCTCTATGAGCGTTCAAAAATTAATTGACAGTTTACAAAAACACATTCGTTTATCAGCGGCCGAGCAGGAATTGCTCTCCGAATTTTTAGTATTTAAAGCCATTAAAAAAAGACAGTTCCTGCTACACGAAAGCCAGGTGGCAAAAGAAGTTGCTTTTGTAATAAGCGGTTGCCTGCGCTCCTATTCCATCGATCAAAACGGCTTTGAACATATTTTACAATTTGCGCCGGAAGGCTGGTGGATTACCGACATGTATAGTTTCATTTCTCAACAACAGGGGCATTTAAATATTGACGCCCTGATGGACAGCGAGGTGTATTTACTAAGCCGCAAAAATCAACTTATTTTATTTGATAAGATACCTGCCCTGGAGCGCTATTTCCGGATCGTGACAGAAAATTCGCTGGTCAGCAGCCGCCAAAGATTGGTAGACAGCCTGAGTTTAACGGCCAACCAGCGCTACGGAAATTTTTGCAATACTTACCCCACGCTGATCCACGACCTTCCTCAAAAATTAATTGCTTCCTACATCGGCGTTACGCCGGAATTTTTAAGTAAGCTGCGCAACGAGCGGTCCAAAGTTAAAAAATCTTAACCTACATTAAGCCCATTTCTTAACCTGCCTTATTGTAAATGGCCTGTGTTTAAATGCATCTTTGCAGTATCAATTTTTAAACAAACTTTTTAAAAATATAAAAACTACAAATATGGCAAACACAGTATTACATAAAGCCGATACCCGTGGTGATGCAAACCACGGCTGGCTGCACAGCAAACACACCTTTAGCTTTGCAAATTATTACAACCCCGAAAGAATGCACTTTGGCGTACTGAGGGTGTTGAATGATGATACCGTTGCGGGTGGTAAAGGCTTCGGCACACACCCACACGATAACATGGAAATCATCAGCATTCCGCTGGAAGGCGACCTGGAGCATAAAGACAGTATGGGCAATGTGGCCGTTATAAAAAATGGCGAAATACAGGTGATGAGCGCTGGTACCGGTATACAGCACAGCGAATACAACAAGAGTAGTGACAGCACAGTTAAGTTCCTGCAGATTTGGGTATTCCCGAACAAAAAAAATGTTACACCCCGATATGATCAGATCCCTTTAAACCTGGAAGACAGGAAAAATAAATTGCAACAAATCTTATCGCCTAACCCGGATGATGCCGGTGTTTGGATCCACCAGAATGCATGGTTTCATTTAGCCAATTTCGATAAGGGCACTACCACCGAATACCAGTTTAAAGCGAAAGGAAATGGCCTGTATGTTTTCAATCTGAAAGGGGATATAAAAGTAGATAATCAGTTATTAAACACCCGGGATGGCTTCGGTATTTGGGATACAGATAAAGTGCAGATTACTGCTGAAACAGACGCAGAATTTTTACTGATGGAAGTACCGATGGCGATGTAGTGGTGAATGATGAAATTTTGAGTGGTGAGTAGTCAGTGGTGAGTAGTGAATGATTTAGCCGATGCGGTATACGCTCATTACTCACCACTGACTACTCATTACTCACCTTACTCACCAACAAAAAAACAACATGAAAAAAATACAAATATTGGTAATCGGCAGGGATGCAGACATTTTGCAAACCGTAGTTCGACTGGTTAATAAAAACGAACAGTGGAATGCCACCGGCACGGGAGAAGATGAAAAGGCCATTGAACTTTTTCATCAGCACTCGTATGATTTGGTTTTACTGGGTGGCGGCATTGAAAGCGACAGTGAACTTAAGTTGCGCAAAATATTTACGCTACAAAATCCTGACATAAAAATCATTCAGCACTGGGGCGGTGGCAGTGGATTACTGGAAAATGAAATTCGGTCCGCACTGGAAAATAATGAAGGCGGCAATTTTAATATCGTGGACAATCCATTTAGTTAATTGTTACTAAATTTTTGAATAAGGCGCAGCAGAGAATGCTGCGCCTTTCTTTATTAAAATGAAAGGACAAAATAAAGCACTGCGACTGATATATTTATAATCCCCACACACAAACATCTCTATTTAAGCTGCCCTGAACTGATTTATTTTAAATCCGCTCTTAACAAAACCTCCGGAATATTTGTACTTTACACACAGTTGCTTCCACCTCCTTTTCGTTACAAACCGGGAACATTTTAAAATAACTGCTATGCTGTATGATTACATTATTATCGGTGCCGGAAGTGCCGGCTGTGTATTGGCAAACCGCCTCTCCGCCGACCCCGCCAATAAAGTATTGTTGGTAGAAGCCGGTGGTCCCGATAAAAAAATGGAGATCCATATTCCGGCAGGCTATATAAAATTACATCGCAGTAAAGTAGACTGGGGTGGTTATTGGACCGAACAACAAGCGCATGTATTGAACAGGAAAATTTATTTACCGAGAGGTAAGGTGTTGGGTGGTTGCAGCTCTACCAATGCGATGGCTTATGTAAGGGGTAATAAAGCCGATTACAACGATTGGGCTGCAGCTGGCAATAATGGCTGGAGTTATGCCGATGTATTGCCTTATTTTAAAAAATCTGAACACAATGAAGACCTGTTCAACGATTACCATGGGCAACACGGAGAGCTAACCACTGGCTTTGCCAAACGTTTTAAAACCCCTTTTGCCAACGCTTTTATTAAAGCCTGTATCCAATGTGGCTTTGCAGAAAACAACGATTACAATGGTGCGCAAATGCAAGGCGTTGGTCCGTTTCAATTTAATATTAAAGCCGGTAAAAGGCAGAGTGCGGCAGTGGCATTTTTAAAGCCCGCCATCAACAGAAAAAACCTGGCTGTTTTAACCAATGCGCATATAAAAAGAATCATACTGCAAAACGATAAAGCGATTGGTGTGGAGCTGATGACGGGCAACAACACCACTCAGGAAATAAGAGCTGCTAAAGAAATCATTTTATCAGCAGGCTCCTTTGCCTCGCCACAGATATTGATGCTTTCAGGCATTGGTGACAAAGATGAATTGAAGTCAGTGGGTATTGCATGTACACAACATTTGCCCGGCGTAGGAAAAAATTTACAGGATCATCTTTTTTACCCGGTTAGTGCATTATCCAATCAGCAACTGGGGCAAAACCATCACCTGCGGCCAATGCATCAGCTGAAAGATATCCTGCAATACCTGGCTTTTAAAAAAGGCCCCTTAACCATCGGTCCGCTGGAAGCCGTGGCATTTGGTAGTACAAGTCAAAGTCCACACCGCGTAGATTACCAGTTGCATTTTGCTTCCTTCCAGGTGGGCAATCAATACGATGTAGATTTTTATGACATAAAAGCTTTTCCTGTTGACCGGGATGGTTACTCTATTTTACCCACCCTGCTAAGGCCCGAAAGCCGCGGCTATGTTAGCTTGCGCAGTACCAACCCGTTCGACTTCCCGATTATACAACCCAATTTTTTAAGTACAGAAGCTGATAAAAAAGTACTGGTAGCCGCCGGCAAAAAAGCCATTGAAGTCATGGAAGCCGCTGCATTTAGTACTTATCGTAAACGACTGATTTATCCGCCCGACTGCAGCAGTGACGAAGCCCTTTTACTGCACATACAAAAAAGCGTAGAGACTGTATATCACCCGGTGGGCACCTGTAAAATGGGCAGGGATGAAATGGCTGTTGTAGACAATACCCTGCGGGTACACAACATCGAAAACCTAAGGGTAGTGGATGCTTCTGTGATGCCAACAATTGTGTCGGGTAACACAAACGCCCCTGTGTATATGATTGCCGAAAAAGCGGCTGATATGATACTGCAATAACATGCTGCTCTCATGAAAACGACTCAAATAAAACATGGATGCAATAAATAAAAGCAGTTTGAGTTTTAATGAATATCTTCAACAGCCTTTCTTTCAAAACGATTGTTCAATAATTAAACCATCCCTATGTTACAAGCAACAGAAAATGTATTAAATGAGTTTGAAGAAATTCCTTCGTCTTATGGAACTTTTAAAGACCGTGTATTTGCATTGCTTATTGACGGTCTCGTTCTACTTCCTGTATCTATTATTATCTGGCTTGATAAGACAACCTGGAAAAGTCAATTGGTATTAATTATCGTGGCTTTGATACAAGTATTATACAAGCCCTTTTGTGAATATAAGTACGGCGCAACCATCGGAAAAAGGGCGATGAAACTGATTGTAGTAGACAAAAGCTTTTTAAAAGCCGGTTTAAAAGAAGTAGTGATACGAAATATCTTCAACATCGTTTGGGGTATCTTTTTTTCCGGTATTACATTACTTATTTTCAGAAACGCAGCTTTTGCATCGGTTAATTCTAACGCTGAATTCACGCTCTTGCAGAATAAAGTATTTAATATAAATCCCTACCTGGTTGTTTACTGTATGTTGATTATAGCCGAAATTATTTTCATACTATCAGATAACAGCAGGCGGGCCCTTCATGACAGGCTGGGTGGCACATTTGTTGTTAAACATGCTGACCTCAATTAATAATTCTCCAAAAGAAAACAGTTAATGCCAAATAAATTTTGCGGCAGCAGCCTCTATTAAATCACCCTCCTCCTTGTGCGCCAATGCGCCAGATAATACAAACTGAAATATTCCGTTATACTCATTCATTCGGTATCAAACTATGTTTAAATCAAACCTCATTTTAACTGTATTTGTAACGTTGGCATTCAACGCATTTTCGCAGGAAGATGTTTGGGATGTTTATTTGGCGGCGTATGAAAAAGGCACGGGATCTACATTAGTAAATATGTCTTTAAAGGACGCCGCTCCCATGCTGCGGTTGCCTTACCTGCTTACAACCGGGGTAAGTTTAAACATTTGCAATCCACACGGACTGCCGGAAAAAGAAGAGTTCAATACACTTTACCAAATTTCCGATACAGTAAAAGCTGCACTGAATACAAGATTGAGGGCGGTGGCGGCAGGCACGTTTTCTTACCAGTGCAAAAGAATTGATTATTATTATTTACCAGATACAACAGGCATACGCAAGTTGCTGGAGACGGCTTACAAAAAAAATTTCCCCGGGTATCAATACCAGATCAATATAAAAAACGACGCTGATTGGAAAGTGTATCTCGGCTCTTTATTTCCGGACGAGGAGCACCTTGACCAGCTCACCAATCAAAAAGTAATTCTTAATTTAACCGATGCCGGTGATGATTTAAGTAAACCACGAATGGTTGATCACTGGCTGTATTTTAAAACCGATGCGGAAAGAAGTAGTTTTATTCCATACGCTGTAAAGGAAAAATTTAAGATTACTAAAAGCTTCTCGCCTAATACAAGACTTACTTACCAGCTGCAATTGTCCCGCACAGATAAAGTTGATCTTGCTTCCATTTCATTCATCACATCAGCCTTAAGAAAAAAGGCCAGCGAACTAAATGGCCAATACGATGGTTGGGAAACGGTTGTTGTTATTAGGAAACAATAACCCTCTCCCACCCCTCAAAAACAACCATCGTCACTAATCATTTTTTGAATGTAGATATGATTTTAAAAATCAAATTTCACCCTGCTTCTTATGCCCCATTGAGAAACGCCGGGGTTATCCAGGTAAGTTAATCGTTTCACCAGGTCAACCCTAAACAATTTAAAAATATTGGCCAGGCCAACACTTACTTCCACATAAGGCTTGCTGTTTAGGGCATAAGTTGTTGCCGCACCTGTGGTGTTATTCTTTGGAAAATCAAGATACGATTGCCTGGTAGAAGGATTGTTTTCATCCCTCACTCCACCATACAAAACCTTTACACTGGCCACTTCCCGCAGCTTTAATTTTTTTAACAGCGGAATTTTATTCAGGATAAAACCGTTGAAATAATAATCCATATTTGCCGAGGCATAATGGTCACTGATAAACTCCAGCGCATTCATCAGGTTAAAAGAATTGAGCTGGTAGGCATAGGTTTGGTTGGCCCGGTGAATGGTGAGCAACGGGTAAGGCAACTTGCCAAAAATATACCCGCCTTCGGCAGAAAAATCTGCATACCCAAACTGTGAAAAATACACCCGTTTAAAAATATTCAGGTTAACGTTGTGGTAATTGTATTCGCTGTTAAATAAACCTTTTACACCTGCGATATAGCGCAATTTAAAAATGGGATATTTATTAAAGATTGGTGTGCGGTATACTTTGCCTTGGTAAAATTGTTCGTGTGGTGCCCAGCGTATTTCCGCAGATAATTCGGTGGTAGTAATGTCTTTTACCGTCACCAGTTCATTGTTCACTGTCTTATCAAAAGTAATGGCGCCGGCGGGTGATTGTCTCCAGTTTTTAAATCCAAACGTGTAGGAAATATTTTTACCAAACTCCCGTACGTACTCTGCTTTAAAAATATTGTTGTATAAAAACTTATCGTTGTCGCCTCTTTTAAAAGAGAGTAAAAAATTATCTTCCTGCACAAACTGTAATTCCTGCCCCGGTATTTTTGTATCGTACTGGTAACTCAGTTTTACATAATTCATCGGGAAGGTATAGATCGATTTTTTGTTGAGCGAATAGGCGGTTGACAGAAAATATTTTGTCTTCTGATCTTTAAATCCATAGGCCAGGTAATTTTCCAAATAGATGCGTTTGCTGAACTTCGGTGTGGTTCTGCCACCAGCTCTTATCCGGAAACCTTCTACCGGGTTGAAACTATAAAAGGCATTTACCGGACCGACTTCATATCCGCCAAAAGATTTGTAACCTGCCAACACCAACGTGGCGATATCCATAAAGCGACGGTACGATTTCATGTTTTGCAGGCTGTCGATATTACGGTACACTTTTGCTTCAATGGCCGTAAGCGGCTGGTGCCGGTTGGTTGACCAAAAGCTGTCACTTGCAGCAGGTGGTTCATCGCCCAGGGCCAGTTCTTTTCTTTTATAAATGCTATCCGGCGCAGGCTGGTCTACAACAAAATTTTTAAAAGAAACGGTACGCTCACCCATAATACCACCATCCGAATTTTTGCTGAATGCAAATTCAGCCAGCATATTACTCACTGCAAGATGATATCTTCCATCAATACCTTTTTCAAAATCCTGTTTAATACGGAGGCCTCTTGTCCAGTTAAGGTTGGCGTTTTTACTTACGCTCATGTTAAGCTTTTGTACGGCATAATTTCCATCGAGCGTAACATACAGTGTACCCTTAAATAAAAGGTCGCTGGTATTGCGGGGCATAAAGTTTAACCGCACCAGCTGAATGCCATCTTCTTGCACCGTATCACGAATATAGAAACGATAGAAGGTCGGTGCCGAACCGGCAACCGGGCTTAAAAACTGGTTGGTTAAAATGGCGATATTATTTTCATACACATCAATATCTGCATACAGTTTATTTACATAACTGCTGATGCCATTGTTGTCTACAAACTCACCAAAATTTACTTTTTTCTGTCCAGTGATAAACGTTTTTTGTTTGTCAGGATTTTTACGAAAATATTTATCGGAGATGGTTTCTTCCAGGTAAACCGGTACTAATGCTTTTCCTGCTACTTTATCTGTATCCTGGTTATCTAAAATAAAAACATAGTTTTTCAGCAGCTTATTTTTCATCAGTTTCTCCGGCTTATTGGTGAGCGACAGTTCCATTTTTTCGTACTGCTGGTACTGCACAAAATCATAAGCGCTGATTCGGTTCTTATCTTTATTGTCAATCACTTTCCGGATCAGTTCCACAGCGGGGTTATCCTTGTTGCTGTACTTGCCCCGTTTTGTTTTAATCACCACGGCATTCATTATGGGTTGTTCCATTTCAATATCCAGCACGGTTTCTTTACCTGGTTCTACCTGCTTCACTATTTTTTTATAGCCGCCGTAGGAAAACTCTACCTGTGTTAATTTTCCGTTGATGGTTGACAAGGTATAACTGCCATCTTCTGCACTGGAGATGCCTTTGCCCCCTTTGAAATATACGCTCACAAAGGGCATGGGCAGATGCGTAGCACTATTGGTGATAGTACCTTTTATAACAGTTTGTGCACCGGCTATATTTGCTGCTGACGCTATCATTATAGCCACCAGTATAAAAATAATTTTTGTAAAATTTTTCATCACTAATTTTTTTGTTGTTTGAAAACCTGCTAAAATCAGTACCACGTCTATGCTTGACGCAATGCAGTACTGTATTATTTTTCAACTGGCTTTCACTAAATCTTTCCTCACTTCTCTTTTTTGCAACCGATTAACTGGTTCACTTTTTCTATTCCGGCTGTTTGTTACAAAGTCAAATTTGTACCATTTATTTATCCCTAAAAATAACTTCCTGCCCGAGCCGTACAATTAGCTGCCTGAAGCGTCCGGCAAGCGGAATGAGTTGTTTGCATTTGCTGTTGTATTCAAAAAATTAAGTAAAGCATCCTCGTAAAACAGAGGCGCTTTACCTAACTACTTACTATCTCAACCCACCAGAAACATTGATCTTTTCTCCGTTTACCCAACCGGCATCATCTGAAGCAAGAAACACGGCAACTTTTGCAATATCATTTGGCTGACCAATTCTTCCGAGTGGCGTACCTGCTACCATTTGCGTTTCAAAGTCGCCGCCGATAATCCCTGCGGTGTGCGTACCTTCTGTTTCAACACCACCCGGTGCAATGGTGTTGACACGGATTTTTTTACTACCAAGTTCCTTAGACAATGCTACTGCGATAGTATCCACTGCACCTTTAGTCGCAGAGTACACAAGAGAGTATGCAGGCGGATTGCTACTCACTACAGAGCTAATGTTGATGATGCTGCCCCCATTATCACCAAAGTCTGCCACGGCCTGCTGTGTAGCCAGGATAGTACCCAGCACATTGACGTTAAACTGGCGGTGAAATTCTTCCTCAGTTACTGTTTCAAGCCCTTCGAATTTGAACACTCCGGCATTGTTTACCAGGATATCAATTTGTCCGTAAGCTTCTTTGGTGGCTTTAAATAATTGCTTTACGTCTGCTGCCACCGCAACACTTCCCTTTACTGCCAGGGCTCTTCCGCCGTTGGCAACAATTTCATTTACCACCCGCTCTGCACCTTCTTTATCAGAAGAATAATTTACTACTACAGCTGCACCTTCGCTGCCATAGGCTTTTGCAATACCGGCACCTATTCCTTTTGAAGCGCCTGTTATGATGGCTACTTTGTTTGCTAATTTTGACATGTTATTAGTTTTTATTTTTTAGATTAAAGTTTGATTGTTAATTCCAGCCGCCGCCCAATGCACGGTATAATTCTACTACTGCGCTCAGCTGCTCTTTTTTAAGAGATGCCAGTTCCAGTTCTCCCTGCAATGTGTTGCTTTGTGCGGTGATTACTTCGAGGTAAGTTGCCATACCATTTTTAAATAAAAGATCTGCATTCGATATGGCTTGCTGCAGGGTGTTGACCCTTGTAGTAGCAACGGTTTCCTGCTCTTTTAGTTTGGTAGTTTTTACCAGTGCATCCGATACTTCGCCCACGGCATTTAGTACCGATTGCCTGAACTGTATCACTGTTTTTTCTCTGTCCACTTTCGCCAGTTCATATTGCGTTTTTAATTGCTTACGTTGAAACAAAGGCTGGGTAATACCGCCCAATGCAATTCCAAATAAAGACGCAGGAATATTGAACCAGTTGCTGGCTTTAAAAGAATTGACTCCACCTGCCGCAGTGATTGTGAGCGATGGATACAGGTTAGCTTTTGCAATACCAGTATTGGCATTGGCAATATTTAATGCCAGTTCATAAATTTTTACATCCGGCCGGTTGCTTACCAACTGAGACGGAACACCTGCTGAAATATTTTGAGCAGACACAATATTTTTTAATTCGCCGCTGCGTTCGATAGCTGCAGGTACCACACCGGTTAAAACACTCAATGCATTTTCCTGGATGGTGACTTCCTGTTGCAACAATGGAATTAATTGTACCGCTACCAACCGTTGCGCATCGGCCTGTTGAACGCCCAATGCTGTTACCTGGCCTGCATTGTATTGCAGTTTGATGATGTTGAGTGTACTATCATTTAGCAACACATTTTTATGGGCTATGGCCAGTTGTTCATCCAGCATCAACAGGTTATAATACCCCTTTGCCACATCGGCTACCAGGTTTGTCTGAATGGCTTTTTTGGCCTCCGCAGTTTGCAGATAGCTAGCCAGCGCTTTGGCTTTTTGGTTTTTTATTTTACCCCAGATATCGGCTTCCCAGGAAAGCGCAAGGCTGGCACTATAGTCTTCCACATACGATTTGCCGAGAAACTGGCTCAGGCTCAACCCATTTAAACTATTGTCTGATGGCCGGTTAATACTGGCACCAATCTGCAGGTTGGCAGCGGGCAGGTTGCCCAATTTTGTTTGCTTTACAATCAACTGTGCTGCTTCAATATTTTTTACCGCCACCTGCATATCATAGTTCTTGCTGATGGCACTGTCTACCAGTTTTTGCAAAGCGGCATCCGTAAAAAATGTTTTCCATTGTATGGTCGCGATACTTGCGGTATCCACCGTGCCATTTCTGAATGTGGCTGGCGTTGTATTGGCTGGAGTGGGCATATCTTTTGAAATGGTACATCCGCTGAGTAACAGCAGGAATGCTGCGGCGTATGTGATAATTCTTGTTGTCATTTTTTTAATTTTTTATTTTTTTAAACGGGCTGTTGTGCATGCATCAACATCGTTGTGTCACTCACTTTTACTAAAACAATTCTGTTGAGCTACGTAACCGTTCGCTCCTGAGTATTTTTGAAACTCTTTTAAATTCATTTCATTCGCCTCCTCAGCCGGCGGGCTGCGTCACCGGAACGTCGCTGCTTTTTCCCCTTTGAAAAAAATATGCTACGCATTTTTTTCAATTCCGACTGCGTCGGAACCGGAGAAAAAGAGGCGACTTATCCGGTGACTGTGTTCAACTCGAAGAGTCTCTGATTATACCAATGGTTTTCCTCGCCTCACTCTCTGCATCTTGCCTTCTGCTTTATGCCTTCTGCTTTATGCCTTCTGCTTTCTGCTTTCAGCTTTATGCCTTTAGCCTCGACAAACCCTGCCTTTCAATTATTAATTATTAATTTTTAATTATTAATTATCAATTATTAATTAAGCATTAGCGTACCCTCCCAATTCACCATCCACCCACTCATCCTGCTTAACCGTCTTCTTCCTCACCACCCTTTCCTGCAGTGATTGAAATACTACGAACAAAACAGGGATTACGAAGATGCCGAGCAGTACGCCTGTAAGCATGCCACCGACTGCACCCGTGCCGATGGAACGGTTGCCCATGGCGGATGCGCCGGTGGCTCTTACGAGTGGTATTAAGCCTGCAATAAATGCGAAGGATGTCATCAGGATGGGCCTTAACCGCAACCTGGCTGCTTCAATGGCGGAGGCTGCAATGGTGAGCCCTGCCTTTCTCCGCTGCACCGCGTACTCTACTATCAGGATGGCATTTTTTGCAAGTAACCCTATGAGCATGATGAGCCCTACCTGTACATAAATATTGTTTTCTATCCCCGCCATATTGATAAAGGCGAACGTACCCAGCAACCCTGTTGGCACGGATAAAATAACGGCCAGCGGAAGAATGTAACTTTCGTATTGCGCTGCCAGCAGGAAGTAAACAAACACCAGCGACATGATAAATATCCAGGTAGTTTGTGAGCCTGACTGCTGCTCTTCTCTTGTCAATCCGCTCCATTCGTAGGCGTAGCCACGGGGTAAATAATTGGCCGCTACTTCTTCTACGGCTTTCAATGCTTCGCCGGAACTGTAGCCCGGTTTGGGTATACCGTTGATGGTAACCGCATTGAATAAATTGTTCCTGGTTACGGTTTCCGGACCGTATACTTTTTCTAAATTGATCAGTGTTTTTACCGGGATCATCTGCCCTGCATTGTTCTTTACGTTGACTTCATTCAACGTGCTTGGATCAACACGATAAGCAATGTCTGACTGCATGATGACTTTGTACTGTTTACCAAAGCGGTTGAAATCAGATGCCTGGTAACTGCCATAATACACCTGCAATGTCTGCAGCAATTCGCTGATAGAAACACCCAGCTGTTTGGCTTTGGCTTCGTCGATGTTTACTTTGTATTGCGGGTTACCGGTATTAAAAGTGGTGAAGGCATACATGATTTCTTTTCGTTTCATCAGCTCGCCGATAAAGCCGTAAGCCGTGCTGCTCAGGTCTTCCAGCTTGCCGCCGTGCCTGTCTTGCAGCAGTACTTCAAAACCATTGGTGTTACCAAAACCCTGTACCGTTGGTAATGTAAACGTGAATAAATCTGCCGCTGAGATAATGGATAATTTTTGATTGACTTCCGCCAGAATTTTATTGATGTCTTCCGTTTTGCCTCTTGTACCCGGCTTTTTTAATTTTACAAATGCCAGTGCACTGATGGGGCTTGTGGCGTTGGTAATAATATTCATACCTGCTACGCTATAAGATTTTTCAACAGCTTCTACCGTGGCAATAATGCTGTCTACTCTTTCCACTACTTTCTTTGTTCTTTCCAATGACGCACCGGCCGGCATGTTCAGCGAATAAAGAAAAATGCTCTGGTCTTCTGTCGGTATAAAACCGGTAGGCGTTTGCTTTACCAATACTACCGTGCTGATGGTAATGATTACCAAACCAGCAAGGGCAATCCATTTTGTTTTTATTAAAAACTGCAGGCTGTTGCTGTAACGGTTGGTGAGGTTGGTAAAGCCTGCATTAAAGGCACCATAAAATCTTTCCTTAAAACCTGTTTTCTTTTCGCCGGGTTGATGGTTATTCTTTAAAAACAACGCCGCCAGGGCCGGACTTAATGTAAGCGCATTCAATGCAGAAATTAATATCGCAATGCCCAGTGTAAAACCAAACTGTTTATAGAAGATTCCCGCAGGACCTTTCATAAAACCAACGGGCACAAATACTGCCGCCATTACCAGTGTGATGGAGATGATGGCACCGGATATTTCACTCATGCTTTTGATGGTGGCTTCCCTGGCTGGTAAGTGTTCGTTCTCCATTTTTGTGTGCACGGCTTCCACCACCACAATGGCATCATCCACCACAATACCGATGGCCAGTATCAAAGCAAATAAGGTAAGCAGGTTGATGGTAAAACCAAACAGCTGCATAAAAAAGAAAGTACCCAAAATAGCGACTGGCACTGCAATAGCGGGGATGAGTGTGGAACGAAAATCCTGTAAGAAAAGAAATACTACGATGAACACAAGGATGAAAGCTTCTATCAGTGTATGCTTTACTTTATCAATGGAGGCATCTAAAAATTCTTTGGAAGAATAAGGTACAAATGTTTTAATACCCCGGGGTAAATTTTTATTTACACCGTCCATTATTTTATTTACCTCCGTAAGAATGTCGTTGGCATTGGAGCCAGCTGTTTGATAAATTAAAATACCTGTTGAAGGACCTTTATCTACTTTGGCATCGGCGGTATAACTGAAAGATCCAAACTCCACACGGGCAATGTCTTTAAGTTTTATTGCTGCACCATCGTTCGTACTTTTCAGGATGATGTTTTCGTAATCTTCATTCCTGTTCAGCTTGCCTTTGTATTTGATGACGTACTCAAAAGATTCCTTGCTGCCTTCGCCAAATTTGCCGGGGGCTGCTTCCAGGTTTTGTTCCTTGATGGACGCCAGCACTTCCTGCGCAGACAAATTGTATGCCGCCAGCCGGTCAGGTTTTAACCAAATGCGCATGGCATAATCCTTTGAGCCAAAGATGGTGGCTTGTCCTACACCATGCACTCTTTGTATTTCGGGTACGATATTAATCCGGGCATAGTTTTGTAAAAAGGCTTCATCATAAGCGCTGTCTTTGCTGTACAAAGCAATGGCCATAATGATGCTGTTTTGTTGCTTTTGTGTGCTCAGCCCCGCCTGCAATACTTCCGCAGGAATCAGGCTGGTGGCCTTTGCCACCCGGTTTTGCACGTTTACCGAAGCAATATCCGGGTCAGTACCCGACTTAAAGAATACACTCAAAGTCATGGTGCCATCGTTGTTGCTGTTGGAGGTCATGTATGTCATGTTTTCCACACCGTTGATTGCTTCTTCCAGGGGAGTTGCTACCGAACGGGCCACTACTTCCGCACTGGCACCGGGATAGGCTGCGGTTACCTGCACGGCTGGTGGCGCAATATCCGGAAACTGTGTAATGGGCAGTGATAATAAGGAAACGATGCCGAGCAATACCAGCAGTATGGAAATAACCGTGGACAGTACCGGGCGTTCTATAAATTTTTGAAACATAATGATAAGAGCCTCCCCAAGCCCCTCCAAAGGAGGGGTTTCAGGAGTACGATTTTGAAAAACGTTTTAGATAATGTTGTGTAAGTTTTTGACAGTATTATGGATTAACGGAGTCTAAAAAAGGGCCTCAACCCAACCTAGCGAAAAAATCGTGAGAGGCTCACTCCTTCAGGAGAGGGGCTTTTACCCTCAACCCGTAAAGCCTGAAACTTTTGCAGCTTATTATTTTATTTTGGGTTTGTATTTTATTGTCGCAGCGATCTCCTGCTTTCAGCTTTAAGCCTTAAGCCTTAAGCTTTATGCTTTATGCCTTTAGCCTTACTCCCCCGGAAGCAGTGAAGCCTGCAACACACTGTCTGCTGAAACATGTTGTGGTGTAATCACCGCACCGTCTTTCAGGCGTTGAATGCCACTGAACACAATGGTTTCACCGTTTGCAAGGCCCTTGCTTACCAAATAATTGTTACCGCTTTTGCCGCTTACATTTATTTGTTTGCTGGTTACTTTGTTGCTGTCACCGAGGGCGAAAACAAATACTTTGTCCTGCATTTCAAATGTAGATTCCTGTGGCACCAGTAACTGGTCCTGGTGTTGCGATGGAATGCGTATTTTGCCAGTGATGCCGGAGCGCAACAATTTCTCATTGTTGGTAAATACTGCCCTGAAACTAATGGTACCGGAGCTGCGGTCAAACTGGCCTTGTACCAGTTCAATTTTTCCTTTGCTGTTGTAGATAGAATTGTCGGGCAATTGCAAATCAACAGCCGGAATATTTTTTATCTTTTCTTCTGTTGAATGGCCCTGGTAACCGGCAATAAATTGCAGAAAGTCAGCTTCGCTCATAGAGAAATAGGCATGCACATTGTTGACTGATGATACAACGGTAAGTGGTAACGTTTCGCCCTTGCCGATCAGGCTGCCCTGCTTAAAAGGGATATGACCAACATAGCCGCTAACCGGCGCTGTTATTAAAGTATAGCCTACAGAAATGTCTGCACTTCCTTTGCCTGAGAGGGCTTGCGCATGCTCCGCTTTGGCTGCATCTAAATTTGCTTTGGCGGTTTTTAACTGCGTTTCTGCAATTACTTTATTTTCAACCAACGGTTTCAGGCGGTCGTATTCTACCTGTGCTTTTTCTATAGAGGCATTGGCTGATTGTACAGTTGCGGCAGCGTTCCTGCTCAACTCGCTGTATTCCCGGCTGTTGATCTTAAACAGTGGCTGGCCCTGGTTTACATAAGCCCCTTCTTCCACATAAATTTTTTCTAAATAACCGCTTACCTGCGGACGTATTTCAATATTGGTGCTGCCTTCAATGGTGGCAGGATACTCCAGCCAGGTGGTTGCCGAACCGGCATTGATTTTTATAACGGGCAGCGATGGCGGTGCCGGTACAGGGTTCATTGCCTGGCCCGCACATGCAGCTAAAAATAGAATGCCGCCGTATAAAATGTAGGTGATTAGCTTGCTCATAACGTGTGTAAATTGTTTAACAGTGTTAAGTAATGAATTTAAAAAAAACAGTTTTTTCATAACTGTCCAATGCGTTCAGCGAACGGAAATTTCCGGATCATTTCAGTCGCTGTTGATTGTTTTCGCCTGGTGCTTTTCTTTATAAAAAGTAACCAGTTGGGATGAAGGATTTGTTGATTGCTGTTGTTAATGTTTGATGTTGGGTAATTGATTCATTGTGTCGTTATAACGAAATTAAATCGTTTAACAGTGTTAAGTTTTGAGGCAAAAAAAATGCTTATTTCATCGAGGCAATAATACCGCTGATAGCATCTTTTAAAACCTGTTTATTCATTTCGTCCGATGTTAATTTACGGGTCATATTGATGGAAATTAAACCATGTACTACCGACCAGCAGGTGTAATATTTTGTGTCCACATATTCCTCTGTTCTTTTCTCTGCCGGAATAATTTCTTCTATTTTATCCCACAGCATATTCATGGGCTTTTGTATATCCGGACACATATTCTGCAGCGCACAACAGTTTACTTCCACACCGTACATCACCTGGTACAATTCTTTTTCTGCAAAGGCAAAATTCCAATACGCCAGCCACATCGCTTCCAGTTGTTGCGCCGGGTCGCTGTGTTCGCTGATGGCCTGTTCCATTAGGTTGCCGAGCTTTACATAACCCTGTCGCGTAAGCTCATTCAGGATGGCATCTTTGTTGGCAAAGTATTCATAAATAATAGGTGCGGTATATTCAATCTTATCCGCAATCTTACGCATGCTCAACGCTTGCCATCCCTCTTCTTTTACAATGTCTATAGACGCCGCCAGGATATTATTCCTCGTGTCATCTTTCAATCGTAAAATTCTGTCTTTACTGGCCATTTGTGGTTTACTCCTTTACAGCGGTTAAATAGTCTAACACTGTTAAGCAAAGGTAATAGCATTTTAATTTAACTGCCAAATCTTTTTTTGATTTTTATAAAAATGGGGGAAAGTCAGAACACGATTTATTTGATTCTAAGATTAACAGGATTTGCGAATTCTTGTTGCTGATATGCTTAAATTCTAAACTTTAAAACAAGAGTTAGTTGATTGCAGGAGTGACAGGGTTTACCAATTTCTCATTATATACACCACCAAATCCCACACTTAAAACACCAAATTTCATAAACAACAATATTCTGTCAATCATTTAATCTTATTAATCGTGTGCAGACAATTTAGTTGCTTGCAGAGGTGACAACGCTTACCAATTTCCTATTGAATACACCACCAAATCCTACCCTTAAACCACCAAAGTTTCATAAACAAACCCATCCTGTTAATCATTTAATCCCAGTAATCGTGTACAGACGCTTTTATTTGATTGTAGGATTTACCAACTTCTTATTGTACACACGATTAAATTCCAAACTTAAACCACCAAAATTTATAAGTAACCCATCTGCAATATTGTATGCTTCACAATAATTTATTGCCTGTGCCTTATGAACAGTTTCCAATTTCTCAACTCCCTTTATCTCTACCATTACTTTTTCCTCCACAAAAAAATCAACCCGTCTTGTCCCAATATTAATCCCATCGTAATAAATCGGCATTTCCATTTCCCGCAAAAAAATTAAACCTTGCTTTTGCATTTCGATCGCCAAAGCCCTTTGATAAATTACCTACTGAAAACCGTTGCCCAATGTATTATGAACCTTCATTGCACAACCAATAATGAGATGTGTAATTTTATCTACTTGTTCTTTAGTCATCCTGCCAATGTTTATCTTGTCAATGTTTATCCTGTCAATCATACAATCATATTAATCGTATGCTGACCCCATTTGCCTTCAAAATACAAAAATATTCGAAGGTTTTATACTGAACATTTTCTTACCTCAACACCCCCTTCCTTTCGTCCGAAGCATTGTGTGTTTGCCGTTTCTTGCGACGGTAGATTTACCAAAGCGCCAGGTAAAGCCAATCCCTATAAGTTGCGTATCGTTTCAGTGTTTGAAAATACAGTGCCCTCTCCCATCAGGCGCAAGACTATGTCGTGTGTCTCTTTGTTACTAAGCAATCAATAATACCTTTTATTTATCCTGTAATTTCGAAGCAGCGTTTTATAACCGGGCAAGGCAACAGTTGCAGCATTGATTACAGTTGAACAGGACCAAATAATTGATAGGCTCCTGTTTTTATTTTTTTTCGAGGCTTTAAAAAAAACTCCCAATTACGCTTTGGCTGGTCCGTAATTATTTGTGACTTTATTTACTGGGCTTTCGCAGCTATTATACAAAATAAAAAAACCTTCTCATCGAAGGTCTTTTCATAGATAATGTTTCTGGTTTTACAAGGATTGGCTAGTCTCAGCAGGTATAGGATTTCATTACAATTGCCGATGTAAAGGTGCATTCTTTTAAAAAGAAAATTGTAGTGATTAAAATAGACTATTTGTAGAAAAATGCCTACTTATACCTTGTAACCAGGCCGTAAAAATTATGCAATCATCAATGACATGTATTGCAATCATTCGCCCACCTGCGGTGCTACGCCAACCAATGCAAATACTTTGGTGATGCCAATTGTAATAGCGTTTGGCCCGGTGCTGAATTTTATAGCTATATTTTTTGCTGGTAAACTACCCAATTGCACAAATGAAAAAACCTTCACTGGGAAGGTTTTTCATAGAAAGGTTTTTAGTTTAAACAGGACTGGATTCGATCGGTTTTGGATTGGATTGGATTAGGTTTGGTTTGTTCGGTTGGTATTGGATATTATTTTGATGGTGTAAAGATGCACCTCTTTTTAAAAATAATTTGTAGTAGTTAAAATATATATGCTGTAGCAAAATTTCTACCTGTTTTTTTTTTGCAGGTTTCACTTTGATAGTTACGAATTCAATACGGTAAACCGGTACGTTATTAAAGAGAAGGCAATGCAAACCGTTGGCAGCGGTTACCTTTTAGCCGGCAGCTTTACAATATTGATCCAGAAATCTTCTACCTTTTCCATTGCGGTCATAAAATCTCTTACTTCTACCGGTTTGGTAATATAACAGTTGGCATAGTGCCGGTAGGAGTGAACAATGTCTCTTTCAGAACTCGAGGTGGTAAGCATAATAACAGGGATTTGCTTTAATGTATCAGAGGTCTTTATAATCTCCAGCACTTCCAGCCCGTTTCTTTTAGGAAGATTAACATCGAGTAAAATTAAATCAGGCGCCAGGGCATTTTGATAAACTCCCGTGTGGTTTAAAAAATGAATGGCAGCATCGCCATCTTTTACCACGCTTATCTGGTTGCAGATTCGGCCTTCTTCAAGGGCTTCAGTTGTTAGAACAATATCCCCTTCATTGTCTTCTACCAACAGGATGTGAATTGATTTCATACAGGTTTGATTTTTTATGTTTTAAGTACTGTAAAATAAAAAGTGCTTCCTCCTCCTTCTGATGACTCTACCCATATCTCGCCGCCCATTTTTTCAATAATTTTTTTGGTTACTGCCAGGCCAATGCCGGTACCCGAATATTCTCCTTTGTTGTGCAGGCGCTGAAAAATAATAAATATTTTTTCGAAATACGCCTTTTCAATGCCAATGCCGTTATCCGCAACCGAAAATTGCCAATGTGTACCCCCATCTTTTGAGGCGATTTTAATTTCAGGAACAGTCCCCTGTTGCTGGTATTTTAAACCGTTGTTAACCAGGTTTTGAAAAACCTGTCGCATAGGTGCTTTCTGTATTTTTACCACCGGCAATTTGTCTACTTTTATTTGTGCTTTTTTCTCTTCAATTGTTTCCTGCTGCAGCGATAAAATTTCCCCAATCAATCTATTTAAATCACTCTCTTCCCAATCATCTTCGTTTTTGCCTACCAGTGAAAAATCGAGCAGGTCCAAAATAATCTGCCGCATTTGTTTGGCGCCATTTACCGCAAAGCCAATGTACTGCCTGGCTTTCTGATCGAGTGAACTGCCATAGTTCATTTCCAGCTTGGTAAGAAAACTGGTCACCATGCGCAAGGGCTCCTGCAAATCGTGCGATGCTACATAGGCATACTGCTCCAGTTCTTTGTTTGAAACAGCCAGCGCATTACTTTGCTTTTGCAGGCTTTCGTTTAAAAAATGTAATTGTATCTCGTGCTGTTTTCGTTCGGTAATATTTTTAAAATAAACAGATAAGCCATTGGAAGATGGGTACGCCGTAACTTCATACCAGGTGGCAGTTGCTTCTATCAACGTTTCAAAATGTTGTACCTTATTTTCTACGACGGCACGGTGATAGTATACATAGCCGGGGCTGTTTAGCGCTTCCGGAAAAACCTCCCAAATACTTTTTCCAACCAGTTCAGCAGATGATTTGCCGAGCTCCTGTTCAGCAATTTTATTCCAATAGGTAATCGCCCAATTTTTGTCAACTGTAAAAAAGGCGTCGTCAATACTCTCAAGGATATTGGCTTTTTCTTCCAGTACGTTCATCACAGCCAGCTCAGCTCTTTTGCGGGTATCAATATCCTGCATGGTGCCGAATAATTGCACGCAGCGGCCGTTGTGCATTTCTGCCTGCCCTATACCGCGTATCCAGCGCTCATTGCCTTTAGCGGTTATTATCTGCATTTCTTCATCCCACGATGTACCATTTTCAATAGCTTGCTGTACAAGCAAACTAATCTTCTCCCTGTTAAACCCGGGTTTATAAAAACCAATACCATTTTCCATGGAGGGAACAAAATCATCCTCCACCTCGTGAATTGCCCTGGTAATTTTAGAAAAGTAAACAGTATTACTAACCATGTCTACTTCCCAACTTCCTATCCGGGCTAATGCGGTAGCTTTATCCAGGTTTTCTTCCAGCGCTTTTTTATCGGTAATATCTTTAGCAACGGCAAACACATGGCCATCAGGCGATGGCGTAGCACTCCACGACAGCCATTTTACTTTTCCCGCCTTTGTTATAAAGCGGTTTTCAAACTGGATGGTACCCTTGCTTTTTGCTACATTCGAGTTCGCCGTAATCGTTCCGTCCCTGTCTGCCGGATGCACCAATTCTATAAAAGGAATACTCAACAACTCCTGCTGCGTATAGCCCAGCAATTCGCTTGCTGCCGGGTTTATTTTTGTAAAATAACCTTGTTTATTACCGATGCAAATAATATCGGGTGCAAACCTGAACACCTAGTTTAAATCCTGCTCCAGTTGTTTTCGTTTTATCTCGGCCCCCAGCAGCGGCCCTATTTTTTCAAATAGCAGGGTAAACTGATCATACCATAAATCATCGTTGTGTATGCCCAGCACCATTACCCCAATCACTTCATGTTTATGTGTTAACGGAAAGGCATGTACCGATTGCAGGCCGACTTTTTTTGCCGCTTCCCTGCGTATAAATTGTGCCTGTATATCCTGGGTATTCCAATGCTGGGGTACTTCCTGCTGCCAGGTAACACCGGGCAGGCCCTGCCCTTTTGCAAAAGCCTGTATGTCGCCGCTGGCTTCATAAAAAACAGCCGCTTCAGGGGTTTGTGAAAAACCTGCTGCAAAGCTGATAGCCTTTTTTTCAACATTCACCAGCCAGATTTCCGCAATAAGAAAGGGCCCAAAATCCACTACTTTATTCAGCACTTTATAGAGCTTCTCCTGCAGCTGTGCAGTTTCTAAAAACGCCAGGCTTACCTCTGCTGCGAGCTTCTTTTGAAATTCGTCATTTTTTATTTGCGTTACATCTCTTTCAATGGCTATCAAATGGGTGACCCAACCGCTGTCATCCGCCACTGGTTTTACTGAAAAATTGATCCAGAAGGCCTCGCCATTTTTTTTGTAATTGATGGTGGTAATTTCGCAGGGTTGCCAGTTGCGGATAGCATCACTTAATTTTTTCAATTCCGCTTTGTCGCTCTTTGGTCCCTGCAGTATCCGGGGCGTTTTACCTATTACCTCTTCAGCTGTATAGCCCGTCATTTGGGTAAAGGCTTTATTAACATAAACAATCCTGGGGCCGGGATGATTAACGGGTTCGGCCTCGGTAATTAATACTGCATCGCTGGCACCGGCAATAAACAGCTCCAGTAATTTCAACCTGTTCTCTTCCTCTTTTCTTTTAGTGATATCCTGCATAGCACCTACCATCCTAACGGCTTTACCGCTTTCATCTCTAATTACAAAACCCCTGTCCGCAACATATGCATAGGTATCATCCGCCTTCAAAAAACGGTATTCATCCATCCATTTATCGCTGATATCATTTATAAGGGTGGCCAGGTGTTTCAGTACGCGGTCACGGTCATCCGCATGCAGCCGGTTGCTCCAGAAGTTTTTATCGGTTAGTTCATGCAACCCATATCCAAGCATGGTCTGCACGCCAGCTCCCCAATACATACTGTCTGTTGGAATGTCCCAATCCCAAATGGTATCTGAGGTAGCTTTTGTTACAAATTCAAAACGCTGGTGGCTCAGTTCCAGCTCCCGTTCTTTTCTTTTTCGTTCGGTGATATTCCTTATAAAAACAGAGATGCCATCAGCGGAAGGATATACATGATTTTCCTGCCAAAGGTCAAGCGGTGCGTAATAATCCTCGTTGTACTGGTATTTTTTTTCTACCATCACCTGGTGAAAAATATGGTAGGTAGCCGACCCAACGGCGCCGGGAAATGCCTCCCATACATTTTTACCAATCAGCAATGTGGGATCGTGATGAATTATTTCACCCGCAGCTTTATTGATGTAGGTATAGCACCAGTTTTTATTGAGGGAAATAAAACCGTCATCAATGCGCAACAGAATTTCTTCAATATTATTTTTTGAAGTCAGCAGGTCATTGGTTCTCTCCAGTACCCGTTGCTCCAGGTGATGGTTGAGTTGCTCAAGTTTTTCAGCAGTGGATTTTTTTTCAATCAAATCCCGTCGCACTTTTCGCATAAAAAACAACAATACCAGTATGATAATCACAATTACCAATACCAATATAGTTTCCAGCTTTCCGTATTCGCTTTCATTTTTTTGCCTGCGTTCTTCCAGCAGCACGTTCTCTGTATCCTGCATTTTACCGGTAAAAAGCCGCACGTTATCAGTTGTTTCCCGGCCAATGCCGGCTGTAACCACGGCAATGGCTGCATTGATGCCTTTCGCATCATAGATGGCTACCATACTGTCGGAGATTGCAATGCGTTTTTGAATGTAAAATGACAAAGAATCAAATCTTTGCTGCTGCAGGGTATTGTCGATGACCAGCACTTTCAGTTTAGCAAGTACTTTTGGCAGCTCCGTCTTAGAACTAACCAGGGGAGCTAAAAAATTTTTGTTTCCTGTTAAAATATATCCGCGGGAGCCTGTTTCATTTTCCAGCATTAATGTCATTAACTGTTCCGACTGAATGAGGACCTCCTGGGTGTGCGACACCATTTGGGCTGAATCTTTTACTTTAGCGGACTGGGTAATGAAGGCAAAAATAATTATTCCAATCACTATTAACAGTAATCCTATCGATACAATAATCAATTTGGCGGATGATAGTTTTCTTCTCAAAAGGTCAACGATTTTTAGGAATAAGACTTCTAAGTTAGCGCTTTATTCAATCCATCGTTTCACTAACCGGCAAAAATAACCCGAAATAAATGTTGCTGCCCGGGCAGCAGTAACATTTATTTTATTGAGAAGCACCGTGTATTAAAGGCAGTGCTTAACTTGCCTGCTCCAACTATTCTGTATTAAAGACATCGCCCATGTTAGCCTATTATCAATCGCAATAAAATTTAATCAATGATGTATCGATTAACCATTTCAATTGTATTCCTTTCACTAACAGTGCAGGCCGTTGCTCAACAGATAACTGATAAAGCGTTGCCGCGTATTGCCATAGCTGGCATTGCGATAGAATCCAGCACTTTCTCTCCCGCGCATACGGATGAGGCCGCTTTTCATGCGCAATATGGAAAAGATCTTTTAACGAGATACCCTTTTTTATCTACTGATTCCCCAATGCTTCAAAAAGCGGTATGGGTGCCCACGCTTGGCGGACATGCTTTGCCTGGCGGTGCGGTTACCCGCAAAGCATACGAATCGCTGGTAAATAAAACATTGGATTCGCTGAAGAAACACCTGCCGTACGACGGACTTTTTTTTGATATACATGGCGCCATGAGCGTTACAGGACTGGATGATCCGGAAGGCGATTTTATAGTAAGGATCAGGAAGGTTATTGGCCCAAAAACCATCATTTCGACGGCAATGGATTTACATGGCAATGTTTCCTGGCGACTGGCTGCAAACACCGACCTGATTACCTGTCACCGTATGGCACCGCATGAAGATGCAGAACAAACCAAACAACGGGCAGTAGAAAATTTATTACAAAGAATTGAAAGCGGCAAAGGCAAGCCGAAGTACAAGGCATACGTGTCCATCCCCATTTTATTACCAGGCGAAAAAACCAGCACCCGGATAGAACCAGGTAAAACCATTTATGCAGCCGTTGCACCGGCCTCGGTATTGCCAGGCGTTGTAGATGCGGCGATTTGGATTGGCTACGCCTGGGCAGATGAACCCCGTAACCATGCCGTAGTAATGGTAACCGGTGATGACGAAGCGACCGTAAAAAGAGAAGCAAGCCAACTGGCCAAACGATTTTGGGATTTGAGAAATGATTTTGTATTTGTAGCTCCTACAGGCACGCTGGAAGACGCATTGACCAAAGCACTTGCTAGCAAGGTACACCCCTATTTTATCAGCGACTCCGGCGACAACCCAACGGCGGGTGGTGCCGGTGATGTTACCTGGACCATTACCCAAATATTAAACAACCCGGCTTTTAGTAAACCCGACGGCCCATCACTGATCTACGCTTCTATTCCTGGTGCAGAACTGGTGAAGAAGGCCATTGCCGCAGGTGTTGGCAATAAAGTAGATGGATATGCCGGAGCAGCGGTGGATGCCAGGTTTGCGCCCCCGGTGCACCTTGCCGGAACGGTAGAATCTATCGTGCACGGCGATAAAGACGCTGAAGTAGAAGTGGTAGTGAAGGTTGGTAGCGCGCATGTAATTGTAACACAAAAACGTAAGCCGTATCACAAAGAAATTGATTTTACCCGCCTTGGATTACAACCACGCAAAGCCGATATCGTTGTAGTAAAAATAGGTTACCTGGAGCCGGAACTATTTGCCATGCGGGCCGACTGGCTGCTGGCATTAACGCCCGGCGGTGTAGATCAGAATTTAGAAAGGCTACCCTTTAAAAGAATTCAACGCCCCATGTTTCCCTTTGATAAAAACATGCCGACGCCCGATCTTTCGGCTAAGTTGGTGCCTTTGTCGGGAAAGTTGAAATAAGCCTGATCCCCAACAAATTAGGTCAAAGTAAAAGTCACATGGAACAGGGTATTCGGGATATCACTCTTTATTATTGATGTGCCTTCATTTTCTAACTGTAATAACCTTACCCTCGCCATAAGCCCTTATGGCAGGCTGATACATACATTGCAGCGAAACTGTTCCGGTACTGAAATGGCCTTCTTTCGCATTGATTGTTTCATATTCAATTGTGGAAATGCCTGAGGGAATTTGTTCGGCAAAAAACTGGTATCCTGCATCCCTTACAGAACGGTAATAGCTGAAATCTTTTGCATACACATAACTACTCATGCCATCTACCGGCTCGGATGCAGCAGAATGTTTTTCATCTATAAAAACATACTTCAATTGCTTAGGTGCCTGGATTGTAATAACAGTTTTAATTCTGCCGGCTATTGTTAAAACAGACGTATCATTAACTAATTGCCAGTTATTTTTGTTATCCAGTTTAAATAGTTGCTTCGAAATTTTTAGTCCGTTGTACAGTTCATTTTGAGGCGGCGTTGCTGTAAAATAATAGTAAGTTAAACCACCAGAGGCCAAAGCTGCATTCCTACTTTTTATGTTGACAGTAGCTGGAAAATATTGCATTTGTTTAAAACTGAATGGCTGCCCTTTTAGTAAATCGTTAGTTACCGAAATACGGCTGTCGCCTGCTTTTGCAGTGATAGAAGCCGGTATGCCTGTAATGCCTGGCTGCTGTTTATAAAGTAACCCAACCACTGCGGCAGTAGCTTTTGTGGTTCGCCAGTTGTGTTGCTCTTTGGCGTTGAGCAACCATTTAATAACTCCATTCACTGTTTTTTTTGACTGGCCGCTTTTATCAAAGGCTGAAGCAAGCAATGCAATGGTTTCTTCACCGGTATTATTAAAGTCATCCGTATTGCTGATATCTTTCCATCTTACTCCATACATCGCATCGCCGATGGCAAGTTGCCGGATAGATTCCAGTTGTTCCATTGCCCTGGTATAAAACTGATTGTTGGCGCCAGGATAATGCATCGCCGTAATAATCAGCAAGGCTTGTTTACCCAAATTATAACTATCGATTTTTTTCGTTGCCTCCGTTAATATGGTGTCGGCTTTTGCCTTAACTTCTGCAGGCATTGCAAATTGCGCTGTCCACCAGCTGCGGGCATACAAATAAAAAAGAGCATCCTGTTTAACAAGTGGTGTAGTAATAAATATATTATCGCAATAAGCTATTAAAGCAGGTAACATTTTAAAATTATCGGCATCGGTTTGGTTGAACGTAAACCGGATGCTGTCTTTGTTTAGCTTACCAAAACCTGCGAGCAGGTAGTTGGAGATGTAGGGGCTACTCTCCCCACCTTTAAACCAGCTAACACCACCATCCTTATTTTGCAATGCGGTGAGATCTGCCAGGTACTTTTTAATCATTGCCTTGCTTTGCAAGCTATCAAAAAGTTTGGCCAGTTGTTGCTGGTTTTTAGTGGTTTGATTGCTTAACTCAAGCCAGGGCATCGTTTCTTCACTTAGTTCATCCGGCGTAACATTGTTATTGTCTTTTACAGGCACAGCTTTCTGTTGTTGTAAAGTCTGCTGTGCAAGGCTATCATGCTGTATCAGTTTTACTGCAAGGCTGTAAGCCAATATTTTATTAAAGGTTTGCTCTGCGCAGGTATACTTATAAAATGCAAGGTAGGGCAATGCATTTATCATGGCGGCTTGTGGCTGGGGCGTACTATATAATCCAATGCCAAATGATGCAGCATCGGCGGGCAGTGCTGGCACTCCAATAACAGTATCTGTAGCATTGCCAAAGGTAAAAGGCATGCTTTGAGCCACCAGTATTTTTTTACTCAGTACCGGGATGGTATATTCTTCTCCATCAGAAAAATTACCTGCCCTTGCGCTGATCTTTATTTTTAAAGGATGCAAAAAGCTATCCGGAACTTTTAATCTGTATGAGATTGTGTTGTTTGATTTTCTTTCAACCGAAAAAGATTGTATTGATTTTGCTGCTATTAATGCACTTATATTTTCTCCCGTTACCGCATCTTCTATCTCGCAATTTGAAACACCAGCCAAGTCTGTGGTGTCCAGGTTGCTGACCCTCGTTTGCAAATTAATTTCATCGCCCTGGAAGAGGAAGCGTGGTATACTGGGTTGCACAATTAACGGCAATTGGGTGTTGATAATTCGCTCCGCAAACATAAATCGGGCATCTTTTGTATGGGCCAGCATTTTCCATTTCCATTCTGTGACAGACTCAGGAATGGTGAAACTGATATTGTAATAACCAGCTGCATCCGCATGTACCTGTGGAATAAAAAAAGCGGTTTCAGCAAAATTCTTTCTTACTATAACTGGGGGGTCTTCCGCTTTCGGTAATTCTACCATGCCTTTTGTGCTGATAACTACGATTCCATTGGCTGCCCTTGCACCATATAGAGCAGTTGCGTCTGCACCGTTTAAAACAACTGCATCGGTAATCAGGTCTGCATTAAACTTCGCCAGTTCGCCCATATACACAACACCATCAACCAACACCAGCGGTGCATTGTTGCCGCTAAAAGAAGAAAGTCCCCTAACCCGGATAGTTGAGGAACTTATTGCCAGGTTTTTTTTAGCCATGCCGTAACCCATCACAACAACCTCATTTAAGTTTGAACTTACGCTTACCCCCGGTACCCTTCCTGATAATTGATTTGTCATATAATTATTACCGCCAAAATCACTGCTTATCTTATTAATATCACCATACGCATAGTCCAGCGGATTCAGCCACCACAAGGGTTTTGTGTCTTCTCTACCTGTCAAAAAATTATAGGTAACCGGATTTTTATCAGCCAGGTCGCATTCGTTGATAATTACTATTTCATTGGGCCATTGCTGTTGTAAATAGTTCTGCCGCTGCAGCGAGGGTTTATCCCAATGCTGTTCTTCAATCTTATCCAGCGAGGCATCATACATTGTTGTCATCAGCTCTGCGGCTACCGCTTCATTGGTGGTTTTTATACGTACCACAAATGTTTCCTTACTTCCCGGAGTTAATTTGCTCCGGTATTTTTCAACAACAATTTCCGGTTCCTTCGTTGTTTTTTTCACCAGGTATAACGTGGCGCTTTGTCTTTTTAGTTGGTTGTTTCGTATGTACAGGTGCGTGAGGATCATTTCACTTTCAGCAACATCGTCCGGTATTTTAAATTTCCATTCAATCATACCACTTTCATTGTTTTGAAAATTGTATAAGTACTTTTCCTTTATGCCCTTTTTTGTATGCGCATAGTATTGTACATGGTAAACGGAATAAATATTCTTGGAGGTTGTACCAAAAAGCCAACGAACAGACTGGCCTTTTACCACCGCATTTTCAGGCAAATAATAAAAGTCTTTTGTGGTATCAGCCCATGTTTTTTTCTCCCCGTCAAATACTGAAAAATTGCGACTGTTTTGTCCTTTAATTTCTCCGTTCTCCGTGCAGGTAATTTCCATCCGGTATTCGCCTGCCTGTAATAAATCTGCGGGCAGGTTCAGTTTGTCAGTATTCGAAATCAATGAAGTTTGATACACTAAAACTGTATCAGCTGTTGCAGGTTTTTCAACATTGGGTATCTTGTACATCCATGCGCCATTTATTAAAACATAATCTTCGTCAGGTGCATTTCTACTTTGCTGATTGCCCCTTCTATTCAATTTATAAATTGCTGCTTCCAGCTTTTTTGTTACCATACCTGAAAACATATTTTTTGTGGTAACTGCAACCTGGCCAAGCCGCTTGTTTTCATAAACAGGTGCAAGTGAAAAATCTATTTTTACCGGCCTGTTGTTTACACTAACATCCAGCGAAGCTTCATGGGTTTCGCCTGTGGCATCCGTTGCTTCAGCTTCAACATGATACTTTATTTCGGAACGGGTTTTATTATTGAAATTATACCCATTTAAAAAAGTGGACGAAACTTTTACAAAGAGTTCTCCATTGTTATTGGTGTAGCCTGTAGTATCTGCCAGCTTTTCTGAATTCCAGTTTTCAATTTTGCTATCACTATTTTTTAACACACCATTGAGCTCCGCGGTAAGCTTGTAAGTTATTTTAACATTATTCAATTGAACGCCGGTAAATGAACGGACTTTTATTTTTACAAAAAAGCTATCTCCCAGTTCCAAAAAATTGGCCGGTTTTTCAATTTGTAATTCAAATGTAGGCCGCTTGTATTCCTCTACTTTAAAGTGTCCATCATTCCGATTATCTATTTCAATGTCTTCATCATCCGTATCAAACTCCCAATCACCGGTGGCTGCCTTTTCGCCTACTTTATACTCCCCTGTAAACGACCCATATTCGTTAACCAATATCTTCACACTATCAACAGTTTTGCCAAGTGCGTCGTTGATGTAAATACTTCGCTTCGTTTTTATAAATCGTTTTATTTCTTTATCAAATAATCTTTTGATAAAAGGCAATTGAAGATTGGTCTTGTTAAACACAACCAATTTGCCGGTGGATGGATTGCGTGTCAAAAGAATGCCTTTAAAAAATAATGTTTGACCCGGTCTGTAGATGGCCCTGTCCGTAAATAAATGCAGGTACAAATTGTCTTCATAATAATCCGCCAGCTCATCTTCTTCTTTATCAAAAACATTTTCCGGAATTTCGGACTGTATTTTTCTTACTTCTATAAAAGTAGTATCTGTTCCATTCAGGGCAACAACACTTTCTATATTTTCTTCCCTTATAAATACATAGCCCTGCGCATTCACTTTTTTATATGCAATCCTTGTTTCAGGTTTGCCATACACAGGTTTGTAAGTCACCAGCACCTGTGCGTTAACTAAAGGTTGACCTGTTACTCTGTCGAGAATAAAAACGCGGCTGTCATTATTAATAGCAGCAATATTTGTAATGCTTACCATAAAATAATCAACAGAACCTTTGGTTTCAGCAATCGCAGAATCACTGAATATAACAGCATAGCGTCCCGGAGGCATACCGTCCATCTGAATAAAGCAACTGTGCAACTGGAAATCTTTTGCAGCAGGCAATGCAACAGAAAGTGTTTTAAAGGCAAGTGCACCTCGTAAGTTAGCTACCGATATATTCGGTTTTTTATTTTCAATATCCAGGCTGCCAAGTCTTACAATTTTAAAGTGTAACGTTTGTATATTTTTAAAATCAAGTCTTAATTTAAAAGGTACACCAGGAAGATAAGTATCATCACTTTTAATGTGTAGCGACTTATCAAGCATCGTTGCTTTTAAAAGAAGTAACTTTTTTTTAAGGTAGAAGAAACTATCCAGCAGGTTGCTGTTACTTTCTACCAGGCTTACGGCCTTTACATAATACCATCTTTTACTGCTGTCGAAGTAACCGGTATTGTTTTCAATGTAATAATAACGCCTGAATTTTTTATTATACGAATCGCCCAGTGCTTTCCAACGCAACGCAAGCTGGTAAACAGCATGTGCCCTAACCGTACCGGAGCCAGATACTGCGAGCCGTTGTAAATAAGCTTCGTACAGTAAATAAGTACCTTCTGTTTCTTTGGAATGATTATAAAAATACTTCCGTGCCAGCGATTCTATAAAATAATAAGCCGGCGGATTTTCATGAGCGTATGCAGCCCAGTCTGAATATATGCGATACATCGGTTCATAAAAAGAATCTATGCCTGCTGGTAAATTTTTTGTACTGATAAAGGCTTCGGAAGAAAGTTTTAGCCATGCATTACCATCGTTGGCTTTATTTCGGATAGTTTTATCTGTAGCATGTAATTGCTCTCCGAAAATAATATCGGTATAATCCGGTTTAAATAAAAACAACAACGGATCTGTTGATAACCACAATAAATCGGTCACCCCTTTTTGATTTAAGGTTAAGCTAATATCTTTCGCCTGGTTCACACACTTGCTTACAAGGCTATCCAATTCAGCCATAGTAAGTTTCCTGTAATCAATTGTATTGGCAGGAATAATAAAAAGCGATTTATTGTTGTTATTGTAAAACTGATTACTGAAACCTGCTATCCGCCTGGCTTTCAGCAAGAGCATAATAGATTTTAGATAAGGGGAATTAGTTGCCTGAACCAGGCTGTCAATGCTGGCGGAGTTTTTAAACCAGCAGGTGTCTTCGGTTTTAAGATCGGCAATTTTTACCTGGTACCAATAGCACCTCGCCAATGTCGCTACTTCATTACTTTTGGTGGCGGTTTGTTTAATTACCTCTAATCTTTGATTAAGATCACCAAGATTTTTTTTACTGCTGATGGCGATATCTATTTCGTCCCAATCAATACTTTGAGCAACAATTTCGGTACTTAACAACAGGGTTAAACAGGCAAGTATAAAAAATTTCATCTCATAAGTTTGGAGCAATGATTCCTGCGAAGGATTAATTACATAAACTTAGTTGAAATTTTTTAAGCCCTTCGAACATTCTTTATCGGATAAATGTAAAACGAAGCAGGGAAAAAGTTGATAATTATACGAAGCCATGGCTGTAAAGCCAGCTGCATGATGGCAAAAACATTTGTGGGTGTTATGGTTTACTATTTACGGTCTGTTGTATTCACATTGGTTAAATAATCCCTTCTTCTACCTGCTGCTACTCCATTTAAATTTCTTAATGCCAACAGCCGCAAACACAATGGCATAGCCGATGGTGAGTAACAGCGAAATAGTGGTATCGTTGGTCCAGGTAGCGGGTTGCAAACCGGTGGATACGATGTGGCGTACCACACCATAGGGAGACCATTTTACTATATTACCAATCTGATCGCCGAGCATACCCAGTTCGCCAAACATGCCCACCATAATAAAAACAAAATACACCAGCCGGGTGGCCGCATTCACAGACTCAGGATTTTTTATAAGGCCTACAATGGACTGGCCCAGGCCGAGGTACAGGGCACCGCCTGCAATGGACATCAGCAGCGCTATCGCATATCCTGCTGCACTCATACTGATACCATCCGCATAAAAGCCGGCGATGAATACGGCGATGGTTACCAGTAAAATCATGGCCAGTTGTACCAGCAGCCGGCTGATCATAATGTTACGGGCCGACACCGGTGCCACCCGCAGGCGCTGAAAAATACCTTTGTCCCGATCACGGGCAATGGCATTGGAATAGCCCATTAAACCGATGGCGTTGAGGCCAATGGTAATACAGTTGGAAAGCACAAAAGCACCGCCTAGTTTATCTACCAGTCCCTTCCAGGAAATAAGGATGATCACGGGTACCAATAATAACAATATCACCGAACGGCGGTTGCGCCACTGGGCAGTAAAGTCGGCGGTAAGCAGCGACTTTAGCGCATTTAAATCTGAAGGTATAATTGTTTGCATTTATGTTTTATTTTAAGAGCGTACAGCCGTTCCTGTTAGTCCGATAAATACATCTTCCAATGTTATTCTGCCGCGGCGACTGGCAGCTATTACTTCAGGATCATCGCGGTGTTTGGTAATGAGTGCATCAGGTGTATCAATGGCAATCACTTTGCCGTGATCGATGATGGCAATACGATCGCATACGGCTTCGGCTTCTTCCATCGAGTGGGTAGTCAAAAGTATCGCATGCCCCTTTGCCTTTAAGCCTTCCATACGTACCCACAGCTGGCGTCGGCTTTGCGGGTCAAGGCCGGTGGTGGGTTCATCCAGTAACACAATCTGCGGTTCGTGTATCATTGCGATTACCAGCGATACCCGCTGTTGCTGGCCACCAGATAACTGGCCAAACCTTTTTTTACTGGCATCGCCCAGCTGGATATTATTGAGGATATCCTGCAGGCGATCTTTAGTTAAATGAACAGCGTGTAAGCTGGCATATAACCGGATGATTTCTGCTACGGTAAGCTCAGGCTGAAAATTGGTCGACTGTAATTGTACGCCCATATTAGCCCTGGCATGCAGGGGCTTTTCCCTGGCATTGAATCCAGCTACAGTGATGGTGCCGGAATCAGGAATGATGAGCCCTTCTATGGAACTGAGTGTACTGGTTTTGCCAGCGCCGTTGGGGCCAAGCAAGCCAAAAATTTCGCCGGGAGTTACGGTAAAGGAAACATCCTTCACCGCGTGGAAATGGCCATAAAAAACATTGAGTTGATCTACCTGTAATATAGGAACCGCTGTAGTTGTTTGCATTGAACCTTTGTTGTATTAAAGGTTACTAAGATAGCGGATTTATGGCGCGGCGTTTATAAATTGTTGTTAACGGTAACATGTTTTTAGCAAAGGCAATCTCTAAAAATCAGAGCGGATGTTTCATCTTTCATACATTCATAATGCATGAAATGGCCTGCCTGGTGGCCCACCTATTTGTTCTCAATTTTAATAACCACCCTTCTATTCTGACTGCAGGCTGACCTGGAATTTCCTGCTACTGCAGGTTCAAGAAAAGATACGGCGGATGTTACCAGGCTGGATGTGGGTACTCCTTTACGAATGAGATAAGCAGCGACGTTTTGAGCACGCTTCAAAGAAAGGGCTTCATTAATTTCGGGCGAACCGGATTTGTCAGTATGCCCTGTAATAGCTGCCTGCAGGCCGGGTTGCTGCTTTAATATGCCTGCAATATAATTTAACCGGTTGTAATAAACAGGTTGCAGGTTTGCCTTGCCCAATTCAAACAAAATAATATCGGCTGGTATGGCGGTATAATCAAAGGCAGGTCGTTGTGCTACCGGCTCTTTAACAGCAGGGATTACAACTGGTGCGGGTGCAGCCACCGGGTTAAGTATTTCTTTTTTTGTAAGTGTAAGCGTGTCCCGTATGCGAATGGTGTCTTTGATATACATTGTGTCTCTAACACTTCGTGCCGGTGCTGCAACCAGTTGCTGGGTTTGGGCGGGTGGAATAACAACCGGCAGAATGGTATTGCCATTTCGATAGTCACGATCGTTTGCATTGACGGATCTTTGCAGCCGGCGTATATCTCCTTTTAAGGAAGCCGATTCATCCATGTAACGCCGCAACAAGTCATCCTGCTGACGCAATTGCCGGCGGCGATCGTCCCGCTCATTCGCAGCAATTGCTGACTGTTGCGCCAACTGTCTTTCGTTGTTTAGATTTAGCTGATCGTTTAACCTGGTATCAGCAACAACTCCCCTCCCGGTATCGGCCAATCTTTTTTTTTTGAGCAAGCTATCCAACACCAATAAACTATCGGCACTTCGCTTGCCCGCGGCATAGTCAGTTTTCATCAATAGCAACGCTGAATCAATCGCCTTTTTATTGGCGAGTGATTGGCTATCTAATTGATTCATCAATGATTTGTTGGCTGGATTATAGGCGTGCAAACTATCTGTTTTTTTAACGCTATCCATTTGTAACTGCAGCCGCTGCATGTCTTTGATCAAACTATCCAGCTGTTGTTTTCGTAATTGCAGACTATCTGTTTGCAATCTCCGGATACTGTCTGCGATCTGTTTATTTTGCTGCTGCATTGCACTGTCTATGCGCCAGTCGATACGGTTATTGGAGAGCAACGTATCTGCAACCAATGTTTGTGCAGCAGGATTGCCCGCAACACCCGGCAGACTGTTATAATAGTAATTGTTATTTACAATAATAATATTTCCTTTTACATTCGGCACGTCATAAATTTTACCCTTATTGTAATCAATCAGCAAGCGGCTGGTATCATTTTTTTGCACAAAAACCGTGTCTTTATTTTGATAATATGCCGGGGTTGGTGGAACCATATCCGGGTTATGCTTACGGGCAAATATTTTTTGTAAATAAGAACTGGCTTTATTTGGTTTGCCATAGGTAATGCCCACTTTTAAACCAATAAAAACATCCGCTGAACTTAGGTTTTTATTAAAGGCCATGGTACCCAGGTTACTGCTGCCAACAAACAACGGACCAGCACGCAGGGTAGCACCCAGTGAATTTTGGCGGTAACTGCTGCCTGCATTTTTTTCAGTAATAGTGTATGGAAAATATACACCGAAATGCCTGCTCTCCCACCTGGGTGTAATGGTGTAAAAACCATAATTATCAAAGCGGCTGCCTGCACTGCTGCCCAATTTTACCGGGTGATATAGCATGGCATTCAGGTACAGTCCCTTTACAAATTTGATGTCTAACTGTACACTCAGTGCTGCCGGTAAATACACATTGTAACTGCGGGGATCATTGGCGTTGGCGTTTACCCTGCTGGCCAAAGCGGTATCAAATGCTTTGATGGTTTTGTAATGCGCATTGGCAATATTCCAGTTGGCAACATTGGCGCTGAAAGAGTTTACATTGTCCGGTTTATCAAACTTAAACATGCCTGCATCCAATAACGACACACCCAGTTTAAAAATATATTTATTTACATCCCTGCGTTCCGCTTCGTACGATGTTTCATCATCATTGCGGATGTATTTAAACTTATCGAGGTTTCCCCTGTATTCATACACCAGTCCTGCATCAAAACCAAAGGATGTAGCATCCGGCCTAAAACTTTTATCAAACACCATATTGAAGTCTGCATTCTTATTGTGGTTGTAATTAAAATTGCTGGTGTTGAAATTAATGGAGCTGTCGTTGTTTACACTCAGCCTGAAATCGTTGGTGTTCATATTTAGCGAAGCAATACCTGCCAGGTATTTAGCAGTAAACGCTGCTTTTACAAAATGCTTCTTGGATGAATATAGCACACGGCCGTAAGTCAGTCCAACTTCCACCCAGTTCAATGATTGTATGGCAATACCCGAGGCATCAATACTGGTATTGTTTAAAGGAGGAAAATAAAAACCGTTGTAAGCCATGCTGGCAAGGTCGCCGGAAATACCTCGTCCCTGGATCTTTGACCTGGATTGAATGTTAACCGCGATGGCAGATTTTTTTCCAAGGGTAGCCATAAAGCTTAGCGGCACCTGTGTTCTGTTATTGATGTTGAAAAACACTTTTTCTCCGGCAGATAAATTTCTTACAGATAAATAATTCGCTTTAAAAGACTGGTAGTCAGAGAAATTATTTTTGTTGAATTTAAGAATGGCATTCCGGTCGACCAGGAAATAATTGTTGCTGTAGTTTACGCCGGAGGAAATGAGGTTGATATCAAATTTATACCGGCTATCAACAATACTGGCGGGTTGCAGCATTACACCGGTAACACCAGCATAATTGCCTGTATTGATGCCTAAAAAGCTTTGCGCCTGAACGTTCATTAAAAAGCAGCAAAGAATGAGAATAAGACTAAGTAATTTTTTTATCATGCAGCTGTGTATTTGAATAAGTACCACAAGTATGCAGACGATTACTATGCCAAGGCGCTATACCTGCTATCCGCTTCGATGCAGCACGTCATCCGGTTTGTTTAAGGGAAAATTTATGCCCGATACGGGCGTATTCTCCTCCGCTATCCCTTACATTATGAGATGCCATAGTTTCCTATATCCTGTATTGTTTATCCACTTTAATTATTAAGGCAGGTCTCAAATTTGTAATAAATTTTCCAAATTCAATAATAGCTGTTATAACCACTCAAAAAATTAGTCAACAATGCCCGAAGGCCCGTCTATCTTACATTTAAAACAACAGTTGCTACCCTTTAAAGGCAAAATGGTAAAAAATGCCGGTGGCTATGGCCCTATGCCTGCCACCTGGATAAATGGTAAAAAGTTATTGGACATACAAACATGGGGTAAACACCTGTTGCTGGTTTTTAGCAACGGCACTGTAAGGGTACACCTGGGTTTGTTTGGCGATGTACTTATTAACGAACGTAAAAAAGTAAACCGATCTTTTTTTCTTGAATTTGCAAGCGGTGAAATAAACGGCTATGTTGTGAAGGCCACAAAACTGAATAAGCCGCTGGATGAAATATATGATTGGCGAACTGACATATTAAGCCCGCATTTTAATAAAGCCTGGATAAAAACATTGCTGAAAAAGCAGGCCGCAAAAACCATTGATGATGTATTGATGGATCAAAACATTTTTACCGGTGTAGGTAATAAAATAAGGAATGAAGCTTTGTACCGGGCAGCCATTCATCCGTTGAGTATCGTGGGCAAAATACCGGCAGTGAAGATTACCAAACTAATTAATGAGGTGGTAAACTATGCCCGAATATTTTACAAGCAATTACAAAAAGATGGCGTCAATGATTTCTTCCAGGTGTATCAACAAAACTACGCAGCTGACGGCAGCGAAGTAACGATGAAGGTATTGCCGAAATCAAAACGAAAAATATTTTTTAGTGAACACCGGCAGCGATTGTATGTATAATAATACCCGCTGCCAGTGCCCCCATATCTTAGGCTATTCACTCACGACAGGCTACTCAATTCAACCACTCACAATTCACCATTCACGACTCACCACTCACCACTCACCCTCTCACCACAACTACTTCCCACCCCAAACATCATTCCCTCTCTCCACATCCGGTAACACATGCTCCGGGTCCAGTACAATCTTATCAATCTTACTAACAGAAGCATATTTAAAAGTCCAGCTACCGCCGCGTTGCCATACTTCTACGGGTAAGGTGATGGTGTTGGTTTTGCCATTGCTTTCCGTTACCTGTACAATAGCAGGTAAAATCATTCGGCCTTTATTTACGATGGTAACCAGGGCGCCTTTGCTGGCATCATTGTCTACGTATTGCACATCGGTAATGGCCTGGTCAAAAGTCCAGGTAGTGAAGAACCATTCTTTCCAGAACCAGTTTAAATCTTCACCGGCGGCGCTGTTGATGGCATGAAAAAAGTCGTAGGGCGTGGGATGTTTATAGGCCCATGTTTCGGTATATTTTCTAAAGGCATAATCAAAACGTTCTTTGCCAACCACCACGTCCCGCAACAGTTTCAGGCCCACTGCCGTTTTGCTGTAGTACTGGTAATGCTGCCCATAATCCATCGCTTCAGACACGGTCATCATCGGGTCTTTCAATTTTGGTAAATCAGCCTGGTCCAGCCACGCAAAATGTTTTTTACTAAACAGTGCCGGGTTGTGTGCATACTCGCCGTTGTTAAAAATATCATTCGCATAATAATTAATGTACGAGTTAAAACCTTCATCCTGCCACATGTATTTGCGTTCGTTGCTACCCACTACCATCGGGTACCAGTTGTGTCCAATCTCATGCGCAATCACAAACCAAAGCGCCGCTTTTGTTTCCAGGTAATCATTAAAAATCATACCGGGGTATTCCATGCCGGTAATATTACAACCCATATTCACCGCTACATTCCAGGGAAATTCAAAAAAGTTTTTTGAATAAATTTCCATGCTGTGTTTTAAATATTCGGTGGCCCTGCTCCAGGCCGTATCACCAATACTCTCCAACGGGTAGGCCGACATGGCAATCACTTTTCTACCCGAAGGAACATTCACCCTGGCCGCATCCCACATCAATGCTGTTGATGCCGCCCAGGCCACGTCCCTTGAATTTTTCATGGTAAAATGCCAGGTGAGGTTACCGCTGTTGGTTGGTCGCATGTTGGGTTTGCCCACTTCGCGGGTTCTATAATGGCGACTGTTTTATCAGAAGTGGCGGCTTTTGCCAGCCGTTGAATTTCTGCAGGCGTTAATACCTGCGCTGCATTTTGCAGGTCGCCGCTGCCATAAACAATCATGCCCGCAGGTGCTGTAATATAATAATCAAAATTGCCGTACTCGCAATAAAACTCGCCCAGGCCCATGTAGGGCAGCGTGTTCCAGCCTTCCACATCATCATACACACACATGCGGGGATACCACTGAGCTATGGTATACACAATGCCATTTTTTGTGTACACCCGGCCCATCCTGTCTGCCCCATAAGCCGGTATAGCGAAGCGGTAATTTATTTTTATAGCCACCTTGTCGCCCTTTGGCAACAGGCTGCTGTTTAACCGAACCTGCATCCGCGTATCCGAAATAATGGGTTGCACTTTATACGTTTTACCGCCATAGGTTATGCTTACATCAGCAATATTGTAACCGCCTTTATCAACGCCCAATATCCCGATTACATCACCGCTGGTGGGTGTAGCTGCCGTGCCCCTTGAAGCCGCGTTAAACAAATTCTGATCCAGCTGCAACCATACATAATCCAGTTTATCCGGACTGTTATTGGTGTACTGTATCAGCACGTCGCCGCTAACGCTGGTATCCTTTTCGCTCAGCGTGGCGTGAATGGTATAGCTGGCGCTGTTTTGCCAGTACTGCGGGCCCGGACTGCCATTGGCCGAACGGTATGCATTGCCGGCAGGCGGGTTGAAGCCCTGTAAAAAGAAGTCGTGCGGATTGTAGGCCGAGCCATTGTCGGTAGCGCTTTGCGCCATTGCAAACAGGGTGCTGCATAACAAACCGGCAGCAAAAAATAATTTTCTCATAATGCATTTTTAAGGGAAAGTTGTGGAACGATTGACTGCAATAAAGTTATTGAAGTTTGGCCATTGAATTCAAAAAAGGAAAAGGCATGTTACCAGCAGATGTTTTTTATGGCGTCATCGTTGTGTCACTCTCTTGTACTGTATACCGTTGGGGGACTTTTATCGAAGCGGAGTTGGTATGGAACACGACCGAGGCTGAGTGAGCCACGAACCAAGGCAATACGGCAAAATAATTTTACCGTAAAAATACAAGACATTAGAAAGTTGATTTAATGTTCTCCTTATCTGACAGGACGAGGACATTCGAAGCAGCAAAATGCTTTAAATCAAAAACATAAAATTCTAAGCTGTTTAAACTTTCTTAATGGCAACCTAATTTTATGTTACTTTTAGTTTTTTTTATTGTAAATTTTGACATGAATCAAGAGCTATTAGTGAGACTTTTCCGATCTATCGAAGGAGATCCTACCGAAGACATCATTCTCGTAGCAGAAAGAATTATTGAAGATGAGACTAAAAAAGGTCATACAAATCTTGCAAATAAATTAAGCGAAATACTTAAAAAGAATGTTCATAACTATTCCTCCTTCAGAGGAGAATTAAAATCATTATTACCTCAAGGAGTCTCTATCCCCAAAGACAAGAGATATAATATCCCTTTAGCCACTCACGTAGAACGTGACTTATTGAGACACTATATGATCTTACCTGAAGAAATTGAAAGTAAAATTCAAAGAATCGAGAAAGAGTTTGTAGCTAAAGATAGATTAGGTCATTATGGTCTTTATCCCAAGCAAAAGATATTGTTATACGGGGCTCCTGGCTGCGGTAAAAGTATGGCAGCCGAGCGAATTGCATGGACTATTGGTTTACCTTTCTTGAAAGTGCGTTTCGAAGCTATCATATCCTCATATTTAGGTGAATCAGCCTCAAACTTAAAAAGACTATTTGAATCAATTAAAGCTTTTCCATGCGTGCTACTTTTAGATGAATTTGATTTTATTGCAAAATCACGTTCATCTACAGGACAAGATGTGGGAGAAATGCACCGTTTGGTAAACCTACTACTA
Organism: Chitinophagales bacterium; assembly: GCA_038210625.1. Lineage (GTDB taxonomy): Bacteria > Bacteroidota > Bacteroidia > Chitinophagales > Chitinophagaceae > Ferruginibacter. The sequence goes on along the minus strand of JBBQWL010000027.1, from coordinate 18,056 downwards.
AACCTCTTAGAAGATTATCAGGCTCCGGGAATTTTAGTTGCTACCACCAATTTTGAAGGGATTATTGATCATGCATTATTTCGTCGCTTTGATGAAATAGTTGAAATGCCCAAACCGGGGAAAGAACAAATCATACAAATATTTAAACAGACCCTTTCTTCCATTTCAATTTCCAAAAAAATTAATTGGAATAGATTTACTGATTCTATAGTAGGTGTTTCTTCGGCAACTGTTGTAAAAATTGCTAACGATGCCGCAAAGCTTGCAGTTCTTTCAGGAGAAAAAGTAATAGACGAGGGGCATTTACAAACGGCATTGCAAGAGAACCTTATACTAATCAAAAAATAATATGGCTGAGTTTCAGCATCTAACCCTAGTTCAAGTAGTACAGAGAAAGCCATTCATAGGCTATGGCGGTGGTCCTAAAAAAGGAGAAGCTGCAAAATATAACCTTGAACATAGGAAGGAACATTTTGACAATCTTACAGGCCAGATAAATTCTATTAAAGAAAATTGGAAGAAAGAAAATACGGCACGAGAAGAAAACAATTTGCCAGAACTTCCCATCAAAGATGTAATTCCACTTTTTCTACATATTGATTTAGCAAAAGATCTGGAATCATTAAAAAGTTTTGGAATCGAAATTATTTCGGAAGAAGAAGATGGTTATATAATTGGTGCAAATAGCGATGAATTTAAGGTGTTTGCTGATCGTCTCGAACAATTCTTAAATCAAAGCAATAAAAAATTCAAAGACTCGGCTGCCTCGGTACTCGAAGTAATTCCTGAACCAACGGAAAGATTAAAACGAATCCTTTCAAAAAATTTACTTGACAAATGGGAAGGAATTGATCAGATAAACGAAATAGTAGTCTACGTAGCTATATCAAGTTATTTAAAAATACCTGACTACCCGACTAAAAATGAAGACCAAACCGATGAATCATATGACTCCTCAGTCGAACGTTGGAGAACCCGTTACAATCTTTGGCAAATAGCAAAAGATGATTTAGCTAGAGAAAGACAAACTGCATTTGAAAATTTTATTGAAATATATAAGTCAGAATTCGTCGGCAAGCTTGGCCAGTATTCTGAATTTGATGATGGATTTGGTTGTAAAATCAGAATAAGTGGCGCAGGCTTGCGAGAATTGGCTTTAAGGTTTGCATATGTCTTCAATATAGAAGAACATGATACTTTATATAGTTTTGAAGGAAGCCGTGAATTAGAAAATCTTCTTGAAATTGAAATACAAGCTCCGGATAATGAAAGTCCTAAAATATGCATAATTGACAGCGGTATCCAGGAAGGACACAGATTATTGTCTTCTGCAATTGATGAAGATCTATCAATATCTTATGTATCTAATGATACAGATACTTTTGATAAAGTACCAAACGGAGGACATGGGACTAGAGTAGCCGGGGCTGTATTGTTTCCTAATGGAATTGATTCACATGAAGAAAACATAAAAGCCCCATTCTGGCTTCAGAATGCAAGAATTTTAAATGATGAGAATAAAATAAGTAGTGACTTAAATGAATCAGACCTTATGAGCGATATAGTCGAACGTTTTTACCCTACTAAAATATTCAACTTATCTGTTTCAAATAGTCGGCCTGAAGTTCATGTTCATATGCCTATTTGGTCTGCAAAGATTGATAAAATTATCTGGGAAAATGATATTCTTTTTTGTATCGCTGCGGGAAATATCCCACGTGATTCAAATGATGCCAATATACCCGGGATAACCAATTTTATTTCTCAAGGAATAAATTATCCTGACTTTTTAAAAGATCCAAAAAGTTCTATTACAAATCCTGCCTACAGTTGCTTTGCGTTAACTGTCGGCTCAATTTGCGATTCAGAATTTGAGGATGATACGTTTAAATGTTTTGCAGATATGGATTATCCATCTTCCTTTTCCCGGTCAGGATTTGGATTGTGGGGAATGATCAAGCCTGATGTTGTGGAATACGGAGGAGATTTTGTTTTCAATAAAAATTCATTGGATGTAACTACACACAAAGAATCTTCACCAAATTTAATAAGGTCGACGAGAGATAATGGACCAGCTATTGGTAGAGATGTCGTTGGCACTTCATTCACTACTCCTAAAATCAGTCACATTGCAGCAATTTTACAAAGTTTATATCCAGATGAATCATGTTTATTGTATCGAGCTTTGATCGTTCATTCAGCTAAGTTTCCCGCTGCAGTCATAAATATCCCAGATTTTTTACATCATTATGGTTATGGGATTCCAGATCTCAATAATGCTACAAGAAATTCATCAAGAAGAGTTACACTTTACAATTCAGGTAAGATCAATCCAAAAAATTCGAATATCTATTTAATTAAAATTCCTGATGAAATAAGAAGACCAGGTTTGGATTTTGATGTGTTAATAGAAATAACACTGTCATTTAAAGCGGAACCAAGAATAACCAGACGGAAAACACATTCATATTTGTCTGCGTGGTTAGATTGGGAAACATCAAGAAAAGGTGAAACTCAAAAAAGTTTTTCCGATAGGATATTATTGGCTAAAATAAGTGATGACGAAGAGGAGGACCAGACAGAAAATATTGAAGGTGCAAATCCGGCAGAACTAAAACCCGAATCATTTAAATGGAGTATTGGTTCGAAGGGAAATGACGGTGAAATAAATGGTGTAAAAAGGCAAGACAGCTCTATTCAAAAAGATTGGTGCATAGAAAAATCTAACCAGTTACCTGAGGAATTTCTAGTCGCCGTTAAAGGCCACAAAGGTTGGGAAAAAGATTTAGATAAGGAAATTCCTTATTCTATCGTAGTTAGTTTTGAAATATTAGATATCGAAGTAGACATAGATATTTATAATTTAATTGAAGCTGAAAATCGAATTGAAATCGAAAATGAACAGGAAATCGTCTTCGATAATTTATAATCCTTCCGCTCCAAATCTTCTGCCCATGAATTCTTAGTCGAGTCTGTACACAAATTGCTGAAGTCCGCAACCAGCACAGTTTTCAGGACTGAAGGTGTTTTATCAAAGACACGTATTTCTATCTTATTCATAACCATTTTTAATTTCGCCTAATTTGGCATAAAAATCACCTATTGACATCTTTAAAGATTCATTGTTATCATTAAAAATATCTTGGGTTATTGTTACCTCATTAGTCTTCTTATCGATACAAACTTTATAGAGGTTAAATACAAATGATGCATCCTCAATATCATTACATTTCATCCTTTCAATGGCAGCTTGTAAAGTATTTACAACATGTAAAGTACTTCCCTCCGTATTTATAAAATCATCGAATGTAATCATAGAGTTGCCCTTATAGTTTGTTTGATTACATCATTCAAAACCTACGCTTAAAATGTAAGTTACTTGATTTGTTTCTTTATTTTAAAAGCAATGAACGGCAAATCAAACTATGCCTCGGCAACTAATTTTATCACCCATTATTCAAAAACAAAACGACTGGTAAAAATCAATTTACTTCCTTGCCAATGACGCAGATAAAATAAATACCATACTCCATTAGCAACGCAATGCTATACAGCAGTGCAAACAGCACGCAAAAAATAAGAGCTCTGCTTTCAATATTAGCCATATTCACTATTTTGCAGTTTATTCAAAACACAACCATCGAACTACCCATACATCAAATGAGTACATGAGTAACCCGGAAGTAATGAAAATGCCTTTTATCGATTTCACGGAAATCGTAAAAGAAGCCTGGCAGGCGTACGACAACAGCCGGCATATAAAACGCATCGTTGATATCAGCGCCAGGGTTTCTACCAACCATGTTTACCGCATTACGTTTACAGATGATAGTATCATTATTGGTAAGCTTTCTTATTTTGGTGTGTTCGATCATTTTGTTGAAGACCATACCATCATTAATTCTTTATCCAATAATTTAGCTGCGCCGTTTGAAAATTTCCTGGCCCGCTCGCTCACAAAGGGAGAAAAGTTATTTGTATATCATTACAACAATTCGCTGCTTAATGTGTGGGTGGTTTTTTACAGACCCATCACCATCAAAAAAAGAATGCCCCGCAAGTTAGATGAAGCACAGATCATAAAACTGGGCGAACAGATAGCTTTACTGCATAAGGCCTGTCACAGCATACGCAATACCCTGCAGCATTCTTCCAAAACATTGAATACGGATGTTGATCAGCTGCTGGCCATACTGGAAACACCCGAAGGTAAATACGAACACCGCCTGCAGACAGACCAGATAAAAGAGCAAAGCGACCTGTTTCTTACAAACGCTGCATTGCTGGACGAACGGGCGCTGGATAAAATACCTGTGTTCGTTGACTGGAACATCGGCAACTTTTCTGTCACCTCTTCTTTTAAATTATACTCCCGATGGGATTATGACTGGTTTAGAATTGGCAACCGCGTACTGGATTTTTATTTTTTAAGCCGGGTGGTTTCGGATGCCGGTGATAAAACCGCTTTTAGTTATTACATTGGTCCGATGATGGAGGAAAGGTTTTTATTGTTCCTGCAATCTTACCACAGTGTATTTCCACTCACGGAGCCGGAGATAAGGTTTTTAAAAGAAGCTTACCGGTTTTTTATATTGAACTACGTGATAAAAGAAGGCCGGTTTTTCTTTCACGAATTGTTTGCTACCAAATTACAAAGGGAAGCGATCGAAATTTATTTTCCTTCCATTGAAAAGGAATTTAATGCCGATCACATCCTGAAAGCTTTAAATATTTAATCGTTCTGCATGCAAGAGTTACATTCTTTTTTATCGGTGGCATCTGGCTTCAAAGCTGTATTTCTCGATTCGTACGGGGTATTAAAAAACTACCAGGGGCTTATTGCCGGAGTGGAAAACGCAGTGGCAACTTTAAGAGAACAGGGTGTCGCCATCCGCATACTCACCAATGATGCCTCCCGCAGCCAGGAGCAACAGGTAGCCGGTTTTAATAAACTGGGTTTACCTGGTTTACAAACGCATGAAGTGATCACCTCCGGCATGATGGCCAAACATTTTCTGCAGCATAAAATAACCGGTGGAAAGATTGGTTACATGGGTACGGAAAATTCGGCACGGTATATATTGCAGGCAGGGCTGGAACATGTTTCCATTCGTGACATTGATATGGATAAACTGCATGAAATAAGCGCCTTTGTATTCCTGGACGATGAAGGCTTTGACTGGAACACCGATATCAACAAAACCATCAACCTGCTTCGCAGTACTAAAATTCCGGTGATTGTAGCCAATTCTGATAAGCTGTACCCGGTTTCCAAAAATGATGTAGCCGTGGCAACCGGTGGTATCGCAAAGCTGGTTGAAAACCTACTTGGCAGAAAGTTTATGCACTTCGGCAAACCCGATACACAGATGTTTACCTATGCATACAACCGTTTGAAACGCCTGATGCCCGTTACCAAACCAGATATACTGATGGTAGGTGATAACCTGCATACCGATATTTTAGGCGGCAATAAGTTCGGTGTTAAAACCTGCCTGGTACTTTCCGGCAACACCAGCGAAAGCAGTGTTGAGCAACAGATCATGTCAACCGGTATCATTCCCGATTTTGTTTGCCGTTCTATTACTACCTGAGGTATTATATCAACGGGACTGTAAAGGCTGTTTGATCATTCAACGATTGTATGGGCCAGCTTTCGTAGATGGAGTAAACTTTTTCACCCAACGTTCGATCCCCTCCGACGGGTTACAAAATGAATTATCTTACCGGAGCATAAAATAATACATTGACGGTACAAAACTACTGCCTGAAATCTTTTACCAATGAGACCAGTACTTAGCTACAAGTGGAAAAAAATAATTTACTGGTTTGAATTGATTGCGCTGCTTGTAATGGTGAGTGATGCATTTTTGTTACAGGTACACGATACGGGGGACAGCATCGATTTTTTTACAAGCGAGACGGATCGCAGCATAAATTCTCACTACACAATCTATTACCTTAATACAAAGGCAGGCTTAAAAATACCTTTGCCAGAAGATGGAAATTACAATATTCCAGACACTTGCAAACTGACTATTAATAAAGGATTTTTCACAAAAAAGCCCGCAAGTGTAGATATTATTGAAGGTGACTACCATCACCATTACCTCACCAGCATATTAAACAGAACTTTTGGTTCAGTGATGATAACGGTTACACTGGCATTATTTATTTTGTTTGTTAGCTTGCTATGGATATTAAAAAACATACTCAATGAGATACTATTATTTATGATTTTATTTTTTGAGTTGTTTTTTATAATTGAAATATTGGCCTGAATCCACCAGCCTGTTCTCCTGTTGGTAATCCACTTTTCCTGCCTCATGCTTTTTTCGTTCCGGGTCTTCTTAGGCGGGTCTCTGCTCAAATTGCTGAAGCCCTGCGCCAGCATCAGTTGCAGACAGTTTGTGTTTTTATTAAAAGCTGCTTAAAACAAACCGAGCTCATACCTCACCAGGTACTTTTACCTCCAACTATTCAACCACAAAACGACTGGCAGAAATTAATTGATTGCCATTGCCAATTGCCCTTATAAAATAAATGCCACCGCTCCATTGCTGGCTGCATTGCATGTTTTGAGTGGTTAATTTGGAAGTTGCATTTATTTGCTGCTGTAGTACCAGCCTGCCTGTTGCGTCTACCACCTGCAGGGTATAATTGTTAGCCGGTTTTAATTTAAGCGCCACTGAAAAAGCCGCACCGCGTTGAACAGGATTCGGGAATATTTTTATCGAATCGGTGATGGCGGTTTTAAGCCTGACAGATGTAAGCCTGTATGTTGTAATTGAGGTAACGCATCTCATTGCCCCCTTGGTTACATGATAATCACCACTGTTTACGACAACCTCACCCAATGTTGTCGCAAATTTGTGCAGGCTGATTATTTCACCGCTTATAGCAAAACCATCAGCAGGTATGGCTATTTCAATTTCCCTGTTTGCAAAGCCAATGGCACTGATAACGATGGTGACTTTTTGCTGACCTGTTTTAGCGGTCAGTAAAAACTTACCGGATGTATCCGTTATCACACCAGCGCCGTCTTTTACCTGCACGGTGGCATTGGCAATTATTTCGCCGTTGGCAGCATCTTTTACAACACCGGAAAAAGTAAACTTATTTTGAACAGGTGCATAGGCTACCAGCCCCATCCTGGCTGTATTGACGGTGGGGGGCATTGCCCTCACCTTACCAATTTTTTGTTGTGCTGTTGCTTGTTTGGAAAACAACAATGCAGGCACCAAAAAACTAAAAAAGTAATTGTGCCAGCGTTGCTTCTTATCAGCCTCTAACGGCAGGGGTTGCTGCAACTGACTGTTGTTAAAACGGCCGCAAATATTGGCGTCGTTTTTTAAAATGGTATTGTACACTTCCTTGTTATTCATGCCCGTAAAATCAATCACGTTTTTTTCACAGGCATTACAAAAGCGGCCCTGCTCTGCAGGTTGCATATTGGCCCAGTTTTTATCACAAGGTGTTTCAATGGTCAGTTGTATGGTACTCATAAATAAATTTTTTGATGGTAAAAGATGGGGTAAAATAAACCGGCAACTTATTTCGGCTACCGGCTTATTATGATATACTGTTTCAAAGGGAATTATTGTTTACTTAAATCATCATCTTCATCCGGCACATTGGCCCCGGCAATATCTGCGGCACTTTTAACCAGTTGAATAAACTCTTTCCGGTATCCTTCCGCATCATTACCAACCGCAGTTTTCGCCAATTGCAACACACTGGTATAACTGGCATGTTGTTTAAATTCAGAATTGCGTAACAACATTCCAAAAGATGCCACGGCGGCGGCAAAACGGTAATTGTCGCTTGTATGAAATTTGTTTTTGCCAGTATAACTCACGGCCTGCTCAAGCAGTTGACTGGTGTTGCCGTTGGGTTGTTTGTACCGCAATTTTACGGTCATCCATTCGCTGTTAAAAACAGCCCTTGGAAATTCTTCTTCTGCCTGGTATTTCAATTTGTCTACATTTTTTAAAAAAGGCGATGCTTTACCAACCGGTATAATTTCATACAACGCAGTCACCGTATGGCCACTGCCCAACTCGCCCGCATCTTTGGTATCGTCATTAAAATCTTCCTTATTCAGCATCCTGTTTTCATAACCAATCAACCGATATCCCTGCACCAGCGCAGGATTAAATTCAACCTGCAACTTTACATCTTTGGCAATGGTAAATAAGGTGCCGCCAAACTCGCTCACCAATACTTTTTTTGCTTCACTTAAATTATCAATATAGGCATGATTGCCATTTCCCTTATCCGCCAGCTTTTGCATTTTCGCATCCTGATAGTTACCTGTACCAAAACCCATGATGGTTAAAAACACACCGCTCTCCCGCTTTTTTTCAATCATCCTTTCCAGTTCATCATCGCTGCTTGTACCCACATTAAAATCTCCATCGGTGCATAATATTACGCGGTTGTTACCTTTATTTTTAAAATGCGCAAGGGCTGTTTTATACGCCAGCTGTATGCCTTCTCCACCGGCAGTAGAACCTCCGGCCTGCAATGCATCAATGGCGTTTTTAATGGTTATTTTATTGGCCCCGCCCGTGGAAGGCAGTACCAGCCCGGCATTGCCGGCATAAACAACAATGGCCACATTGTCCTGCTCCCTTAACTGATCGGTTAACAATTTCATTGATTGCTGTACCAGCGGCAATTTATCCGGACTTTCCATGGAACCGGAAACATCAATTAAAAAGACCAAATTGCTGGCAGGTAAATTTGCTGATGGAATATTTTTTCCCTGCAAGCCAATCAGGGCAAGGCGGTGATCGGCGTTCCATGGACAGTCGCCGATTTCTATATTGACTGTAAAAGGCTGATCGCCTTCCGGCTGCGGGTAATCGTATTTAAAATAGTTGACCATTTCTTCAATACGCACGGCACCGGCAGGTGGTAAACTACCCTGTTGTAACAACCGTCGCACATTGCTGTAAGAAGCTGCATCCACATCAATAGAGAAAGTGGACAATGGATTTTCAGTTGCCTTTACAAATGCATTTTCTTTTATAAAATCGTAACCTTCCCTGTCCGCTATAGTGTTATTGTATTTCTCTTTTTTTAATTCCGTTTCACCGGTGACAATACTTACCCCGGCTAATTTTCCTGCCAACGAATTGAGATCGGCCTTATATGCCGGTTTCATTAGGATTGTGCGATCGTAACTATCAACTACATTTAGTTGCGAAGATGAATAGCCCGTCACCACTACTTCCTGCAATGCATATGTTGTGACGGCTAATTGAACGTTGATTATTTTTTTGGCGCCCACCTTTACTTTTTTTGTTACAAAGCCAACGGCACTAAAAAGCAATACGGCTTTTTCATCCGGCACGGTGATGGAATACGAACCATCCGCGGCAGTTGAGGTAGCCATTATTGTATCCTTTATCATTACCGTGACACCTGGAATTGGTTGTTTTTTATTATCAGTAATTTTTCCCGTTACAACAAATTGGGTAGGAGATTTGAAAGCAACCAGGGTGATGATTGCTATGGCGAGTAGTACGATTATTTTCTGCATAATGTTTAATTTATTACACAGATGCAGCGACTAAAAACATTACATAGAAGCTATAAAATATTTTTTTTCGGGACGAATTACCTTGCCGGAAATCCCAGGTAGGTGGCTGCGGATTTTGCCAAAGCCCTTGGCGAGCATCAGTTGCGGGAAGGTGATATTTACAGATGGATGAAGTATATGAAATGTTGCATCCCGAAATGGCGGTGGAAAATATTAACCTTCAATCACTTCCCGGCGAACTGCAACAAAAAATAAATAAAGCCCTTGACGATTATAAATCCGGCAACTATATCACCCATGCTCAGATGAAAGAAAAAGTGCAGCAATTAACGGTGAGCGATAAAACAAATTAAAATACTAATTAAAAAATCAATCTGTCTGCATCAATTTTTAAAAACTACATTTTACAGTTTAAAGAATTTACACTCTTTTCATACTTACAGAAGGATCCCTTCGGTCATAAATAATAGCGGTAATAATAAGGGTATCTTTTTCTGCAAAAAAATGTATAGCATAGGGGAAGTTTTTAGTATGTGCAATCCTTACCTGTTTATAGCGGATTGCATAAACACCGGGATTTTTAAGTATTTGCCGGATGGAGGCTTTAACCTCCTGTGCAAAACGATTGCTTAATCCTTTAACCTTTTGGGAGCCATACCAATTTCTGGCCTCTCTGAATTCCTGAACAGCCGCAGGTAAAATATAATAGTGTTTAAAAGGCTGCATCTGTATCCAGCTCTTTCATAAAATCTTCAAGCGGCACCAATTGATCCGGATGATTTTTAATAAAGCCGACCCGTTGATCAATTAAATTCTTCTGCCATTGAGGAAGCTCTTCAAGATCATGATACTTTTCAGTAAATTTATTCCACTCTTCTATGGGTATCACCACTGCAGTAGTGTTGCCATTATTATCCTGTAAATATTGTAGGTTCATATCTTTTTTTAACTATCTAAAGTTAGTAAAAAAATCTTAACCAGGCAATGGCCAAATGCCACACAACTATTAATTCCAGCCGTTTCACCGATCAGGGTTAAACCAGCATTTCGCTGCGGTCGGCACCAAAGGTCAGACCGCAACGCAAGTAATGAGCATAACGCAAAAAGATCGTCTAATACGTCTTCTTTTTACGTGCCACCCTTCCACTTTTCCTGTCTTTTGAACGGCCAATGGCATAGCCTGTTCCACCGCCAATAACGCCGCCAATAACTGCTCCTGCTGCTTTATTTTTACTAACAACAGCGCCGATTACGGCGCCAGAGCCGGCCCCGATGGCGGTACCTTTTGCCGCTGCGCTCCAACCTTTGTCGCGGTTATCAGGCGCAGGTGCTGAAGAAGTGGAGGCATTATTACCCCCGCCTGATTTTGTACTGCTACCGGATGACCTGGTATGTACAGCAGGTTTAACAGCTCCACCATTTGTTGTAGTAGTGGTGGTTGTGGTGGTAGTAGTTGAACTGGTTGTGGAAGTAACACCCGCTTTCAGATGATTTACTTTGGCAGTGTCAGTCAAGATGCTGCCCCTGGATAGACCGGTAGTATCTACCAATACCATGTTTTTATTGGTGTCCGGAGCCTTACTGTTGTTTTTACATCCCATAAAAAGAACCAGGCTGCCAAATGCATAAATAAGCTTTTTCATAACGTTTAATTTTAAATGCCTTACGGTTAAGTGAAGGCACCATGGTGGTTTAAGGTTTTAATAATAGTTACAAAACATACCTGTTATAAAAAGTATGCCACATTTTTTGGGATGTTAAAATTGATCACTCTATATAAATATCTTTTTTAATATAGATACCTTGAGAAAAGCTTATAAGTGAAATTAAACGCAGCACCAGGATATAAGCTCAACGATGAATTTAACAGCCCTTTTGTGTGAAAAGCTACTTTTGTTCCGCTGTATGCAGCTGCTCGCTGTTTAGCTGTAGTTGTGATAAAGCACTGCCAAAATCCTGTTGTTTATGTTGCGCCAGTATTTTGGTAAAGGCGGCGCCAAAATACAGTATCATGGCGGCGTAAAATACAAACAACAATAGTAATACAATAGATGCAGAAGCACCATAAAAATTGGTGATGTTATTGTACGTAAGCAACCAGTGCAAAACGATTTTACCAATTGAAAACAAGCTACTGGTGAACAAAGCACCGGCCCAGGCTATGTTCCATTTTGGACGAACATCTGTAAGGTACCTGAATATGAGCAGGAACCATATGGCAACAATAAGCGTGGAAATAGTAAATGCCAGCACCAGGTTAAACAGTGCAGACAGCGAAGGAAAAATGCGGATAAAATAATTGCCAATAAATACCTGCACGGTTTCAATTAAAATACCAACGGAAAACAGCAGCCCGGTGAGCAATATCAATACCAGCGATTGTAATCGTTGCTGCAAAGTGGCCAATACTTTTTTTCGTTCACCATCCTCAACACCCCAAATTTGACTGATTGAACCTCGCACTACTTTAAACACGGTAGTGGCTACAAATAATAAAAATACAAAGCCCAGCACCGTGGCCAGCAAACTAAATGACAACTCTCTTACCGCTTTAATAACTGCCCCCACCTGTCGAACTGCTTCCTGCCCAAAAGTATCTGAGAGACCGATAAAAAGTTCGTGCCGGAAAGTTTTAGGATCGATGAATAAACCAAATACCTGCACCAGGATAATGAGAATGGGCGGCAATGCAAACATGGTAAAAAATGCCGTAGCGCCCGACATGCGCAAGGGATCGTTTTGAAGGAACAATCTTACTGACGACTTCAATACACCGGCCATTGCTTTTATTGTACTCATACTAATTGTTCTTACACCAGACTTCGTTTAAAATTGTGCCATATTTTTTGGCGGAGTGAAAATTGAAGATAATGCATATTGCGCTTAAGGCTGTTCACCATGAATAACCACGTTGATAAAAGGCCACAACAAAAAGCCACTCTATTACAGAATGGCTGAAGTTACAACACGGTTATTTTACTGTGCCGGCTGAAACGTAAAATCAACAAAGCCTGCAGGCGTTTGGCTCAGTGGCAAATCGGGAAACAGCTGCTCCTGGCTGATTTTACCGGCGTAGCCCGTTAAGGTAATATCTCCTTTTGTAAAAGGAAAAGTGTCAGAACTTCCGTAGAAATAATAAAAAACTTTTGCGTTTACAGACAATACATAGGCCGTATTTGCTTCAATGGGCGTATGCACAACCAGGCTATCCTCCCAGCCACCTGCATGTGTACAGGCCAACTGGTTACTTGCTATTACAGATTGATCACTTACTTTCCAAAGCGTAACCCGGTAGTCGCCAACTTGTGGCATATGTAGTTTAACCGATTGGATGTTTCCTTTTACTGCCGATTTAAAAGTTACGCCCAACTCATAAACCTTGCCATCGGATGCAGCCATTGGATTGGCATCTTTTATAAACTGTTCTACCGTGCCTTGTTGCACAGGTACTACTGCGGGTATTTTGCCGGTTTCTTTTTTACAGGAAAAAAGTACAGCCAGCGAAAAGGCAACAGCTACGGGTGTTACTATTTTTTTCATGTTGCTAAGTTTTAAATTGTTTGAAATGTGTTTGCCTGATAGTCGCAATTATTTAAAAGAAGGGAAACAAAAAATGGTAACCGGAAAACACAGGTGAACATCAATAGCATGCGAAGCAAGACCTCAACAGGTATCATTCCCTTATTTTGAGACTCAAATACCCTTGTTTCAGTGTATCCCAATCCGGTTACGCAATAAGTCGTAATTTTAGCAAAACTATCTGCCGGCTTTTGTGGTATAAAAAATATTCATGCTTTCAAATCTACGTTCCGCTGCTGTTCCCCCGGGTTATTTTAGTAACCAGTTTTCGTATGATGAAATGCTGGGTAAAGACGGCAATCTTCGCCCCCATTGGGATGCATTTTTTAAATCGCTTAACCAGTTGGGCAGTGGCGAATTACAAAACCGCAATAGTGAAATTGCCAGGCTCCTAAAAGAGAACGGCGTTACCTACAATATTTACAACAACAGCAAATCAGATAACCGCGACTGGAATATGGATGCGGTACCTTTCCTTATCAGCAAAGAAGAATGGGAAATTACTGAAGCCGCATTGATACAGCGTGCCAGCTTGCTGAACCTGTTGCTACAGGATATTTATGGCGAACAAAAACTAATCAAAAACGGTATTATTCCGCTGGAACTGGTGTACAACCATACCGGCTTTTTACGGCAGTGCGCCGGCATTAAATTACCTGGTAAACACAGCCTGGTATTATATTCTGCCGATATGGCCCGCAGCCCGGATGGTAAATTGTGGATCATAAGCGACCGCACACAGGCACCCTCAGGCAGTGGCTACGCTTTGGAAAACAGAACCGTAATGACGAGGGTTTTACCCGAGTTGTTCAGCGGCCTAAAAGTGCGGCACCTGTCGCCCTATTTTGATACCATGAGTAATTCACTGAATGAACTGGGGGCCCGGCATCACCAAAATCCACGCATTGTAATACTCACACCCGGCCCTGGCAACGAAACTTATTTTGAGCATTCCTATCTTTCTTCCAACCTGGGTTATACACTGGTGCAGGGGCACGACCTGATGGTGAAGCATAATTTTGTATGGCTGAAAACTTTAAGTGGACTGGAAAAAGTAGACGTGATCATCCGCCGCGTAGATGATATCTACTGCGATCCGCTGGAACTAAAGCCCGATAGCCAGTTGGGTGTGGCGGGTTTGTTACAGGTTATCCGAAGTGGCAACGTCAGTATCGCCAACCCGCCGGGCAGCAGCATTTTAGAAAACCCGGGGCTGATGCCTTTTCTGCAAAACATTTCAAAATACTTTTTTGGCACCGGCCTGTTGATGCCTACCATTGCAAGCTGGTGGTGCGGACAGCCGAAGGAAATGAAATATGTGCTCAACAACATTCAATCCCTGGTGATTAAAAGGATTTACCGCGGCATCAGTAAAAGCACTTCTGTTGACGGAGGTAGTTTATCCGCCGCTAAAATAAACGAGCTGAAGCAACAGATCATTAAATTTCCGTTTTTATTTGTGGGGCAGGAAAAGATCAACCTCAGTTCTACCCCTTCGCTGGTGAACGGCAAAATGGAAGCGCACAAAACAATTTTCAGAAGCTTCCTGGTTAGCAACGGCGATAGTTATACCGCCATGGCCGGCGGGTTGAGCAGAACTTCTTCTGATGCACTGAACTTTATAGTATCCAACCAATCGGGCGGCCAAAGCAAGGATACCTGGATTATTTCGCCGGAACCGGCTCAATCTATCATACTACCGAAAAAATTCGCCGAAAAAATTACTGCGGCTACCAACGGCGGTGTATTGCCGAGCAATACCGCTGAAAATCTTTTTTGGGTGGGCCGTTACACCGAGCGTTTACTGGGCAATGCACGTTTTCATAGAACGGTAATACAAACAATAGCCGAAGGCAACCGGCTGATGATGGATACTGATGTACAAGCTGAACAGGTATTATTAAAAGCGCTCACCCATTATACATTTACCTATCCTGGTTTTATTGACGAAGAGGATAAAGACAATGAAGAAAAATTAAAACAGCCCTGGCCGGAGTTAAGGGATATTTTATTCAACGAGAAACGGGTGGGCAGCTTAAAATACGATTTTGTACTGTTCATCCGGGCTGTGCATGCTGTAAGGGATCATTGGTCAACCGATACCTGGCGGGTGTTGCGGGGCATGGAAGAAGCTTTTGCGACCATAAAAGATCATACCACAACCGGGCATTTAAAAATGCAGCATATACTGGACAGCCTGGTTACTTCGGTAGTGGCATTCATCGGTTTAAACAGGGAAAGCATTTCCCGTGAGCAAGGCTGGCTGATGCTGGATATGGGCCGTAAAATCGAACAGTGCCTTTTGCTTACAAACATGCTGCGGGCAACGTTGGTAATTAAGAATGATGACCTGGTAGATTATAAATTACAGGAAGCCGTACTCGTGAGCAACGAATGCCTGGTAAACTTCCGGTACAAATACCGCTCGCTGATACAATTACCGCTGGTATTGGACCTGATGATTTTTGATCCCAATAATCCAAGGGCTTTATTGTACCAGTTGGACAGGTTGAAAAAGAGCCTTGCCAACTTACCGAAAACCACTGAAACAACCCTGGCGGCACACGATTTATTTATCATAGACGCTTACCAGTTAATACACAGTGCCAGTAAAGAAAAGTTATCCCTGCAGGATGAAGCGGCAGGCCAGTATTTAAACCTGGATGCTTTTTTATCAGACATGTATGATATCCTTTCGGGCATACAAAGTGCGGTATCCAAAACCTATTTTATTCATGCCCAGTCACAAAAACAATTGTTTACAACAGATACGCCTGAAGGAGATTTTTTTGAATAGGATGACAGTTGTATTGTTTTACAAAACATGCGGCAATAGTAAATATTCAGCAATAGTTACCGTTGTAAGCTAAGACTAAACCAAGATATAAAATGTACCACAAGGTTGTTCATAAAACAGATTATATATACCAGGAAGCGGTGAGCCTTTGCCATAATATTGTGCGGCTTACACCCCGCAGTACCAATAAACAATTTTGCAAATCGTCTGTAATTAAAATTATTCCGGAGCCGGATGTACTGATTGAATATGAAGATTTTTTTGGCAACAAGCTGGTTTATTTTACCATTGAAAAAGAACATAAAAAACTGAGTGTACATGTTACGTCTGAAATTGAAAAACTGCTGCCCGCTAATGAACGGCCGCCGCAAAATAACCCGGTAACCTGGGAAGAAACCTGCCTGCTAACGGCTGCTTCCGCCAACGGTTTAACAGATGTAAAACAGTTCATTGCTTCCACCCCCATGACAGAAGCGGATGATGCCATTGAAGCCTACGCCAAACAATCTTTTCCGCAAGGCCGGCCGTTGTATGAAGGTTGTAAAAACCTGATGAACCGCATCTTTGCCGACTTTAAATTTCAGTCTGGTTTTACCACTATTTCAACGCCGCTTTCTGTAGTGATGAAAGAAAGAAAAGGTGTTTGCCAGGATTTTGCACACCTTGCCATTGCCTGCCTGCGCTCGCTGGGTTTACCTACCAGGTATATCAGCGGCTATATTGAAACCATTCCACCTCCAGGTGTTGAAAAGTTAATAGGGGTAGATGCCTCGCATGCCTGGTTCTCCGTGTATATTCCCAACAGCGGCTGGGTGGAGTTTGATCCTACCAACAACCTGATTCCTGATAACCAGCACATCGCCATCGGCTGGGGAAGAGATTATGCAGACATTACTCCATTAAAGGGCGTCATCATGAGCAGCGGCAAACACGAGCTGCGGGTATCCGTAGATGTTAGAAGAGTACGGTAGTGTTTCACACAACGAAAAGTTTCACACAACGAAACAAAGTATACAATGAACACAAAGTGGTGTTTTACTTCCCACGAAAATTTACTATCTATTCATTTACTGCTGTCCACTGCAAAAGAGCCGTTGCGTTCTTTGTATCCTTAGCCTCTTTGTGTGAAAAAAACTGGAATAATTATTGGCTCAAGCGCTAATAAAAAAAATAGAAATGAAATTATATACCTGCACCAGCTGTGGTAATCCTATTTATTTTGAAAATTCAACCTGCCTGCAGTGCAGCCATGCTGTCGGTTTTGACGATAGTAAGTTTAAAATGGTAGCGTTGGAAAACAATGCAAATGCTTACATTGAAGTCAACAATAAAGGTGGATTGTACCGCTATTGTTCGAATGCGGTAATGGGTACCTGCAACTGGATTATTCCTGTGAATAGCACCTCTCCGTTTTGTACTGCCTGCCAGTTAAACAGAACCATTCCCGAACTTAACACTGCTGATAACCAGGCTAAATGGAAACGCATTGAAGTTGCTAAACACCGCCTTGTGTATTCGTTGCTGCGTTTGCGACTGCCCGTAAAACCAAAGCAAAACGTAGATGATGTACAAGGCATTGCCTTTGATTTTATGGCAGATGTTTCGGCAGAGGAACGGGTGATGACCGGGCATGACAATGGCGTAATTACTTTAAATATTGAGGAAGCCGACGAAGCCGAAAGAGCCAAACACAAATCAGACCTTGGTGAAAGATACCGAACGCTGCTGGGGCATTTTCGCCACGAAATTGGTCATTACTATTGGGAAGTATTGATAAAAGACGGGCCTTATCTTGAAAAATACCGGCAATTGTTTGGCGATGAACAAAAGGATTATGCTGAAGCACTGCAAACCTATTACGCCAACGAAACTCCCTCCAATTGGAACGATGCTTTTATCAGTCCGTATGCCACGTCGCACTCATGGGAGGATTGGGCAGAAACATGGGCGCATTATATGCATATGATGGATACGCTGGAAACTGCCTGGTCGTTTGGCATTAATATGCAACGGCCGGAAATGCAGACCGGCATCAGCAATGATCCCTATACCGAATCTAATTTCACCAACATTATTAACCGATGGTACCCGCTTGCTTTTGCACTAAACAGTTTAAACAGAAGCATGGGGCAT
>JBBQWL010000026.1:0-98497 GCA_038210625.1 Chitinophagales bacterium | reverse complement strand
TCATGCCCAACAAAAAAGTGTTCTCGAAAAGAACGCTAACTTGTTATGTGCTAAATTGTAATCGGCTGTAACTTCCATGCTAATACTTGGCTGATAAGTAATAATCACTGAATGAAAATTCGTTAATTTGATAGCATTGGGCCTATTCCCTGACCGTCTTTCCTCGTACTGAAAAATGGACTGAATAATTGCGCTTCGTCCTGCGGGGCGATTCCTTTTCCGTTGTCTGTAATGTTTAGTTGTTTGGACCTGGTATCCGTTGTAAACAAAACAATCCCTTTTTTGTCAATTGCTTCAATCGCGTTTTTTACAATATTAATTAGCACCTGTTCCATTTGTTGTTTGTCAGCAAATATTATAAAGGAATTATCGGCAAGGTGATATTGAAATTCCACCTGCTTTTCTTTTGCTTTCATTTCCATTAATGTGGTAAGGGAATATATTAATTGATGCAGGTCAAATTTTATTTTATTGGGTTCCGGGAGTCGCACTACGTCTGCAAAATTCCGCATAAAAATATTGAGGCTGCAGTTGCGGTCAAATGCAGCCAGCAAAGCGTTTTGTAAGGCATGCCCGGTTTTAGTTTGCCATACCTCATTGGAAGAAAGCGCTGATTGAATAATGGAATTCACCGGCCCGATTGTGTTGTTCACTTCATGGGCCATCATGCGGATTACTTTGCCATAAGCTTTCTTTTCAGCGGCTAATATTTCCGCTGTCAGTTCTTCTATCATTACAAAATGCCTGGCAAAGCCACGGTCAATAAAATGTGATTTTTGAATTTTAAAAGTATTGGCGCTATTAAATATAACGGTCTTTGCTTCGCCTGATTTCAGTTGTTGTATTTGCAGTAATACAGGGTGTTCGCTGTCAGCAATCAATTTATCCTGCACTTCTTTTTCTTCAATGCCCAATAATTTTAAAGCCTTTGGATTTATTTCATGAATGCGGTCATCATAATCCAGAATTAATATCCCGGTAGGAGAAGTGTCAATCAATTTTTCCAAAAACAAATGCTGTTGTTCCTGTTTGGTACGTTCTATTCTTAATTCATCCATCATCCGGTTGTATACTTTTATCAGTTCATCCATTTCGTATTTGCCGGTAGCAACAAATTTTACATTAAAGTCCCTGTCTTTGATGGCTTCTGCGCCCTGCACCAGCAACTGCAGCGGTTGTATCAGTTGCCGGTATAATTGCCACGCTATGAGAACTGAAATGATAACAAATATTTCGGATACAATAAAAAGCAGTTTGTTTTCCCGAAAAATAAAATAGCTCAGCACCAATGTAAGCAGGTGGAGTATTACAACAAACAATATAAACTTAGTCCGCAGTTTCATCATAAGGGATATGATATTTATCCAGGCGCCGGTAGAGCGAACTTCGTGTAAGCCCCAGTGAAGCCGCGGCTTTGGTGATTTTGTTTTTATGAAATTCAAGTGATTTTTTGATCATCAGTATTTCTATTTCATCCAATGTTAGTGTACCTATTTCAGGTAATTGCAGGCTCCCTTTTTTATTCGGTGATAATTCCAATTGGGTTTTAAAGTCTTCAATGCCCAGCATATCTTTCCTGGTCACCAACACCGTGCGCTCCACTAAATTTTTCAATTGCCTGATGTTGCCGGGTAATTGCAGTTGCTGAATCCATTTCATTGCTTCGGGCACTATGGAAAGGGCAGGGCGATCATAAATTTCTTTCAGGTTGTGGACAAAGAAATTTACCAGCAAGGGTATATCTTTTGGCCTTTCTCTTAAGGAGGGCAGGTGAATGTTGATAAGATTGATGCGGTATAGCAGATCTTCCCTGAAAGATCCTTTGCCAACCATCTCATCCAGGTTTTTATTGGTGGCACATATTACCCTTATATCAACCATTTTAGTGCGGCTGCTGCCCAACACTTCATAGGTACGATCCTGCAATACGCGTAATAATTTTACCTGGCTTCCATGGTCCAGGTCACCAATTTCATCTAAAAAAATGGTGCCCTTGTTGGCCATTTCAAAACGCCCGATCCTGTCTGTTCTGGCATCTGTAAAAGCGCCGCGGATGTGGCCAAACATTTCACTTTCAAAAAGCGATGTGGATATGCCACCGAGGTTTACTTTTACAAAGGGCTTGCCACTCCGCAAACTGTTTTGATGAATGGCTTCTGCCACCAGTTCTTTGCCGGTGCCACTTTCGCCGGTTATTAATACAGATGCGCCGGTCGCTGCTACACTACCAACTGTTTCCAGCAATTGCAGTAACCGTTGGTCTTCACCAATGATGTGCTGAAAGTTATACAGGCTGTCTAATTGTTTACGGGTGTGATTTTGCTTTTTAGTATCGTGTAATGTCAATATAGTTTTTACAGATTGCAGCAGGTAGTCATTGTTCCAGGGTTTATTAATAAAATCACTGGCACCCAGTTTCATTCCTTTTACCGCCAGTTCAATCGTTCCCCAGCCTGTGATCAGGATAACAGGTATCGTTGCATTTATTGTCTTGATTTTTTCAAAAATCAGCAGGCCTTCCTCACCCGACGTTTCTATAGAAAAATTAAGATCAAGGATAATTAGCGAAACGGGTTGTTTTGCAATCACGTCCAATGCGGCTTCGCCGGAATCAACGGCGGCAGCAGCAAAGCCATCACTTTTAAACAGCAGTAGCAAAGAGGCTCTTACGGCAATATCATCATCAATAATCAATATCATAGTTCAAAAATCTATTTAATTTCTTTTAGTTGGCAATTGATTTTCTTACTGTTTTCCTGTGGTACATGCTTTAACAGCTCCGGCTTTTATGTAGTTAGATATCCCGCGTTTAAAGTTACTTACAATCAAAACCTTATTCTTCAATTGATAAGTAAATCTTTAGTCCTCATGCAGTGCAACTGCCGGAAAAATAGCTGCCGCCTGTTTTCCAGGGTACAAGGCACAAATAATAACCAACAGGTAAATAAAGATAATGGCCAGTGCCAGGGCAAGCAGGTAAGTATTTGTTGCAAGGTCAAATACATTCATTAACGGAAACTGGATGGCAAAGAAAGAACCAACGATGAGTGAAATGGTTGACAGCACCAGCGCTTCTGCAACTAATTGTTTTGAAACGGCATTGCCGCTAGCTCCCACAGCCCTGCGTAAACCAATTTCACTTTTTCGCTTATTGATATTGTACCACAGCACACCAAATAAACCAAGCGCAACATTAACAATAAGAAAGCCCGCAACAATTACTACAATAATAATCCAGGAAATGACGCTTTTATTTTTACCTGCAAGCTGCTCGTCCATATGCAATATTTCTACGTTGGTATTTTTGAAAGTAGTTGAAAGCGTTTTATATAAATGGCTTTCAAAAGATGCATCTACCGTGGGTTTTACTTTTATAAGTATAATGCCGTCCCAAAGCTGGTTGCTGGTATCCACTCTTCTAAAAAGACCATTTTTTGGCCCTGTAAAATCTCCTTCATCTTTCATATTGTTCACCACGCCTGTTATCTTCATTTTTCCTGTTCCCCCATCAGCAAGTAATTTTCCGACAGCGCTGCCCTTACCAAAAAGCGTTTCTTTCAGCTGCTCGGTTATTACAACTGGTTTTTCTTTAGCTACCGCATCTTCTTTCGAAAACCATTTGCCTTCGATTATCCGGATGTTTAATAAATCCCTGTAACTGTCGTCAACGGTATAGGTATTTGTTTGTGTACTTATTTTATCGTAATGAATACCGCCGCTAATCGTTGCATTTCCAAATGGAATATTAACCTGTGAAAAACTTACTTCTTCTACAGCTGGCATGGATTTGATCATTTGTTTTAGCGATGCCCTGAAATCGGAAATGCTATCCGAATTGCTTATGCCGGGAGGGCTATCATAGTGGACAGTCCATACATTTTCATGATCAAAGCCCATTTGACGATTATAGTTTTGGAAATAAAATACCAGCAAAGTAAATACTGCAAACATAACGATGAAAGAAACCAGCATCTCCATGATCAGCAAAAAATTCTGTTTCTTTTTATTCCAGATTAGTTTAAACAAATGCGTAAACATAAAATTTATTTAGAAGATGAATAGGGATATTTATTGTGCTTTAAGTGCGCTGACCACCTGCATACGGGACATGCGCCATGCCGGATAAACACCCGATAACAGGCCAAAAATTACACACGCAAACAGGCTGAAAAGCAATACATCAAAATTAATAGTCAGCTCCATATTGGGTACTACGTTGCTTTTGTTGAGTACCTGGATAGCGATGAATGACAAGGCGATTCCAACAAAGCAACCTATGAAAGTGAGTATCAGATTTTCTACTACAAATTGATACACCAACGTTTTTGAAGAGGCGCCAAATGCTTTGCGGACGCCTATTTCAGAATAGCGATCCATGATGCGGCTAATATTTATATTTACAAGGTTAAGCGTTGGTAACAAAAGAAAAAGCAGCAGAAATATACTGATGATAATAATAAAAGTAACCACGCCCGAATCTTCACCATTCACAAACGGCAGGCCACGGGTAAAAGTTTCCAGGTAGCTGTCAGCAAATGTATACCTTAGGTCGAGGTCTTTACTTAGCGGAGGTATTTTTGATACCATCTGGTTGTATTCGTCTTTCATTTTTGCAATGTCATCTGTTGAATTCAGCAGCAAAATGCCATTGTATCCGCCAATAAGGTCAGTGTTATGAAGATCTTGTTTGGATACTGTATACGGTGCAAACATATCGGCATAAAAAAACTTTATTGTGACCGGTACATTTTTTACCACACCCGTAACCCGGTATTGAACATTGTCTGTTTCAATATATTTGCCCACCGCTGTGGCTTTTTCACCAAAATATTTATCACGGGTATCTTCAGAAATAACAGCGACTTTTTCGCCATTATCCACCTGCTGCTTATTATACGGTTTGCCTTCAATAAACTGGTACTGCAACACATCCCAAAACTGGTCGTTTGTATAGGAAAGATTGGTTACTAATTTTTTATTGTTGATGTAAGTACTGGTAGCCGTATTACCTGAGATTAATGCCAGCTTTACAGGGGTTTTTAATTTTGATACATAGTGGTCAAGAAAATAAAAACTTGGTCCGGCGCTTATATCCGATCCGCTTTTTGAACCTTTGTATTTCATCCTGCTTACAAATAATTCCTTACTCCGGTTTACATCCGGGTAACCGGCACTTAAAATATGATTTACAAACGCGGCAACAATAATTACAATGGTGAGTGTAAAGCTTATGCCAAACAGGCTGATAAAAGTGAAGAACTTTCTCCTTTTTAAAACTGCAATGGCGATTTTGAAATAGTTTTTAAGCATGGCTGTTTAATTGATAATTGATAATTGATAATTGAAAGTTGGTAATTCATTGTTAATAGCTAGATTAATATTGACTGATCTTTATTCTATTGACTATTAACTATTAACTATTGACTATTGACCACTCACTATTCATCACTACTGTACCTGTGTTCCGTCAAATAACCTTACCAGCCGGTGCGTTTTCTTTGCCATGTTATCATCATGCGTTACCATTACTATTGTAGTGCCTTCAGTACGGTTCAGGTGGATCAGTATCTCCATGATCTCATTGCCCATGGCGCTATCCAAATTTCCGGTGGGTTCATCTGCCAAAATGATTTCCGGCTTGCCAACGATTGCTCTTGCAATAGCCACCCGTTGCTTTTGCCCGCCGGATAGCTGTGTGGGAAAGTGTTTCAACCTGTTACCCAGCCCAACTTTTTCCAATGCTTCTGATGCCAACTGTTTTCTTTGTTTTGCTGTGCTGCTGCGGTACAGCAAAGGCAACTCTACATTGTCTAATACTTTCAGATCGTTAATAAGATGATAGGATTGAAAAATAAAACCCAGCTTTTTATTTCTGAATTGCGCCAGTTGCTTATCCGACAAATGATCTGTTTTTTGATTATCAATTTTTATCTCTCCTTTACTGGGTGCATCCAGCAGGCCGATAATATTCAGCAGCGTACTTTTGCCACAACCAGATGGGCCCATGATAGAAAGGAATTCACCCTTCGCCACATTAAGGCTGATGCTGTTGAGCGCCAGCGTTTCTATTGTATCAGTACGGTAAACTTTTTCGATTTTTTCTAAACGTATCATTTTGTTATTTTTAAAAAGTGAGTGCTTGTTTTATTAAAAACTTTTTTTAATCAGGTGTCCCCGGGAACAGGCCTAATATTGAATCTTTTTATTTTCTTCAAAATCGTACAGGGATAAATACCGCAGCTGGTAATAAGCTCCCCAAAAATCACGAAGGGCTGCAATATTGTCCCGCTTGGCCTGGTCTTTTTCCTGGAAGGCAATGCTTAGATCGGTGATGCTTAAATTGCCAAGCACATACCGTTCTTTTGCAATCAGGTATTTCTCACTGGCAATGCTGTCTGCATTGGCTGTCAGCACCAATTGGTCTTTCATCATGTCAAACAAAGTAACCTGCGTAACAATCTCCTGCGTAAATACCTGTTTGTCCTGTTCTACTGCATAGGAGGCAAATTGCAGATTTGCTTCAGCCGTCTTGGTTCTTGATTTAGACCTTCCCCAATCCAGCACGGGAATAATAAAAGTAAGCTGCACCTGTTGCTGGTCTTTAGGCGACTGATATACGCCGGGAATGGTGGCGGCACTTTTTGAGAAACCGAGTTGTGCGTTCAACGATGCATTTAAACCATTGTCACCTTTTGCTTTGGCCACATCCCTTTTTGCTTCGGCAATCCGTCGTGCAAAGGCAATGGCATCGCTCCTGTTGGCATAGGCTTCTGCAATTACTTTGTCTGTTGATAGCTGCATATTGATACCCGCCCGCGGTAAAGACAACGCTATCTTCAGTGTATCCTGTAAACCACTGTAAGCTCTTAAATTCAGCGTGGCAATTTCCATATCCCGTTTACCAATTCCCACTGCCTTTTGTGCTTTCAATTGTTCCAGTTGTAACTGCAATATTTCGTTTTTAGAGATTTTACCAAGATCAAATTTCTCATTGGCAATGCGTAAAATATTTTTTGTATTGCCCAGGTTGGTGGTGGCTATCTGCAGGTTTACCTGTGCCAGCAACAGGTCAAAAAAGTAGCCGCTTGCTTTAAAGGCAATGGCTTCCATTGATTCTATATAGGCCTGTTTGCTTTCATTGTATTTGAGCGGTTGTATGTTTCGTTCCCATTTTAGATTATTAAACTGAAACAGGGGCTGCGAATAGCCAATACCAAAGGGAACACCATTGTATAGTTTATTTTTCCGGTCAAAATCATCAAAGCGTTGTAATTGTGTTGTGCCATACACGGTACCACCGGTAGTTGCAATGCTTTGACTAAAAGACAAATTGAGCGAAGAATTATTGTTGTGTATGGATTGAAATAAAATGCTGCCATCGGGTTGCTGTACTTCCACAAATGATTTAATGTAGGCAGGTAAATTACCACTCAATGATAACTGTGGCTGGTAATTGGATTTAAAGGTGCGGTACTCCCAGTATTTTGTTTCCCTGGTAGTAGAAGCCTGTTTTGCAGCAATTGATTTTGCTTTTGCCAATACTACCACATCCTGCAAACTTAGTGTGAGTGTATCATTTGCCTGCTGGCCATAGCATTTACAAAATGAAAATAGCAACGCTAATATGTAGATTTTACTCTTAGTCATTTTAATTATTTATACTTATTTCTTTTGTGTTTTTAAACTGGCTCATATCGGAAGTGATAACTACTTCGCCGGCTTTTACATTATCTTTTATTTCTACAAAATCAAAATTGGTCATTCCAATATGTACGGTTCTTTTTTCTGCTTTTCCATTCTGTAGTACAAATATATCCTGGGTTTCAGGTCCTTTAAAGGCAGGGCCGTTGGCAACCCTTAACACATTTGTTTTTGAAGAAGTGACAAGAAATACATCTGCTTTTAAATTGGGCCGCAGTAATTTATTGTTGCGTTCATCTAATTGTATATTGAAAGACACCACGCCATTTTGAACAGCAGGCTGTATATTAATAACAGTACCCCTTAGCTGCGTTTCATTGATGCGGATGATTGCCGTCATGCCATTGTGTAACTGGTCAAGATAATTATCTGAGATGGAGCCCTGTACTTTAAAACTGCTGAGGTTGGCAATACGTGCCAGTGTTTCTCCTTCCCGTACGGTGGCGCCAATATTTTTATTTAACCAGGTAATTACCCCATCCCGGCTTGCCACGATATTTGCCAGTTTTAATTTTCGTTCCAGTTCTTTCAAATCATTTTGCTGAATGGCCGCAGCGATTTCCGCTTCCTTCATTTCAACCAGCATGGTTTGCTGTTTGTTTTTAATTTCGTTTTCCAATTGCAGTTTTTCCAGTGTGGCTACTTTTAGCGCCAATGCGGCTTTTTCGATATCTTCCCTTGTGCCTCCGCCGGCTTTAAATAGCCGTTTGGCATTTTCCTCGTCAGCCTGCAGGCTGCTGATGCGAAGCTGTTTAATGCTGTTGTTGGACTTTATATCAAAAAAACTTTTGTCAAGTTGCAGCCGTAGTTTACGAACATCATTCTGCTTTGACTCCAACCCAAATTTTAATTTTTCATATTCGGTTTGAGAAGCAGCTTTATTCAATGAAAGAATAGATTGCCCGGCTTTCACCGGCAGACCTGCGTCCAGCAATACATTTTGTATAGAAGCATTTATAGGGGAGGTGATGATCTCTTCAAATTCCGGTAGTATTTCGCCGGTGGCGTTGATGGTGTTTTCAATATTTCCTGTTTCAACTACTGCAGTGGTAATGGCAGATTTTTTTACGGCAGAGGACAAAGAAAAGCGCAGCAGGAATATTGCTGCTATAAAAATGGCAACAGTCACCAATGCCATCAGTATTAATTTTTTTCTTTTGCCCGACTGTACTTCCGCTTCAATAACCTTGTCCATACAATTATTTTTGTACAACAAGCATTCAAGCGATGTGCCAAAGCAAAACGCTTTGCCAGTAAGAGTTTTAGCAAAACTGGCTTTTTAAAAGCGCCCGATACCGGACAGTTTGTTCGGTATCGGGATGATAATATGTAGCAGGCGATTAAAATTCAGGTGTAAGTCGTCAAAACAAAGTGAACTTTTCCTTAGAGAGTGTTTCTTGATTTAAAGATACATTTTTTGTTTTTAGTTTTATAGGGGTAACACTATTTGATACTTGTACTATTTAATCTTTCCTGCAATTTTGCCATATCCATTCCAATTTTTGACTGCGTTACTCTTGCATAGATCATTGTGGTACTCAGCTTTGAATGACCCAACATTTTGCTAATGCTTTCGATAGGGACGCCATTCATTAAAGTGATTGTTGTAGCGAATGTATGCCTGGCAAGATGAAAGGTTAATTCTCTTTTGATATCGCAAATGCCTGCAATAATTTTCAAACTCCGGTTTACTTCCTGGTTGCTGATAGGATAAAAAACGGTCTCCTTCGTTGGAAAACTAATCTGTTGAATACTTACTAAAATGTTCAATGCAGGTTTTAAAAGTGGCACATCGACTGGTTGGCTATTTTTTGTTCTCGCTGTGCGTAGCCATTTTGTTCCGTCATTATAAGTAATAACCTGGTGAGGTTTTAATGTAACCAGGTCAATATAGGAAAGCCCGGTATAACAACTGAACACAAACATCTCCTTCACACGCTGCAACATCGGTATGGCAAATTCTGTGAGTTCAATTTTCTTTAATTCTTCTTCTGTAAGGCATTCCCTTTCTTTATGTTTAAATTTCAATTGATACCTGGTAAAAGGATTCAGTGGTATCCATTCATTTATTTCAGCCCAGCTCACCATTTTTTTTAACCGTTCCAGGTGTTTCATCGTGCCGTTATTGGTGCACGGATCGTTTGCTTTAATTGGGCAATTGCGAATAAAAAATTCGAAGGCAGTTATAAATTCATATTTCAGGTCTTTTAAATAAATATCTTTTGCCGGAAATTTTTTCTCCAGAAAATTTTGTAGATATTTTTCTGTTGTGAAATAATTTTTTAAGCTACCTTTTTCCAGCACCTTTTGCATTTGCGAATTATGTTCCTTCACCAACCATAAAAGGGTGTACTGGCGATTGTCTTTCGCAATACCCAGGTAATTGTTCTTTACCATTGTGGCGGTGACCAATTGTTCTTTACGCTCGAGGTTTAAATAATGACGTACTACCCTGCCTCTTACTTCTTCGAGATAACTGTTCAACTGTTTTAAAGTTTCAGTTTTGGGTCGGGCAGCACCCCGGTCGTGATTCCACTCTCCGGCGTTCACATCACATTTTAAAGAAACCTCGCATCGTGTCTTATTAACGGTTATTCTCAGGTAAACTGCTGCCTGTCCTGACTTTCCCCTGTTTTGGCGTATGACAAAATGAACGCCAAATGTGTGTTGATTTTCCATTTTTTAAGTGTCTTTTAAGTAAATAATTTTACCTTCTTTTTTTGTTCACAGCAATTACAAAAAAAATGACACAAATGAGTAAATAAAAGCACCAGTAAAAAAGTTACAAAGCATTGATGCCCAACTCTTAAATCTCATTTGGTGAACAAAATTAAAAATTCAATTCTGTTCACCTTATTGTTCACACGGCGTTTGATATTATTTGCAATAAATTGATATGGAAAAAATGAAAAAGCCCGTAAACACTGGGTTTTACGGGCCATTGATTTCGTTTGAAATCCTAAAAGTCGGGATGGCAAGATTCGAACTTGCGACCTCCTGGTCCCAAACCAGGCGCGATAACCGGGCTACGCTACATCCCGAACTACTCAAACTTATATTATACCATTTAGCTTTGATGCAGGCACCTTGTCTATTGGGAATGATGTAATAAATTATAAGAACTTTTTGCGGAGAGAGTGGGATTCGAACCCACGGTACAGTGTTACCCGTACGACGATTTAGCAAACCGTTCCTTTCGGCCACTCAGGCATCTCTCCTACCTGCCCTTAACTTTTATAAGGGGTTGCAAAAATACACTTCAACATTGTAATCCCCAAAACTAAATGGAAATATGTTGAAATAATTTGAAAATAATTTCGAGCAGTTATTTAAAATAGTGTTCTGGACAGTCATTTTTATAGAAACGTAAACATGCCCGAACGATGCAAAGCTTTGTTACACTCTGAAACCATTTGTAATAAAAAATCCGGATTCGTTGAAGAACCCGGATATCATATTTTTATAGCGACTGTATTTTTACATTGCGGCTAGCTGAACCTTTTGCTGCAACTCCATCACACTTTCTTTAAAAAGACTGTCTGTGTCCATTAAATCTTTTACCGTTTGGCAACTATGGATTACCGTGGTGTGATCTCTGCCTCCAAAATGTTCCCCAATTGTTTTCAAGGAATTTTTGGTGAAGGCCTTGGCGAGAAACATGGTGATTTGCCTGGCCTGAACAATTTCCCTTTTGCGGGTCTTCTGTAACAATTTATCATAGGGCACATCAAAATACTCACACACCATCTTTTGGATAGCATCTATCGTAATCTCCTTGCTGGAAGATTTTACAAAATTTCGTAGTACTTTTTTTGCCAATTCAAGATCTATTTCCCTCTTATTTAGCGAAGATTGTGCCAACAATGATATCAAGGCCCCTTCCAGTTCCCGAACGTTGCTGCTGATGTTATAGGCAATATATTTTACCACTTCTTTCGGCATTTCAAGCCCATCATTCTTCATTTTCTTTTCTAATATCTCAATCTTGGTGTCATAATCCGGCACCTGTAAATCAGCACTTAAACCCCACCTGAAACGACTTAACAATCGCTCCTGCACGCCTTCCAAATCTTTTGGCGGTTTATCACTGGTAAGTATCAGCTGTTTTCCGCTTTGGTGCAAATGATTGAATATAGAAAAGAATGCATCCTGCGACTTTTCGGCCCTGTTAAAAAATTGCACATCGTCAATAATCAACACATCAATCAACTGATAAAAATGTATAAAATCATTGATGGCGCCATTTCGGCCATGATCGATAAACTGGTTGATGAATTTTTCGGAACTTACATACAAGACTACCTTGTTGTTGTGGATGCGTTTTACTTCATTGCCTATTGCCTGGGCCAAATGCGTTTTACCAAGGCCAACACCTCCATAAATTACAAGCGGATTAAAAGAGGTTGTGCCTGGCTTTTCTGCAACTGTTTTACCAGCCCTTCTTGCTACCCTGTTACAATCACCTTCGATAAAACTATCGAATGTATACGCATGATTTAACTGCGGATCTATCTGCATCTTTTTAAGACCAGGAATTACAAACGGGTTTTTAACCGGGTTATTTATCACAAGTGGAAAATCCATTTCGTTATTTGAATATGATTTAAAACCATGACCGGGAACATCCATTGTAAGCGGCTTATTTTTACTGTTACCGCTATCCACCATTATCCTGTATTCTAAACGGGCATCTTTACCTAACTCCCGCTTTAAAGTTTTTGCCAGTAAACTAATGTAATGCTCTTCAAGGTATTCAAAAAAGAATTGGCTGGGTACTTGTATCGTTAATACTTTTTCTTTGAGGGCTACGGGTTTAATAGGTTCGAACCATGTTTTAAAATGCTGCCATTCTACAATGTCTTTGATTATCTCTAAACAATTAGACCATACCTTATCAAAAACTTTATCCATTATTCCTTAAGCAATTTACGAATTTATAAAATTATCCACAGTCAAAATATTTCAGAACCGTCTGTTTATAGTAAATGTGAACCTATATTTGATGGGGAGAGCGAATATCAAAATAATTTGTTGAAAAAAAAATTTTTTATTCCCTTGTTTTTTACCGTATTACCACAGTATGGTAGTTTACAGAATTTTATTTTGCTTCTTTTATAATGCGCAAAGAAGTTATAATGCTACAACCCTTTACCAGCCTGCATTTCATTTAAAAACATGATTCTTCAACGTACTTTTACGCTAATTTTGATTTTAGAAAAAAATACCTGTTTTTTCGATCGAAAAAGCCTGCAAATTTGCTAACTCTTAAGCAGTATTAAGAGTGTTTAAACATTGAATACAGATAAAAAAATTCTGCCTGTATAAGCACAAAAAATTTAATTGCATAATATTTTGTTGCATTGAACGACACCTTCCTGCCGCTTTAAAAAACGTAACCGGAAAATTTCTTTTGATCTATTTTACTATACTATATAAAAAGGCTTTGAAGAGAAGTAAAAAAAAGACGCTGTTTTATTTAAAAGATAGCGGTCAAAAAGTGAAAAATAATTATTGGCAAATAAGTTTACTTTTACAACATAAACACAACACATATGAGCTACGAATTAACCGGCAAACTGGTTGCCAAGTATGACACTGTTCAACGCACAGGAACATTTAAAACAAGAGAATTTGCAGTAGAAAAAACAGAAGATATTGGTGGCCGCACAATTACCAACTATGTAAAATTTCAATCGGTGCAGGATAAAACAACCATCATTGATAAGGTTAATATTGGTGACGAAATAAAAGTATCTTTCAACATCAAAGGAAGTAAATGGGAAAAGGAGGGCAAAGTAAATTATATCACCAATTTAGATGCATGGCGCATAGAGCAAATATTAATGCCCGGTACTGATAAAGGTGTTACCGACACCGAATATATGGAACCGCTGGATACTTTTTCATCTACCTCACCGGATGCAATTGATGACCTTCCGTTTTAAAAAAGTGCTGGTATAAAGTCATTTAAATCAGAACTCAAATACAATGAATGGTTATTAAAAGGGCTAGTTATAAAGCTCTTTTTATTCTTTTTAAAGGAATTCAGGAGTATGCAACAAAAAATTTCGCTCAAATTACTTCCTGAGCAAGCTGCCGATCATGAAGCAATCATGCTGATGCTGGCAACCACCACCGGAAAAAAAGCAGGCGAGATAACTGGTTTCCAGATTCTCAAAAAATCCATTGATGCAAGGGGTAAAACTATTTGGGTAAATCTTACTGTTACCACGTTTATTAACGAGCCATTTCACAACAGAACAATTCAATCTTTCAATTTTAAAACTGTACACCATGCACCCAAAAAAGTGGTGATAATTGGTGCAGGCCCTGCTGGCTTATTTGCAGCGTTACAGTTGATTGAATTGGGAATACAACCTGTTTTACTGGAAAGGGGTAAAGATGTAAGAGCGAGGAGAAGAGACCTTGCCCTGCTAAACAAAGAAGGTATTTTAAACCCCGACAGCAATTATTGTTTCGGAGAAGGTGGTGCAGGAACTTATAGTGATGGCAAATTATATACGCGTAGTAATAAACGTGGTAATATTGACAGAATCTTACACCTTTTTGTGCATTTCGGTGCTGAAGAAAAAATATTATACGAAGCACATCCGCACATTGGTACCAATAAATTGCCTTCAATTATTACGGCTATGCGGCAAACAATTGAAGCTTGCGG
Source organism: Chitinophagales bacterium (assembly GCA_038210625.1). GTDB lineage: Bacteria > Bacteroidota > Bacteroidia > Chitinophagales > Chitinophagaceae > Ferruginibacter. Next base: position 84,117 of record JBBQWL010000026.1, on the reverse strand, counting down.
CGGCGAATTTTTATTCGATAAAAAAGTAACAGACTTTATAATTAAAGACGAAAAAATAAGTGCTGTTAAAACGGCTGATGGAAATGTATTTAACGGTGATGCTTTTATTTTGGCTACCGGGCATTCCGCCCATGATATTTTTGAATTGTTGCACCAGAAAAAAATACACATTGAAGCCAAACCCTTTGCTTTGGGTGTAAGGGTGGAACATCCGCAAAGTTTGATCGATACTGTGCAATATCATTGTGGCACCAGGGCGGATTATTTACCCCCGGCGGCATACAGCCTTGTACAACAAATAAACGGCCGTGGTGTATTTTCATTTTGCATGTGCCCCGGAGGCATTATCGCTCCGGCAGCAACTTCACCTGCGCAATTGGTAGTAAATGGGTGGAGCCCTTCTAAACGGAACAATCCTTATGCAAACAGTGGCATCGTTGTGCAGGTAGAATTAAAAGATGTCATCAGTAAAAAAATGATTAATACAAGCAGCGAGCTGGCTATGCTTCAGTTTCAGCAAAACGTGGAAGAAAAAGCGTTTGCCGCTGGTGGCGGAAAATTTGTGGCGCCTGCCCAGCGCATGGTTGATTTTTCTAACAAAAAATTATCTGCCAATTTGCCTGCCTGTTCTTATCAGCCTGGCCTAAATGCTACACCACTAAACGAAGTGTTACCTGATTTTATTTATGATGCGCTTGCAAAAGGCTTTGTTGCATTCGGGAAAAAAATGAAAGGATATTTTACCAATGACGCGGTAGTAGTTGCCACTGAAAGCCGTACTTCTTCGCCCGTAAGAATTCCCCGGGATGCAGAAAGTTTAACACACCCCCAGCTTAATAATTTATATCCCTGTGCCGAAGGCGCCGGCTATGCTGGTGGTATTGTTAGTGCTGCTATGGATGGCGAAAGGGTTGCTCTACAAATTGCAGCAGTGCTGATGAATTAAAAAACATGCTGCCTGGGCAACATCTGTTCCGGAGATGACACCACTTTTATTTCTGCATCAGTTAGTTTTACCGTTTGTAAAACTTTAGTGTTCTTTATTTATTCTCTGTTAGATTTTTTAGTAATCTTACACCTTAATAAAATAACGCAATGAATATTCTGGAACTAAAAAATGTACAAAAATATTTTGCCACGCAAAAGGCGGTCGACGATATCAGTTTCAAAATTGAGCAGGGAAGTATATTTGGTTTGCTTGGTCCGAATGGTGCAGGCAAAACTACTTTGTTAAGGATGATCACTGGCATTTTTTACCCCGATAGCGGTGAAATATTTTTAAAGAACAGGCATTTTGATCCGGTAAATGATGTGAGCTACATTGGTTATATGCCCGAAGAAAGAGGCCTGTATAAGAAAATGAAAATTGGCGAACAAGCCCTGTACCTTGCGCAGTTAAAAGGGTTAAGCAGAAGCGATGCAATGAAAAAAATAAAAGCATGGTTTATAAAATTCGAAATGGAAAGCTGGTGGAACAAGAAGGTAGAAGACTTAAGCAAGGGCATGAGCCAGAAACTGCAATTTGTTACCACTGTTTTGCATGAACCGGAATTGATTATACTGGATGAGCCTTTCAGCGGTTTGGACCCGGTAAATGCCAACCTGATAAAAGATGAAATTTTTAAACTCGCTAAAAATGGCAGCACAGTTATTTTTAGCACCCATCGCATGGAACAGGTGGAAGAAATTTGCGACCACATTGTATTGGTGAATAAGGGCAAAAAAATTTTAGATGGCAGTGTAACAGAAATAAAAAATCAGTTTAAGCAAAATGTTTACCGGTTAGGTGCCAACACAAATGCGCATAATTTAATGACTTATATTTTTGAAGTGATTAAACACCAGCCAAATGAACTGCTATTGAAATTACAACACGACAGCACTACCAATGATGTGCTCAAATTCTTCATCGGCCAGGATATCCCAATCCAATCATTTAATGAAGTATTACCTACTCTGAACGAGATTTTTATTCAGTTGGTAGAAGGCACGCCGGAAGCACGACAGTTTGAAAAAATCAATTAATTTTTAAGTACTATTTATCCAAAAATATATGAACAAGATCTGGCTCATACTAAAGAGAGAATACTTAACCCGGGTTCGCAATAAAACGTTTTTATTGTCTACTTTTTTGCTGCCCATTGTAATGTTACTTTTTATTTTCGGCAGCGCTTTTTTTGCCATGTCATCTAAAGAAAAATTAAAAAAGGTAGCCATTATCAATGATCCCGGCACTTTCAGGGCCAATTTGAAAGGCGATTCCGTTAGGTTAATTTTCGATTTTACGACCAATATTGACAGTACAAATTTTTCCGCTAAGGGTTATGACGCTGTATTGAATTTAAACAATGATTCGGTGACAAGAAAGTTTACCATTCATTCAAAAAAACAATTGGGTATCGATGCGCAGGGACTAATAGAAACCAGGCTGGACAGGGCTTACGAAATTAACCAGTTACAGAAAAAGGGTATCCGGAAAGAAACACTCGACAGCATCAGTAAGCAATCAACAGGTGCATTTACAGTGGAGAATCGCTTGACAACTGATCAAGGAAAATCGAAGGAAGTAAATGCTCAACTTAACTATGGCGTTGGGTTTGGAAGTGGCATTCTGATCTATATCACCATGTTTATTTTTGGCGCCATGGTAATGCGGGGTGTAATGGAAGAAAAAACCAACCGGATTGCTGAAGTTATTGTGAGCAGCGTAAAACCGTTTCAGTTGATGATGGGTAAAATATTAGGTATTGCGGCGGTTGGACTTACCCAGTTTTTTTTGTGGATTGTTTTGATAATGGTTTTATCAACCGCCATTGGTGCATTTATTCCGCACGAACTGGTGCAGCAGGCTGGTGATATGAATAAGAACATGCCTATGGGCGGCAACAGCGCCATGGCTATGAAATTAATGGATGTTAAGCAAACTGTAAGCAATGTAAACTGGGGAATGATTATCACTTGTTTCGTATTTTACTTTCTCGGCGGCTATCTTTTTTATGCATCCCTGTTTGCAGCTATCGGTAGTGTAATAAACGAAGATCCGCAGGAAGCGCAATCACTTATGCTGCCGATTACAATGCCCATTATTTTCGCCTTTATAATTATGACAAGCAATTTAAATACGCCTGACAGTACCATTATGGTGTGGGCGAGCATGATACCGTTTACATCGCCGATCGTAATGATGGCTCGTATTCCAAGTGGAGTGCCCTGGCAACAGCTGGTATTATCAATGGCGTTATTGATTGCGGGCTTTTTATTTACCACCTGGTTGGCAGCCAAAATTTACAGAACCGGTATTTTAATGTACGGCAAAAAAGCAAGTTGGAAAGAAATGTTCAAATGGGCATTTAGAAAATCATGAGGTGAGCGGCTAATGCTGTCCTTCTCCAAAAAGACTTTTATAAATTTCTGCTTTTGTGTAAGCATACAACAATCCGGCGATTAAGAAAAATATACAAATCATACTTCCCGCAATAAATCCTCCAATGCCCAGCAGCACAGAGGAAGTTTTTGATATTGCAAATGGCTCTGTTGGTTTATCCAATACAGAAATTATGGGGGTGGCCTTTTGCAAACGCCAGGTAGCTTCTTCCCTGTTGGTTACTGATAAGTCACGCTGACGTATAATCCTGCCTTTTTCCATCGACAAATTTTCTTTAGGCAAGCCGTATTCTAATCTGTCCGTTGGGGTAAAGAAGGTAGTGTTCTGCATCGCTATTGCCTTCTTATCTACCCGGCTTAACATACCTTCCAATGAATCTATTTTCTTCAAGGTAAAGTTATAGTCCGCAAGAGCTTTGGAAGTTTTAAGATCGATATAAAACTGCGACAGTTTATCTATCAACACATTTGTTATTGGGGTGATCAATGATTTGTTGGCATTGCTAAAATATATTTCCAGCACTTCAGTCTTACTCATTTTTGCAGTAAGGTAGTCGCTTAATATTTCACCTCCTACGGAAGCCAATGCGATGGTGTCGGCAGGTATTTTTAATTTCTTCTGCCAGAAAAAACTGTGGTCATTTATATCCTCTATAAGTAGTTCTGCTATTGTTTTGTTACCAAATCCTGGCAACCTGGTTGCTGCAACCTTTTGCCTTACATTGCGACTGAGGGTAAGTTCCACAATATTAATGGCAGCTTCGCTGCTAAAGCTTTTTGAAGTACCTTCTATACCCAAAATCCCACTGAGGGCACTTGTTGAAAGTGTATTTTCAGATTGATTTGTTAAAGGAAAAATAGTTGCTTTGGCAGTATAGACAATCCTGTTGTGACGTCCATAAAAGAAGAATAAAAGAGCAAAAGCAATACCAACCCCTAAGATGAGTAGTTTGTATTTTCCCAGCTTATAAAAAATGTTTCTTAACAGTACTGTGCTTGTCAATTTTTTTTATTTAATCTTAAAAATCAGATAGGTAATAATCAAAGGGATTGCTGTTGTAAGTGCTGTAGCCATTGCGTTTGAAAAATCTTTATTTTCCGGACGCGGCGGTACAGTAATGGTAGATCCCTCTTCGACTTTGGGATAGATATGAAAAAATAAAATATTTTTTGTGCGCATGCTCTTTCCATTGGCATAGGTTACATACACTCTTTTGCGCCAAGGCCTAATGCCGAAACCTCCTGCCCTATCAATATAGTAACCCAAGTTGGTATGTTCTTTATCAAAAGTGATTTTTAATGGCGATTGCACTTTTCCGCGAACGGTTATAAATGGATTAACTTCCGGAATGTATATAACATCATTTTCCTGAAGAATAATATCATGTACAGAATTAGGCGACTTGATTGCTTTATATAAATCTATACTAACCGGCTCTTCAAGATTTGCTAATGTGCTGTCTTTAATGATATTTCCCAGGGAATCCCGTTTGGGTTTGTACAAAATTTTTTCTCTTAAAAATTCGGTCTTTTTTCTAAAGAGAATAGCACCTCCAATATTGGCGTTTTCTAAAACTCCCCCAGCCCTTTGAATGTAGGAAGAGAGCCTTTCATACTTATCAAGTCTTGAATAAGCTCCTGCATATTTTACCAGCCCAAGAATTTGCACATTTTGCTGAAGTTCGAAAGTTGGATTTTTTCTTACGAACACCTGGTCAAAAGGTTTTAAAATAATTCTCGCTGCTACAGAATCCAATTGCAAATTAGGTTGAATGGAAAAAGATTTAATGATATTGCGGGTCGGTTTCAGGCCTTTTTTTGCAGAATCAATATCTACGATACTTGAAATTTCCAGCCGCCCAAATTCTGCAGATTGCTTTAGACCGCCGGATAGATAAAGCAGGTCCTGCAAGGTCATGCCGCCGTATTTTCTAACATGCCCTTCTTTTCTCACTTCTCCAAAAATATCAACAAATTCCTGGTCACCAAACTCATTACTTGAAAACAGTTGTATCACATCGTTTGGCATCAATAAAACATTACTGCTGCTTGATGAGGGATTACTGTTTTGTAAATCATTCAAATCAACTTCCAGCTTGTCTGATTTGATGGCGGTTGAATCACCTGCTCCACGAAATATATAAGCTCTCGCAAGGTAGGTGTTCCTGGTAATTCCACCGGCCCGATTGATTACATCGAACAGGCGGTCATTTTTTCTTAATTCATAGATACCCGGATATTTTACCGGTCCTTTCACTTCCAGCTTATTTACAATACCGGGCTTCACCAAATCTGCCCTTACAATATCGCCATCTTCCAGTTTATAGTCAGTGTCGGGTATTTTTATAATACTGGTTGCATTTACATCATGAATCACCTGGTCCTCATTTTCTGTTCTGATAACTTTTACCGCGGAGGTTAGCGCTTCGGATGTAAAACCTCCTGAAAATTTAATCAGTGCTTTTACGCCTTCATCTTTTTTAAGCTGGTAGTACATTGGCCGCTTGAACTGTCCGGTTGCAAAGACTTTTATTACTTCATTCCCCACAAATACAAAATCGTTGTTTTGTAAATAAATGCGGCTACCCATCTCGCCGGTTGCAAGATATTTGTATACGTCAATAGTTTCAATCACCTTTCCGTTGCGCTTAACCTGTATATCTCTTAAACTACCAAAATCTGTGATGCCACCCGCCAAACCAATTACATTATATGCATTAGAAAACGCTGAAACTGTTACGGGTCCTGGGTTTTCAACTTCTCCTCCCACATTTACGTTAATGGTTCTGGGTTGCCCTAAAGTAACCTGTATATTGGTATTGGCCGGCACAACACTCTTAAATCTTGCATAAATTAATGAGCGGGCCATTTCAAAAGTTAGTCCCTGAACTGATATTTTACCCAGGCTATTGGGAAAGATTGCTCCATCCCGTGCCACTACATAGTCTTCCTGGTATTCACCACCGCCCCATAAGGCTACCACAATATGGTCACCCACGCCAATAGGATAATCCAGCGGTGGAGTAGACAATTCTCCTATGTCATACATAGATGAATTTTTAAAAACGTTTGCGCCGTAGGTATTTAAAGCATTATAAGATGCATTCTTTACATTGTCATTTAATGTGCTATCCTTGTCAAGCCCCTTATTTTCAAGTCTTTTAGCAGCCGTCGAAGGATTCTCCTTACTTCTGTCAGTACCTTTTTTACTTGGCTGGTTATTATCTTTGAAATAACTGTCAAAGCCCGATTTGGTTAATTGTGTGGGATCAACGTTGGGTAATAATTCCTGTAGGTTTTGTGGAGTGGGTTGAATCGTTTGTCCGCAAGCAGCTAAAGAAATAAAGGTTACACCAATTAGCACCGTGGCAAACTTTTTCACAAAAAACTTAAAAATACACTCCATTTTGGATGGGTTAATGAACAATAATTTTGAAACTAGGCAAATATAATAATTTATTTCAGTGGATGCCGTAATGCAAATTCAAACTCATTCCATAGCTCATTCACTATATCGGCAGCGGGTTGAACGCTTTTAATCAGCGCACTCACCTGTCCTATTTCGAGCTCGCCATTTTCAAGATCACCTTCAAACATTCCTTTCTTAGCTCTACCCTTCCCTAATAATTTTTGTAATATGTCAACAGAAACGCCATTCAGTTCGGCTTGTTGTACCTCATTGAAAAATTTATTTTTCATCAGCCGTACCGGCGTTAGTTGTTTTAGCGAAAGTTGTGTTCCGCCTTCAACAGAATTTATGACCGCATCTTTAAAATTTTGATGCGCTGAGGCTTCATCGCTGGCAACAAAGCGACTTCCGACCTGGATACCTTCAGCACCCAGTATCATAGCAGCCAGCATCTGCCGTCCGGTTGCAATGCCACCAGCGGCAATAACTGGAATAGAGACCGCTTCACAGATAGCCGGAACCAGTACCAACGTAGTCGTTTCCTCCCGTCCGTTGTGACCACCCGCTTCAAAGCCTTCGGCAACAACAGCATCGCAGCCTGCCTGCTGTGCTTTTAGCGCAAACTTGCTGCTGCTGACTACATGCACCACTTTTATTCCTGCCTCTTTCAAAACAGCTGTCCAGGTAGCTGGATTACCAGCGGAAGTAAAAACAACCGGTACTTTTTCTTCGATAATTATTTTGATGTGCTGATCAATATCGGGGTATAGGAGTGGTACATTCACTCCGAAAGGTTTGTTGGTGGCTGCCCTGCATTTTTGAATGTGCTCTTTCAATATTTCAGGACGCATGCTGCCACTGCCGATTAGGCCAAGCGCCCCGGCATTGCTTACCGCACCCGCCAGCCGCCAGCCGCTGGCCCAAACCATTCCGGCCTGTATAATGGGATAATCAATACCAAAAAGCTGTGTAATTCTGTTGGAGAAAGATGGCATTCGTTTGGTGCTTTTTATAAACTTGCTTCAATTCAAAATGCGCTTGTGCTGTTGCATTTATCCAAGATCTATATCGGTATTATCACCAATATTGAGCGATCTTGTTTCGCCTTTAATACCGGTGTCGCTGCCTATTAATGAATCATCCAACACCACATCGTATAATTTTGAGAACGATCCTATGATAGAATCTTTTACAATCGTATAATTTAACAGGGTACTATCGCCGATAGTAACATTGGGGCCTATAACAGAGTTTTTTATATCGCACCCTTCGCCGATGCTAACCGGGGGAATGATGATTGTATTTTCATACCTATCCAACTCGGGAACTTTGCCGCCAAATTTTTTCAGTAAAGTAGCGTTGGACTCCAGTATCGTTTCCTTTTTACCGCAATCAAACCAATTTTGCACCTTAAATGATTTGAATGTTGAACCACTTTGAATCATGCATTCCAGCGCATCGGTAAGACTTAACTCATTGCGTGCTATGTCTTTCTTTTCAATTATTTTTTTAAGACAGTTAAACAACAGATCAGTCTCCATTATTTTATAAATGCCTACCAGCGCCATATTGCTTTTTGGTATTGCCGGCTTTTCCACCACACGGCTTATAAAGCCATCTTCTTCAATTTCTGCCACACCAAAATTGCGGGGATCATCTACTTTTTTTACACCTAACATAGAATAAGGAGAGCTGAGCATTAGTTTGATGTCATACTCCGCAATCGTATCTCCCAGTACTATGAATACTTCCTCGCTGCCAATGATTTCCTTTGCAAGATCAATTGCATGGCCTGTTCCGTATCTTTCATTCTGGTAAACAAAATGGCAATTAAGGTGCGGATATTTTGCCTTCACGTAATCCTGTATTTTTTCGCCCAGGTACCCCACAATAAATATAAAATCATTTATCCCGGCTTCGTGCAACTGGTCTACTATAATACTTAAAATAGTTTTGCCTGCTAAAGGGATCAAAGCCTTGGGCTGTGTGTAAGTATGTGGACGCAATTTAGTGCCTGCGCCGGCAACGGGGATAATAGCCTTCATTGTAAAACCTTACACTGCTAAGTGCTACATTTTTATTGGTAATTATGATGTTGCTTTAATTATACAGGTTGTGAAAGTAGTGAATTTTGTGTAAACCCTACACCATAAAAAATGCCATTATTTTTACTACTACTGTTAAAGTAAGCATGGGTTTGTATATTTGCAGCTTAAAAATAACGCATGCAAAAAGATACATTGGTTTTTGATTTAATAAGGCAGGAAATGAACCGCCAGCGGCACGGTATTGAACTGATAGCTTCGGAAAATTTTACTTCTTTACAGGTGATGCAGGCGTCTGGCTGTGTAATGACCAATAAATATGCGGAAGGTTACCCCGGCCGCAGGTACTATGCAGGCTGCGAAATTGTTGACCAAACGGAACAGCTCGCCATTGACCGTCTGAAGCAGATCTTTAATTGCGATTATGCCAATGTACAACCGCATAGTGGCGCCCAGGCCAATGCTGCAGTAGCCCTGGCGGTATTGCAACCCGGTGATATTATTTTAGGCCTGGATTTGAGCATGGGCGGCCATCTCACCCATGGCTCGCCGGTAAACTATTCGGGTAAATTGTATGAAGCCCATTTTTATGGTGTAGTAAAAGAAACCGGGTTAATTGATTATGAAACGCTGGAAGAAAAAACAAGAACATTAAAACCAAAGTTGATTTTTTGCGGCGCTTCTGCCTATAGCCGCGATTGGGATTACGCACGCATAAGAAAAGTAGCGGACGAAGTAGGTGCTTTTGTGCAATGCGACATGGCCCATCCGGCCGGTTTAATTGCCAAAGGATTATTGAATTCACCTTTTGAGCATTGTCATTTTGTTACTTCTACCACCCATAAAACTTTGCGTGGACCAAGAGGGGGCATCATCTTAATGAAAAAAGATTTTGAAAATCCTTTTGGTTTAAAAGATGTAAAAGGCAATACCCGCCTGATGAGCAACCTGATGGATATGGCTGTTTTCCCGGGTATCCAGGGCGGACCGCTGCAACATATCATTGCAGCAAAAGCAGTGGCATTCGGAGAAATATTAACCGACGAATTTACCGATTATGCCAAACAGGTAATTGTAAATGCACAGGCCATGGCCAAAGCTTTTGTTGATAAAGGTTACGAACTGATCAGCAGTGGTACTGACAATCACTTAATGCTGATTGACCTGCGCAATAAAAACATCAGCGGTAAAAAAGCAGAACAGGCGCTGGTAAAGGCAGATATTACTTTAAACAAAAACATGGTGCCCTTTGATGATAAGAGTGCCTTTGTTACCTCCGGCATTCGCGTAGGTACAGCAGCCATTACAACACGTGGTATGAAAGAAGAACACATGCAATTTGTTGTAAATGCACTGGACAATGTATTAATGAACGCAGACGATGAAAAAGTCATCAACACCATTCGTGGCCAGGTAAATGAATTTATGGGACAGTTTATTTTATACCCTGAATTGGGATAACATCAATATAATTGTATGATACAGCGCATTCAATCTGTTTGGCTTTTAATAGCTTCCATCGTTAGTTTTCTTACGCTAAAATTATCTTTTTACAGTGGCACTTATTTAACGGATAATTTATACCACCAATTAAACGGCACCGAAAATTTAACGCTAATGATACCCACCATCGGCCTGGGTGTGCTAACATTGATCACTATCTTTTTATTTAAAAACAGGGTTACGCAATTGTGGCTTTGTATAGCTGCCATTGTACTGGATATAATTTTGGTAATACTGTATTACATGGCAACCAAAAATTTTTCAAGGGGCGATTATGCTTTTACAGCCGTGTTACATGCCGTTATCATCGCAGCACTTTTATTGGCTGCAACTGGCATTAATAAAGACGAAAAATTAATAAAAGACAGTAACAGGTTGAGATAGCATTCAACGATAGCAATAAAAAAATCCTGATCATTACTTACGATCAGGATTTTTTTTACCCGGCATTACAACCGCATTATACTTCAGTGGCAGCCTGTCCCGATTTTTTGTCGGGATCGCACCGTTCAACATTTATTTTCAATGTAGCTTCAGCCTTCTCATTGTAGCCTTTGCTATATTACCAACATTTTTATGTGCAGAAAACTGATGATTTGTCACAAAAATTTCCCGGTATAACTTTCCTTACATTTCTTCAAATCGGCTGGCTTTCCAGCAAACACCAGGTTACCGCCGGCATCGCCCGCTTCAGGTCCCAGGTCAATTACCCAGTCGGCAGATTTAATCACATCCGTATTGTGTTCTATCACTAAAATAGTATGGCCCTGTTCTATCAAGGCATTAAACGATGTCAGCAATTTTTTTATATCGTGAAAGTGAAGCCCCGTGGTAGGTTCATCAAAAATAAAAAAGATGTGGCCCTGCGATTTTCCCTTTCCTAAAAAAGAAGCCAGCTTTACCCGCTGTGCCTCTCCGCCACTCAGCGTATTGCTGCTCTGGCCCAATTTCACATAGCCTAAACCGACATCACTCAGGGGTTGTATTTTTTTCGCAACATCCTGTTCTTCTTTAAAAAATGCGATCGCGTCATCCACACTCATGTCAAGCACTTCATAAATATTTTTTGCTTTGCAGGTTACTTCCAGTACTTCTTCCTTAAACCTTTTTCCGCCACATACTTCACAGGTTAAATGTACATCGGCCAAAAACTGCATTTCTACAATCTGTTCGCCTTCCCCTTTACAGGCATCGCACCTGCCACCATCCACGTTAAAAGAAAAATGCTTTGGCAAAAATCCCCTCATTTTACTAAGCGGTTGTTTACTGTACAATTCTCTTATTTCATCGTACGCTTTTATATAGGTAACAGGGTTGCTGCGGGACGATTTACCAATGGGATTCTGGTCAACCATTTCTATTTGTGAGACGGAATCCAAATCTCCGGTAACAGATTTATGGATGCCTGCCTTATCAACACCTTCGCCTTTAATTTTTTGCAATGCAGGATACAATATCTGTTTTACGAGTGTTGTTTTACCACTGCCACTAACGCCACTCACTACGCAAAAAACATTTAACGGAAATTCAACGTTGATGTTTTTAAGGTTGTTCTGGCGGGCACCTTCTACCTTGATGCTTTGGTTCCATTTACGCAAGTGTTTGGGTGCATCAATACTCAATGAGCCGCTGAGATACTTACCGGTCAGGCTATTTTTATCTGCGATCAATTCTTTGTAATTGCCTGCTGCCACTACTTCTCCGCCCAGGTGACTTGCCAGCGGCCCCATGTCAATAATGTAATCGGCTTCCTTCATCATCATTTCATCATGCTCCACTACCACCACGGTATTACCTAAATCCCTAAGTTCTTTTAACACTCTGATCAGCCTTTCCGTATCCCTGCTATGCAGGCCAATAGAAGGTTCGTCCAGGATATATAAAGAGTTAGTTAAATTGCTTCCTAAACTTCTCGTCAATTGAATACGTTGGCTTTCGCCCCCACTCAATGAATTGGCCAACCGGTTTAGCGTAAGGTAACCCAGTCCAACATCGGTAAGTGTTTTTATGCGGTGATGTATCTCTATCAAAATTCTTTTAGCAACTTTTTCATCGTAAGCACTGAGCTTTAAATTATCAAACCAAACCTGCAAATCTTTAACCGGCAATTCGCACAATTCACCAATGTGTTTGCCACCTACTTTTACATACAAGGCTTCTTTGCGTAAACGATATCCTTTGCAATCCGGGCAAAGTGTTTTACCGCGGTAGCGGCTTAACAAAACGCGGTACTGCACCTTGTATAAATTTTGTTCTACTTCTTTAAAAAAATCATTGATGCCATTGGCGTAGCTATTGCCTTCCCACAACAAGCGGTATTGTTCTTTTGTAAGATCGATGATAGGAGTATGTACCGGAAAATTAAAATTCTTTGCGGCTCTTATAAATGAATCTTTCCATAGACTCAGTTTTTCTCCTTTCCATGGCGCTACCGCACCTTCATAAACGCTTAATTGTTTGTTAGGAATCACCAGGTCGGGATCAATGCCCAGCACCAGCGAAAAACCTTCACATGTTGGGCATGCTCCAAATGGATTATTAAACGAAAACAAATTAGGCACGGGTTCTTCAAACTGAATTCCATCCAGTTCAAATTTATTGCTGAAGTGTATTATCTTTTTGCCGTTTATTTCCAGCATCAGTGTTCCTTCTCCCTCATAAAAGGCAATACCGACAGAGTCGCTGATACGGTGGGTATCATCTTCATCAAATGCTTTTACTACCAGCCTGTCTATCAGCAAACAAGTTTGGGAAGGTAGTTTTAAATTAGCCTCATCCAGCAAATCTTCAATACGCTGTGCGTCAAAAGCCCCACCATTCGTGGCATTGGGAACAGCCAGCCTTGAAAACCCTTTTTGTATTAATATATTCAGTTCTTCTTTTACGTCACGATTGGCATGTAGTTTAAATGGTACAAGTAACAGCACCTTATCGCCATCTTTTAAACCGGCAATGGCTTTTACTACATCTGTTACATCATCTTTTTTTACTTCCTGTCCGCTAACCGGCGAAATGGTTTTACCCGTTCTTGCAAACAGCAGCCGCATGTAATCATAAATCTCTGTCATACTGCCAACGGTGCTCCTTGGCGTACGGGTAATTACTTTTTGTTCTATCGCTATGGCAGGGCATAAGCCTTTGATATAATCCACATCGGGCTTGTTCATCCGTTGCATAAACTGCCTGGCGTATGCACTTAAACTTTCGGCATAACGTCGCTGCCCTTCCGCAAATAAAGTATCAATGGTTAAGGAAGATTTGCCCGATCCTGAAACACCTGTAACAACCACCAGCTGATTGCGTGGTATTGTTACCGTTACATTCTTAAGATTGTGTACCCTCGCACCTTTTATAAAAATTCCGTCAATTTTTTTTGGGGTAACAGGAGCCGTTTTTTTATTGATTGATTTCGTTGTAGTCATATATAGAAATGCAAAAATAAGCCGTTCTTTTTTGCTGTAGTAATATTGTGAAAGTATTGTCAAAATCCATCCCCCGGTTTTTACCGTACCTGAATTATGTTATTTTTATCAAACGATATGTCAAAAAAAATTTTAAGAAAAATTTGGCAATTCGAAAATTATTCATACTTTCACATTCCAATATCCAGTAAAGTGAAAAGCCAAGAACGCCTATCTAAGAACTTCTACGCTCAATTCTCTCTTATTGGTTTCCAAACAAAAGTCCTAAACCAACAAAAACTGTAGAAGTTTATGAAATGCCTAATCAATTTAACCGACCAGCAGTTAGTACATCTTTACATGGATGGAGACACTGACGCTCTTTCAACACTTGTAACACGTTACAAGGACCGAATTTACACTTCAATTTATTTGCTTGTAAAAGACAAGTACCTGGCAGAAGATCTTTTCCAGGATGTGTTTATCCGTATCATCGATACGCTGAAAGGCGGACGGTATACAGAGGAAGGAAAGTTTTTGCCATGGGCACTGCGTATTGCACACAACCTTTGCGTAGATCATTTCAGAAAAGTAAAACGTAGTCCAAGCATTAAAACCAGCGATGACCGTGACATTTTTGAAGTGTTGAATTTCTCTGAACCAAGTGCAGAACATCGTATGATGCAAAGCCAAAGCCATGACAGAGTTCGCAGAATGATTGACATGTTGCCTGAAGACCAACGTGAAGTGATCATCATGCGTCACTATGCTGATCTTAGCTTTAAAGAAATCGCTGACCTTACCAAATGCAGCATCAACACTGCTTTGGGCCGTATGCGCTATGGTTTAATTAACATGCGTAAAATGATGGCAGAAAAGCAAATTGCTTTATAAAATTAATAAGTAACCCCCCAAATAAAACAAAACCCTTCGATTGCGAAGGGTTTTGTTTTTACGAATATTTGTAACGAAAGGCCCCAGAAATTTCATTATTATCAATGCTCGAAAAAACAGCAAAATTTCAGGTTGCAATTGATGGCATTATTGCTTCTTAAAAACTTCCAACACCTTATCCAAATGCGCCGCAAACTCTTTCGCCCCTTTTGTTGGATCATATCCGTAGCCGCCGGGTACCAATAATTTTCCATCGCTGTTTACAAATACATAATTGGGCTGACCACTGGCTTGTATCAGTTGTTGTTGCAAATCTTCATTGCGGTCGCCTACCGTTACCACCTGCCCATTCAATGCCTTGGAAAAAAACTTTTCATTGTCAGGTAATTCTTCATCATCATAATCGCTGAATAAAGACACTACCACGAAATCATTCTTCATCTTACCGATCACGTCTTTATCCGGCCAGATAGAAGCTTCAAACTTCCGGCAGTTTACACATTGTATGCCGGTAAAATCTATCATAATGGGCTTGTTCAATATTTTTGACGCCGCCTGCGCTTCTTTAAAATCGTAATAGATAGTGAGATTGTTTTGCTTTGCAGCCAACGGCTCATAATTGCTCAGCCGCTTTACATATTTTACAGGTGGTAAAGCCGCAGAATTATTTGAACTGTTATTGGCGGACGCGGACGATTTATCCGTTTGATTGTATAAAATAAAATCCTGTGTTCCCGCTGCGGGAACAAATGCTGATACTGCGTTTAACGGGGCACCCCATAACCCTGGAATTAAATACATGGAGAATGCAAGTGAAGCAATCGCCAGCAATAATCTTGGTATCGGCACGTATTGCAGTCCCCAGTCATTTTTAGGCAATTCGCTGTCATGTTTAAAAGTTAGTTTTCCCAATAAATAAAATCCGAGTAAAGAAAATATTACCACCCACAATACAATAAACACTTCCCTGTCTAAAATGCGCAGGTTTTTGGCTACGTCTACATTGCTCAAAAACTTCAGGGCAAAGGCAAGTTCAACAAACCCCAACGTCACCTTCAATGCGTTTTGCCAGCCGCCGCTTTTGGTTAATACCGTCAATAATTTGGGGAAGAAGGCAAAAATAATAAACGGAAACGCCAACCCAAAGCCAAAGCCAAACATGCCGCTGATTGGCCCAAAATTACCCGCCTTGCCACCGGATAAACCGAGGATAGATGCTACGAAATTACCGGTGCAGCTAAATGAAACCACTACCAGGGTAAAGGCCATAAAGAAAATGCCGGGATAGCTATTGGAGTTGCTTTTGCTATCGAGTTTATTGGCCCATGAAGATGGAAGATTGATATCAAACGCACCCAAAAAAGACAAACCAAAAACAAGGAACATCACAAATAAAAACAGGTTGAATATCCAATGCGTTGATAAATTGTTCCAGAATGTTTTGGGAACCACGGATGCAAGTGCGCCAATGGCGGCGTAAATTAATATAATAGACACCGCATAAAACAATACATTTTTTCTGCCTTGCAAAGGCGTTTTACTTCTTTTTAAAAACAAGCTAACCGTAACCGGCACCAGTGCATACACGCAGGGCGTAATAAAGGCCAGCAACCCGGCACCCATACCCAGCATCAATAATAGCATCCATGATTTATTGGCAAATCCATCGTCTGCACTTGCCGTGGTAATTGCTTTCACCAGCTCCTTTTCTTTGTACTCAAACTGCATGGATATCCCTTTATCTGCGGATTCTACGCTTTCTCCTTTTTTGTAATAGTAATTGATATTGCCTTTAATCCGTATGCTGTCACCAGTGTGCAATTGTACGTTCTGCAGCCACTGTACAGAATCGGTATAAAACTTTATGGTGCTGTTATTTAAAGCGGCATCCTTTTCTGTTTGAAGATTTCCTTTTTCCTGTACGCTGTCTGCCAGGTATTTTTTGATGGTTGAATCAAATTGTATGGTAGTGTTTACAGGCAGGTCATCTGAAACTTTTTGTATTGAAAATAATTTTATACCAGCCGAAGGTTTTGCAGTGATGTGCAATATAAATGCGCCATTGCCTTTCTCTTCTTTGCTAAAACTAAACTGCACAGGTTGTTGGTCCTGTGCAGCAATGGTAAGTAGTAAAAAAAAACTCACCAGCGATAATGCGATATGTTTGATCATTTTAAAATGGTATGCGTCTAATTTAATGCGATGTTGAAATTTTCTGTTGTAGGAGGCATACAGGTTCTGTCATTACAAATCATCGATTCTACCGTTCCGCTGATATTGGTTTTTATCTTCCCTTTTACAGTTACTTTTTTTACAAAATCAACTTTGCCTTCAAAATATTTTACATCTACCTTAAAATTTTTATCGAAGTATTTTACCAGCTTACCTGATTCGGCTGGCTTGCCTGCTGGCAGGGAAACCAATGCGTTGTTGGTAAATTTAAATTCTGTAGGTATTGGTCCACCTTCCGGCGTTGTTTGCGAATAAATATGCCAACCTGCGGGCGGTGTGGCCAACATGTGGAGTTCATAGCTATTTTTAGCCAGCTTTTTTGCGGTGAAAGTCCAGCTGATTTTTTGCTGGGCAATAGCGGCATTAAGTAACAGGGTTAAGACAATACTGGTAAGTATTTTTTTCATTTTGCTGTGTTTTAACTGGACGTAGTACAAAGTAACGGCCAATTACTTTTTTAAGATGTTAAACACTGTTAATTATTTGGGTGAATCAACTGTTAATTAATTCCAAACAAATGCGCAAATACTTTTCTTCCATCTTCATTACCCAACGCATTACTGCATGCCCTTTCAGGATGCGGCATCATGCCAAATACGTTTCTTTTCTTGTTACAAATTCCTGCAATGTTATGGATAGCTCCATTCGGATTGGCTTCCCTGTTTACGGTACATTTATCATCACAATAGCGGTAAATTATCTGCCGGTGCATTTCCAGTTCTTCCAGTGTTTTATCATCTGCAAAATACCTGCCTTCGCCATGCGCCACTGGAATTTTCAATGCTTCGCAGGTTTCAGATGCCGCTTCTTTTATAAATACATTTTTACAAACAAACTGCTGTTGACTATTACGCAACAATATGCCGGGCAACAAACCGCATTCGCATAAAATTTGAAAGCCATTACAAATACCCAATACTTTACCACCTTTATTGGCAAATTCAATTACACTTTGCATCATCGGACTAAACTTGGCTATGGCGCCGCAACGCAAGTAATCGCCGAAGCTAAAACCACCGGGTAAAACAATACAATCGTCGTTGGTAAACATGCTGAGGTCTTTATCCTTATGCCAGAGCTCCACTACTTCCTGTTTGAGATCGGTTTTAAGAGTTTCAATCATGTCTCTATCGCAATTGCTGCCGGGAAAAACTACTACGCCAAATTTCATATTCGTATTTGTATTTAATTTTAATTGAGAAGGCTTTGGTTGGATTTACAGTAAATCCGGCACAAAAATACAATTACATTTTAATTATTGTACGAAGTAGCTGAATGCAATTACAAAACCCACCATCAGCCAGTGCAGTAACAATGGAAACCATTTTTTTTCAGGATACAAAAAAGCGCTTCCCACAAAGGCAGAAAGCGGTACAGCGCACAATATCCAATATTCAAAAGTATGGGCCGTATTAATAAAAGGAATAAAAACAGCTACGAGCAAATATAAAAATACCAGTGTCCAGCTTTTACGGGTTTGCACGAGCTGGCGGCGAAAATTTTGTTGTACATAAAATACGCCGACTACAGTAGCAAATAATACGATAATAATGGCTGCGGAGGCCCAGTAAGATTTGTAAAAAACAGGCAGGCTTACTGAAAAGCCAGGGAGCTTATACCCCTTCCATTTATCTGTTAAGATAACATAGGATAACAAAAAATAATAAGGCGTAATAATACCCAACAAAGCAATGAGCCACTCCGCCAGTTTAAACGGGCGTGTTAAGGTAAGGCCGACAATAATTAAAATAGCAAAAGCAATAGAGGGAAAATAAAAAAAAGTAGAAATGCCTATTATAATACCGATGTTAAACAAAACGGACCTTGCATTTTTGTTATTGTACAACCCGCTCATACTTGCCCATACCCATATTAGCAGCGTATTTACTATAAGTGGCGCAGATACTACATTCCATTCTTTAAAAAGCGATGTAATCAGCAGGTAAGCCATACCAGCCAGGTAATTCGGTTTTTGCATTAAACGCTGATCATTGGCCAGTTTATTGAAAGTAACGGCTTGCGTATACAAAAATATAAAACTGATAAAGGAGTAAATAACCGGCACATTTTTACCAATATGGGCTATCTGTGCAAGCAATGTCTTAAATAAAAAGCCATCGGTTTGCTGGGGAACAGGTATGGTGGGATGCAAAAAAACAGGCAGCTTTAGCAGCAGCCCATATACCAGCAGCAAAAATGTATTGTAAGGATTGTTGGCCTTGAATGTGCCTGTCACGTAAGGATCTGTTTTATGCACTGCAAAAGTGCACATTAATTGTGGCTTTAAAAAATCATTCCGAAACTATCGAAGATAGCTAAAAATCAATTTTAGCAAAACATATCTGCTGACGGTAAGAACACGGCACAATCATTTGACGGGCCCCGGTTTGTTTGGCGTACCGGATCATAAACTCATAACCCTTATCATAACTTTTCAGGCTGGGGTTCCGGGTTAAAGAACCGTCGCCAGCAACTACATTGTCAATCAGCAACGGGTTTCTTTTATCTGAATTATTGAATAAGAAATGAATACCGGTGCCTGTGTTGAATGTGGCGTAGGATAAATAATTATCAGTAATATCGGCAAACTGCTCTTTGTGAATAATATTGCTCCACTCGGTTACGCCTTTGTTATCAATACTCTGAACTAAAATATTGTAGTAATAATACCTGTTATTGTAATAATTATTAAAACTATTGTAAGGTCTGTAATAGCCGCCATAATACGGACTGTAAAAATTGTAATAATAAGGGTTGGAGAACGGCGAATTGTACAAGTAATCCCACCGGTTCCATTGATTATTGCCGGTGCTCTGAGCAGAGAAATCTTCGGCAACCAATAGATAACCCCCATCGTTTTTTAAGATAAGATTGCGGATAAAATAATCATTGAAGGCATATTTCAATCCGCCTTTTTCTTTAGCAATACTCCGTACGCTATCCGGCAGGGGGTTAAAAACACTTGTATAAATACTATCTCCTTTGGTATCCCAAACAGAAGCATAAATACCTGTTATATTGCCACGACGCTCACCGTAATAAAAAGAGCTCAATACATACCGTTTGTTTATATTGTCCACTTTAATTTTTACTTCATCTATATACGTTTTTTTAAGTGGAAGTACCCGGTAGGTAAATGTATCCTGCATAGCAGGTTTGGTAACCAGGTCGAGCGTGCCGATATCATCTCTTGCGCTTGATTTAATAGATTTTGCAAATACAAAAGTGCCTTCGTTGTCTACAAAAAAATCGCTCAATACATCCTTTCTTTCATTGTAGTCCATTATCTGGCGGCTTTTATGTATAGGCTGTAGTTGATTGTCGTACAGCAACGTTGCGAAATTAAAACGATCGTCTTTTTTTTGTATTTTGAAAATCATTATTTTTTGCTTGTCTTCACTGGACACAACGTTGTAAATTTTATTGTCACCAAAAGCTCCTACCTGCGTGGTATCAAGCAATACCGGCTCATTTAATTTTTTAACATTGCCGTCAATTTTAGCAGCCATACAATACACCACCCCTCTTTTTTGATATTGATATATCAGGTAAAAAAAATCAGGATACACTACAAAGTCCACATTAAATGCTTTGGAAGGAATAAAATCCAGGTCTACCTTTTCTTTTAGTTCCATATCTCCCTGGTAAATAGAAATAGCATATCTTGAACTTACATTTTTGAACACAAGAATGTTTCCACTTATTTTACCTACAATTTCAAAATCCATGTCGCGGCTATTTTCCTTTAAAACATCCGAATAAGAAATTTTTTGCGCCAGCGAAAACAGGGGCAACAGAAACAACATGGCAATAAACAAGACTCTTTCTTTCATGGTAAGGCGACAATTTATAATTTAAAATTAAGCTATAATCTTTTAATAATTTATAAACAAGATGGCGGAACTTTTGTTTTTACATAATTATAACCAGTGTTTTATTTATGTTAAAAATCGACCGGCAGTTTAAAAATGCAGGTTTAACGCCGCTGTTTTTCATCGGCAAAATAGCTATTTAATTAAAATGTATGCAGACAATATTGATAACGGGAGGCACCGGACTGATTGGCAAAGCTATTACAAACCAATTGCTACAAAAAGAGTATAGCGTAATTGTATTAACCCGGAAGCTGCCGGTGAATGACGTGAAAACGCCTGGCCTTGGTTATGCTATTTGGGATGTTAAACAACAAACAATTGATATAGATGCGGTAAAAAAAGCCGACCACATCATACACCTTGCCGGCGCTGGAGTAGTTGATAAAAAATGGACCGATGCTTATAAAAAAGAAATTCTCGACAGCAGAACGGAAAGTAGCAGCTTATTAGTTAGCAGCTTAAAAAACAACGCCAATAAAGTAAAAACCATTATAAGCGCATCTGCTATTGGTTGGTATGGCGCAGATAAAGCCGGCAAACCATTTATGGAGAGTGACCCGGCGGCGAACGATTTTCTCGGCGATACCTGCAGGCTATGGGAACAGAGTATTGATCCTGTTGCGGGCATTGGAATAAGACTTATAAAACTGCGTACAGGCATTGTACTTAGTAATAGCGGTGGGGCATTGGCCGAATTTAAAAAACCAATAAAACTTGGCGTGGCTGGCATCCTGGGCGACGGAAAACAAATCGTAAGCTGGATACATGTAGATGATCTTTGCAGGATGTACATCGCTGCTATTGAAAACGAACATTTATCTGGCGTTTATAATGCCGTAGCTCCTGCGCCCGTTACTAATAAAGAACTAACCATGGAACTGGCAAAGCAAATGAACGGCCAATTGTTTATACCGCTGCACGTGCCGGTAATGGCGTTAAAATTAATGATGGGAGAAAGAAGTATTGAAGTTCTAAAAAGCACCACGGTAAGCACTGCAAAAATTCAACAGGCAGGGTTTTCCTTTTTGTATCCTGATATCACCAGTGCGTTGAAGCAATTGTGCAATAAATAATTGCATGTTGTTACACCAAGTATATGGATTACACTAAGTACCTGTACTGTTGGTAACTTCAAAACTATTAGTGTAATCCGCCTAATTAGTGTAATAAATCTATAGATCGGTTTTTATGATCCTGTTATAACTCCACCAGCAAAACAGCACCAGGTAAGCGGCACACAATACCATTACAACGGAAGTATAATCGGTCGGCAATACACCCCTTGCCAGGCTTTTTACAGGGTTATCAGGAAAAGTCAGCAACCCATCAGCTGCGTTCATGGGCAGGTAATCGCCCATACTGCCAAGATCAATGGTATTATCTCTTCTCAATTTAATGCTCCAGATATCCAGTAACTGCGACACGAAATTTTCAAAACCCATGTAGATAAAAAACATCCCGGTCGCAAAACCTGTACGCCTTATCAGCACACTGATTAACAAGGCCACCATATTATACGTAAGCGCTTTTAAAAAGAAAATGCCGGTAAATGAAAATCCTTCCATGGAAAAGGATGTACCCGATGCTAGGCCAAAAACAAATGCAGTCAGGATGACTAATACCGTGCTTACCAACGCGGCAATTAGAGCCAGCACAATTTTCACTTCAATAAACTGTTTTCGACTCCACCCGTCAATAATATTTTGACGATGTGTACGATAAGTAAATTCGTTGGTGACCAGCATGATGATTAATAAGCCAGGCAGCAACAATATGCAACCTGCAAAATAGCTGGTGGTATGCCAGGTTCTGTCAAAATCATAAGGCGAAAAGGAACCTATCATTTTTGCCGCGTTTACCTCGCTGATCATGTTTTTATATACGCTGAACGCCACATAATTTACAGCTACTACGCCCAATGCAAAAAAACTGCTTAGTATAATGAAGGCATTGTAATTTTTAATTTTCAGCCATTCTATCTTCAATAATTTTATCATAACAAATAACTGTTTTAATTGGTCAGTTCAAAGAATTTTGATTCCAGGCTTTTCTTTTTAAGTTGCATGTAATTCAGCACCACCCCATTTTCAAAACAATAGCGGTTAATCTTTTCCAGGTTGGTGGTGCCAACGGGGTAAAACAATTGCAATAAATTATCATGCTCCTTTATATCGTTGTAACCGGTTAAACGGCTAATGATATTTCTTAGCTTTCCCATATCTGGTGCCCCCAATTCAACAATATCGTCATTGGCTAAAATTTCATTCACGTCGCCGGCAGCAATGAGTTTACCCTTTTTCAAAATAGCCACATGGGTGCATACTTTTTCCACCTCGTCCAGTAGATGGCTGGCCATAATAATGGTTTTTCCCTGCTGGCGCAATTGCTTTATCAGCTCCCGTATTTCTGCAATACCCACCGGGTCGAGTCCGTTGGTAGGTTCATCAAAAATCAATACATCCGGATTACCCAATAAGCAGGACGCAATGGCGAGCCGTTGTTTCATCCCCAATGAGTAAGTACTAAAACGGGAATCTTTGCGCTCTGTAAGATTGACTGCTTCCAATACTTTCGGAATATCCTCCTCCCCTCTTTCTTTAATAGCCGCGGTAATTTTTAAATTTCTAACGGCAGATAAATAGTGGTAGAAATTAGGCGTTTCCAAAAAAGTACCAATCTTTCTCCGGCTGTTTTCATCAGGCGTGGCATCAAATAAAGTGTAACTGCCTGCGGTTGGTTTTAGAATATCCATGATGATACCAAGCATAGTTGTTTTACCACTTCCATTGGGGCCCAGTATTCCAAATACCGAACCTTGAGGAACGCTGAATGTTACACCATTCAAGGCCTGCACGGATCCGTAATTTTTACATAAGTTTTCAACAGAAAGAATTGACATAAGCAATTTTCAATTTAGGGTTTGAAGATAAGGGATTTTATAACCGTGGATGACCGTAAATGGGATCAGTGGCAATTACCGGTCGTGTTGCTGGTGCCAGATATTGCTGAAATTTCCTATCATGGCAATGCCGCTCCGGTTGTAGGGAAGTCTTGATAATTGCAGGTTATCGATATCTTCCTGCAACACTTTTCTGGTAAAGGGATTGATGGTGCCACCGGGTGCCAGTGGCGCTGCTACCGGGCTGTACTGAAATTGCGGATCAACAATGGTACCTCTTGGATACATAATGCCCGGGGTTCCCTTACCACGAATGTCCAGTATTTCCGGGTGGTCCAGTCCAATGGTATGGCCATATTCATGCGCTGCCGTGGTGGAATTGTTTAGCAGGTTATCCAATAAAAAATAACCGGTGTTACTGCCTACTCCATCCACAAAAGAAATATTACCACTGGCAAATGCTTCTATCCTGAAATAATTATTGCGGCGGTTGTTGTTTTCAAAAATCATCTCAGGCGTTAAGGACTTTGCCCAAATGCCTTCAATTTCAAATACCGCATCGTACACTACATTCTTCATCTTCACGTTTCCCTTGGCTTCATTCCAATGATCTGCAATGTCTTTTGCAATAGCCAGGCTCAGTGCATCACTGGCCGCATTGCCATAAAAAAACAATGTGGAGTGAATACATAGCTGGTGGATGCCTGGTTTAATTTCTGCTTCTCCCATCCTGTAAAATTATACATTTATTCTCCGTCCTGAAGCGCGGAAATTCAGGACAGCTGCTGACCGCTCACTACTCACCATTCACCAATAAATATATTATAATTCAAGGCTTTAATCTGAAGAGATTATTTACCCTTGTTGACATTATATTTTTTAACTTGGGCAAATTTGTTTTATGAACAACTACACAGTACATCCCAACATAGCAAAAGCCAGTACCATTTCAACCGATGTATACACCAGTGAAGCGCTATTGGAAGCCGCGAAAGAAAAAATATTTGCTCCCTCCTGGCAATTTATTGGTAGTAAAGAAATGGTAAAATTTAATGGTGACGTACAACCCTTCACCTTGCTGGAAAATTACATGAACGAACCATTGATGATTACAAAAGATGCCGGGGGCGAGGTACATTGCCTGAGTAATGTATGTACCCACAGGGGAAACCTGATTGCTTACAAGCAATGTAGCAAGGCTACTAATTTGCGGTGCAAATACCATGGCCGGTTGTTTGAGCTATCCGGCAACTTTATTTCAATGCCGGAGTTTAAAGAGGTAGAAAATTTTCCCGCCGAAGCGGATAACCTTCCCGTATTGCCGTTGTTTAGCTGGGGTAATTTATTGTTTACAAGTTTGCACCAAAAGGAAAATGCACCGGTTTATTTTAGTGAGATGATGGAGCGGTTACACTGGCTACCGGTGAATGAATTTGTTTATCGCCCTGAAATGGGTAAGACTTTTACTATCGACGCCAACTGGGCCTTGTATTGCGAAAATTACCTGGAAGGTTTTCATATCCCCTTTGTGCATGCTGCTTTAAATGCAGCGTTGAGTTTTGGCGATTACACGACGGAACTCTATGCCAAAGCCAGCCTGCAACTCGGCGTAGGTAAAGATGAGGCCGACTGCTTTGATTTACCCGAAAGCTCTATTGACTACGGCACCAATGTAGCGGCTTATTATTTTTGGGTATACCCCAACATGATGTTTAATTTTTATCCCTGGGGATTGTCGGTAAATATTGTAAGTCCGGTTGCAGTGAATAAAACCAAAGTGGAATTTTTAACTTTTATGTGGAAAGAAGAGAAGTACGATAAAGGTGCTGGAAGCGATCTGGATAAGGTTGAAATGGAAGATGAGGAAATTGTACAAAATGTTCAAAAGGGTATTGTATCAAGATTTTATCAGCAGGGCCGTTATTCTGTTACAAGGGAGCAGGGTACGCATCACTTTCATCGTCTCCTGGCGGAGAGCCTAAATCATTGACCAGTCTGACCGTCCCGGTCTGACTGGTCAATGGGGATGGAAATTATATGAGGGTCGTTTAACTTAATAGTATTCAACTAATTAGACCAGAACGGGCAGATTGATAGTACATAAACATCTGAAAGTCTTCGGGTGTATCGCCATTCGTTTTAACAACAAAATCTTCACAGTTATAGGCACAGTATTTTTCAGCCAATGCTTTATTGCATAAGTTACCATTGCGCAGGCCGGCATAATCAAGATAAGAGGAAAACTGCCAGTCGCCAGGCAACTTTACCAAACCCGCAGCTACCGGGTTTTGATGAATATATAAAAAGCAGTTCCTGCAATAATCCTGGAACGTATACTTATTGGTAACTACCATCTCTTCTTCCCCAATATTTTTTGCTTTTGTTTTTTGACGAAATAATGAACCTGTCTGATTGTACAGCTTATTGAAGATCCGTGCATAGCTGCTTAACAATTTCCTGATGCCGTTGGTAAGTATTTCTATTTCCAGTCCACCCTGTTTTACCATCACACATGCCTTGTCATCAGCATAAATAAGGAAATGAAAATGATTAGGCATCAGGCACCAGGCTATTATTTCGGTATGAGGGGAGATATGTGTTCTTATCAAACGCAGAAAAATCAGGTAGTCTTCCGGATTATGAAAAATAACCTGTCGGTTGTTTCCCTGGTTGTAAATGTGATAAATATTATCAACTGCAAATTTCATTAAACATTATAAATTAAAAACCCTGCAAAAGGAAATTGCCAGGTTTTTAATACCAGTCAGACCGGGACGGTCGGACTGGTATTAATTCCTCAACGGCTTACCGCTCTTCAAAATACTTTGTATTCTTTCCAAGGTTTTCTTCTCGCCGGTAAGGCTTAAAAAAGCTTCTCTTTCCAGGTCTAATAAATATTGTTCGCTAACCAACGTGGGTTCGCTTAAATCACCACCACACATTACGTAGGCTAATTTTTTAGCCACCGTAACATCGTGGGCAGTGGCGTAGTTTGCTTTATTCATTCCGTTAATACCTGCCAGCAAAGTACCCAAAGCAGAACGGCCCATTACTTTAATATCCGTGCGTTGCACCGGCATAATATACCCATCGCTGTGCAGGTCAATCACCGCCTGCTTGGCTTCAGCAATTCGCCTTCCGGGGTTGATGCTTATTTGATCGCGGCCCTTGCGGTAAATGCCCATCTCAAAAGCTTCTGCCGCGGACGTGGCCACTTTTGCCGTGGCAATAGTGAGGAAACGATTTTGTATGGTAAGAATATCTACTTCGCCTTCCTGTGTTTCATCTGCGGCCCGCAACACAAATTCTTTGGTACCACCACCACCGGGTATTACACCGATGCCGGCTTCAACCAAACCTGTGTAAGTCTCCCCAGCCGCCACCACTTTATCGGCATGCAGACAAATTTCACAACCGCCTCCAAGGGCCAGTCCGTGCGGTGCCAGTACCACGGGAATGCCCGAGTAACGCACCCGCATCATGGTATTTTGAAACATGCGGATGGCCATATCAATCTCGTCATAATCCTGCTCAATCGCCAGCATAAAAATCATTCCAACGTTGGCGCCTGCACTAAAATTGGTACCCTCGTTGGCAATCACCAGGCCCTTGTATTTATCCTCGGCCAAGGCAATTGATTTCTGTATGCCTTCCAATACTTCGCCGCCAATGGAACCCATTTTTGTGTACCATTCCAGTCCCAATACATCATCACCTAAATGGTAAGTGCGACAGGCACTGTTTTTCCAAATGGTTCCATTGGCAAAATTTTTCATGACGATAAAGGAAGCCTCCCCAGTGGCCTCCCCAACCCCTCCAAAGGAAGGGCTTTGGTACCCGCCGGTTGTTAGGGAATAATATAATTGTTTGCCGTCTTCGATTTTGTAGAATGTGGTGATTCCCTTGGCCAGCATTTCTTCTACCCATGGCGCTACTGTAAATCCTGCGGCCTTCATGGCTTCTGTTGTTTTGGCCACACCCAGCGCATCCCAGCTTTCAAACGCACCAATCTCCCAACCAAACCCCGCCATCATGCCATCATCTATGCGGTATAATTCGTCACTAATTTCAGGAATGCGGTGAGAGATATAGGCAAATAAATTATAGTGAAACAAGCGGTAAAATTCACCTGCCTTATCTGTGCCTGCACATAAGGCTTTTAACCTTGTTTTTAAATCGTCGATTGGTTTAGCGGTTTCTATTGTTGCAAACCTCGGCTTTTTGCGGGGTTCATATTCCAGTGTCGACAAATTCAGCACCTGTATTTCTTTTTCTCCGCCAGCTGTTGCCGGCATCTTTTTAAAAAATCCCTGGCCTGTTTTATCGCCCAGCCAGTTATTCTCCACCATTTTATTTAACCAGGATGGAATTACAAACTGTTCCTTTGCCTCATCATCCGGGCAATTATCGTACACACCTTTGGCCACTTTTACCAGCGTATCAATGCCTACCACATCCGCGGTTCGGAAAGTAGCTGATTTTGGACGTCCAATAATGGGGCCTGTCAGTGAATCAATTTCATCTACCGATAACTGCAATTTTTCCATTGTATTCATAATCGCCATCATGCCAAACACACCAATGCGATTGGCAATAAAGGCCGGCGTGTCTTTACACAACACAGTGGTCTTACCTAATTGCAGACTGCCGTAGTCCATCAAAAAATCAACAACAGCAGGGTCAGTAAACGGAGTCGGAATAATTTCGAGTAAACGCAAATAGCGGGGCGGGTTAAAAAAATGCGTGCCGCAAAAATGTTTTTTAAAATCATCGCTGCGACCTTCCGCCATCAGGTGAATGGGGATTCCGGATGTGTTGGAAGTAACCAACGTTCCGGCCTTGCGCCATTTTTCAACTTCTGTAAAAACAGATTGTTTAATGTCCAGTCTTTCTACCACCACTTCAATCACCCAGTCGCAACCGACAATATCTTTCATGTTATCCGTGAAATTACCTGTCGTGATTTTTTTTACAACATCCTTTGTATATACCGGCGAGGGATTCGATTTAATCGCAGCGGACAACGCATCATTAACAATTTTATTTTTTTCAGCAAGCTTTGCATCTGCCGGTAAATCTTTCGGTTGAATATCAAGTAATAACACCTGTAAACCCACGCCGGCAAAGTGGCAGGCTATGCGGCTACCCATTACACCACTTCCTAATACCGCTACTTTTTTAATGATTCTTTTCATATGTATTATTTATACCCGTTCGGGATGGGGGAAATTAGTTAGTTAAACAACTATTTATACTTCGAAGGTAACAATTTTAAATTATGAGAAAAATAAAAATAGCTATGCAAAAGGTGGGTTAACAAAGCAAATCAATTATTGATAGGAATCAATTTTTTAAAAAGTATGTGTGATTATTGATTAATCAATATCAGGGATATAATACAATTTTTACCTGTGGTTCGTTGCCAAGTGAATAGTTGAAAACATTGCTCACAAAGCTGTACCGGTCTTTTTCTGCCCAGATAAGAACAGGGTAACCGGGAAAGAATTTTTTTAGCAACGGATATTGAAAATAATAGCCCGATAAAGCGCTGGCAGGGTATTTTTTAAGGTTGCCCGAAATGGTGTCTATAACCGAAGTAATTTGCGCTTCAGTAAGCTGGTAGGGATTAAAAAATGGTGTGTAGTAACTGGTAAAAAAGCCACTATCGCAAAAAACCGGCAAACATTGCGGTACAGAAGACTCAACGATGATCTTGTTTTGGAGCTGGTATCGCTTCCTCAAATATGAAATGTACCGCACGGATTTTACTTCATTGACAGTGTTCAGATTTTTAAAATCTAACCAGATGGAAGCCATTAGCTGACGGGCTTTATACACGTTTAAAATATCTTCTATAAAAGGACGACTGCTCTCAGAAGAATCATGATACACCTGCAATATATTTTTGCTGGTATCAAAATACACATCCATCTCCAGGCCGGCCGTACCAGCCGGGAGCTGCTCCATTCTTTGTACTGTGTTCACTGCCTTGCTCCATTTTTTATCGCTTACCACCAGCGGCTGCTCACATAACTTTAAATATTGCGGGGTACGGTTTAGTGTGAACGATTTTGGTATCAGTACCCGGGTCATGCCTTTATGTAAAATTATATCAACCGCCAGGCACAACAGCAATATGAGCAGTGAGAGCGTATATTTGTTCAGTAAAAAATAACTTTTCTTCATTTAAATAAAGCCCCCGGCTTGGCTACTTTAAAAAACACATTCATCAAAGAAAAAACATCGCTGTTGTTTTTTTCAAAGCTACTTATTTTACTAAGCGCTTTAAAATGTGTTTTCTTTTTTTATAACTATCGTGTGGCTAACGGCTGGTCGGTGGCTGATGCAAAAAATGCATTTCAAATAATTAAGTGGTCTGTTTTGTACGATGTTTTTTGCATTGCCATTATTCACCTGCCATTGTTTATTTTTCTTTTACCGGCACGCAGACTGGTTCAAAATAAATTGATTGCCTTGCCAGTGCTGTTGATTATCACCTTGGTAGATACCCTATTAATTGTACTGAACCTGGCAGATATTTTTTACTTCCGCTTTCACCTGCAACGTGCTGATGCAGACCTGCTCTACGTTTTGCGAAATCCTTTGGCCAATGGTACAGTTACTGTTCTACTGCTGGTATTGCTGATTGTAACAGTAACCATCGGGTTAGTGTGGATTGTATACAATAATCTTGCGGGAATGCTGCGACAGATTGCAACTGGTAAACCTTTTATAGCTACACTTGCTTTGTTACTGCTTGCTACCCTGCTCTTTTTTTGGAATGGTACAAAAAAGTTATTGCCCTCCTATCCGCTAACACAGCTGGAACCTGTTCAGTTGCCATTGGCGCAAAACTCTTTTCACACGTTTATTTACTCTCTCTACCGGCAAAATGAAACAATTTTGCCGGTTGCAAATTATATGTCGACACAACAGGCTGCCATGTTGTTTAGCATCCGAAAAAAAAATAACCCGCCTGCGGTTGCCGGTAAAAAAAACATTGTGTTGTTTATAATGGAAAGTGTGCCATATGATTTTTTCGATAGCAGCAGCCCTTACAAAGTAGCCATGCCATTTATAGATAGCCTGGTAAATAAAAGTACTTTTTTCAGTAACGCATTTAGTTTTTCCTACAGCTCAAACAAAGGCATTGCAGCTATCCTTGCGGGTTTGCCGACATTGACTGATATTCCTTTGTATCATTCTAATTTTTTATCTATAGAGCGGAGTGAGGTTGGAAAATTGCTGGCAAAAAATAATTATACTTCGTCTTTTTTTATCGGCGATAATTATGATGATATGGGATTTGCGCAATGCTGCAAATGGCTGGGTATACAGCATTATTATTGTATGAAAGATATTCCAGGATACCAGCAAATGGAGAAGCACAGCCTGGGTTTACACGATGAATACGTACTCTCTTTTATGCAACAAAAGATAGCCGCAATGCAACAGCCATTTTTTGCGGTACAATATAATATCAGCACACATTACCCCAACGATTTACCCCAATCATTTACAGACAAATATCCCCGGCAAAACACCACACCGGCTATGAAAACGATGGCGTATTACAATGATTGCCTGCAACAATTTTTTAAAGAAGCTGCTACAAAAGATTGGTACAAAAACACGGTGTTTATTTTTTGTGCCGATCACTGGGCAACTCCCGATGTAAACAATGTGAAGCTGGATGAAACCAGTGGCTTTAGAATTCCGATATTTATTTATGAACCCGGCAATGAAAAAAAGAATACGATTGCTTCCCCGGTGAGTCAGCTGGATGTAGTGAACACCATTTTACAGACAGGAAGTAAACAGGACAGTGTATTGAGTTATGGCACAAGCCTGATGGATACTGCATTGCAGCCCAACCGGACTGTTTTTACCAAGATGAACAACGTTGTATATGAAGCCATCAACAACGAATATGTACTGGGCTTTAATGCTGTGGAAGGAAAGCCATTGTATTATTTTGATTACCTGAAAGATCCGCGGAAACAACATAACCTGCTGTCCCAACCCGGCTATTCAACCGGCATTGACAGCATTGTTTTACAGATGAAAGCTTTTCTGCAAACCGCGTCCGCCCATTACCGAAGTAAACATAGCGCCAATTAATAAGGTGATATTACTACGGTCTGACCTTCGGTGCCGGCGGTAGTGCACTATTGTGGTCGTTACCGAAGGCCAGACCACAACAATACACTACGGCAAAACAAAAATAATGGCCGGGTTGAAGGCGCTACTCATGGCTGAAAAAGCACACGTGAGTGACACCCGCCCGTGCCGGTACGGGCGGGCAACAATGCCAAATTGAAATATCTATGCCTGCAAAAAAATATTAATTGCTAGCTAACCCCGCTGCCGTTTTTCACCGCTTCATCGGGGTTTACAAATTTTAATTTGCCATCCGCATCTTCCGCCATTAATATCATGCCGTTGCTCTCTATACCCCTCATTTTTCTTGGCGCCAGATTGGTTACTACGGTAACTTGTTTGCCAACAATTGCCGCCGGGTCAAAATGCATGGCTATACCGCTCACAATTGTTCTCACTTCAACACCCAGGTCTACTTCCAGCTTTAATAATTTATCTGCTTTGGCTACCTTTTCAGCAGCAAGTATCGTCCCTACTTTCAAATCTATTTTTGCAAAATCTTCAAACCCAATTTCAGGTTTCTTTGATTCTGTAACTTCAACAATAGCGGCTGTTTCAGCCGCTATTGTTTTTTCTGCTGCTTCCTTGTTTTCTTTTTCCATTTTAATTTTTTCGCTTTTAATCTTCAATTTTTCTACCTGTTCTGTTACTTCTGCATCTTCAATTTTCCTAAACAACAATTGCGGCTCCCGCAGCGAATATCCGACACTTAGCAAGTTGGGTTTACCCGCATTTGACCAGTCAAGCATCTTATCCACCACCTTCATCATGTAACACATTTTTTTAGCCGCATGGGGTAAAAAAGGATTGATGTAAACAGCCAGGTTGGCTGTTAGCTGCAAACAAATATGCAGACAATTATCAATCAACTGCTGCGCAGCAGGATCAGCCTCCAGGGTTTTTGCTACAATCCAGGGCTGCTTTTCCTGCATGTATTTATTGCCTTTCCTGGCAAGGTCAATTACTTCATATTGCGCATCCCTGAACTTGTACGTTTCAAGCAAACCACTAATGGTAACTTTTGTCTGCGCTATTTCGGCCAGTAAAGTTTTGTCTGTTTCGTCTAATACTGCTGCATGTAATGGCGGTACTTTTCCTTTGCACAATTTATGCATCAGTACAAAGGCCCTGTTCACAAAATTGCCAAATACGTCTACCAACTCACCTTTCACCGCATCCTGAAAACCCTTCCAGGTAAACTCACTATCCTTGGTTTCTGGCGCAATGGCAGTCAGGTAATATCGTAACGCATCTACCATCTGGTCACCCCCGTTTTCTTTCTTTACAAAATCGTTGATGTAATCATCCATTTCAATACTCCAGCCGCGGCTGGTACTCATCTTATCTCCCTCCAGGTTCATAAACTCGTTGCTCGGCACATTATCCGGCAATACGTTCCCATGCAATTTCAACATCACCGGAAAAATAATAGCATGAAAAACAATATTGTCTTTCCCTATAAAATGCACCAGTTTCGTGTCTTCGTTGTACCAGTAGGGTTTCCAATCTTTATCATTGTCTAAAGCCCATTGCTTTGTTGCACTGATGTAACCAATCGGTGCATCAAACCAAACGTACAATACTTTGCCCTTTCCTCCCTCCACATTTTGTGGTAAAGCGATCCCCCAATCCAAATCCCGTGTTACCGCTCTTGGCATCAAACCCGCATCCAGCCAGCTTTTGCATTGCCCAAGCACGTTGGCTTTCCAGTCATCCTTATGATCTTCCAGTATCCATTGGCGCAGAAACTCTTCATGCCGGTTCAATGGCAGGTACCAGTGTTTGGTAGCTTTTTTTATCGGAGCATTACCACTTAAAGTACTTCTTGGGTTGATCAATTCTTCCGGGCTCAGGGAGGTGCCACATCTTTCACACTGATCGCCATAAGCATTGTCATTACCACATACCGGGCAAGTGCCAACAATGTACCTGTCGGCCAAAAATGTATTGGCTTGTTCATCAAAATATTGCTCGGTATCTTTTACTTCCAGGTCACCTTTGTCGTTTAAAAAAGTAAAAAACTCCCGGGCTGTTTCGTGGTGAATCGGTGCCGAAGTGCGGTGATAAATATCAAAAGAAATCTCCAGGTCAGCCATGTTGCTTTTCAGCATGGCGTGGTACTTATCTACAATTTCACGTGGTGTTGTATTTTCCTTCATCGCCTGGATGGTAATGGCAGCGCCATGTTCATCGCTTCCGCATACATATACCACGTCTTTTTTTTGCGCACGCAGGTAACGCACATAAATGTCTGCCGGTAAATAAGCTCCCGCCAAATGACCAATGTGTTTCGGACCGTTTGCGTAAGGCAATGCCGAAGTAATTAAATATCTTTTTGGATCTGTCATAATGCTTTTTTGTCCCGTCTGTTGAACTACTATTAAGCTTCATTGGCGTCGCACTCGTTTACACCATACCAATATTGAACGCCTTCAAGCCAAAACAGTCTTCAGGTAATAAATGATTTTTGCTTCTTTACATGTTAATTAAACATGTATACTAAATTAAATATAAACGCTGCAAATTTACCTAAAGCAAGTGCAATCCCCAAACAAACAAAAACCTCCGCCTACGGCGGAGGTTTGAACGGTCTTTCATTGGAAAAATTATTTTTTCAATTCATTTATATCCACCTGTGGTACCAGTACTTTATTACATTTTTCTGTTACAACATCCTTTGGCAGTTCAAAAGTTGCTTGTTGCTTTATATCTTCAGATGATGCGGCTGCCTTAACGATGTATTTACCAGCCTCTGCCACCCACGACGTACTATTGGTAACGAATGAGGCCAGGTCTGCAGCCGTAATCACAAATTCAACCGTCTGACTTTTACCGGGCTGCAACAACTCTGTTTTTGCAAATGCTTTCAACTCTTCGCTTGGTTTGGCTAATTTAACCGCAGGTGCGCTGATGTACAATTGCACAACTTCTTTACCGGCTACCTTACCCGTATTGGTGATAGTTAGTTTTGCAGTGATGCTACCATTCAATACCGCTGAACTTAAGGTAAGATTGCTGTAAGCAAAATGAGTGTATGATAAGCCAAAACCAAACTCGTAGGCTGGTTTTACTTTAAATGTATTGTAATAGCGATAACCAACATAAATACCATCTTCATAAGTCACTTCAGCCGGCACCTGCCGCATGCCCATCATACCGCTAACAGCACGCTCCGGAAATTCTTTGCCCGGAAAACTTTTTGCCGAAGGCACATCATTATAAGCTGCCGGAAAGGTAGTGGCCAGTTTGCCGGAAGGATTTACCTTACCACTCAGTACATCCGTAATCGCGTTGCCACCCTCCAAACCAGGTTGCCAGGCCATTAAAATACCATCTACCTCATCTCTCCATTTGGTAACATCTACCACGCCACCGGTGTTCAACACCACTACAACTTTTTTATGCTGCGCATGAAAAGCGTTGGCAACTGTTTGTATCATGACCATTTCTGTATCATTCAAATAGTAATCCCCCGGTAACTTTCTGTCACTTCCTTCTCCTGCGTTTCTTCCGATAGAGATAATGGCTATTGCTGCCGACGATGCTTTTTGCAAAATCAATTTCTCATCCGCAACAAATTCAGCGATTGGCGGTGTCGGGTGCATAAACTCTTCAAAAAATCCTTTCTTAGGATGTTTTATTTTCTCTTCTTTTAAATAATTGGTGTACGTGCCCTGCAATGCCGCATCCACTGTAAAACCAGCCGTAGCAAGCCCCTGCGCCAAAGAAACGGTGTAGGCTTTGTTTACATCTCCGCTTCCTGTGCCTCCCGCAATCAGGTCGTAGCCATTATTACCAAACAAAGCAATTTGTTGTCCTTTAGCACCCAACGGTAGGGCATTGCCTTTATTTTGCAGCAATATCATTCCTTCAGCGGCAGCCATTCGGGCAATGGTTGCATTCTTTTTCAAATCTGGTTTATCGCTGAATCGATATCCTTTAAAAGCAGGTGATTCCAAAATCACATTCAGCATTCGCTCCACATTTTCATCCAGCACTTTTACGTCCAACGAATCATGTTGAACAGCTGAAATAATGGCCTGAGATTGTTGTTGAGTACCCGGCATTAGCAAATCGTTGCCCGCTTTCATTTGTGCTACCGGGTCTTTGCCACCAAACCAATCCGTCATCACAAAACCTTTAAAACCCCATTCTTTTCTCAAGATGGTGGTAAGCAAATCATATTCCTGCGATGTATAGGTTCCATTAATCAAATTGTAAGAACTCATCACCGTCCAGGGCTGCGATTTTTTTACCGCTATTTCAAAACCTTTTAAATAAATTTCTCTCAGCGCCCTTTCGCTAACGATGGTGTTCACCGTATTACGGTTTGTTTCCTGGTTATTAGCTGCAAAATGTTTGATAGAAGTGCCAACGCCATTGGATTCGATGCCATTCACAATAGCGGCTGTAATATTGCCTGCAACAACCGGGTCTTCACTATAATATTCAAAGTTTCGTCCTCCCAGCGGATTGCGGTGAATATTCAATGCAGGTGCCAGCAAAATATCCACCCCATATTCATGCACTTCGCTACCAAAAGCAACTCCTACTTTTTTCACCAGCGCTGTATCCCATGAAGATGCCAGCAATGTGGCAATGGGCCAGGCGGTTGCATAAAAAGTCTTTGAGCTATCTCCATTTCTTACGGGATCAATGCGAACCCCGGCCGGTCCATCTGCAACTACTATTGAAGGAATGCCTAAACGTGGAATAGCAAATGTTGTTCCTGCAGCACCTGGTACTTTGTCCTGCGTGGTTCCAACTACGGGCCCGCCAGGCGGCTTCATACCGGGCATCTTAAATCCGTTACCTGTTAGCAGTTTGGCCTTTTCTTCCAGGGTCATGGCAGCAATAATTTCTTTCACCGGGCTTTTGCCCAATCGGGGTAATTGTGCCCATACAACACTCAATAAATTAACGGAGATGAACAAACAATAAATTCTTTTCATATAGCAAGTTTTTTATTAAAGGTGATTTTAAAATGATTAATCAAGTGCAGCAACAGCTCTTACCAGCAGTGCACCATTGGTGGCTTTTAAAGCAACCGCATTGCTTTTTGTTCTATCCACCAACCCTTTGTACAATTCAATTTTACCATTGTCTTTTATCTCCAGCATTAACTGAAATATGTCCCCAGCCTTTGTTTTGGTGGTAAGAAAGAAATTGTCAGTTGGTGTTGATGCAGCATAATTGGTTGCTGTATCTTTTGTGGCAGCCTGCCAGCCTGGCGACAGTGCAGGGGTAAAATTTTTCGTTTCAGTTTCGCCCTCAAATAAAGCATGCCGTTTATCTGCTTCGCCGGATGTGACTTCAATTGTTTTGGCGGGCACAAAAATATTGTCGATAAAATTGCCGGCTGTATCTGCAGTCCAGATAGTAATTACCGGTGTAATCACTTCATTACTTTTTTCAATAATTAATTCAATCGTTGCACCCTGCTTATCCTTATTGGTTACAATTTTATCAAAAGAGGTTTTATCAACACGGCCGCCTTTGCCGCCACCCCCCCGGGTAAGATCTTCTCCAAAATGCTGTATTTCACCAAACGGCGGCAGGCTAAATCCAGCCCCCAATAAAAACACCCCAACAACTACAGCCGCTACCAGGAATTCCTTTTTGATTCCTCCCTCTTTCCGGTCTTTGGTATATACTTTTAAAGAAGACCAATTGTTTTTGATATGGAAAATAACAAAGCTGGTAAATACCAGGCCAAGCAGTACGTGGATGGCGGTTACAAACTCCGGCTTCAATCCAAAATAAAGTAGCAACCCGGTTATTGACAGAAATAAAAAAGCCAATGCAATACTGAGGCTGATGATGTTTTTCTTTTTCATAATTATTTTATCATTTGAGCACAAACATACCATTTCATTGCTGTGATACTGTTTCAAATGAGATTATCCGTAAGAATGTTGCGACCAAAAGAGAAGCAGCAGGATAAAACGCCCCTCTTCTTTTTTATCCAAAATTTTTGCAGGTTAGCATAGCTGGATGCAATTACCACAGTCCTGTAAAATATAACTTCGGCAAGGGCCACTGGCCCCGCTTAAAAACATGGGCCTGTTTAATTTAGTGATCACAATAAATTACTATAATATGACAATAAACTTACCGACCGGGCGCTTTCATTGTGTTATTATAACACAATGATAATATTTTTTTTTAAGCCGGATAATTTTATTTTTAATCTGGCTGCGGAAATTTACTTTTATGAACTATATGAATTTTAAACAGGAAATCAGCAATCATTTTTTTAAGGGGCATGAGATATACCTGCGCAACATCTCGGTTGATTGTGTCATTTTTGGATTTGATAACAATGAGTTGAAAGTATTGCTGTTATACGCTAAATATGCCAATCTATGGTCGCTGCCCGGGGGGTTTGTGCTGCAAGACGAGCATATGGATGAATCAGCAAAACGCATCCTGAAGGAACGTACAGGGTTGGATGATATTTATATGCAGCAGTTTCATGTGTTTAGCCATCCTGCCAGGTCAACCAGGGAAATTAATGAGCAGTTTTTAAAAAATGTTGGGGTAAGGGTAAAGGAAAGCTGGATGTTTGAACGTTTTATTACGGTAGGATATTCCGCTTTGGTAAATTTTCCGGAAGTAAAACCTGTCCCGGATGTTTTGTCCAGTTCATGCGAATGGTTTAATATTCATGATATCCCCGAAATGCTGCTGGACCATCGGGATATTTTAAAAAAAGCATTGGAAAATTTACAAACTCAATTGAATTACCACCCGGTAGGTTATAATCTTTTGCCCGAAAAATTCACCATGCCCGAACTTCAAAAATTATATGAAACCATTTTAGACCGACAGCTCGACCGGAGAAATTTTCAAAGGAAAATTTTAAGTACGGGTATTTTAAAAAGATTGAATGAAACAAAAAAAGGGGTAGCGCACAAAGCGCCCTGGCTATATAAATTCGATTTGCGTAAATATCAGAAAGCCTTAAAAGGCGGGATGGGTTTTGAATTATAATGGTTGCTGAGCGCTATTGGAATAAAAAAAATGATGGACAGAAAAAAATTCATATCATCCATAGTACCACTGGCAGCGGGCTTCACGGGCATTTTACCAAAAGAAGAACCTGAAGAGCCGGTTACCAAAACAACTATACCTCCTTACCTTAAAAAAGGCGATACCGTTGGTATTACTTGCCCTGCTGGTTTTATAACGAGCCTGGATATTTTACCTGCCGTAAATAAGTTAACTGAATGGGGGTTTGAAATAAAGATCGGCGATACTGTTGGCAAGCGGGATTTTACTTTTGGTGGCACTGATGAAGAAAGAAGAAATGATTTTCAGCAAATGCTGGATGATAAAAAAATAAAAGCCATTTTATGCGCCCGTGGCGGTTATGGTGCGGTACGAATTATTGATGCGCTCGACTTTAAAGAATTGACACTTCATCCAAAATGGATCATCGGCTTTAGCGACATTACTGTACTACACAGCCATCTCAACCACAACTACGGTATTGCCTCAATCCATTCAAAAATGTGTAATAGTTTTCCGGCAGACTGGAGCCTTGCGGAAGATGTACAAAAAGCAAGTATTGAAAGCATTTACAAATGTCTTTCAGGGGAAAAAATGAAGTACGAGTTTGTGCCGAATGCAAAAAATAAAACAGGTATTGCATCCGGTGCATTGGTTGGCGGCAATTTAAAAACACTGGAATCGTTGGCTGGCAGTAACAGTGATTTGGTTACAAAAAATAAAATATTGTTTATAGAAGATACCGGCGAGTACTTGTACAGTATAGACCGCATGTTATGGAATTTAAAAAGATCCGGAAAATTAACTGCGCTGGCAGGATTGATTGTGGGTGGTTTTAAAATTAAACCCGATGACCCTGGGGAAGAATTTGGAAAAGCGCTGGAAGACATTGTGCTGGAGAAAATAAAAGAATATAATTATCCCGTCGCTTTTGATTTTCCGGTGGGGCATCAAAAAAATAATGTAGCGTTAAAATGTGGTGTTAAGCACAAGCTTTCGTTGCTTCCCTCAGCTGCATTGCTAAATGAAATCTAAGTATTTTGTATATTTGATAAAACGAAATATATGGCAACAGCACTTATTGACAAGGACTATGTATCCATAAAAGTATCAAAAAAAATAGGCGCCGCAGGCATAAAAAGAGTGAAAGATTATGTGCGTTTTTTGGAGATCAATAAAGACGCACCAAAGAAAGTTTCTAAGAAAAAGATTGCTGAACTGGCCGATGAAATTACTGCCGGGGCATGGGAAAAATTAAAGCAAAAAAGAGGCTTTAAGTGGTAGTTGTTATTGACGCCAATATAATAATCAGCGCTTCTCTAAAAATTAAGGGACGTATAGCGGAACTTATTTTTAATTATTCTTCAACCATAAATTACGTAGTACCTGCATTTATTTTAAACGAAATAAAAGAAAATGAAGAAAAAATTTGCACCGCTGGTAAAATAAGTAAAATTGAATTTAATCAAAACCTGGCTTTACTGCTTACAAAGCTTCTGCTAATAAATGATGATGAAATATCCGACGCAACTTTTCAAAAATCATTTGACTTAACTAAAAGTATTGATCCAAACGACACCATCTACATTGCCTTTGCCATTTCATTGAACGCATTATTCTGGACCGGTGATCTAAAGCTTTTACGAGGCCTTAAAAGAAAAGGATTCGCACACATCATTACTACGCTTGGTTTTGAACAAATACTAAAAGGCATATGATAAAAATTCCTCCTTATTTGAAAAAAGGCGACACCATCGGCATTACCTGCCCGGCTGGATATATGGCTAAAGAAAAAGCACAGACGTGCATTGATACATTGCAACAATGGGGCTACCAGGTAATGGTGGGCAACACATTGGGCAGCAATTCTGCCAACTATTTTTCAGGTACTGATCAAGAAAGACTAAATGAATTGCAGGCTATGCTGGACGATGATAGCATTAATGCTATTTTATGCGGCCGGGGCGGCTATGGTACCAGTAGAATTATTGATCGGCTTGATTTCAAAAAATTTAAACGAAAACCCAAATGGATCATTGGCTTTAGTGACATTACTGTTTTACACAACCATATTTTTAGCAACTGCAAAACAGCCAGCATACATGCTCCTATGGCATCCGCTTTTAATGATGGCGGTGCGGAAAATGAATATGTGCAATCATTAAAAAAAATGCTGGCAGGTAAAAGGAATAAATATAGTTGCGCCCCACATCCAAACAACCAGCAGGGAAAAGCAACCGGCGAACTGGTTGGTGGTAACCTTTCACTGTTGGCGCATTTAACTGGCACCCCTTCCGACATCAACACAAAAAACAAGCTGCTGTTTATTGAAGATATAGGCGAATACATTTATGGCATCGACCGTATGTTATACCAGCTAAAACGCAGCGGCAAACTGGATAACTTAGCCGGTTTAATTTTGGGCGGTTTTACCGACATGAAAGATACAGACCGGCCCTTTGGAAAAAACATGGACGAGGTGCTTCATGATATTGTAAAAGAATACACTTACCCGGTTTGTTTTCATTTTCCCGTGAGCCATGGTACAGAAAACTACGCCCTAAAAATAGGCGGTACATATCAGCTGAATGTTGGCAGAACTAAGGTGCAGTTATCAGAACAATAATTTATTGCATCAGCAAAGAATCCAACTTTTGATGAAAAAGTGGATAGTCGTTGAGGTTATGATGTGTACCATTTTCGATCGTTATAAACTGGTCTGTTGTTTTTAACACTGTTTTTAATTTGGCAGCGCAACGGTAGGGAATTACGCCATCTGCTGTACCATGAAAAATAGTAACCGGTACTTTTATTTTAGCCAGGTATTCATTCGATGGTATCTTATAGTCAGCCATTAGGTTCACCGGATAGATAGGAGCATAACAACCAAACAAATCCGGAATACTATAATAAGGTGTTTCTAAAATTAACCGACGGCATTTTGCTGTAGAGGCAAGGTAGGCCGCTATGCCAGTACCAAATGATTTACCATAAACAACAATATTGTTTGCTGAAAATGTTGCTGCTGCCATGGCATAGATTTGCACTGCCTGCTGGTATAGTATTTTTTCATTTCGGGTACCTGTGCTTTTACCAAAACCGGGGTAATCTTCCATCCAGACTTCGTAGCCATGTTTGGTAGAATTGGCTGCAAATTTTGCATAGCGGTTGATATTGCCCCTGTTGCCATGAAAGTAAATTACCACACCCTTTCGCAATGAATCTGCCGGAAAAAATTTCACCATATTAATGGTGTCGGTTTTATTAAAGGGAAGATCTGTTTCTTTAAACGGCACATTAAAATGATATTGATAATTCCTGGCAAGCGGTACCGGATGAAACAAAAAATAGTGCTGCAAAAAATACAAGGCAAGTCCGATGAAAGCATATATAATCACTATCCATTTTAACCACCCGGCTATACTATTTTTTTTGTTGCGCTTCATTCTAAAAATTTGTCTACCGGATTATTAAAAAATCAGGGCGCTAAAATATCCCTGATGAAATTATGGTATTCAGGAAAAGAGGGCAGGTTATTATGACCGCCGCCCTGAATGCGTATCAGTGTTATTTTACGGGGGTTTAAGGCCTGCAATTTTTCGCTGTTGCTAATAGGTATCAGCCAATCTTTGGTGCCATGCAAAATGTAGGTATGACAGTTTACTTTTGGTATCCATTTATCTGTACGCATATGAAACCGCAATACAAAGCGCATTGGCAAGATCGGCAAAAAACGTTCTACTACTTTTTTAAAACTGAAATAGGGCGCATCTAAAATTAAATACCGCGGTTTGTTCTCGCTGGCTAAGTTGGCCGCAAAACCGCTACCAAGGCTTCTTCCATAAACAATCAGGTGGTTTTCGTGATGCTTTGTGGCCAGGGTGTCGTAAACAAACTGCATGTCTTTGTGCATGTCTTTTTCGCTTCGCTTGCCGGTACTTTTTCCAAAACCGCGGTAATCTACCAACACCACATCATAACCATAGCGATAAAAATCTTTGGCGTATTTTGCCCAGCCTTTTATGCTTCTTGAATTACCGTGAAAATACAGTATCAGCCCCAAAGGCTTATCAACATAAAAGTGAAGTCCGTTAATGCTTACGCCCTTTGCCACATCAAAAAACAACTCTTTAAACGGCACATCATACTGGTATTTAAAATCGGCTTTTAATTTTTCCGGCTTAAAAATAAAGCGTTCCTGCAGCAGGTAAGCAACTGCTAATAAAGCTATATAGCCGGTGATGATATAGATGATGGTGGAGGACAAGTTGGTAAGGTTGTTCAAATTTGTACTGACGCTGTTGCTGAATGTA
Source organism: Chitinophagales bacterium (assembly GCA_038210625.1). GTDB lineage: Bacteria > Bacteroidota > Bacteroidia > Chitinophagales > Chitinophagaceae > Ferruginibacter. The sequence goes on along the minus strand of JBBQWL010000026.1, from coordinate 40,991 downwards.
CAAATAATAAAGCAAATTGAAATAATTGTACCCTGCATTTTGCGTGAGGGATAGTAACGGAAAGCCCGGTGAAGATGGGTGCGCAGGGTTTGTGCCGGACTTGGAGTGGATAGCCCGGCCGCCTGGCGGACACGCCCCGGTATTTTTTATGATTTAATTTTTACGGGATGCCAAAAGCTACTTTCCAGGCTTCGGTACCACCGGTAAGATTGTATAAATTATGAAAAGGAAATTTTTGCTGCAGCCGCTGAATGGCAATCTGGCTGCGTACGCCGGCCCGGCAATATAACACCACCGGCTTTGCTGTTTCTATTTCAGCAACATGTTTGGTTATTTCAGCCAACGGGAACAAAATACCGCCAATATTAAAATCGGCATGCTCATAAGCCTCCCTGGTATCAATTAATTGAAAGTCTGTTTGATTATCTATTAACTCCTTTAACTGGATGGCAGTAATATTTTTAATTTGCTGCATGGTAACCGGCCTTTTTAGATAGACTACATTTCTTCTTCCTCGTCAGTATAAATTCTTCTTAATTTAAACTTGCTGGTTGGTGCCACTACCAACGGATATTTTTCTACCGACACATTGCTCTGCTCCAGCCCAAAACCTCTTTCCTCACTCAAAGAAATTTCCTTTATCCAAAAATATAAATGCATGATGATTCGCTCCATAAACGGCAGTTCATTATCCTGTGATAGAAACTTTTCCATTACCACAAATTGAAAATCGCCCACTACATTATTGCGTTGCTGACTTTCGTACCGGCTGGTAACATTTACTTCTTTATTGGCTACCAGGTCTTCCACCACTTTCTTAAACATCAGGTTTATCCGGGGCGCTATCCTGAAACCCAACCTGAATTCTACGCGGATGATATCATTGGGGATGATATGGTCAACGATGTATTCGCAGGTGTAAGGATCATCCAGCGTATCGAGGTGTACAAACCAAAAAATATCTGCCCGTTTTGGCTTACCGCTCAGGATGCTGTAAATAATTTTATGCTCAATTTCTTTGGGGTTATTGGCACTCGTCATGTACACCAGGTGAGTGGCGTACTTAGGTACCGTGGTATCATTACTTAATTCCTCCAACTTGGGAATGTATTCTTCCATGCGCACAAATTCGACGTAGCGGTTTTTAATTTTGCGGCTGCGATACCAAACATACATCACCACAAATAAACCACCCCCTACCAGCAACGCTATAAAACCGCCATGCGGAAATTTATCCAGGTTGGCTGAAAGAAAACTGGTTTCAATGGTGAGATACACGGTTAAAAAAAGGTATATCCAAATGCTCGAAGTTCTGCGGGAGATCAGGTAATTGGCAAATAACATGGTGGTGGCCAACATACATAAAGTAATAGCCAAACCATAGGCAGCTTCCATGGCGCTGGAGGACTTAAAGTAGAGCACAATAGTACAACAACCAATAAAAAGCAGCAGGTTAATACCCGGAATATAAAGTTGCCCCTTGGCTTCGGAGGGGTAATTAATTTTCATTTTTGGCCAGAGGTTTAACCGGATGGCTTCTGAAATTAAGGTAAAGGAACCACTGATTAATGCCTGGCTGGCGATGATGGCTGCCAGGGTGGCAATTACCAGCCCTATTAGCCTGAACTGCTCTGGCATTACACCAAAAAAAGGATTGAAGCCGGCTTTGATCATTTCGTCTGAAATAGTTTGACCGCCATGATGGGATAGCAACCAGGCTCCCTGTCCGAGGTAATTTAATATGAGGCAGCTTTTTACAAATATCCATGAAAAGCGGATGTTGGATCGTCCGCAGTGACCGAGATCGCTGTATAACGCCTCGGCACCCGTGGTACACAAAAACACGGCACCCAGTATCCAGAATCCTTTAGGGTAATGTGTCAATAATTTAATTGCATAATAAGGATTGAATGCCCTGAAAATATACCAGTCGTCTGTAAGGTGAATGATACCAAAAACAGCCAGCATGGTAAACCAAATCATCATAATGGGGCCAAACAATTTGCCGATAGAGGCCGTACCAAACTGTTGTAAAAAAAACAGGAATAACAAAATGCCCAGTACGATATAAATGATGGTGATTTGCTGGATATTTTTAAAGGCATCTATTTGTTTTAACCCCTCAATAGCGGAGGAAACAGAGATGGGCGGCGTGATCATACCATCTGCCAGCAAAGCCGCTCCACCAATCATCGCCGGAATTACCAGCCATCGCTTTTGCCGCCTTACAAGGGTATATAAAGAAAAAATACCGCCTTCCCCCTTATTATCCGCCCTTAAAGTAAGCACCACATATTTAAGTGTTGTTTGCAGGGTAAGCGTCCATATAATACAAGACAGGCCACCTACGATGAGTATTTCACTGATTGGTTTGCTGTTGATGATGGCGTTGAAAACGTATAAAGGCGAGGTTCCGATATCCCCGTAAATAATTCCTAAAGCAACAATTAAACCTGCAGCTGTTACTTTGTTAACATGTTTTGACACTAGCTATATTTTTGATAAAATGGCTCTGGCAGCAGCGCTGTACGCTATTTCATACTGCAAATACCGGTACAAATGTATATGGAAAAGCGTTATTTTGACTATAATAATTTTAACAACAGCAAGCAGCTGGCGGTTATATTAAACAAGATTTATTTCGTAGGTTTATTTTTTTAACCAGGGTATTAACAATCCAGGTACAACGGTATAAAAAACGGAATGCTACCGCTTAAACATTTTGTTTCAGAAACAGGTATCCCCGGCAGCACATTCAAATGAAAATAATATGATTAGATATTTTGCGCTTGCTTTATTTACCGGTGTTTTTAATTTTTGCTCGCTCACTGCTCAACAAACTGTCATTAAAAACATACGCAGTTTCGGCGCCAAGGGAGATGGAAAAACCAATGATACAGAAGCCTTTGTTAAGGCGGCGGCTTTTTTTAACGGGCGTGGAGGCAATGGCACCCTGGTAATTTCAAAAGGTGTTTATATTGTAGGTAAACAAGTTTTTAGTAAAGGCGATGTAAGCAAACCTGCCTATCGCGGCTATTCTATACTTGATTTTAAAAATGTCAGTAATCTCACTATAAAAGGAGAAAAGGGTACAATTTTAAAATATGCCGAAGCTTTAAAATTTGGCAGTTTTGATTATAATACGGGAAAGATTTTTAATGAAAACAATTCTGCACAGTCTGAAGAAAAATACGCAGCCAATATTGGTTATTGTATAGGGTTGTCAAATTGTGACCATATTACTGTTAAACTCCTTGCTTTAAACGGAAGCAATAAAACAATCCAGCTTGGTGGACGGTATGGTGACAAGGGTATACAATTGATGCATTGCGGCCTCTACATAAAAAACAGCAATAATATTTTTATCGATACTGTAACCGCCAGCTATTTTGCATTGGATGGAATGATAGTTACCAATGAACCTTCTCCTAAACCAGATAATATTCATATTTTAAATTCGGCATTTGAATATAATTTCCGGCAGGGACTATCCTGGGTAGGCGGGAATTACCTGCAGGCTATAAACTGCAAGTTTAACCATACGGGTAAAATTGCTTTTTGTTCGCCACCTGGAGCTGGGGTTGATATAGAACCAGAAGTAGGCCCGGTGACTAATGGAAACTTTGAAAATTGTGAATTTATAGACAATACCGGATGCGGAGTAGTTACGAGTGGCGGGCTCATCAATAACTGTACATTTACCGGCTCTACATTTTGGGGAACATCCAGTTGGTCAATATGGGTTTCAGCACCTGCGTTTACCTTTACAGGTTGCAATATCTACGGCAGTATTGTACATGGCTATAATGCATCAAATGCAGAGGACGCTACAAAATTTATCCGCTGCTCCTTTGAAGACAAACCATTTAATGGTATGCCCCCATATGGCAAATTCCTGATAGAATGTGACGGACCAAGAAGGATCTTATTTGACAGTTGCACCTTTACATCGCATAAAAAAGAGCTGGCATGGTTAAACACAAGTAATGCAACATCCGACGAAGAAAAAGCCACCATCAGTAATAGCCGATTCATAATCCCCAAAAAAGAAGGCAACAATACTCCTGTCAAATTTGGCTTTATAAATTTTCACAACAATAAAACAGAATTTAAAAACTGACATTGATTGGCTACTTCGCTTTATAAAACCTTCCCTAATGAACCATCTTTGCCAGATGTTAATTCAAAACGATGAGTTGGGGTAAGCCCCTCTTCCGCCCTGTGAGAAACATATAAAATAGTGGTTTTACTTTCCAGTGCCATTTTATTGATCAGTGCAATGATGATAGCAACATTATGATCGTCAACCCCTGCCGTTGGCTCATCCAGTATGAGTAAAGGCGGGTGTTTTACCATGGCCCTTACAATCAATACCATGCGCTGTTGCCCGGGTGAGAGCCTGTAAAAATGTCTCTTTTTTAAAGGCGATAAACCGATCAGTGCCAGCCATTCATCGGCCAGCTTTATTTGCCTTCCCGATGGTTTTATGTAAAGGCCGACTGAATCAAAAAAACCAGACAACACCATTTCTTCTACTGTGTTCAGCCTGCTAAATAAATCAGTCATGGCGCCGGTAAAATAGCCTATCTTTTCTTTGATAGACCAAACGGTTTCGCCACTCCCTTTTCTTTTTCCAAACAATATCAAATCCTGTCCATACCCTTTCGGATTGTCGCCGGTAATCATTGACAGGAGTGTTGTTTTGCCCGCACCGTTAGGCCCGATTAAATGCCAGAACTCACCGGCATTGATTTGCCAGTTAATTTTGTTTACAATCATCCGTCCTTCGTACTGAACACTTACATTATTGAACTTCACCAGTGGATTTTCAAATGCATCGTACAAATGATCGGATACCGGGATGCTGCCAGCTAACTTTACTACCCTGCTTTGCGCATGTTGCCTCACATATTCCCTGATATCATTAAGCAAGACAATACCGTTGTTATCCCCTATACAAATTGCATTTTTAATAAAAGGTAAACAGTCGCTTGCCCGGTTAACCAGCTGAACGATGGACGTATGCTGACTTATTTCCTGCAGCATTTCCAGCAATGTCTTTTGTGAACTGGTATCCAGGTTATCAAAAGGATTATCGGCAATAATAAAATCGGGTTGTTGTAAAAGGAGGTATTGTAACAAAGCCTTTTTTTGTTCGCCGCCGGAGAGTGACCGTAGGTGACGGTTAATATGGGTGGCCACTTCTACCTGGTCGTGCCGCTCCTCTTCTTCGATGATTTCCTTTATCAAAAAAGGAGAAAATAATACGCCTTTCAACTCATTAAAGGCCTCAAAAGGTGCTGGCTTTTTATTGCTTAATAATTGCGTTATCAATAACTGCTTATTAGCGTTGTCTGATAAAAAAACCGCCCAATGATTTCCTTCGATCATCTCTATAATTTATTTTATTGGTCTGCTGTTAAAAACTACGAGCTGCAAGATAGTTTACAAAGAGCTGCATTGTCCGGTGACGTTGTTTGTTTTTTAAATGGCAGGCTATATCATTACAATTACAAAGCCACCGGATTGGAGGCCGTACAAAAAAGCTGAAGATGTAAAAGAGGGCGACGCAAGGATGCTCCACATGGCTTCGTGGCCCGGACAAAAAAATTATTTAATGCCAAGGAAAGTATTACAAAACACAAGCCCCTTACTTTGCAGCAAGGGGCCTTTATACAAACTATAAGAACAAAATTTAATCCGGTTTTTTGCCGTCTAAAAATGTATTGATGGTACCTATTTCGGCCTGGTTATTTTCGTCTGATTTTACTGTGTAGTTACTGTAAAAACTTTCTACATCCGCAATGGAATTGTGTAAATCCATATTGCGGCGGAGGTAGGCAGGTACCGTTTCAAACTCATTATTCGGATCGGCCGCGTTAATGTTGAATGACAAATTACGCAGTTTTGCAATGCGATCCATAGCCCGGCGCCGTAATTCCTCTGTTTCGTCAGGCATCGCCCGCTCCTCAACATTGGACATCATGATTGGCTGAGTTTGTTGTACAATTGGCTGTTGCTCCTCCGCCGCTTTGTGGGATTCTTTAACCACCATTTGCATTTCAAATAAAGGCTCGTCTTCCTTCACCGTACTCCGCAAAGAGGTCAGTTCTTCCTTAGTGTTGGACTCTGGTTTTGGCTGTTCTTCCACATAAATCCTGGAAGGTTTGGCCAAAAAACCACCCGCAGACGATACAGGTGTGCTAGCTTCTTTTTTATTGTCTAATGAAAATATTGTTTTGGTGGCAGTTGCTGGCTTGTCAACGGGTACAGGTGGCTCGGGTATATCAAACTCTATTACAGGACTTTGATCTGATGCCGAAGATATTTCAAAAAATACACTTTCTTCCTGCGATTTTTCCCCAGTAGTTTTACCTGGTAAAATTACGTTTGTCGCTGCTGCCGGCGCTTCTATCGGAGGGGTAACCAGTTCATGCACCACTTTTTCCGCCGCAACAGGTGTTATTTTGGCCACTGGCTTTACTTCTTCCAACTCTTCAAATTGCAAAGTTGGTTGTTGCTGCATTTTAACTACTTCCTTTTCTGGTGTTGCCAGGGTCATTACAATTTTGTCATTTTTCTTTTCCTCTTTTGGCTGGTTGATGGTTTTTGCAAACGGATCTTTATGCTCAAAACCTGTCGCGATTAGTGTGATACTTATTTCTGATCCCAATGAATTATCATAGCCCAAACCTAAAATCACGTCGCTATCTGGTCCGGCCTGCGCCATCAAATAATTTTGAATGATTTCCACTTCATCCATCGTGAATTCATTTTCGCCCTCGCAACTGTTGATGTTGATGAGTATCCATTTAGCGCCCCTTATGTCATTGTCATTCAGCAATGGAGAATTCAGCGCATTCTCGATAGCATGCTGCGCCCTGTTTTCGCCTTCGGCAGATGCACTACCTAAAATGGCCACACCACCTTTACTCATTACGGTACAAACGTCGGCAAAATCCACATTGATCTGGCCGGTGCTGTTAATTACATCGGTGATACATTTGGCTGCTGTAGCCAGTACATTATCTGCTTTGGCAAAAGCTTCCTTCATTTTTAAATTGCCAAACTGGTGGCGCAATTTATCATTGCTGATTACCAGCAAAGTATCCACATGATCCTTTAGTAAACTAATGCCAGCTTCTGCCTGTGCCAGTCTTTTTTTGCCCTCATATGCAAACGGCGTGGTTACAATACCCACTGTAAGTATACCCAGGTCCTTACAAATTTTTGCAAGAATGGGTGCACCTCCTGTGCCTGTACCCCCGCCCATACCCGCGGTAATGAACGCCATTTTGGTATTCACTTCCAGGATGCGTTTTATTTCTTCCAGGCTTTCTTCTGTAGCCTGTTTACCAATATCCGGGTTAGCCCCTGCGCCAAGCCCCTGCGTTAGGTGCGGCCCCAGTTGAATTTTGTTTGGCACTTTGCTTTGGGCGATTGCCTGCGCATCTGTATTGCAGATGATGAAGTTTACCCCTTCAATGTTTTGCGAAAACATGTGGTTTACCGCATTGCTTCCACCGCCGCCAACGCCTATTACTTTAATGATAGACGATTGTTCTTTTGGCAAATCAAAATGTATCATAATTTGTTTCTCCTAAATAAAGCCTCATTCAATGAATTAAAAATGAAACCGTATTTTTTGATTTTCGCACTTTATTTTTCGGTTAGTAAGGCAGAAAAAAGTGTGCTGTTACTGTAATTGGGTTAATAAACTACAATTGCTTATTGCGTATTTATAAATACTGCTTGTGATTATATTTAAAAAATGTGTCCTTTTTTTGCTTTCGCTTTAAAAAACCGTGTCGGTCAAACTTATTTAGAACTTGGAATCTTCTTCTTCCTTAAACAGGTCTATCAACCCTATTTTAAAAGAGTCCATAAATCCTTTTAGTGATTTACGCTCCTTTACCTTGCTCACTTTTACTTCCAGTTGTTCCGGCTCTTCTGCGGCAATATCCAGCACTTCATCCACCGGTGTTTGTTGCAGCGTTTTTGGCACTTCTACCTTGCGGAAGTTTTCTTCAAACTGCTTGGCTTTGTTTTCATAGTCGTTGTATCCTTTTAATATTAAACCGATACAAGTACTATACATGGGCTTAGCCAGCTCATCTATATGGCCTCCTGCCAGGTGCTCGTTTGGATAGCCGATTCTTGCATTCAGGCCGGTAACATATTCAGTCAGCTGAATTAAATGCTTCAGCTGCGATCCGCCACCGGTAAGAATTACACCACCGTTCAGCAACCGCGTATCTAAACCTACCTGCTTTAAATGGTAGCTAACAAAATCCATTATTTCACTCATGCGGGCCTGTATAATACCCGCCAGGTTTTTCACGCTGATCTCTTTTGGCTGCATACCACGCAAACCCGGTATCGTTATAAAGGCATTCGCCTTCGCTTCATCCGCCAACGCACTGCCAAACTGTACTTTCATTTGTTCGGCCTGTGTTTTTAAAACCCCTAACCCATTTTTAATATCATTCGTAATATTTTCGCCCCCGAATGGGATTACCGCCGTGTGCTTTAAAATGCCTTCGTAAAAAACGGCGAGGTCAGTTGTACCACCGCCGATGTCCACAATGGCAACTCCTGCTTCCAAATCCTGGTCGCACATAACAGCTGCCGCAGATGCCAAAGGCTGCAATACCAAATCCTGTGTTTTTAAACCCGCTTTTTCTACACTGCGGTTGATGTTACGGATGGCATTTTTATCGCCGGTAATGATGTGGAAATTAGCACCAACTTTTACACCGCTATAACCAATCGGGTTAGGAATATTTTGAAAATTATCCACGGTAAATTCCTGCGGAATAACATCAATAATTTGGTCACCCGCCGGAATGTAGGTGCGGTATTGATCGGCTATGAGGCGATCAATTTCTTCCTGCCTGATCTCTTCTTCCGTTGCCTGGCGAACAATATCGCCACGGGTTTGCAGGCTTTTAATATGGTGCCCTGCAATACCAACATATACCTCGTTCAACACCAGGTTTGGGTTGGATGCATAGCAGTTTTCCAATGCCGTCTGAATGGCTTTGATCGTTTGATCAATGTTTAATACCATTCCGTGTTGTACGCCATTGCTGTTGGCACGACCGAAGCCTAATATCTCCAGTTTACCAAATTCATTTTTACGCCCGGCAATGGCGGCAATTTTTGTTGTACCGATATCCAGACCAACGATTACAGGATTGGTGTTTGCCACCCCGCTATCATTTGTCATGTTTTGTTCGTTGCTCATAGTTTGTGTGTTTGTATGTGTGTTTGTTTGTGTTGTAGGTTTTATTACTCTTTATTCAGATACTAGTTTTTTACTTTCAAACTGTTACTTATTTGTTTACCTTTTCCAATTGTCAATATTCATTGCCAGGCTTTTTTACAGCTGGCTTAACTATCGGTTTTGGCAACACCGCTTTTGGTTTTATAACTGGCTTCACGGCTGGTTTTACAACAGCTGGCTTTGGTCTCGCTACTGTGCCTACAGGTTTTGTAACCAATGGCTTTTTTACAACCACCGCTGGCTTAGGTATTAAAACTGCGGGCCGCTTTGCAACAGCAGCAGGTCTAACAACTGGCACAATTGACGGGGCTGGTTTATCACTGGCACTACCTCCAGGTTCATCATCCCGCTGTATGGATTGCTGCACCAGGTCAATATTGGTGGTGTTGTTTTCATTGTCAGTTGCAATCATATGCAGCGAATCGTTGGAAAGCCGTTCGGTATTTTCGGCGATGGCCTGCATTAGTTGCAGCGTGCGCAAACTGTCTGTTGATTTATCTTCTGCACCTTTTCTCTTTGCTACTACTTGCCCGTTGTATTGCACATTTATTTCACTGTACTTATTCCACCCGGTTTTTACCATTACCTCTTTATAAAACAACTGCAGTTTATAAAATTTAGCAATCACATCAGTTGCATCACCGAACACAATAATGGTATTGCCTATTTTAGGTACCATTTCAAAAATGCGCTGCGAAGTAATGTCTACCTGGTCAATCATGGCCATGTTAAAACTGTCTTTCTGTATGGCCATACTCACAGTTAAAATATCTTTTAACAAGGCGCTATCCTGCTGTGACAGAACTGCTTTGTCCGAAGGAAACCCGGTAAATACGGGCAACCTGGCGGAAAACTTTTCGCTCAGCGGCAACATAGCTAACGAACTGTCAATGTAGAAAGTGGTACCTGTTGTAGTAAATACCCTCGCTACAGGCTCCCGCTCGATCACTTTTACAACCAGCTTATTGTTGTTGTCAAAAAACAGTTGGGCCGTTTTAACCCAAATATCTTTTTGCAATGCGATTTCCAATTTTTTTAAATCAAACGCAGTCATTGCCTTACCTGTAACACCGCCACCTACCACTGATGTTATTGTGTTCGCTATATCCTTTTTATCAACAAAAAAATTATTGTCAACCCCTTCAATAGTAATGCTCATGCCACTGCAGTGCTGCGCATCCTTTCGCTTTATGGCAGCTACCAACAATACAATAGCGCCGATACCCATGATAATCCATATGGAGGTCACTATTTTTTTTACTATTGTTTTTTTTATTGCCATATTAACCTTGTTCTCATTCCTATACCTAAATGAGAAATTTGATGAAATCTTATTTATTTACTTCTTTTCAATTATGTTTTTGATCGGTTCTATTAATGTATCAATATCTCCTGCCCCGGCAGTAATAATCAATGTCCCTTCAAACCCTTCTTCCACATGCGCTTCTTTTTCCTGTGCTAAATGTTTCAATAAATTTTCTTTACTCAATACCATTTTACTTTCACTGTGCATTCTTTCAATAATCATATTACTGCTTACGCCTTCCATGGGTAATTCTCTTGCAGGGTAAATAGGCAACAGGATTATTTCGTCTGCCAGGTCAAGCACTTCAGCAAAACCATCTGCCAGGTCGTTGGTACGACTGAATAAATGTGGCTGAAAAACAACTACGCATTTCTTGTTCGCAAACAATTTTTTTGCGCCGGTTATCAATGCCCGCAACTCTTCGGGGTGATGTGCATAATCATCTATGTACACCAGCTTGTCTGTTTTTACAATGTATTCAAACCTGCGCTTCACGCCTCTGAAAGCTGCCACCGCGTCAATGATTTTGCTATCGGCAATCTGCAGTTGATGTGCAACGCCAATCGCTGCAAGCACGTTTTCAATATTGTGTAACCCACCCATATTCAATACCACAGAGCCCCCCTGCCCCCCAAAGGGGGGTTCTTTGGAAATCACTACATCGAAGTGATAACTACCATTGTTCATTGTAATGTTGGTTGCATACACATCAGCATTCCTGTTATCAAGATGGTAGGTTAAATGTTGATCGCCTTTCAAATCTCCCTGCCTTTTTAGATCAAATTTGCTCAGTAGCAAGCCACCTGGTTTTATTCTTGCTGAAAAATCAATGAATGCCTGTTCCATATTTTCAGCCGTGCCATAAATATCCAAATGATCGGGATCCATACTGCTGATGACGGCTATATCCGGGTTTAATTTTAAAAAGCTTCTGTCGTATTCATCCGCTTCTACTACACATACATTTTTTTGACTGCCCCAAAAGTTAGTACCATAGTTTACCGCAATACCACCAAGGAAAGCATTGCATCCATACCCGCTGTGGGTAAGAATATGCGCCACCATTGTGCTGGTAGTGGTTTTGCCATGCGTGCCTGCAATGCAGATATTAAAAGAATTGCCGGTGATGGCCTGCAATACATCGCTGCGTTTTACTACTGTATAATTGTTTTGCTGATAAAAATTTAGTTCTGTGTGGCTAGCTGGTACTGCAGGTGTGTACACCACTAACTGTACCGCTTTATCAATCAACTCAACGTTATCTTCAAAATGAATGTTAATTCCTTCTGCTGTTAACTGGTGTGTTAATGCAGTTGGTGTTTTATCATAACCACTTACCATTACACCAATGCTGTTGAAATACCTTGCCAACGCACTCATGCCAATGCCACCGATACCCAAAAAATAAATTGCCGGGGTAGCATTTTCCGCTACCGGCTTTATTTTAAGTGCTGTCAATATGTTATTGAAGTTGTTCATTTATTTTGTTGCCAGGTGATGACTGTTTATATCTTATTCGATTTGTTATACTGTTATCCTTTTGCCGATCAAGCCGTGGCCTGATCCTGCATGATTGATTGAATTATATTTTTTGCTACCACTTCGTCTGCGTTTGTAATGGCCAGTTTACCAATGTTATTTTTAAATGTTTCCACTTTTTGTTCATCTTTTACCAGCGCAATAATAGCGGGCACCAAACTGTGCATGGCATCACTGTCTTTAATCATCATGGCTGCATTTTTATCTACCAGGTTCTTTGCATTGGCAGTCTGGTGATCTTCTGCTGCAAAAGGATAGGGCACAAATAACACCGCCTTTTTTTGTACACATAATTCTGATACCGACATAGCCCCGCTTCTGCTAATGACAGCGTCTGCTGCGGCATAGGCGTATTCCATCTGCATGATAAAATCGTTTGCCCAAATACTTTCCTTATTCTCCGCCGCCTGTTTTGCTGTTAAATAAAAAGGCTTCCCGGTTTGCCAAATCAGCTGCAGATCATTTTTTTCAAATTCATCCAGGTGCGCTGCCAACGCTTCATTTATATTTTTTGCGCCCAAACTTCCGCCAATGGATAAGATTGTTTTTTTATAAGGATCCAGGTTAAAAAAACGAATCGCATCTTCCCTGCTCACGTTGCTGCACGCTATGCTTTCTCTTATTGGATTCCCGGTAATAATAATTTTATCTGCCGGAAAAAACTTTTCCATACCATCAGTTGCAGTATAAATCTGCGTGGCTTTTTTACCGAGCAGCATATTGCTTTTTCCCGCAAATGAATTGGCTTCGTGTATAAAAGTTTTAACACCTTTTGACTGCGCAAACCTTAATACAGGAAAACTTGAATATCCGCCGACCCCAATAACGGCGACTGGTTTAAAGGTTTTGAAAATCTGCCTAACCTGTATTAAGCTTTTTACAAGTTTATAAGGCAGTGCAATATTTTTTATCAAAGAACTTCTGTTAAATCCGGCGATATTCAATCCTTCAATTTTATATCCTGCCAGCGGTACTTTTTCCATTTCCATTTTACCCTTCGCGCCAACAAATAAAATCTCTGCTTCGGGTTGTATTTTTTTTATGGCATTGGCAATTGCTATGGCGGGAAAAATATGCCCGCCGGTGCCGCCGCCTGCGATGATGATGCGTAGAGCCCCCCCACCCCCCAAGGGGGGATTCTGAGGAGACTTTATTTTTTGATCATCATTCATTTTTTTGGGGGCCTCACTTTTTTACTTTTTATTTTTTAATTTTCAATTTCTCAGTGCTTTTCTAATTGCTATACTCTTCACGTTGATCATTGCTTTGTTTGTACAAGTCCCGATTCAAGTGTAACATCGGGATGCCGACAAGGTCGGCAAGTGACACAACGATTTTGCCCATAGAACAAAAAGCCGGTCACACAATTTTCATTACACCTCTTCTTCCTGTTGAGAAGATGTTGGCGCTTTTACTTCTGCCAAAACACTTTTACCTTCCTGCTGCTCTACATTTCTGGCTACACTTAAAATAATACCGATCGACATACAGGTGAACAAAAAACTACTTCCGCCCATACTGATGAGCGGCAGTGTTACACCGGTATTTGGAAACACATTTACATTTACGCCCATGTTGGCGATGGCTTGAATTACCAACGTAAAACTAAGGGCGAGCGCAAGGAATGCACCGAATGCGAAAGGACATTTTCGGTACAACCTGATACACCGGTACAAAAACAGCAGGTAAATAAACACAATGAATGTTCCGCCCAGCAAACCATACTCTTCCAATATAATCGCAAAAATAAAATCACTGTACGAGTGCGGTAAAAAGTTACGGGCACTGCTATTGCCCGGACCAACGCCAAACCAGCCACCGTTGGCAATGGCAATTTTTGCCTGGTTGATCTGGTATGATTTTTCATTGTCGTCTTCCTTATGACTGTACATGAAAGTTTGTATTCGCCCAATCCAGGTTGGTATTCTGCCCGCTGAAAAAATGGCTGGCAGTTCGGATGTTTTATGTTCCTCCTTATCGTAATACTTTACAGCAATGGTTAATAAAATCACCACCGGTATTGCAGCAATCCCTATCGTTAGTAAAATATGTTTGGTACTGATGCGGCCAATAAACATTAGCAGCAAACTGGTTGCTGCTACCAGTATGGCGGTAGATAAATTAGCCGGCGCTATCAATACGCAGATAATACCCACCGGAATAATAATGGGTAAAAATCCTTTTTTAAAATCTTTTATTACCTGCTGCTTGCGGCTTAGCTGGCGGCTCATGTACATGAATAAAGCCAGCTTAGCAAGGTCGGAAGTTTGAAAGGTCATATTAATAACCGGCAACTTGATCCAACGGCTTCCTTCGTTTAATTTGGTTCCAAAAAAGAGCGTGTAAATCAGCAATGGTACAGCAATCAAGAATAGAATCAGCGCAATGCGGGAGTAGATGGTATAGTTTACCCGATGCGCAAAATAAATAATGATGACGCCCAAAATAATGAACGCAAATTGCTTGAATAAAAAACTCTCTGTGCTTTTACTGTGCCTGTATGCCAATGACCCGGTGCTGCTGTACACCACAAGCAAGCTGGCCAACGTAAGAATAACAACGATGGCCCATATTACCCTATCACCCCTGGTTTTGCTAACCAGGTTACCGCCCATATTACTAATGTTGGGTGTAAAAAAATCTTTTATGTTGATGTTATCTGCCATTCCTTTTTTAGGGACATTTTACTGTTGTTTTTTATTAAACCATTTATTTTTAATTTCCCTTTTACCTGTTTGGCCACCGTTAGGATTTTTAACCATCCTGAGTTAAAAACCGCTAACGGGGTAGAAGGGTTACTTACAAATTTTTCACTGCCTGTTTAAACTGGTTGCCCCTGTCTTCATAATTTTTAAACAAATCAAAACTTGCGCAAGCGGGACTAAGCAATACAACATCGCCCTTGGTGGCAAAATGAAATGCTGCCTGTACGGCTTCTTCTGCCGAAGACGTGTTTACCATTGCTGAAACAAGGGTTTCAAATGCCTCATGTATTTTAATGTTATCGGTACCCATACAAACTATGGCTTTTACTTTTTCCGAAACCATCTCTTTCATCGTAGCGTAATCGTTGCCCTTATCCACACCGCCTAAAATTAAAATCACCGGCTTTTCCATGCTCTCCAGCGCAAACCAGGTACTGTTTACATTGGTTGCTTTACTGTCGTTAATAAACTCAACTCCTTTTATGGTAGCCACAGGCTCCATGCGATGTTCCAGGGTTTCAAATGTTTGCAGCGCTTCCCTGATTTTTTCTTTTCTTATATCAACTGCTGTTGCGGCTAAACTTGCTGCCATACTGTTATATTGATTGTGTTTACCCTTTATCTTGAAGTCGTCAATGCTCATCTGCATTTCTTCACTTTTCCATTTCAGGTGCATCTTTACATTGGCCAGGTATGCTCCCTGCGGCAATTCTTTACTCATGGTAATTGGGTATAAGGTTGATTTAATGTTGTACTTGCTAATATTTTTTACTGTTGTTTCATCATCCAGGCAATAGATAAATACATCTTCGGGCTGTTGATTTTCTGCGATGCGAAACTTACTGTCGATGTAATTTTGAATGTTATAATTATACCTGTCCAAATGATCTTCGGTGATATTAGTCAACACCGCCACATCGGGACGAAACGTTTTTATATCATCCAACTGAAAAGAACTTATTTCTGCAACATATAGTGGCTTCGGATCCTCAGCTACCTGCTTTGCAAAAGAAAACCCGATGTTACCAACCATCGCACAATCTTTACCGCCGAGTTTGCACATGTGATAAATCAATGCGGTGGTAGTGGTTTTTCCATTGCTGCCTGTGATGGCTATAATTTTGCTGTCGCCTTTGTAACGGTAAGCAAATTCAATTTCGCTGATAACAGGTATACCCTTAGCCCTTATCTTCTTTATCAATTCATTTTTCTCTGTAATGCCGGGGCTCTTGATCACTTCATCTGCGGCCAAAATTTTACTTTCTGTGTGCTGTGCTTCTTCAAAATCAATTTTGCCCTGCTGCAGCGCTGCCCTGTATATTTCCTTTATTGGTCCCCCATCACTTACAAATACATCATAGCCCTGCTGCTTTGCCAGTACTGCTGCGCCAACACCGCTTTCGCCGGCACCCAATATCACCAGCTTTTTTGCGTTCTTGTTGTCGCCCGGTTTTTGACTTGCTATGTTTGTAGCTGCCTGCATTTTTGTAAATAAATAATTGCCCGTAAAGGCTTTAAAAAGTGGTTTTTCAACAGCATCAAATTTGACAGAGCATTTGTTCTGTTGATTCGGTTGTTGTAATAATAAAAATGGTTTTTCAACAGCAAAGAATTTAACAGGTTCTTTTCAGTTGTTTTTCTATTACCGTGGTAATAAAAAGTGGTTCTTCAACAGCATAGAACTTAGCGGGTTAGGCTTAGTTTAATTTTCATAATTCGGGATGTACTGGCTGAAAAACTTGAATTGGATTTAACTCCTTTTCGTTTCCGGGTTTTTCTAGAAAAAAATTTATCTCAGTTTTAATGTTCCAATAGCCACTACCACACTAAGTATTGTTACAATCCAAAAACGAACTGCTATTTTACTTTCATGATACCCCAGTTTTTGATAATGGTGATGCAACGGACTCATTAAAAAAACACGCCTGCCTTCACCATATTTTTTTCGGGTATATTTAAACCAGCTCACCTGTATTACCACACTTAAATTTTCTACTAAAAAAATAAAACAGAAAAATGGTATCAGTAATTCCTTCCGCACAATAATTGCCAATGCTGCTATAATGCCACCCAATGCTAGGCTGCCGGTATCGCCCATAAAAACCTGTGCCGGGTAACTGTTGTACCATAAAAAGCCAATGCAGGCACCAACAAACGCGGCAATAAAAATAGACAGTTCGCCCAGGTTAGGGATGTACATAATATTGAGGTATTCCGCCAGTTTTATATTACCGCTTACATAGGCAAATATGCCCAACCCAATACCAATCACCGCACTTACGCCGGTTGCCAAACCATCTAAGCCGTCTGTTATATTAGCGCCATTACTTACGGCGGTTACCACAAATATTACGATGATGATATACAAAATATAGGTATATTCCCTCCAGCTTTCCGGCAACAATTTGGCATAATTAAATTCATGGGTTTTTACAAATGGTATGGTTGCAATGGGTGATTTTACTTTTACAAAAAGATGCTCTTTACCGTCAATGGTTACTATGTTAAATGAATCACTCATCAATTTTTGCCCTGAACCAGACAAAGAATCTTTTACGAAATTGATATCGGGGTTATACACTTCCCTTTGCACCACCACGCTCTGGTTAAAATATAAAGTAGCTCCAACGATGATGCCTAACATTACCTGTCCGAAAATTTTAAACCTGCCAGCCAGCCCATCGGCATCACTTTTTTTGTAGGTTCCCCCCAGCGCCTGTGCCCTGCGTTTGCTTCTTATTTTTAAATAATCATCTATAAAGCCGATGGTGCCCAGCCATAGCGTACACAACAACATCAGCCGAATATATACCTTGTCTAAATTTGCGAGTAGTAGAGTAGGTATTACAATGGCCAGTATGATAATGATACCACCCATTGTTGGCGTGCCTTTTTTCTGTTGCTCACCCGCCAGGCCCAAATCACGTACGCTTTCGCCCAATTGTCTTGTTTGTAAAAACCGGATCAGCCTTTTACCAAACACGGTAGTAATCACCAGGCTTAGTATTACCGCCAACAGTACCCTGAAGGTGATAAACTCAAACACACCACTGCCCGGGAACTTAATTCCTTGTTGTGTTAGCCAGCGAAACAAGTGATACAACATCTTACTACTTTTTTTATTACTACCTTTTCTATTAAGTGATTGTCATCGTTGCCTTCATTTCTCCAGCAATTCAAACATTTCACTCAATATTTTCTTATCATCAAAATCATACTTCACCCCTTTTATATCCTGGTATTTTTCATGGCCTTTGCCTGCTACCAAAATGATATCTTCTTTTAGAGCCAGGCTCACGGCGGTTTTGATGGCTTCTTTCCTATCTGCGATGGTGATGTATTTTTTTCGTGCCACTACATTTACTCCTGCTTCCATCTCTTTTAAAATTTCCAAGGGATCTTCACTTCGTGGATTATCCGCCGTAAAAATCACCCGGTCGCTGTGTTCGCATGCTGCTGCTGCCATGATGGGCCGCTTCGTTTTATCCCTGTCTCCGCCGCAACCTACCACGGTAATGATATGTTCGTTGCCCTGCCGTAGTTTTTTGATGGTGGCCAGTACATTCAGCAATGCATCCGGTGTATGTGCATAATCAACAATGCCGATGATCCGGTCGTTGGTACTTACCATATAATCGAATCTGCCTTCTGCTCCATCGAGGCTGCTCAATACCTGCAGCACGTTTCCTTTTTCTTCGCCCATACAAATTGCGGCACCGTACACCGCCAGCAAATTGTAGGCATTGAACTCACCAATTAACCTGAAATAAACTTCACTGTCGTTTACCAACATGTGCAATCCTACCAGGCTGTTCTCTAAAATTTTTCCTTTAAAATCAGCCATCGTTTTAAGGCTGTAGAAATATTTTTTTGCTGCGGTATTCTGTAGCATTACTGCGCCTCTTTTATCATCCGCGTTGCTGATAGCAAAGGCGGTGGCTGGCAATGCATCGAACCATGACTTTTTTACCCGGATGTATTCATCAAATGTTTTGTGATAATCCAGGTGATCGTGGGTTATATTACTGAAAAGGGCTCCACTAAATTGCAAGCCTGTAATTCTATGCTGATGAATGGCATGGCTGCTGCATTCCATAAATACCATTGTGCAGCCGGCATCCACCATTTTTTTCAACAACGCATTTACACTGATGGCGTCAGGCGTTGTATGGGTAGATGAAATAATCTCTTCCCCAACCTGGTTTTGCACGGTACTGATTAACCCACATTTATACCCCAATGCACTAAACAGTTTCCACAATAAAGTAGCGATGGTTGTTTTACCATTGGTACCGGTAACACCTACCAACTTTAATTTCAATGATGGTTCATCATAAAAATTATGACTCATAAAGGCGACGGCCACCGCACTATTCTCTACTTCTACATAGGTTACATTATCCTGTAAGTTTTCCGGCAGCTTTTCACAAACAATGGCCGCAGCACCTTTTTCAATGGCGGTATTGATAAATTGATGCCCATCTGACATTGTACCGCGGATGGCTATAAAGCAGCTGCCTTTGCTCACTTTTCGTGAGTCAATCTGCAGATCTTGTATCGCCGTATTGGTATTACCCTTTACTGTCCGCAGGCTTACTTTATATAAAATATCTTTCAGCATCAATTTAAAAACAGTGTTATAGTGGTTCCTTTTTTAAATGCAGCTCCTGGTGGCAAGGATTGATTTAATACCCTTCCCCGGCCAGTAGCCATTACTTTCAATCCTTTATTTTCCATTAAATACACCGCATCTTTTAATCCCATCCCAATCACTGCAGGAATAATTGCAGTACCTGTAGTGGTATACGCCGGCGTGCTTAAAACAGCCGCGTTATTTTGCATGGTGGTCGACCGCCAATAACCTCCGGTAGCGGAATCTTTGTACGGTAGTTTAAGCGTATTAAAAATGGATCCCCATTCGTTCTTCATTCCGTAATAGTTATACCTGGTTGTGTCAACATTTGTAGCAATGAATTTTTTGCTGCTTAAAAACCTCCCATAAATACGATCACTTATTTCTTTAAACACAGTTCCCGAAACATCTGCGCCATAAACCAATTTTGATTCGTTGCTGTTTTGAATTACCACAGCCACGGTGTACATGGGTTGGTTTGCGGGGAAATAACCAATAAAGGAGGCCTGGTAAATTTTATTTCCTTTGTTATATCCCTTGTTGTTAAGTGCGGTTACTGCGGTACCTGTTTTACCTGCAATTGCATAAGCACTGTCGAATAAAATTTTATGCCCTGTTCCATGTACGCTGTCTACCACCGCCTGCAAACATTCTTTTAACTGCGCCAGTGTTTCATCACTGCAAATTTTTTCTACCACTACCTGCGGATGTATTGTCTTTATATCCGCACCATATTCTCTCACTGAATTAACCAGGTAGGGCTTCATCATTTTTCCGTTGTTGGCAACTGCGTTGTAAAGCATTAGCATGTGCAATGGCGTTACCAGTTCTTCATACCCATGCGCCATAAAAGGAATTGTAGTATTGGCCCAGCTACGGTTGATTGGCTTTTTAATCAAAGGCCTGCCCGACGCAGCCGTAATATCAATACCGGTAATGGTATCCAGCCGCAGGTGATGCAAATGCTCGATAAATTTAGATGGTTGTGTGTGATAATATTGGTCGGCCATTTTGGCAAATGCAACGTTGCTACTTGCCGCAAAAGCTTGCTTCACTGTCAGCACATGATTGGGATGTGTATCGTGGATTTTTAAACCATAAAACTGCTTCATGCCCCCTTCACAATCCACCAGCGAATTTTTGGTTACATATTTATCTTCCAGCAAACTCAGTAAAGTAGCGAGTTTAAAAATAGAACCCGGCTCAGTAGCTTTACCAATGCCATAATTTAAATCTTCCGCATACACGCTATTACCCGCCTGGTCTTTTTGAACAGTACCATCTGCATTTTTTATTTGCCCCAAATTAGCAATGGCTTTTATTTTGCCGGTAGCCGTTTCCATCACAATCGCGGTTCCATGCAGGGAATTGTTGCCAGCCAGCATTTTCATTAGTGCATTTTCCGCTACGTCCTGCATGTACGTATCCAGCGTGGTGATAACATCTTTGCCATTTTCCGGCTCCAGTTCAGCACCTTCCACCGGCATATAGGCGCCAGCAATGTAACGCATCAAACGCTGGCCACTCGTGCCTCTCAGCACACTGTCATAACTCTGTTCTATCCCTACATTTTTTGTGGCATTGTCTCTTGATAAACCAATGGTTCTGTTAGCCAGCAACACATACGGGTTAATGCGCTTATCCCTGGGATCAATAATGAACCCGCTTTTATTCCTTCCCTGTTTTACCAATGGAAACTCACGTAACTGTGCGTATTCTACAAATGATATCTTTTTTTTCAAGGTATAATAGCGGTCTTTATTTTTATAAGCCAGCTGCATTTCCTTCTTATATGCAGCACTTGTTTTATCCTTAAATAGCCCGGCCAGGTAAATACTCAGCGAATCCACATTTTCTTTGAAACGCTTACCGCCCTTTTCTCTTAATCCATCTGCTCCAAAATCAACATACACATCAAAAATGGGGATGGATGTACTCAGCATATTTCCATCCTCACTGTAAATGGTGCCTCTTTCTGCTTCGAGCGGCATGTATTTTAAATGGAGACTATCGCCCATCCTGCTCCAAAATTTACCTTCAACAGTTTGAATATAAAATGCTCTTCCTATTACAATGGCACCCAGCACTATCATCACAATAAAACTGAGGTACACCCTCCATAGTATGTCTTTTTTTATATCCAAAATACTGATCGTATGTAGCCGTGTTTATGTTTCGTTTTAAAGAAAAAGAACAACGGCATTTTATATGCTGATTAAATATTTTTCATTTTTATCATTCCGCCACCGCTTTAAAAAATTACCGTTTTGCTGCGGCGATACTATCCAACAATATCGGCGCAGTGGTTAATTCCCTTAATCCCAACGGCTCTACTGCTTTCGCCAGTTCACTTGCTTTGCTTCTAAAAATCACTTCACTCTTGATGGTCTTGTATTCGTATTCCAGTTCCTTAATGTGCTTTTCGGTTGCCCCAATCTGTCTTGTTATTTTATCTTCGTAATGACCGTTGTAGATATACAAAACCGCCAGCACCGCTAAAAATAAAAAGAAGGGAATATTTTTAACCACCCATTGATGATTTAAAAACCGCTTCCAGTCTGCCTTACGACCGGGTGTATTGCCTGATGTCTTTATAGCTTCTTCCACTTGTATTAATTAATTTAAAAAATCTTTAACTGGCGATACTGCTATGCTGCGCCAATCATCCTGCAGTTGATTTTCTTTCTGCCACCCTTAGTTTGGCGCTTCTTGCCCTCTTATTTTGTTTTGTTTCTATAGCCCCTGGCAGAATTGGTTTTTTGGTAATCACCAGCAGCGGGCTTTCAGGCCTGCCACCATAAATATCATCTGCCTCTGCATCTGAAAAAGTGCCGGCTTTAAAGAAATTTTTAACCAACCGGTCTTCTAAGGAATGAAATGTAATGATGGCTGCACGGCCGCCGGGTTTTAATAATGTGGGAATTTGCTGCAACAGTTCTTTTAAAGCTCCCAACTCATCGTTCACTTCAATACGCAGCGCCTGAAATACCTGGGCAAAATATTTTTGAGGATTCCCTTTCACAACAGGTTGTACCGCCTGTTTAAATTCATTGATTGTTTTAATGGATGTTAAAGCTCTTTGCTGAACAATTAATTTGGCAAGGGTTTTTGCATTGGTTACTTCCCCATATTGTTCCAGCATTTTATGTAACTGCAATTCAGTAAAAGTTTTTAAAACGGTGGCTGCGGTAATAGGTTGACGCTGGTCCATTCTCATATCCAGGTCAGCATCAAAGCGGATGGAAAAACCTCTACCCGCCTCATCAAACTGGTGACTTGATACGCCAAGGTCAGCCAATATCCCGTCTACTTTAGTTATTTTATGCAGGCGCAAAAAACGTTGCAGGTGACGAAAATTTTGGGGAACAAAAATCACCCTTTCATCGGCCGGTAAATTTTTCCGGGCATCATCATCCTGGTCAAAGGCTACCAATTTTCCCTTTGCGCCCAGCCGCTGTAAAATAGCCTGGCTATGACCGCCGCCGCCAAATGTGCAATCCACGTATATACCGTCAGGTTGTATGGCCAACGCCTCCATTGATTCGTTCAGCAAAACCGGTACATGGTAACCAGCCTCTGCGCCGGTTAGATTGTTTGGCAGCTGTTGATTTTCCTCTTCCATACCTTTCAATTGATCTGCGTTTTTAGCTTTCAGATTTTGACCCCATTACTTCGTTTGCCATTATCTTGAACTCCTCTTGTGAAAAAGATTCAAAGAACTCTTTGTATTTATTTTTATCCCAGATTTCAATTTTATCACCAATAAAAATCAGCACTGCATCTTTTACAAGACCTGCATATTCCATCAAATTTTTTGGCAGTAATAGCCTTCCTGCCGAATCAAGTTCTACCTTTGAAGCGCCGTTTAAAAATCGTCGTTTAAAAGCACCCGCCTTTATGTCGAACTCATTTAGCTTATTTACTTTTTCATATAAAATATCCCAGCTTTCCATAGGGTATAAACTCAGGCAGCTTTCCAGTCCCCTGTTAACAACAAACTGGTTTGCGCCTTCTTCCGCCAACTGCTTTTTTAAAGCAGCAGGTACAAGAAACCGTCCCTTGGGGTCGATTGTAACCTCGTATTCGCCAAGAAAACCTGTCATTTACAGCTGAATTACACTTAATGAATAAATATTCACACAAAATAACACTTTTTCCCACCTTCTCACCAAATAAGGGAAAAAGATTTTTATCCACAGCAGTATAATTAACAGCAGTATAGCTATCAGCTTAAAACATGAGTTATTTATGTTAATAACATTGTGGATTACTGTGCATTTTGTGTGGATTACTCCTAATGAATCGGCTTTAAAGATTTTTGTGCTGTACTGGTCAATTGATTGCACGGAGTCATTGATTCTTTTTACAAAGAAAACGTGCGATTATACAGGCGCATTAGTACTTATTTTTTAGCCCATATTCCCACTACGGAACAGGAGATGTAAGCTTGATTTTTGAGACTGGAGAAATGAGGCTTAGTTAGCAATGAAAGCAGGAAATAATAGATTGTTGAAGTGTAGGCCCAGGTAATAAAACAGGTAGATAAAAATTACTAAAAAAGGGAGTGATTGATGGAAAGTAAAATCAGCTGGAATGAAAAAAATGCCGGTGATTATTTACACTTTTATCAACGGAAAGCTCAACAAAAAACTGGTGCCTTTACCCACTACACTTTCGGCCTTGATCGTTCCCTTGTGTGCTTCTACCATTGTTTTTACATAACTTAAACCGAGGCCAAAACCTTTTACATTGTGCAGGTTACCAGTATGTGCCCGGTAAAATTTTTCGAAGATTCTTCCGAGGGTTTCTTTGTTCATCCCGATACCATTGTCTTCTATTTTTATCTTAAATGTATTGCCGGCATTTTGCGTACTGATTTTTATTAGCAGGTTATCGCCGGAGTATTTTACAGCGTTGTCCAGCAGGTTGCTTACCAGGTTGGTAAAGTGTACATCATCCGCCATCAGTAAATCATGCGCCGCCCCAAAATGCACATCCAGGCGTCCGTGTTTTTCTTCTACCTGTAAATGAATATTGTTTAAGGCGCTGGTAATTAAATCGTGGGCATGCAATTTTTTCAGGTTTAACTGAACCTCCTGCTTATCCAGCAAAGCTGCCTGCAGTATGGTTTCTACCTGTTTATTCATGCGCTTATTTTCTTCTTTTATGATGCCGGTAAAGTAATTCATTTTTTCACGGTCATTAATTACCTTCTCATTTTTCAACGCATCTACCGCAAGGGAAATAGTTGCAAGCGGCGTTTTAAATTCATGCGTCATATTATTGATGAAATCAGATTTAATTTCGCTCAATTTTTTTTGTTTGATAAGCGCTCTTACGGTAATAAAAAAGGCGCAGATAATGATGATGGTGAAAACAATTGCCCCAACAATAAACCAGGACATAGATTGCCAGATAAAGCTTTTGGCATGGGGCACAATCAAGAGGAGTAATTCTTCTGCAGCCAGGCCTTCGGACAAACTTCCGGAAGGCGACTCCAAAGGTACCGCCACTGTTCTATTGTTCGTAGAGTCAATGTAGAGTTCTATAAAATGGTCTGATTGAATTTCATCTCCTATGAGAGAGGTAGAACTAATTGCAAATTCAAAAGGGATTTTCTCAAGGCTTTGTTTTTTGAACGCCTTTTTTATAATATCCCTTATTTCGTCTTTGGAATAACGTTGAATGACAGAAGGATTAAATACCCCTGGCAATCTTTCACTGGGAAATATAAAACCGCCTTTTTTGTTAAGTGGCATTAGGCCGCCTTTGTCGCTCATCAGGTCCATGGCCGCCTGGCTCGTTGCCATAATCACATGCTCCCTGAATTTTTGTTCTTCAGATTGCAGTGACCCTTTAATCCAAAGTATCTGAAAAAAGATAATTCCCAACAGTGAGAGAAATATTAAAACAGTAATAACGGGGAAAATTTTCTTCATGCTAGCAAAAGTAAATTACTCAGGGGCTTTTAGCCGTTTATGGTATTGTAAAAAGTAAATTTAACGAAGGTTTTAGAACTAAAACACATTTCAAAAATAAGCCACTGATTATTTCGGTAACATAAATAATTGAATTATTTTAGAAAGATGATTTCTCCCGCTGCAGGTATATTACTAATCGCCGACCCTTTTTTAAAGGACCCTAATTTTATGCGTACGGTAATCTTTATTTGCGAACACCAGCCACAGGGTAGTTTTGGCTTTGTACTGAACAAACAATTTGAACAAACGCTGGATGAACTGATGACCGGTTTTGACGGGTTTCCGATACCGGTTTACTACGGCGGTCCTGTGCAAATGGATACCATACATTTTTTGCATGAATACCCCGACGAGGTACCGGGCGGACTGGAAGTAATGAAAGGCGTTTACTGGGGTGGCGATTTCGAAAAACTTTCCGACATGGTTAAAACACAGCGGCTGGATTTTAACAAGGTGCGTTTTTTTATTGGTTATAGTGGCTGGGGCGATGGCCAGTTGAACGATGAGCTGAAAGAAAAAAGCTGGCTAACGGTGGCGGCTACACGCAACTTAGTATTTCATCCACAGCCGGATGATATCTGGAAAGACAGCCTCAAACACTTAGGCGGTGATTATGAAATGATGATCAATTTTCCCATTGATCCCCTGTTAAATTGACCAGCGGTTTTCTCTCCTTCCTGGCCGGCTTCCCATTATTAGTTCAAACCAACATACTTTAATGCTTTCAAAAAATTAGCTGTTTTATTCATTCAATTTTTAATTCCCTTACTTTAAAATATGTTTTACCGAATTGTAAAAACTGTAGCGAGAATCGCTATTAAATTTTACTGCAGGGATATTAAAATCAACCAAAGCGACTTGCTTAAAAGCAAGGGTCCTTTATTGCTCGCAGTAAATCATCCCAACTCATTTTTAGACGCTATTATTTTATGCACCTTATTTGATGAACCGGTGTATTCGCTGGCACGTGGCGATGCTTTCAATGGAAAAATAATCAGCACATTGTTGAACCATTTAAAAATGTTGCCGGTTTACAGAATCACCGAAGGTGTTGAAAACCTCGAAGAAAACTATACCACATTTTCTGCCTGTACCGAACTATTTAAGCGAGGTGGAACAGTACTCATTTTCTGCGAAGGCAGGTGTGAAAATGAATGGCATTTACGACCCCTAAAAAAGGGCACCGCACGGCTTGCGATAGCAGCGTGGGAACAAAATATTCCGCTAAAAGTTTTACCTATCGGGATCAATTACAATAGCTTTCGCCGGTTTGGCAAAAACGTACATATCAATATGGGCGAATTGATTGGGGTAGATTCAATCGTAAGCAACTATAAAGACAATGGCCGCCTGTTAAACGAATTAACCGCCGCCATACAAAAACAATTACAAACGCTGGTATATGAAATTGGTGTGGACGACCAACCTACAAAACTAAACACATTTCAAATTAAGATACATACTTTAAAAAGAGCTTTGCTGGTATTGCCAGGTATGGCCGGGTTGATGCTTCATTGGCCGCTGTACATTTTGCTTAAGCAACTGATTGTAAAAAAAACTTTGCCGTTGGGGCATTTCGATTCCATTATGGTTGGTTTGTTATTGGTAACCTATCCCTGCTACCTATTGCTTTGGGCCTTGCTGCTGCAGCGGTTTTTGGGCAGCTATTGGGGCCTTTTACCTTTTTTCGTTATGCCATTTTTTGCATGGTGTTATGTGCAAATAAAAAAACAGGTAGACTAAAATGACTTTCTCTTTTCAATAAATCTATTACTCTTTACATATCGCTTAAATACAACAGTGGCCGGTTATAAAACCGGCCACTGTACGAAATTGATTATTGAAAGGAACACTGTCCTTTTTACAATTCCAATTTAAAATCTGCTTCTTTAACATCCCTGCTGTTGCCGCCAATAAACACTTTGTAATTCCCTGGCTCAGCGACATACTTTAAATCACTATTGTAAAATTTAAGATCCTTGTTGCTGATGGTAAAACTTACTTTTTTTGATTCGCCTGCTTTTAAAGCGATTTTCTGAAAGCCCTTTAATTCCTTTACCGGCCGGGTAATTGACCCTACCAAATCCCTGGTGTATAATTGCACTACTTCTTTACCTGCCACATTACCTGCATTGGTAACCGTAACCGTTACGGTGATTTCTTTGTTGCCTTTAATAGTATTGCTGCTTAAGACAATGTCGCTATAAGTAAAGCTGGTATAACTTAACCCATACCCAAAAGGATAGAGCGGATCGTTAGAAATATCCAGGTAGTTGGAACGGAATTTTTGAAACCATTTACCATCAGGCAACGGACGGCCAGTATTTTTATGATTGTAATAAAGCGGTATCTGGCCTACGTTCTGGGGGAAAGTTGTACTTAGTTTGCCGGAAGGATTCACATCGCCAAACAATACATCCGCAATGGCATCTCCCGCTTCGGTTCCGCTAAACCATGTGTTCAAAATAGCAGGCACCTGTTCATTTTCCCATTGCAACGTTAGCGGCCTGCCGGTAAATAATACCAGCACTACCGGCTTGCCTGTTTTTAATAACGCTGCCAGTAATTCTTGTTGAATTTTCGGTATGCCAATGTCTGTACGACTGGCAGACTCGCCACTCATTTCAGCAGATTCACCTACGGCAGCCACGATAACATCGGCCTGACTTGCTGTTGCCAATGCTTCTTTCAAGAGTTCTTCGCTTGAACGACCGTCACGATGCAGGGTTTTACCAAACATAGTTGCCCGTTCCTCAAACAAGCTGTCCGCATCCAGGTTAGCCCCTTTGGCATACAACACTTTTGCATTGCTGCCCACTGCATTTTTTAATCCCTGTAAAACGGATACCGGTGTTGACATATCTGTTGCAACACTCCAGGTACCAGACATATTTTCTTTGGCATCGGCAAGTGGCCCGATCAATGCGATGGTGCCACTTTTTTTAATTGGTAGCAGCCCGTTTTTATTTTTTAATAACACGAAACTTTCTTCTGCAATTTCCCTTGCCGTTTTTCTATTGGCCGGTGTAAATATTTCGGTTGCAGCACGCTGCTCATTGCAATATTTATATGGATCGGCAAACAATCCCAATTTGTATTTTGCTTCCAGCACCAGCCTGCAGGCAATATCAATTTGTTGCTGGGTGACTTTTTTCTCCGCCAGTGACTTTTGTAAAGTAGACAAGAAGCCTTCCCCTACCATATCCATATCAACACCTGCATTTAAAGCCAGGGATGATACCTTTTGCAGATCGCCCATGCCGTGATCTATCATTTCATTAATGCCCGTATAATCAGTCACCACAAATCCTTTAAAGCCCCATTGGTTGCGTAACACATCCGTCATTAAAAATTTATTGGCGGTGGCAGGTATACCATCCACTTCATTAAAAGATGCCATCACGCTTCCTACGCCCGCGTCTACCGCTGCTTTATAAGGCGGAAGGTATTCGTTGTACATTCTCACCCTGCTCATGTCAGTGGTGTTGTAATCACGTCCAGCTTCGGCAGCGCCGTACATAGCATAATGTTTTACACAAGACATAATGGTGTTATCCTTCGACAAATCATTGCCCTGGTAACCTTTCACCATTGCCGCAGCAATTCTTGAACCCAGGTATGCATCTTCACCGTTACCTTCTGAAATTCTTCCCCAGCGTGGATCACGACTAATATCTACCATCGGGCTAAACGTCCAGCAAATGCCATCTGCACTGGCTTCCTGTGCTGCAATACGGGCTGCTTTTTCTACCAGGGACATATCCCAGATACACGACATTCCTAATGGTATCGGAAAGGTCGTCTGGTAACCATGAATGACATCCATGCCAAATATTATTGGGATTTTTAAGCGGCTTTCTTCCACAGCAATTTTTTGAACCGCCTTTATTTTAGCAACCGATTTAATGTTAAAAAGACCGCCCACTTTGCCTTCGCGGATTTTTTTACCAATGTCGGAATTAGATGCCTGCCCCGTCACAATATCACCGGCGCCAGGTAAATTTAATTGGCCCAGTTTTTCTTCCAGGGTCATTTTTTTCATCAGTACATCGATGAAGGTTTTCATTTTAGCAGCATCATTATTTTGTGCTGTTGCCTGAAGCGAAATAGAAAGCAGCAATACCGCCAGGACTTTTGTAAGCAATTTCATGTTAGTTGGTTTTTGTTATTTCAGTAAAAAGGGCGCAATCACTTTTTGCCAGATGGCATAACCTTTTGCGTTCATGTGTAAATTATCTTCTAAAAAAATATCGTTCATAACAGTTCCGTCTGCAGTAAACATTTTATGGTATACATCAATAAAGGCCGTATTCTTTTGTTTGGCCAGGTACTTTTTAATCAGCGTATTACCAGCAATCATTTTGGACCAAAGATGTTGCCTGCTTGGGCTTGGTTTCATTGATACATAAGCAATGGGCACTTTAGGAAGTTGTTTCCGGATGAGTACAAACAGTTGTTTAAAGCGATCAAACACCACTTTTCCGTTCACGGTGGTATCCGACCCGGCAAGATCATTTTCACCACAGTAAATTACAATTTGCTTTGGCTGATAGGGAATGATAATATCATTGGCGAAATGGATTACATCCGGCAAAGACGAGCCACCAAAACCCCTGTTGACAATGGGATAGCCTGGAAAGTAATTTTGTACATCTGTCCATTTGGTGAAGGAAGAACTGCCCACAAAAAGAATGGCATGCTTCGGGGGAAATGCTGCACTATCCTGTTTTTTGAAGGATTGGATATCGTTGTAAAAAGGTACTTGTGCGGCAACATAAACAAATGCGAACAAGGACAAAAAAAAGGCAATTATAATTTTGTTTTTCATATTTTATTGTGCTTTAATAATCGTTGCTTTTCGTGATACGCCATTTTCGTTGATGGCCTCAATAGTAAAATAATAGGTTTTTTGATTGTCCATTGTTTTTAGCCAGTACTCGTTAAAATCATGCACCATAATACAGGTATATAATTTTTGAGGATCTGTTCCGTAATAAATATTGTAGGCAAATGCATTATCTACCGGCTTCCATTTCAGGTAGGCACTCCGCTTATCTTTTTCTGTACGCAGTACAATAAAATTGTCTACTTTATTTGGCGTTGCACCATGCCCGTTGCCAAAAACACGCAAGCCGCTAATGGCAAATTTACCGGTTGGCATGTGAATGTTTTGCAGTTTTATAAATCTTGCTTCAACAGGTTTTTCCAATTCAACATAGTCATGGGGCACGTCTGTTTTGTTAGCACTTTTATCTTTTAACACCGTCCACTTTTTGCCATCCAGCGAATAATATAAAATGTACTGGTGAAATACACCGAGCGATTTTCCGAGAAAGGAACTATCCACATCCTGGTCGGCATAATTTATTTGCACCGCATTTACCGTGGACACATTGCCCAGGTCTGTCTGAATAAATTCTCCCTTATTGCTGCTGGCTGCACTCCAGTACGTTTTTATATTTTCATCAACCGCATTGTTGGCATAATAGCTGGCTAAAGTAGATGATACCACAACCGGCTTTTTATAATTAAGCAACATCCAAACGGGGCCAGCCCCCCCACCCCCCAGGGGGGGATTTTGCGAAGAGTCTGCCGTATTAGAACGACTCCTCAAATTTTTAGCGTCTTCGGAAGTCCCCCCCTGGGGGGTGGGGGGGCCGGGCAGGTAGTGCGGATAATCTCCAAATGCAGTGTTGCACCACATTACATCATCCTTATCAAAACCGGCGGGCCATATACCAATCCTTCTCTCAAATGTATTTTTTACACAGATGATAGACGTTGAAACATGCCAGTAATTATTATACACATCTTTAAATGTTGCGCCATGGCCAGCTCCCCTTGCAAAGCCACCCGGCTTATAACTTAACGGATCTGATTGCGGCGTAAAGGGACCCAGTGGATTATCCCCAACTACAACACCATCGCCATAGCCGCTAAACTCAGTACCGGGGGCTCCATATTGCAGGTAGTATTTTCCGTTGTGCTTGTTCATAGTGGCGCCTTCAATAAAGGGATCTAAAAAAGTATTGTCCAGGTTTTCACCAAACCTTTGCCAACCGTAGCGATCCTGCTCCAAAAAATACATTTCCTTCCTGTAGCCTTTTGGCGCCATGGTTTTGCGGTTTAATTCTATGCCATATAACGGGTAGCGGTTGCTGCTTCCATTGTACATGTATACTTTACCGTCATCGTCTGTAAAAAACCCAGGATCCCAGCCACCCATTTCAAAAGAATCCACCAGCGGTTTCCAGTCGTTGGCCTTGGGATTGGTGCTCATCCAAATAGTAAAATTGCTGGTATAGGTTGAACCGAACACAATCATTGTATCGCCGATAATTCCAACGGCCGGAGCACACAATTCATCATACACGCCGCCATTCCAAGGGCGCAGGAATTTTTTGGAAATGAATTTCCAGTTCAGCATATCGCTGCTCCACCAATAGCC
This sequence comes from Chitinophagales bacterium, assembly GCA_038210625.1. Lineage (GTDB taxonomy): Bacteria > Bacteroidota > Bacteroidia > Chitinophagales > Chitinophagaceae > Ferruginibacter. Next base: position 9,093 of record JBBQWL010000026.1, on the reverse strand, counting down.
CCACTGGTTGGTGCTAAACAAATAATAATCCCCTTTATAAGTCACTATTACAGGGTCAGCCGTAGCCCGATGCCTGCCCCATTCACTAAAATTTGGGATAGGCGTATAGCCGTAATCAATATTGATAGGGTTGCAATAGGTTTGTTGTTTATACTGTGCTTGTAAATTATAAGCCACAAACAAGAGGCACATGCTTAACAGCAGTACAGCCTTTGAACAAGTTGCCGCTATTCGCTGCAGCGGATTAAATAGAAATAGTAAAGCCGGTAACTTAATCATTTGTAAGTAGTATATTTTGATCTGGGTTTAAAAATTATGTGATCAATACTCCATTTACCCGGACCAACAAAAAAGAACAGCAGCCCAAAAAGCACGAACATAAATGGATGTTGATCCTGGTACCAAAATTGGCCATGACCGATTTTAAAAGTAATGTAACACATGCTCGCAATAAGTATGGCGGCTGCAATCCTGGTGAATAATCCAAGTACCAACAGCAGCCCGCTTAAAAACTCGGCACCCTTGCCAATGTAGGGCATCAGTGTTGGTGAGGAGGAAGTTTTAAACACATCCCATTGTGCATATTCTTTTATTTGTGCAGCATTAAAAACTTCGGCACCGTGGTACACCATCATTGCGCCGACGATGATTCTTAAAATACCAACCGTTGTTTTAATATTCATTGGCACAGGTGAAAATAAAGGCTTCATAAAATATATTTATTCTATTTAAACAAGCAGGATTTATTGGAGTGCTATTTATAATACAAAAGTACTTTGATCTGGCCGTAAGTTGATCTTCTTTAAGCCAGGGCAATTTCCCTTACCTGCAAAGCTTGTTCCACAATTATCTTCAGTGCCCTGTATTTAAATATTGCTTTTATCAAATGAATATGTCACCTTACTGCGTTCTATTTTCTTCGTTTAGTGTTCCTTCAAATCCTGTTCAAATTATTTCCATTGCACCATGATGGCCTTCGTACTGTTATCAATAGTAATCGTTTTTTGACTGCTTACCTGCTCTGCATTTCTTAAAGATGCATAGGAAGATGGATCATACAGATCGGCCATGTATTGCAGACCGTCCAGTATTTTTTCCCGGCCTTCCTGCAATGGTTGTTTATTGCCGTTGTTGACACTAACCTCTATAATTCCATTTTCAAAACCATGAAAAACAAGTTGCAGCTTTTTGAAATCAGACTGGTAAGTTCCTTCCTGCGTTTGCAACAATAGTTGCTTTTGTTCCGGATCAAATGTGATGACTCTTTTACAATAGTCTCCCTTTGTATATGTCATCCCATCACCGCTGTCTTCATAGTACACAAAACTGTTCTTTTCTTTTCCATTATATATATGCAGCCAAAGTGTATCAGAAGGTTTTTCTTTAGCCGATTGCACAATACTTTGCATAGGTATGATGGAAGAGGCTTTTATAAAAACAGGAATTTGCCAGGCGGGAACATCTTCTGCCCATGCTTTTTCGCCTGCTATTTTTTCGTCGGAATATATATTGAACCAATCGCCTTTTGGTAAATAAATTTTCTTATTATTTTCCGCCGTTGTTACCGGCACTACCAGCATGGCATCGCCAAATAAAAATTGATATTGGTAAACATTATCAAACACTTTATCATCAAAAGGATAATTGATGCAAAGGCTTCTTGCTATTGGCATGCCTGTTTGGGACGCTTCGTAAAATGCAGCATAAACATACGGCATCATGCGGTAGCGAAATTCGATAAATGTTTTTGCGATGGCTTCTATTTCTTCGCCGTAACTCCAGGGTTCATTGGCAGGTGTAAAGAAGCCTTTGTGGTTTCTCAAAAAAGGAGAAAATACGCCCACTTCTATCCAGCGTTTAAATAAATCCTTTGTTCCATCACCGATATAGCCTCCCAAATCGGGACCAACAAAGGGAATGCCTGATAAGCCCATTTGACTATTTAGCAACACACCACTTAACAAACCTTCATCGCTGGCAGTGTTATCACCGCTCCACACAGCTGAGTATCGCTGCACGCCTGCAAATGCAGAACGCGTTAGTACAAAAGGTCGCCTGCCATTTCCATACTTTACTGCAGATTCATAGCTACTTCTTGCCATCTGAAAACCATATACATTTTTTGCCTCCTGTGCATTGGTTGTATGGCCATCAAAATTAAATACCAGGTTATCCGGCAAATAACTTCCGGCTACGGCTGGCTCGTTCATATCATTCCAATAACCATGTATGCCATTGTCTGGTAACCATTTCATTTTATCAACCCACCAGGCCCTTGTTGCAGGATTGGTATAGTCCGGAAGATAAACAGGCAACGGAGCAATCTCCGTTTTAAATAAGCTACCATCTGCATATTTTACAAACACATCTTTTTTTAATCCATCAGTATACGATTCATATGTGCTGTCGATTTTTACACCGGGATAAACAGACGCGGTTAATTCAATATTCATCTTAGCGAGGCTGGCCGCTAATCCCGGCATATCAGGAAATCGTTGTTTGTTTACCCTGAATGGTTGATACCCCTGCTGGTAATCGGCATCCAACACAATACAGTCCAACGGAATTTTTTTCTTTCTAAAAGTTTCGGCTATCCAGGCTACTTTTTCCTGCGGGTAATAACTGCACCGGCTTTGGTGATAGCCGATACTCCACTTGGGTGGCAACTGCATTTTTCCTGTTAAAGATGAATAGTGTTCGATAACTTTTGCAACAGATTCATCATACATAAAAAAATAATCTGCATCACCACCGTCCATAGTTACCGAAGTAAAACCAGGCGTTGATAAGCCAAAGTTGAAAAAGCTTTTGTAACTGTTGTTGTAAAACATGCCATACACCTGTTGGTGATGCATGCCGATGTAAAACGGAACGCTGATATACATCGGCACACGGGGGTCGCCGTATTTGTAATTGTCGGTATTATTTAGCGTGATACCCATCCCCTTTTTATCCAGGTTTCCCAATGCTTCGCCCATACCTGTAAAGCGTTCGCCTTCCTGCATCTTTTTATAAACGCTTACTTTATCGCCGGAGAAGGTTGTTCCAAAATAACTGCCTTTTACATCTTCATTGATTATTTGACCGGCCTTATTTTTAAATGTTATGGCAAAATAGGGTGCTTTTTCAATTACCACATTAATGGCATTGGTGGATAATAAAACCAGGTTGCCGGTATCTTTAATTGAATAATTGTCAAACTCCGGAATTCGGTTATCAGACAGTGCATAAGAAAAATTATTGAGTGTTTTATTTTTTGAAACCCTCACGCGGATGATATGATCTGAATAGGCGTGCACATCAAAAACAGTGGTAGCAGTTTTTCCTTCTATACCTCCCTGCACTTTTTTATACGAAACAATTTTGCCGGTATTTTTCAATTGAGCAGCGCAACAGGTTGCCACCACCATTATAGTGCAACACAATATCGCTTTTTTAATTTTTGCTGACTGCATGTTGTCCGGTGCTAATTTTTTCTATGCGCCTAATCCGGGTGAGCCATCTTTTTGGGGTGACCCACCTGGTTAGCTCTTTATCCACTTACTTTTAAAACCTAATTTCTTTAATCCATTTTGCACATCCGGAATCTTCATAAATAAATTCCAGATCAGGCCGCTTCTGTAATTTTCTATCATCACTACAATTGGCCCCTGGTCTATCGCCAGGTGGCTTTTTGCATACCAGTTGTGATGGATGCTAAACCCGTCTGCAAAACCAAACGGCCCCCAGATTTTATTACCCAATTCGTAATAAAAATATTTAAGCGCTTCCATACTTTCTGTTGGAGTATAAGGCATAGAAGATATCGCCGCAGTTGGTTGAATTACGCCTCTATCATTTTCGGGACTGTGTGCCACATATCCTTTGTAACTATCGCCGGCAGTGAGGCCCCAGCATTGGGCGCTGTAGCCTTTGTAGTGATTGGGGTTTTCAATGCAATAGGCCCTGTTGATGAGTGTGTGATTTTTTGTTTGCTCCGCATAGTCCGTTCCGTGATCATCTTTCAATTCATTTGGATCGATGCCCATATAAGTATATTGTTCAAAAAACAATGGGCCTCCCTTGTCTTTATGATAATTACCCAAAGGCAATTTATAACCGTAATACGATTTGCCGTTTTGCCAGCCAGCGCTGCCGCTCCAGGTAGAGTCATATACGTTTCTCGAAATGCCATGATTGGGTGAAGCTGCTGATAAGATATAAGTGATTAAGCATTCATTGTACCCCCACACCGGAAAGTTCATATCAAAATCGTTGCGTGGGCTCCAGTGCCAATACAATCTTTTGTTTTCGCCTTTGGTATGCCAGTTCCAGTTAGCGGCTCCCCACATCTGATCAATTCGCTTGCGCAAATACTTCTCAGTAATGGCATCGCCGGTAAAATATTCTTTGGCACATAAAAAGCCCATCAGCAGGTAAGAAGTTTCCACTATATCGGCACCATCATCCAGCCGGTCGAACGGTACGGTTTTACCCGTAGTGCCATTCATAAAATGCGGGTAAATGCCATGGTAACAGTCGGCCCTGTATAAAAAGTCTGCAATTTTTATCAGCCTTTTTACGGCCGTGTCTCTTCCAATCCAACCACGTTGTACTGCAACGATGGTTGATAAAATACCCATACCGGTGCCGCCAATGGCGCAGTCTTCGCCACCAAAAATAGTTTTGCTGAGGTTAGGTTCATCCCAGGCCTCGTTGATATAATCCCAGTAGGATACTGCATGTACAGCTCCATCTCTTTCCCTTGCCAGTCCGCTTACAGGATGCGCATAATGCCAGAAGTAACGAAAAGTCTGACGCTGTACAATTTCCAGCAACGTGCTGTCGGGGATATTTTTTACAATACCAATGGGATTAACGTTGTTGGGATATCCATCTTTAAAATTTATTTTTTGAGCTAACAGGTGAATAACGATGCTAGTGAATAGCAACAACAGAGATAATTTTTTTAGCATGGCAATAATTAAAACCTTTTAAAATTTCAGACAGGCAAACCTTCTCTTTTTTAATAAAAAAGTAACCCACTTGAGCAATCGTATAATATTCTACTATTCAAATCTACTTAAAATGCCTTGTTGAATTCAGTATTAAAATTCGCTTATTTAACCAGGGCATTGTTTGTTTGTGCTGCGTAACTGAATCCGAGCTTTTTTAATCCATATCCTATTTCCGGGCAGCTCATAAATAATTTCCACAATAAGCCACTGCGGTAATTTTCTATCATTGCCACAATAGGGCCTTCATCTATAGCCAGGTAATTTTTTGAATACCAGTTTTTGGTTTCATTAAAGGCATCTGTAAAACCGTACTCGCCCCAAATTTTATCGCCCTTATCATAATAGAAATGTTTGAGTGCTTTCATTGAATATTCAGGTGTGTAAGGAAAGGCGGATAAGGCGGCAGTAGGCGTAATTGTTCCTTCATCGTTGGTAGGCGAAAAGGCATTGTAGCCATTGTAGGTGTCCGATGCGGTGAGCCCCCAGCAGTTTTCTCCGTAGCCTTTAAACGCTTTGGGATTATCCAAACAATACGCATGATTGATGAGTGTATGATTTTTATTTTGCTCCCAGTAATCTGCATACTGGTCTTTTAACCCGTGTGGATTCAACCCTAAAAAAGAATATTGTGAAAAGAACAAAGGGCCACCATAATCGAATCCCAACGGTAGCGTATAGCCGTAAAATGTTTTTCCGTTCTTAAAAAAATTACTTTGTGCCCAGCCACGATGATATACCTCGGCAGTTACGGGATAATCTTCAGCACTGGCTGCTAGTATGTACATGATTAAACATTCATTAAAACCACGCACAGGAAAATTCATGGCCCACCCATTGTTTGGGCTCCAGTGCCAGAACAATACATCCTGCCCGTGTGTATACCAGTTCCATTCAATGCCACTCCACATCCAGCCCAGCTTTGCCCTGAATTCATTTTCAACAGGATTATCGCGGTTAAAATATTGCCTGGCGCAAAGCAGCCCCTGGAAGAGGTAAGATGTTTCCACCAAATCGCCGCCATCATCCTTTCTGCTAAAGGGAATTGTTTTGCCGGTAGCGCCATCCATCCAGTGCGGAAATGCGCCATGATACGAATTGGCTTTCAATAAAAAGTTCACCATCTTGCGCATAAATTTCGCCGCAGTATCTCTTGTAATCCATCCACGTTCTGTTGCTACAATTACAGCCATTATGCCAAAGCCGGTTCCGCCCGTGGTAACTGTTTCATGGCCGTAGCCGGCATCTTCATTGCTTCTTTCCCTGGCCATACCACTTACGGGGTGAGCAAAATCCCAAAAATATTTAAACGTTTGCTTCTGTACTACATCCAGCAATGCACTGTCTGATAAATTTAGTTGCCTTGCAGGTACACTTGCAATATGCTGCTTTACTTTCTGCGCACCACAGGAAATATTTACCAGTAGCAATACAACTGCAAAAAGTAGTTTTAATTTTTTGTTGATCATTGACTATCGTTATTGAAATATTTTTTATAACACCAGTGTTTGAATGGCATGTGGCAGTATGGTTACTTCCGCTGCTGAAGTACCGATGCAAAGATTGTAAGTTGTTTTCGCGTTCCCCTGGTTCATTACAACTACCACCACTTTTCCATCTTCATTTTTAAAAGAGGTAGTTAACAACTGGCTGCGGCTTGCCGCACTGCTGATTCTTTTTGCACCGGGGCGGATAAATTTAGAAAAGTGCCCGATGTAATAATAGGCGTTGGTGTAAATCAAATCGCCTGTTTTTGTATCGGCGTGTATCGGTGCAAAACAAAAATTCTGTACATGGTTAGGGCCACCGGTTTCATCCAGTAACACATTCCAGTCCGTCCAGCCAACGGTGCCGTTGTTAAAATCATTGATCATGGAGCGGCCATACCGTTCGCCCAGCGACCAGTTATAATAACCACCGGCTTTAAAACTTTCTGCACAGCCTTCTGTAAACATCAGGTTTTTATCCGGCCAGGTTTCGTGCACCTTTGCTACATTTTCGTACATTTCTGTTCCGCCACTCCAGCTTTCGTACCAGTGAAAACCCATACCCCATGCGTATTTGGAAGCTTCCGGATCACTGAATATAGTGTTAGCTCTTTGTACCATCAGATCACGGTTATGATCCCATACAATTATTTTCTTATCGCCCAGCCCTTCTTTATGCATAGTTGGACCAAGATTGTTCTTCAGAAAATCCCGTTCTTCTTCCGCTGTAAAAACGCAGCTCTCCCAGCGTTGTGTAGCCATGGGTTCATTTTGTACAGAAATGCCCCAAATAGGAATGCCTTCACTTTGATAGGCTTGTATAAACTTTACATAATAGTTGGCCCACGACTGATAAAACTCCGGCTTTAATTTTCCACCATGTGCCAGGTCATTATTGCTTTTCATAAATGCCGGCGGGCTCCACGGACTTGCAAACAATGTTAGTTTACCACCGGCCGCAGCGATTGCTTGTTTTACAAATGGTATGCGATACTGTTTATCATGATTAACATTAAAGGACTTTAATTCTTTGTCACCTTCCGTTATGTACGTATAACTGGCGCTGGAAAAATCGCTGCTGTGAATGGTGGTTCTTGCCAGAGTATAGCCTATGCCAGTTGTATCGTTATAATACGCCCGTAAAAATTCCTGCTGTTTTGATTGAGACAATTTGGCAAATGTTTCCGCAGAAGCATCTGTTAACGCACCACCAATTCCGAGGAAAGTTTGAAAGGTTTTTGATGGATCCACAAATACGCACACCTGCGTTTCAAGTGGCTGGACCAGTGTTTTGAAAGACAGCGTATCCGTGACTGACAAACGCAGGTTGCTGCTGTAGGCAGTGGAATAAACAATTACTTTTTTGCCTTCGATAGAATAAGGCTTGGCGTAAGTAACAACTTTATTGTTGGTTGGCTGACTGCATGCTCCCAGCAACATTACGAGGAATAGGACAATGTTATGTTTCATTTTTTTATTTTAAAATCACCAAATGTATGTAGCAACCTCACCGGCAGCCAATTGAGTGGCCACCCATTTGCCATTGTATTTAATGTTGAATGATATAGCAATGGCGCCGTCGTTTTCTGCAATTAAAATCTTTTTATTATCAGGCGTTTGAAAAGCAACGGTTTGCAAATTCCCCGAGACGGTGCTTGCAATACGCACCGATCCAAAGGGTACAAATTTGGCCGCATGGGCAATGATATAATACGCCACATTTCGGGAAACAGATGAGCCGGTTATCGTTAAAGCCCCTTTGCAGGTTGTGCAGCCTCCATCCGTATGCGGACCGTAATTGCCATCATTGGCCAGGTTCCATTCAAGGGCCGTGCGGCTCCAGTTGCGCATGGAACCGATCAATACATTTTTCACATGCCATTTTAAATCACCACCAAAATCACCGGTGGATGCAGTGTATTTTTCTGTAAAATAGAGTGATTTATCGGGGAACGCATTGTGTACAGTTGACAATGCACTGATATCGCCGGCATATAAGTGAAAGGCAGATCCACTCACAAATGGATTGGCTTGTGCATCCTGCAACACGGTTAAAGGATAACCGGGCACATCGCAATTGTGATCGTACGTAATTATTTTGGTGGTGATGCCAGCGGTTTGAAATGCGCGGCCCAGGCTATTTTTTATAAAATCGGCCTGTTGCACAGCGGTCATTACAAGGCTGGGATTATTGTTGGGATTGAGCGGCTCGTTTTGCGGAGTAACCGCATCAATGGTAATGCCTTCCAACTTCATCTGCTGTATGTATTTTACAAAATACTGCGCATATACGTTGTAGTTAGCGGGCACCAAACTACCGCCTTTAAAGCTATTGTTATCCTTCATCCAAACCGGTGCCGACCATGGTGTTGCCAATATTTTAATATTGGGATTGATGGCCAGTATCTCTTTAAGCAACGGTATCAAATCTGTTTTATCGGGGTTAAGACTAACTGCCGCCAGGTTCATATCCGTTTGCCCGGCAGGCACATCATCATAAGTAAAGGTGATAGCATTTAAATCTGATGCACCGATGCTGATGCGCAAATAATTAACTCCAATGCCCGATGAAGTTCCAAACAAATCTTGTAGCAGAGCAGCTTTGGCAGCGG